>CANHCR010000032.1 GCA_947459205.1 Caryophanales bacterium | reverse complement strand
TTCAAGCCTGCATCGCTGTACCAACCAGCGAACGTGTAGCCTGTTCTTGTCGGTGCTGTCGGCGCTGTCGCCGTACTGTTGTAATTTACCGATTGGTCTGCAACCGTACTTCCGCCATTCTCCTCAAAACTCACCGCATAGCTGTTAATCGTCCACTTCGCATAGAGCGTGATGTCGCCTGTGACCGGTCTGCTGAAACTATAAGCATTGTTCAAGCCTGCATCGCTGTACCAACCAGCGAACGTGTAGCCTGTTCTTGTCGGTGCTGTCGGCGCTGTCGCCGTACTGTTGTAATTTACCGATTGGTCTGCAACCGTACTGCCGCCATTCTCCTCAAAACTCACCGCATAGCTGTTAATCGTCCACTTCGCATAAAGCGTGATGTCGCCAGTGATTGGCGTGCTGAAACTATAAGCATTGTTCAAGCCTGCATCGCTGTACCAACCAGCGAACGTGTAGCCTGTTCTTGTCGGTGCTGTCGGCGCTGTCGCCGTACTGTTGTAATTTACCGCTTGGTCTGCAACCGCACTCCCGCCGTTACTTACAAAACTAACTTTATAATTATTTATTGACCATTGAGCATAAACCGTAACCGTATTGTTAACCGTAGTGGAGGTTGTGAAATTGCCACCAGAACCATCTACAGAGAAGTTCCATCCAATAAATTGATGCCCTGCTTTAGTAGGCTGTGTTGGAAGCGCCGCAACCTTCCCTTGTGCATTGACAACAATTGAAGACGGACTCGCATCGGTATCGCCTGTATTTTTGTTAAATATCACTGTCGCTTGTTTAATTGTAGTGTCAGTTGCAGTTGTTGCAGGTGTTTCGTTTACATCCGTCACATTTGCATTCACAGTGATATTACCAAACAATAATGATGAAATATTTGCATTTACGCTATAAGAATTATTGTTTTGAACAATGGCTGTATAATTAAAATTGTTTGTACCATCCGAAACAACAAGATTAACGGTCCGTCCTGCACCAGCATTTGTGGTACCGGATAACGGCACGGATTGGTAATCGTCCGCTTCATTGACGATGCCATCCCCGCCATCATTAATTGATAACGTTAGCGTGGGTTTTTGCGGATTCGGTGTAACGACCTCATTCGTAAAAACACCACTAGGAGCTCCGAAATTGGCAGAAAATAAACGCGCCGTGCTATTAGCACCCGTGTTACCCATTAACACCACAAATGATTTTAGAGGAGATTTATAATCAGCAATAAAAGATGCTGTGTTTTCGAAAGTTATGCCAGATAGAGATGTCGAAATGCCGGAAAATCGAGTCCTTCCCTCAGTGGAATTACTAATCGTGAGTTTACATGTTTGGTCAGTGATATATTCAACAAATCCAGAGATCTCATGATATTCTCTGTTTGTGTTGGAAGAACCATCGATATCTACCGCTGTGTATTTAAAATCATCGATAAAGATTGGCGTATTAGTGCCTCCGAGAAAGAATTCAAAACCGAATTTTACAAATCCACCACCTGTACCCGTTGCAATTTCGGGTTCAAATCTAGAAGCGTTCGTTGTGCCATCAAATTCGGCAAGAGTTGCGTTGCTAATTTGCATAATCGTAACTTTGGCATCAAGAGTTGTGCCGTTTTTTGTGATTAAATTCGTGTATTTATACACAGCACCTGAACTCTTCGCAGTTCCAGACAACAAACTTGGATTGGAAAAATTCATTTGAGTATAATCAATGTCTAGGGTGCTATTGCTTGCATAGGCATTGTTTGTGAAGCACGTACTGGTGAAAAAAAACATAAATACTGACATAAACAAAAAAACAAACAACTTTCTTCGTAACAGTAATGAATTCATTTAAAACGCTCCTCACTTTTAAATACATTTAATTATAAAAAAATGCAGAAAATAAAAGAACCTGTCAACTCATAATTCATCATTCGTTTGTCAGGCCAATAAATCCTGATTTAATTATTTTAATAATAATATATCTAATATGACAAAAAAATAACTTAGCCTTTCAATTAACCAACGGAATCTTCCACACATTCCATTTAAAATACGCCCTAACCATCAGCCCTTGCAACACTATGAACAACAACGCAATGAACATCGTCGATTCGCGCAACGTGTGATAACAAACGCGCCCACATCGATATACCGTGAATCTCGATCATCTGAACCACAAATATTACGAAAAATGTCAGCATGATCGACAGAAAAAATCAGCGATACAACTCTATCATGTACGCATCACACCTATTCCAAATCTAAAATAAATCTATCATACACGAAATCGCAAACAAGAAAAAACCTGTGAAGCAGGTCGCCTCACAGGTTCATCTTATCAATCTCCGTAAATTTTGTATAGCGCTTCTTTCTGTTCCGGTTTGATGTTGATCACCGGACGAATCGCTTGTGCCACTCGCTCCGCCTCATCGACTGTTGTACAAACACCGAGGGCAACGAGCGTGCCCGCCGCGACCGTGCCGGTACGACCTTTGCCGCCGCCGCAGTGGAAGCCGACTTTCTTGCCCGCTCGGTATGCGCCCACGACTTCGTCAATCGCCTGCTTGAACAACACATCTTGCGGTTGCGGGTCGTTATCGCCAAGTGGAACTTGCACCCATTGCACTGCGTCACTCGGGTAAGCGCACGCCGTCGCCTCGCCACGCAAATCAACGACTACATCGATCTGCTCTTGTTTCACCATTTGCTCCACATCAGCCGCACCACCGAAAAAAATCCGATTCTCATGCAGCGACTGATATGCTTTCGTTTCGCTCATGTTTATTCCTCCAAACTTCATAAATGCCTCAATGTCCCTCTAAATAACGCTCGCAGTCCAACGCCGCCATACAACCACTGCCGGCCGCCGTAATCGCCTGCCGATAACGCTTGTCCTGCACATCACCACAAGCGAACACGCCCACTACTTCCGTCTCGGAAGTGCCTGGCTTGACGAGCAAGTAGCCGGTTTCGTCGGTCGCCAATTGACCGTTCAAAAACCCCGTGTTCGGCTGGTGTCCGATGGCAACAAAAATCCCATCGGTCGCCAACTCTTCGATCGCACCCGTCTCATTATTGCGTACCATCAGCGCAGTCACGCCCTGCTCGCCGGCCTTCACCTCAAGCGGTGTAACATTCAAGCTCCACGTAATTTTTGGGTTGTTGCGCGCCCGGTCCTGCATGATTTTTGAAGCGCGCAGCTCATTTCTGCGATGCACGACGCGCACCTCGGAGGCGAATTTCGTCAAAAAGTTCGCTTCCTCCATTGCCGAGTCGCCGCCGCCAATCACGATAATTTTTTTGCCGCGGAAAAAGAAACCATCGCAAGTGGCGCACGTGCTGACGCCACGCCCAACATTCTCGCGCTCGCCAGGGATGCCCATGAATTTGGCGGAAGCGCCCGTCGAAAGAATGAGCGACTCCGTCATTACTTCACCCAAACCGTCCACTTGCAAGCGGAACGGACGAGCAGACAAATCAACGCCAGTCACCCAACCGCGCTTGAATTCAGCGCCAAACCGCTGCGCTTGCTTGCGCATGCTGTCCATCAGTTCCGGTCCCATAATCCCCTCCGGAAATCCTGGGAAATTTTCCACTTCCGTCGTTAGCGTCAGTTGTCCACCCGGCTCAGGTCCCTCAATCACCAAAGGGTTCAAGTTCGCTCGCGCCAAATAAATAGCAGCCGTCAAGCCTGCCGGTCCTGTTCCCAAAATAATCGCCTTGTGCATGATGACCTCCTTATTTCTTAAACGAGACAAACTGCACCGACACGGGTGCTTGCGGCGGCGCGCAACAGAGCGACAAATCGCGAGCATCACCCGCCGATTCGAACTCCGAGTCTTCTTTCGTATAAAAGATTTCCCACGCATTTCCGTCCGGGTCATACACCCACACTTTATCCTGCACCGCATAGCAGCAAGTCGTGTTCATTTCATCAATCGTCAACAACTGGTTGCTGCGCAGACGTTCGCCCATGCGCAACACGTCCTCCGTGTCTGTCACCTGAAACCCCAGATGGTTGAGCACACCCTTCGGTTCAAACGGACGCACATTCAAAGAAAAATGGAGCGCTGGTTCGTTCAACTCGAATTTCGCATAATTGTCTTTCACTTTCGTCGGCTCTTCGCCGAAAAACGCGCGATAAAACGCCAACGACTTCTCCAAATCGTTACAATTGACTGCAACATGCATGCGCTGAATCATACTACTTGCCCTCTTTCACGAACTGCTCCATGCGCTGTTTGATGGAATCGCGCACTTCGCGGAATTTCGCCATAATCTCCTCTTCCGTACCCGTCGCCTTCGCCGGATCTTCGAATCCCCAATGCCATTTGACGACCTCTTTATTGAAAATAACCGGACAATGCTCATCGGCATGACCGCACAGGGTGATCACGTAATCAGCACGGTTCAAAAGTTCCGGATCAATCACATCCGAACTGTTGTTGCTAATGTCAACGCCCGCTTCGCTCATCACTTGCACGGCACGCGGATTCAAGCCGTGCGCTTCTAGGCCGGCACTTTTCACTTCGTACTGCTCACTACCTAGCGCCGACAAAAAGCCGTCCGCCATTTGACTGCGGCAAGAATTGCCCGTACACAAAAAATAAACCAATTTTTTACTCATGTTCTCATTCTCCTTTTATATATTTGAATATAAATGTTGCCAGCAGCGCGCCAAGCACGGTAGCTGTCAAGTAAATCCAAAGATGTTCCAAATGTCCGGAGACGAGCGCCGGTGCCAGCGAACGCGCTGGGTTCATCGAGGCGCCGCTAATCGGTCCGGCAAACATCGCTTCCACAGCGACGGTAGCGCCAATCGCCGCGCCAGCAAACGCATGCACCGCCTTGGTGTGTAGCGCCGAACCGTAGATGACAATCATCAAAATGAACGTCAAAATGACTTCGAGCACGAACGACTGCTGCCAACTGCCTGCCGGCACGGTCGCACCCAAGCGACTGACGTTGCCGAACATGAGGAACAGCGTTAGGCTGGCGGCGATTGCACCTGTCACTTGCATGACGATGTAGAGCAGGCCGTCCCGCCACGAAATCGTCCGATAGACGATAAACGCGATCGTCACAGCCGGGTTAAAATGAGCGCCGGAAATGTGACCGAACGTGTAGATCAGCGCCATCACCACGAGCCCGAAGATAAGTGCGATGCCTACGTGTGTGATGCTACCTGTGATGGCATTGATGACGCACGCGCCGGTGCCAGCAAACATCAAAATATAGGTGCCGATAAATTCAGCTGCCAATTTTCTCTGCACGTTCTAAACCTCCGAAATTCACGGTTTCAACCACACAACAAGCAGAGTTTTTCGCTTTGAGCGCTGTCACTCCCGCTTCCAGCGAAGGCAAATTGCGCAAAACGTCGCGCACGTAAGCAGGGATGCTATCGCGTAGCGAATAGTACACCCACTGCCCCTTTTTCGATTCGGAGACGAATCCGCCAAACTTCAATTTACGCATATGCTGACTAACATTCGGTTGCGATAGTTGCGTCAATTCGACCAAATCGCAGACACACAATTCCGAATGGAGCAACAGCGAGAGCAGGTGAAGCCTCGACTTATCGGCCAATAGTTTTAGTTGCTCCGAAGCATGCTCGAACGGTAACATGCGATCATTTTCCATGCGCTTCATTCCTCACATTTTTTTATAAGCATATAACTATTCAATTATATTGTCAACTGATGACCAAGCAAAAACGTGCCAAAAACCATAGCACGATTTTTGTCACATGTAGTAGAATGATAGTGATACCATATAGAGAACGCTTACATTTTCAAGTATCTTAAGAAAAAAGGAGCGACTCGAATGGACATGAAAGACTCGGCAAGCGGCGGAAAGTGCCCCTTTTCACACGGATCCGCAACCACCAACAAAATGAGCGGTACCAGCAACCGCGATTGGTGGCCTAAGCAACTAAATTAGGGGATTTTACATCAGCACGATCGCAAAACAAACACGATGGACGAGGCGTTTGAATATGCCCAAGGGTTTCAAGCGCTCGACTACTACGCACTGATACAGGATTTGTACGATTTGATGACGGACAGCCAAGACTGGTGGACAGCCGACTATGGACACTAAGGACCGTTTTTCATCCGCATGGCATGGCACGCTACCGGTACGTATCGCATCGGCGACGGACGCGGCGGAGCAGGAACAGGAGTACAGCGCTTTGCGCCGCTCAACAGTTGGCCCGACAACGGCAACCTCGATAAGGCAAGGCGACTGCTTCGGACGATCAAGAAAAAATATGGCAACAATATTTATTGGGGCGTGGAAAGCGAATGGCTCGGTGATCAACGATACAGCGGCGACCGCGAGTTAGAAAATCCGTTGGCTACTGTGCAGATGGTTCTGATTTATGTGAATCGGGAGGGGCCGAACGGCAATTCCTATCCTTTGGCGAGCGCACAAGACATTCGTGAGACGTTTGCTCGCATGGCGATGAACGATGAAGAGACGATGGCGCTTCTGGCCGGCGGACATACGTTCGGTAAGGCGCACGGTGCGGGTGATGTGGCAAATATCCAACAGGTCATTTTACAAATGATGCGTAGCTGATGTGCTCCCCGATTCTGTAAAAGCCGTCAGCGCCCCCACCTTCGTGCAAGCGACCGCCCCAATGCGGTTGGCTTGTACGACCATCTGCGTCCAATCTTCAAAAGAATGCGCGCGCGGATCGGTGGCGTTGGCGGCAAGTTGATGAAGCACTGCAGCAACAAAAGCGTCACCCGCTCCCGTTGTGTCCACCACATCCACCGGAAGTGCGGCGAGACGCTGTATTTGATACCCGTCCGATAAGATCGCTCCGTCCGCTCCCAGCGTGACCGTCACTATCCGCACACCAAGCGCATGCAACTTGTGCAACGCCTCGGTCAATTGCTCCGTACCCGTCAGCAAGAACAACTCGTGCTCGCTCAATTTGACAAAATCGGCGTACGCCATCGCCGCCGTCACCGCTTGGCGAAAACCAGACACATCGGTTCCCCACAGAGCCTCACGATAGTTGGCATCGAATGAAATATATGCTCTGTTCGCTTTGGCCATCTGTAGCAGATGAAAATAGGTGTCGCGCGTCGTTTGCTGCGCACCCTCAAGCATCGCCGTTGCCGAACCAAAGTGGACCAACTCCATCATTTGCACCACTTCAGGCGCTACTTCATCGCAGCGCAAGCGCTCATCCGCTCCGCGCCTAAACTGAAACGTACGCTCCCCGCTCTCATCCAACGAAACATGCGCGATTGCTGTCGGCGCATCAGCATCACGAACGACATGCTCCACCTGTACGCCGTGTGCAATCATCTCTTCGATTAGGAAATCCCCCTCTGAATCGGCACCAATTTTACCAAGAAAAAAACTGCGGCTACCCAGCCTGGCAGCAACCGCAGCGACATTGGCCGGCGCACCGCCCATCGTTTTCAGTCCGTCATAGCAGTCAACGAGTAACTCGCCGACACACAGTATGTTTCGCGTGCTATTCATCGTTCGACCACCCTTCCGTCCTATGTGAACAGCGGAATTTTCCACACATTCAACTTGAAATATCCGAGAATCATCAGCCCCTGAAAGATTGTCAGCAACACCGAATTGAGCAACACTGCCTCACGCGCCGTGAAACGAAGCACATAGCGATTGAACGCAAACAGCACGAGAAAGAACACGACCGGCGCTGCCAGCAAGTAATAGGCGATAAACGTCGACAGTTCAATGTACTCTGGCGGGCGGTCACCGGCACCATATATTTGAAAATCGAGCAACATCATCTCCATGAATATTAGAAAAAAAGTAAGGACAATCGGCAAAAACGACTTACGATATAGTTCCAAACGCCACACCACCTGAATTTGTCTGTGCCTCGCATGCGCACACCTCCAATATAACGGAAACGAGCACCGTTGTCATTTTCATTGAACGAAACAAACTTGAAATGTATAATATTTTACATAAAGCAGGTTTGCAAGATTGGAGTCCGCCTGATGAATTTTCTAAAATCAAAACTACTTCGCAAGTTTATGTCGTTTTCCTACGGCAGTTGGCTCGGGATGTTAGTCGGCTTTCTCGGAACGATCATCACCACCCGTTTGCTCGATCCGGCCGACTTCGGAAAGGCGTCGATGTTTACGTTGGCGCTAAATCTGATTATGATATTTATGATGTTCGGCACTGACCAAGCGTTTGTCCGCTTTTTTTATGAAGAAAAGGAAGAGGCCCGCAGCCGATTGCTACTCCACTCGCTCAAGCTGCCGATGCTGATTGCATTGCTCATCTTGCCGCCACTGCTCATTTTTTATGGACCGGTTACTCACTTTCTCATCGAAGAGGAAGTGTTCCATATTGCCGTATTACTTGTCGTCGGCATTTTCTTTCAATTTTTTTATCGCTTCGCCGTGCTCGTCATTCGCATGAAGCAGAAGGGACACCTCTACTCGATTCTTGAAGTAGCCAATCGTACACTTAACATCGTGTTCATTATCCTCTTCGTCTTTATGTGGGGGGCAAGTTTCAAAGCCATTATTTATGCAACGGTCGTGACTTTCATCGTGTTGAGCATAATTGCCATTCTCTTCGAAAAATCATTCTGGCGCTTCGGTCGTGGCAGCACAACGACCTACGAAAGCACCAATCAATTTAAAGATATCGTGATTTTTAGTTATCCGTTCGTCATCTCGACAATGATTACATGGCTCTTTCAGTCGTTCGACCGAATCGCACTCAAGCAATACAGTACGTTTGAGGAACTCGGTCTGTTCGCCGCCGCCTTGAAAATCATCGCTCTGTTGAGCGTCATTCAAGTCGCTTTCAACACTTTTTGGGCACCGGTCTGTTATGAACATTATGAAAAAAATCCGGACGACACCGATTTTTACGCACGCATCGCACGGATTATCGCAATGGTCATGTTCAGCATTTCAATTGCAATGATTGCTGGCAAAGAGTTGATCATCATGTTTCTCGGCAGTGCTTATCGTGAGGCCGCATTCATCATGCCGTTTCTCGTATTCATGCCCATGCTCTACACGATGTCACTCACCACAGGGCTAGCGATGAACTTACTAAAAAAGACCAAGTGGCACATTCCGATTGCAATTCTCGCTTGTATCGTCAACATCGTCGGTAACATATTGCTTGTCCCTGAATATGGAGCGATTGGCGCCGCGCTATCAACGGCGATTGCCTACATCATCTACTTCGCGTTCCGTACGCATGTGTCGCAATACTACATGCCTATTCGATTCGGTTTGGTGAAAATGTATACGATGATGGGACTCATATTCGTAGCGGCCGGTGTCGCCGTAATCTACCGTAACAATTGGCTCGATTTGCTCGTCGGTGCATTGTTGCTCATCCTTATGGGCATCTTTTATCGACGCGACTTGCTAACGATTTTTGGCAAGCGTGCACCCTCAAACTAACTTTTTAGGAGGTCTTCTCAAATGCGCAAACAGAACTACCAAAACCACCGTTTTTTTGAACCAACCAGTTATTTTTTTCTCTTCCCGCTCGTGTTTATTCTTCTAGGCGCAATCATCGTTGAGTGGATGCAGTTCGCCCAAAGTGAGCAGAACTTTTGGACGTCATTCTCCACAAGTGCTTTGCAACTGACCGCCATCATCTTATCGTTGCGTTTGCGCCTCTATGCTTTAGTCGCGCAAGACCGAGCGATCCGTGCTGAGGAACAAATTCGACATTTCGCACTGACCGGTAAATTGTTAGACGTTCGCTTATCGATTCGGCAAATCGTCGCCCTGCGATTCGCTGCAGACGCAGAATTCCCTCAGTTGGCTGCTAACGCCGCCGAACAATCATTGAGTCCGAAACAAATTAAAGAAGCCATAACAGATTGGCGTGCCGATTGGCATCGCGTGTAAAACGAAATATTACTCATCAATTCACCATCAAACCGCGCACCTGCTCGACTGTCAACCCGCTTAAATGAGCAATCTTATCCACGCTAAACTGTTCTTCAGCAATCAGTCGTTTCGCAAATTCAATTTTGCCTTCCAATTTGCCTTCAGATTTCCCTTCCAATTTCCCTTCAAGTAGCGCCTGCTCCCGCACCTCGCGAAACTTCTTCTCATAATAGACCTCGACCACTTCTGCCACTTTCCCTTCTTCTCCTCGCTTCATCTGCTCAAACACCTCCGCAATCTTTTGAACGAATGCAGGCACACTCTTTTGCAACCTCACATTCAGCCATCCCATGAACGATTTGTACTCCTCGCCAGACACCAGGTCCAACCGTGTCGGTAACGCCCGCAGTCTGTTGATGGTCTCCTCGTAATCCACACCAATCACTTGGTCAAGCCAAAACACCTTGCTAATCCCGCTCGTCTGACTCGCCAATTCGTGCACGTCCATACGGTGCACATCCACTTGATGCACCTTGCGAATCCATACTTCCGGCAAATCCGTCCAGCATTGCGCTGCCTCCTGCTTGACGAGCGGTCGCTGTTTCCAACCTTGCCAAGGAAATTCGCCATTGTAAATCACAATCCGCATGACGGCAGGCAGTGTCAGATCTGTTGCAGTTCCTGCGTTGGCGTTATTGCCACGCCATGCGTTGGCTTGCGACAACATCGCCAGCATTTCATATTCTAAAAAACGTACATCCATCGTCGTGTCTGGCTCTCGCTGAAATTCAAGCAGAACCAACCACTCCCGCCTCAATCCACCTATCTCCAAAAGCACGCGGAACACTCGATCTGAGCGCAGTCCTTTCCAATCCGGAAGAACATGCTCCGTATCCAGCGATACCACCTCAAGCACCGTCGCCTCGGCAGGCAATTTCATAAAATCACGCAAAAAACCGATGAGCACCTGCGGCTTTTGGAACAGCCATTTGTACCCCTTATCATGCACATGATACACCGATTCAGGCCCATCGAACAGCAAACACTGCAAATTTATAACCCCTCTGCTATAAGTATACGAGATTTTTCGAAACGTGGGGATGATCGATATCAAATCCAAAGTTATCCACTTTTTAATTATAACTTCCAAATGATAAAAAGTAAAATTTTGTAATAAAAAGCACCCCTTCAGATAACGAAGAGATGCTTATGATACTAGGAGTATATCATACCTAAACTCCATTCAATCCTTCCTAGAATAACCATAATCACTAAACGGTCTTTGTGCGGCGCTCCAGCATCCAAATCAAACCGTAACTAGCGCCGACGACAACGAGCAGCAATGGAATGGCATCCCCCGCGTGAATGATGGTTAACACCACCCAACCCACCGCCAAAGCAAAGTGCACACGTCGATTTTTAGGCAACCGGTGTCGACTAAGCAGGACGCCATACACCGCGAGCGCGACTAATGTGACGAACGCAAGCAGACCGGTGATTGTCTCATCATCCAACCATTCGTACACGACAAAGTACGCTCCATGCGCCACGACCAACACCAATGCGCTCCAACCCGCGTACGTATGCAGGCGATAAAAGAAATTCGCCACTTTGCGCACCTGCATAGTTTTTGACACCCGTTTGCGTTTCATGAGGTACCATGACAAACTTAGCGCACCGAGAACCACCGCCAATTTGCCAATGAACTTGAATACTTCTTCGTAAGGAGCATCATCTTCCTCATTGTGCTCACCGTGACGGTCGCTGTGCTCCTCATGCTCGTCTTCATAGTCGTCATCGGCGTACGCAATGATCGGAGACTGAATGGCAACAGGATGAGCGCCTGCTCCTAGCGATACAACAATCGCAGGCAAAAGCAGAATCGACAGCAGCGACGCAAGCACGTTTCTCATTGGCGTTTGACCTCGATTGAGCCGAGTTCGCTATCGAGTTCTACCCAGTTCGGTCCATTCCCGACATAATATTGAACAGCATGATCATATCGATTGTCGTAATCATGATATTCATCATTATCACGCCACTCGTGCGAAGTCCTCACCGATTCACCAAACATGGTGACCTCACCATGTTCCGTCTCGGCCTTCAAACTGAGCTGTTCACGATCGAGTGCAGTCTCGAACACAATATCACCCAATTCCGACTCCACATCCAACAAGCGTGATTCCACTCCTCGCACCAAAACATCGCCGGTTAATGATTCCACTTTGATCGAGCGATACATTTTTTGTGGCAACAGCAGTTCCGCTTGTAACTCGAACGCTTCTTCACCACCTACCACAATACCAAATACCTGTAACTCAGTCATCAACATTTTCTTTGAGAAAGAAACAGATAATTCGCCATTACGTACGGTCGCTTCAATAAAGTCTTGCGAGTCTTGATCATTGCGGAACAATTGGCCGCTCAAACGAATTTGCGCCTCGGTGACATCAGCTGTTGACACCTGCAAATCGACGGTCCGTCCTTCAATCTTCACCGAATCGAACGTGTCGGCAGGCACAGTCTTTTGTTGTTCGAATGGGTAGGATGGATTGCGCTCCCCAGGACCTGGGAATGTCATCGTTGCGCCGACAATACCTGTCACAATCATAGCAATTGCAAGCACCACAATAACAGTAAGCGTCACTTTAATCTTTTTGCCCATCTGATTCGCCCCCTTTCCATTGTGCAAGTGTGAATTTCACATAGTGTAGAAAACCGCGTTTGAACCAATTGCTAACGGCCCACATCAACACACAGATGAGCAATCCAAGACCAGACATCGCTAGCATGACGAACATAACGAAGGCAAACGGCCAAAGTGGCACCATCTGATGGATGACCAACATCACAAGCGGAAAGGCTGTCAGCGCGACGCCAGTGATCCATCCGCCAACCAGCAGAACGAGCCCGACACAATATGCACCTAATATCAAGATTGAATTTACAAAGGTAAGCATGCTAACCGAACGCACCGCTTTCCATACATTAGCAAACGACCAGTCTCGCTCTGCAGCCTCTACATGATAGTCGGCCAACAATTCACGCGCGATTTTTTTCGGCGATCCGAGTGACGCAGCGATCTCCACATCCGACTTGCCGTTCTCTAGCCCGACTGCAAAATACTCTTCATAGTCTCGCAAAATATCTGCGCGTTCCTCTTCCGGCAAACGACTGAGCACGGCGGACAACTCCTGCAAAAATTGCTCCTTATTCATCATCATCCTCTCCTTTCAAAAGAACATTTACACCTTTGACAAACGCTAGCCATTCCGTCTGCAACTGCAACAAATATTCGCGGCCCTTATCCGTCAAACGGTAATATTTGCGCGGTGGCCCCTCATCCGACTCCTGTAAGTACGTCTGAAAATACTGCTCCTGCGTCAAGCGTCGCAAGAGCGGATAAACGGTGCCTTCGGCAATTTCAATCTGTTGCGAGATGTGTTGTACAAGCTCGTAGCCGTATCGATCCTGTTGCTTCACGAGCGCTAGCACACAAAGTTCCAATACACCTTTTTTGAATTGTACGTTCACGAAAGTTCCCTCCTTTTAATTCGCTTATGCTTGGTACTGTTTAATAATTAGTACCTTGTAAAGTTATAATATCACACGCTACTGTGTATTGCAAGATACTAATTCGGTTATATGCAACAGATAAGTGTTTGATTATAATTGACAGTAAGCGCTTCAAAATAATCAAAAAGTAAGTTGTGGAGGGGTTTTTATGTTGAGCAATGCAACACCCGTTCGTTGGCGAGTGGTCCGCTTCGTCGTGCTGACCTTTTTGCTACTCGCTATGTTGACGACAGCCGTTTTCATGCAACAAGTTGTCACCAACAGAGGCCAGATGATGGAAGCACAAGCTGCACCAAGTCTAAACATCGGTGACTATCTTTATTTTGGCAAATATGATGGGGATCCGATTTTGTGGCGCGTCATCCACATCACCGAGAGCGGCTTGCCGATTTTGTTTTCCGACCGCATCCTGACGATCAAACCATTCGATGTGTTCGGCTCGTATCATTATTACATGTATGACAACACGCGCTTCTATAACGGTAGCAATTACTATCCGAATTCGAACATTCGCCAGTGGTTAAATAGTAATAGCGCCAATAGTGGCAGCGATCTGATTGACTGGATTCAGAATGATCCCGATAGCAACAATACGCTCAACGCCTATGTTAGCGAGATGGGATTCTTGGCGAACGGTAACTTTAGTGCCGCCGAACTGAATTTAATCAAGCCGCTTACGCATAAAGTGGTGTTGCCGAATACGGATTGGATTCATAAAGATGGCGGCAGCGAATACCATACTCCGAATCTCGACATCAATCATGTCATTCAAAACTATGACACGACAGCGTACTATAAAATGGTCACTGACAAAGTGTTCTTGCTGTCGGTCAAACAGCTCAAAGAGTGGGTGTATGACAGAAGTTCGCAATTAGGCGGTGATTATCGAACCGCCAAACCGACGAGCAAAGCAGCAACCAAAGCGTATTACGATATTCCAGGGACTTTGTCGGAAAATAGCAACTGGATTTATGCGCTGAACACACCTTCTGCGTCCAGTACGACCAGAGTACGCACAGTCGGCTTCGATGCCGGATTTGGCGGACGACATGCGAACGATATCAATTTCGGCATTCGTCCTGCGATGCAATTTGATCCGAAATTTGCGAAGTTTCAGGCAGACGGTGCGGGAACATGGAGCAACCCGTATGTGGTGCAACGCGCAGATATTTATTCTCCTGGTACGACTCAATCTGCACCGGTGGCTTCAGCGGTGACAGCGACATCGCTTACATTATCGTGGGGGGCGTTGGAAGGGTACCTCGACGCAACAGCTTACGAGGTGTTTCAGAACGGTTCACTGCTTGCGACCGTCAATGCGCCTTCCCGCTCGCTAAACGTGACAGGGCTACAAAGTGCCACCACGTATCGATACACGTTCAAAGCAGTGACCAGTAGCGGCAGTCGATCACCAGCAAGCGGTGAATTGCAGGTAACGACGAAGAGCCCGCCATCGGTAATGTCGCTATCCGCTACGAGCGTGCCCGAAACGCATAGCTCGAACGTGACGATTGCAACACTTTCAGCAAACGATGTCGATTCGGGGGATACATTCACGTATCGTTTAGTAGACGGGTTCGGCGGTGATGACAATTTCTTTTTCAAAATTGAAGCCAATCAACTGCTCAATCAATATGCACTCGATTATGAAAGTAAGCCTTCGTATTCGATTCGACTTCGTGTCACTGATCGCTACGGATTGTCGATTGATCGCGCGTTTACGATCACGTTAAGCAACGTTGATGACCCGCCTCAAGCAGTGTCACTCGCTTATGCCACCAATGAAGATGTCGCTGTGAATGGGCAACTGGCAGGAACGGATGTAGACAGTCCATCATTGACTTACAGCATCGTACAACCTCCTGCGCTCGGTACGATCACGCTAACGAATGCCTCAGACGGCTCGTTCCGATATGTACCGAATGAAAATGTGCATGGCTCGGATTCGTTTACATTCCGCGTATCTGATGGTAGTAACAGTTCGAATATCGCGAGCGTATCGATGATCATCCTGCCGGTCAATGACTTGCCGACCGTCAACGGACAAAGCATTGTCATCAACGAAGATCAGTTGTACCACGGCATTTTGCCTGCGATTGATGCGGACGGTGATCCCGTCACCATTAGCATTGCGACTCAACCGACACTTGGCAAAATAACGATCACTAATCTTTTGACGGGCGCGTTCAGCTATGAACCGCAAAGAAATGTGAATGGCTTTGATTCATTTACATTTAGGGCGTTTGATGGCAAGGCGAACTCGCTAGTCAATGCAACGGTGTATATTCAAATAACAGCTGTCGAAGATCATCCAATGCTGACGAAGGTGAATGCGTTCGGTGGCGCGGTTCCCCAGCAGGAGCGATGGATTAGTTATAACGACCTGCTCGCAGCTGCGGATGAATATGATGGTGACGCGACCGAACCGCTCGTGTTTGCGGTAGTCGAGACCAGTGCAGGATCTGTCAGCAAAAACGGGAACACACCAACATCAATCCCGCATCTCACCATCGGACCTGGCGAAACGTTAATTTGGACACCGAGTCTTACCGAGAGCGGCAAGACACTCGTCGCTTTTTATTTGAAAGTGTATGACGGCACCGTCGGCTCGGCCGAAGCAGTGCCGGTTACTTTCACCGTCGCCGATGTGACCGCACCTAGTAAACCCGGGCCAATCGTTGAGTCTGAGGTCGGCATGCACAGTGTCAAATTGACTTGGCCAGCAGCTTCCGACAACGTCGGAATCGCCAAATATGAGTTGTATATAAACGCGCAGTTGCTAACGACAATTACACCAACGTCCGGAGCAACATTTGATGCGAGCAATATCGTTCATGTAGTGAGTAATTTGACGAGCGACATGGTATATACATTCTTCATGCGTGCGTTCGATGCGGCTGGCAATGCTTCTGAATTTAGCAATGCGTTGTACGTCGTCACACTGCCGCCTCCAGACTTTGAGGCACCGACTGCGCCGAGCAATCTGGCGGCAAGCGGTTGGAACGGCAATGCATTTACGCTAACATGGAGCGGTGCAACAGATAACGTGATGGTGACAAACTATCGGGTATATCGAAACGGGCAATTGTTACCTGCACAGTGGCCAATCCCAGGAGTGCCGAACAATCCGTTCCCACCATTATCGTATCAAGTGACGAATATGCCTGAAAATACAGCGGTTACGTTTACTGTGACAGCGATTGACCGCGCAGGCAACGAATCGCCTGCGAGCGCATCGTTCTCGGTAACGTACGTACCGAAAGATACGACAGCACCAAGTGTTCCAAGCGCTCTCACCGCGTCCAATATAACGACTAGCGGCTTCCGCGTTACATGGAACGCTGCAACCGATAATATCGCTGTAACTGGCTATAACGTTTATCGAAACGGCACATATATCGCTACCGTTCCCGCGACAACGAGAAGCTACACGTTGAGTGGTCTAGCCGCCAACACCACGTACAGCATCACCGTTTTAGCTTATGATGCCGCCAAAAATCGCTCAGCAATGTCAACCGCGTTAAGCGTCAAAACGCTCAGCAATGTGATCTTGCCCGACACGCAAGCGCCTACAATACCAAACGGCTTGAGTTCAACAAATGTGACAACGAGCGGATTTGTCGTCAGTTGGAATGCTGCGACCGATAATGTCGCTGTGACTGGCTACAACATCTATCGAAACGGCACGTACATCGCTACCGTTTCCGCGGCAACGAGAAACTATTCGTTCACCGGACTCGCCGCCAACACAACGTATAGTATCACCGTTTTAGCTTATGACGCGGCCAAGAATCGCTCAGCACTGTCAACCGCGTTAAGTGTCAAAACGCTCAGCAATGTGGTCTTGCCCGACACACAAGCGCCGACAGTACCAAACGGCTTGAGTTCAGCAAATGTGACAACGAGCGGATTTGTCGTCAGTTGGAACGCTTCGACCGATAATGTCGCTGTGACTGGCTATAACGTCTATCGAAACGGAGTTTATGTGACCTCTCTCTCTGGATCTGTCAGAAATTACACGTTCAGTGGATTGACTGCTAATACGACCTACAATATCACCGTTTTAGCTTATGATGCCGCCAAGAATCGCTCTGCCGTCTCAACAATACTGGCTGTAAAAACATTATAGTTATGCGCCGAATCCACTAGATTTGAGCAGACAAAAAGGGGATGTCCGACTTGGGACATCCCCTTTGTTGTTCGATTATTGTTTACTTAGTTGAGCGTTGTCACGCTTAACGCTGTGCTGTTCGTGAAGTTTTTCGCGGCGTCTAGCGCACGGACAGTGATGCTGTACGTCGTGCCCGCCGCCAAACCACTGAAGGTGTAGTTGAGTGTACCGCCTCCTACAGTCGCGACGTACGCTCCGTTGCGGTAGATGTTGTAGTTTGCTACGGCTACATTATCCGTCGCCGCCGTCCAAGCGATACGGAAGCCAGTCTTACTAACATTGCTGCTCACCAAACCCGTCGGGGCAGTTGGTGGCGTTGCATCTCCGGCTGCCAATGTCGTCACGGAACGTGTCGTACTATTCGTAAAGTTTTTCGCCGCATCTAACGCACGTACATACACATTGTGCGTCAGACCTGCCGACAATCCGCTAAACGTGTACGATGTGGTCGTACCGCTGACCGTTGTCACGTACGTACCATTACGATATATGTTGTAGCCACTCACGCCAACATTGTCCGTCGCTGCCGTCCATGTGATGGTGAAGCCGGACGTTGTAATGTTGCTACTCAGCAAATTCGTCGGTGCTGTCGGCGCCAGCGTATCCGTACCTGCCAATGTGGTGCCACTCACTGCAGCCGTTTGCGCCGATCGGTTGCCGGCCGCATCCATCGCCAACACCGTAATTTGATACGTCGTGTTCGCAAGCAAATTCGCGAAGGTGTAAGTACTCGTAGGTGCGTTTATTGTCGCGATATAAGCACCATTGCGATAAATATTGTATTTGGTAACGGCAACATTATCAGTCGATGCCGTCCAGGTCACAGTAAAGCCAGCGAGCGTCTGATTCGATATCGTAACATTCGTCGGCACCGTAGGTGCAGTGCCGTCTGGCGTCGTCACTCGTAACGCCGTACTTACTGATGATCGATTATTCGATGTATCGGAAGCAAGCACCGTAATGTCATATGATGTCATCGAGGTCAACCCGGTCACATTCACGCTCGCCGTGGTCGAGGAAGTTACATATCTACCATTCAAATAAATATTATAATTTTTCACCGCCACATTATCTGTCGAAGCAGTCCAAGTCAACGTCAAACTCGTTCCCCTCAAATTGCTTACAGCAAGTCCACTCGGCACCGTCGGTGCGATCGTGTCCGTGCTAGGAGCCGTCGTTCTCACTTGTAGTGCAACCGATTGCGCCGAGCGATTATTCGCCGCATCCATCGCCAAGACGGTAATCGCATAATTCGTATCTGGAGCCAGTCCGCTAAACACATAACTGAGCGTGGTACCACCGAGTGTCGCCACATAGGCGCCGTTACGATAAATATTATATTTGCTCACTGCCACATTATCCGTCGAAGCATTCCAGTTTACCTGGAAGCTGCTGCTCGTTATGACTGAGGAACGCAAATTGCCAGGTATCGTTGGCGCAAGATTGTCCAACGTCGTCACTGTAAGCGGGCTGCTTGTCGCCGAACGATTGCCGGCCGTATCTACAGCAACTACCGTCATGCTGTTCACAGAAACAGAGGCAAGACCCGTCACACTCAACGACGTTGTCACTGACGTGCCGACTAGGAAACTACCGAGATACACCTCATAGCTTGCAACGGCCACGTTATCGGACGAGGCGTTCCAACTGAGATTGAACGCATTAGCAGTCACATTAGCACTGACCAAGCCTGTCGGTATAGTAGGTGCTTGTTCATCCAAATCCTCTACTATGATGACGAACGTTTTCTCGAACGTCGCCCCCGCCTTGTCGGTCACGCGCACGCGGATGTTGTAGGAAGATTTCGTCTCAAAATCGAAGGTTGCGTTCGTCAGCAAGCGCGCCATCGTACCGAAGTTTTGCACTGTGAATTGTCCATTGTCCGCGTCGCCTTCACCGCTAACCAAGGTGAACGTCGCTGTATCCGCAGCATTCGCATCGGACGCGAACATCGTACCAACAATCGATCCGTTCGGACTGTTTTCACTAATCTTATCCGTTGATAACAAAATATCCGTAGGTGCAACGTTCGCCTCATCAGGCAAAGTGGTCGCCGTCGCCGTCACTTCACCAGAAAGATTGCCGGCTTTGTCTTTCGCTTTGACGGTGAATGTGTAGTTCGTGCCAGGCGTCAAGCCCGTAATGGTCGTGTTCATATTCGGGAAGTTATTTGTCGGCGGCGGAACCGATTTGAGTAGCTGATCGCCGCTGTAAATCTCGTAAGATGTAACACCAACGTTGTCCGTCGAGACTGCCCAATACAACACCGCACTGTCTTTCGTCACTTGTGTAGTAAATGCGTACGACGGCGTGCTCGGCGCTTCCGTATCTGGTACATTCAATGCCGATGCAGAACCTTCGACCCAAAACGGTGTATCAAAACTACCATTGCCTTCACCGACGATGTTCGCTTTTGCAAAATCAAGCACAAGCGCTGGACGTACTCCGTAGTCACTGACAAAATTGCCGACGATGTTGATCGTTGTTGAACCCGTGCTTGTGACGGTCAAGTGTTGGAAAGTAGACGGACCGTACGAAGTATTCGTCCAATAATCGGTTGGCGCACCAACACTCATACTGGAGAAGATACTTTTGCGGTCAACGGCTCCTTTGGTCGGCGTTGCTTTCACATCCCAACCACGATCAACTACCAATTCTTTTAACATTTTGACCGATGGCAAGAACACGGAGTCGGTGACCGACTTATAGTAGGCTGTACTGTAGCCGTTCAAAATGTTGCTGAAGGCACCGATGCCAAAATAGGAAGTTGTTCCGCCATCTTTTTTCGCTTGATCAGTAGTCGGGATCACGACTTGATGCGTGTAAGGGATAATCATCGCTCGTTCTGCCGCCAAGAAATTGCCGTCAGCAAGGAATCCTTTTTCATTATAGTCCGCATCGTTCTGCGTCCAGTCAATTAAATCGCCTGCAACATTCTGTTGAGCGTTGTTTATCCACTGGCGAATGTTCGAGTCTGGGTAGTAGTTGCTACCGTACGTCTTCCGCAAAGAATCAGTATGATAAGCACCGGAAGCATCATACTTTTTGCCGGTCAAGACATGATGCGCGAACAACATCGGGTTGCCGTCGACCAAGTCGATGACGCGCCACAAAATCGGTGCATTGTGATACGAACCGAACATGATGTAGTCGCCGATGGCAATCGACTTGGCATTCTCATCACGGTCCTTGATCGTAATGATGACCACTTCTTCGTATGTTAGGGAACCTGCATCTGTCACACGTACGCGGATGCTGTACGAAAATTTGTTTTCAAAATCAAACGATCGGGCGGCACGCAACTGACCGTTGACAATCGTGAAACTCGCATTGTCCGTATCGCCTTCACCAGTTACAAGACTGTAAGTAAACGTGTCGCCACTGTCTGGATCGGTGGCCGACAATGTACCGATGACAGTCCCTGAGGCTTTATTTTCATCGATTTCATTTGCGCTGACTGCAAGATTTGTCGGCGCCTCATTGATATTGCTAACGGTGATTAACAATGATTTCTCATGAATGCCACCGTTGCTGTCGGTGAGGCGAATGCGAATGCTGTATGTCGACTTCGCTTCGAAATCAAAGACGTCATTCGTCTGCAAAGTAGCACGGCTTATCTTGAATTTGCTATTGTCCGTCGCACCCGCTCCAGCAACCAAACTATAGGTTGCCGTCACGCCCTCTGGCAGACCAGTGAAGGTGAACGAACCGATCGTCGTGCCGAGCGCGCTGTTCTCTGTGACTGTGCTCGTGCTCAGATCAATGCCGATCGTCCATTTCGCATACAATGTCACGTTAGCCGTCACTGGCACGTTGAAATCGTATGGTTGTGTCAAAGCCGCATCGCTGTACCACGCATCGATGAATAATCCCGTTTTCGTTGGTGCTTGCGGCGCGGTCAACAACGATCCGCCGACCACTTGCATCGCAGCAACCGCGCTACCGCCGTTCGATTCGAATGTAACCTCGTAACCGTTGCTGACTTTGACTAACTGATGTCCGAACGAAGGCACGAGCCACAGACTGTTGCCATCAAACGTTGCCCCGTAGAAATCGTTGCCGCGACGGGTAAAGTTAGCCGGGAAATTGTTGAAGGCCGACATCGCCCCGGTCTGCGGGTTCATTTTGATCAATTGATCGGCACCGTTCGGAATGAGCCAAACGCTTGCACCGTCATAGACTGCGCCTGCAAATGAACCGTAGGATGCAAGATTGAAGCCACTTGGCCAACCATCATAGGCGGTCATCTCATGACTTATTGGATTGATTTTCATCACTTTCGTGCCTGTATATGGAGCTAGCCAAATGTTCGTGCCATCAAACGTACCGCCGGAAAATTCATAAACGCTACGCGTATGACCGCTCGGCCAACTGTTCACAGCAGTCATCGTGCCAGTTGTGACATTCAATTTAATGAGCCCACCCGTTACGGTTGGGATGAGCCAGATGTTCGTGCCATCATACACACCGCCAGCGAAGTTAAAACTCGGCGAAAGGGTATAGCCGCTCGGCCAATTGTTTTGCGCCGTCATCACGCCCGTCGCCACGTCGATTTTGATGACATGTTGTGCGCGGAATGGAATGAGCCACACATGCTTGCCGTCGAAAATCCCGCCTTGGAAGGCATTGTCACCTTTCGTGAAGCCGCTTGGCCATTGATTGAAACCGGTCATTTGGCCGGTTGCCACGTTCAATTTGATGACGCGGTCGGCACTGTTCGGCACCATCCAAATATTTTCACCATCGTACACGGCGCCAGCGAACGCTTGTGTAGTCGAGGAAGGCATCGTGAAGCCGCTCGGCCAATTGTCGACCTGCGTCATCGCACCCGTTTGCGGATTGACTTTCAAGATTTTCTTGGCAATCGCCGGGATCAACCAAAGGTTCGTACCGTCATAAATGCCACCGACATACATACGGCTGGTCAGAAGGTTTTGTGGCAATTGGTAAGCCGTCATCACCGGTTGACCGATTGGCCGAGGATTCGTAATTATTCCGTTAAAGCCATAGCCGTCTTGAACGACGATGCTACCAGAAGCGGTATTCCACTTCGCATGTAACGTCAAATCATCGGTAACCGCTGCTGCAAAATCGTACGGTGTCAACAATGAGGAATCACTGTGCCAACCAGCAAAAGTGTAGCCACTACGAACGGGCGCCGTCGGTGCCGTCACTTTACTATTTACGGTCAAAACTTGTGGAGAGAAAGTATCGCCACCATTGCTGTTAAACGTTACAGTATATTTTTGTTCGATGATGATGGAAGCGGTCAGTGAGATGCTCGGATCACTGTACTCCACGTAGTAATTTGGCGGTGAGAAGTGCCCGAGATTGCCAGCATACTCATTTTCTTTACGGTCGACGAAGCCATCCGTCGTCCACGCCAAGAAGTGCTCGCTGCCACTATTGTTCGGCTCGCCCGCTTTCCATCCTGCCGTCCCGCTAGGCAAAGCAATGCGCCCTGCTAGCGGACCCGTCACCCAGTGGAACTTCCCTTCGGCAGCCGTTTGATCGGCAAAACCGGAAGCGAAATTGCGATTCGTCGCTTCATTCACAGTAAGCGCCTCGTCGCTCGCACCGACCCAACCAGTGACATTGAAATGTGTTTTCAAAAACGCCTGCTCCGCCGCATCGGCCGGTACCGCCAAATAGCCTTCCAGTAACCCCGCCATTTTGCGAGAAGCCGCGAGGTCGCGAGCCTCACTCCACCCTTTCGTACTGTTGACTGCTTCATAGTAACTGATTGCACCGTTAGCCAGTGGCACCGGCAAAGCGTTCCCCAATGTAAAATGAACCGTACGTGGCGCTGCAAGCGTCGATGTCGTCGTAAATTTCACCGTACGCAGCAAAGACTGCCAATTGGCCACCGTGGTCGTTCCTTTGAAACGCAATAGCCCTGTTTGGCTGTTGAACGCCTCTGCCGTTATGCCGCTCGGCAACGTGCCGCTGAACGACAACACGTCTTTGCCTGCATCAAAGTTGCTACCGATCAGCACCGTCGCACCGTCATAATTGCCGAGTGTCGCATGATCAGTCAACGATAAGCCACTATCCACAGCCGTTTTCGCAGCACTACTAGTTATTGATGCTTTACTTGCGTTCACATAACGCGACACGCCTTTGACAAGCGTCAAGACGAACGCTTTCTCGATGCTAGCCCCCCCCTCATCGGTCGCGCGCAGACGAATCTGATACGAGGTTTTGCTGTTCGCTGCAAAATTGGCTGCCGTCAAAAGTTTGGCGCCCGAGACAGAGAAACTAGCATTGTCCGTTGAACCTGCACCACTTACCAGTTGCATCGTAAATTTGTCATATGGCCACGGATCCTGCACACGGATCTGTGCAATTTCCGAACCGCTAGGGCTTTGATCACTGAATGACGTGTGACTGAGCGCAATATCTTGCGGTGGCACGCCGCTCACGTCGATGGTATACGGATTCGTTTCCGTTCCGAAACCATCGCCGAACACTAACGACTTCGCATCCAACTGCAACGCCGGTCGAATACCGATGGCTGTCGAGCGCGCTATCACCGACGTATCGGCGATTTTTCCGTCCTGCAACACCAAACGGAAGCAGGCAGGTCCGGCATAACAAGGCGAATTGAGCGCATATTGCCAATCCAATTGACTATTCAAAGAAGGCGTTGTATATGCACTATTGGCGACCGCTTGCATCGTCGGTTTCGCCATATAACTCCAGCCTCGATCATGCACAAATTCCTTCAACTGTTTTACGGAAAGCAGAAGCACCTTGTCCGTCGCAAATTTGTGCCACGCGGTCGTGTCGTAGTTTTGCACCACTTGATTGATGTCCGTGTTACTCATAAAATGCGAGGTGCCGCCGTCTGCATAAACACGATCATCAGCAGACAACGCAACTTTATGGCGCAGCGGTTTGATCATCGCACGCTCGGTAGCGCTGAAATTGCCATCCGCTAAGAAGCCTTTTTCCGTCGTGAAATCATTTTGAATCCAGTCTATCACATCGTTGCCGCTGTTCGCTGAAGCGCTGTTCAACCACTGACGAATATTGGAGTCATGATAATAGTTGCTGCCATTCGCTTTGCGATGCTCTGTCGAATGGTAATTGCCCTCTTTGTCGAACGGTTTCAAGGTGAGAATCCGCTCGGCAAACAACAGCGGATTGCCATCGCTATCTTTGTTAATGACGCGCCACAAAATCGGCTGGTTGTTGTATTTACCAAACGCAATGTATTCACCGATGTTGACGTTGCCCATCCCTTCGCTGACATCGCGAATCGAGAGGGTGAACGCTTTTTCCGTTTTCATGCCATTCGGATCCGTCACACGCACACGTACGCTGTAACTGTTTTTCGTCTCAAAATCGAACACTTGCGACGTGCGCAATTCGTTATTGTTCATATTGAATTTGCTGTTATCGCTGTCACCTGCGCCACTGACCAACGTATATACCAAACCTGATGTTAGCGTATCGGTAACTGTCGAGAGCGTACCGACTACCGTGTTCACCGCACGATTTTCGGCAACAAGCGTATTGCTCAAAAGAATATCGATCGGACCGCCACTTGTGTTTGTACTTAGGAGCGCATCAGCCGATACATTCCCGGCCGCATCGAGCGCCTGCACTTTCACTTGATAAGCCGTCGCCTGCGTCAGTCCAGTGAAGGTAAACTCCGTGTTTGTCGTTTCACCAGCCAACACGCCATTGAGATACACCTTATAGCCAGTAACGCCATCTAACGACGCCGGCTCTGCCCAGTCAATCGTTATTTGTGTGAACGTGCGCGACTTCGTAAATAGCGTACTTGGTGCGGCCGGCGGGATGTTATCAACCGTACGGACGGTCAAAACGCGTGACGATGTCGAATTGTTGACCGCATCGAATGCCGTAACCTTCAAGTTATAGACGGTGTCTGCTTTCAAACCGGTTAATTCAGTCGTGGTCGACGTCGTTTGTTTTAGAACGACACCGTCGGACTCTACTTTATAGTTCACGACAGCCACGTCATCCATCGACGCCTGCCAAGCCAATGTCAAACTGTTCGGCGCCACATTGGTCGCTTTCAGTTCGCAAGGAGGCGTCGGCGATGTCGAAATACTGCGAATTACGAAAGGATTGGTTTCAGTGCCAAGACCTGTAGCCGTGCTCGTAAAGGGCGCGCATGCCAAATTTAGTTGTAACGCTGGACGGACACCGACTGTACCCTCATTCGCATTCGTCACATTCAAAGTACTGACATATACGGATGAATCCTGAGTAGACTCCGTTTCAGGGTTGTTCAACCAATACTCCAACTCGGTGCCACTATTTACGATCCACTCATCAGCATACGTACTCTGCGCGACTGCGGCATCCGTCGGGCTCGCAAGCGGCGGAAATCCGCGGTCAATCAAATATTCTTTGATATCCTTGGATGATAACAGAAACACATGATCCGTCACATTTTTATAAAATGCGGTCGTATCATAATTGCCAAGATGGTTCACATAATCCGGGTCACCGAACGTATAGCTTGGTATCGGCTTATGCGTCTCACTTCCGCCTTCTTTTTGCGCAGCGAACCCTTTTGATAACAACACTTTATGAGTGCGCGGCCGAATGAGCGCCCGTTCTAGCACACTGAAATTACCGTTCGCAAGAAATCCTTTTTCCGATGCATACGGATTGTGACCTTCGAGTAGATTGCCTGCAACAGGAGGTGTCGTCAACCAATTAATCAAATCACCCGCCGTATTCGACTGTGTACTATTCAACCATTGGCGAATATTTGATGTGGCGTAGTTATTGCTGCGGCTCGCATCAAATGCCTTCAATGTCAAAATATCTTCAGCAAATAAAATCGAGTTGTTTTGTTCATCGGTATGGATGACACGCCACGTAATCGATTGATTCAAGTAACTGCCGAAGCGTACGTATTGTCCGGTTTTGATCGGTGACTCTTCGTTAATATTGGCGAGTCGGAAAATGAGCGGTTTCTCATCGGACAAACCGTAATTATTGGTCACTTTGACGCGAATAGCGAATGTTTTTTGTACGTCTGCATCGAGCGCAACGAGATTGCGCAATTGACCATTAGCAATCGTGAACTTACTGTTGTCCGTATCGCCCGTGCCACTGACCAACGCATATGAATTTACATAAGGAGCTGAATCTGGCGTCGTTTTGAAGGTTGCCAGCGAACTATTAATAGGCATTTTTTCATCGATGAGCGACGGCGTCAGTTTTTCGATGGTTGGCGCAATCCGCGTTGTCCCACTCGCCTGCGCAACAGATGCCGAGAGGTTGCCTGTCCAATCGACGGTTTGAATCGTAAACGAATAAGATTTGCCTGGAGACAATCCAGTCACCTCGTACGTGACATCTGGCAGTGTCTCGCCCGACCAAGCAGGCACATTGTACGTGAACGTTTGCGTTTGTCCGCTTACCGGATCATTTGCATTCCGTCTAATCACATATTCTTTAATACCAAGATTATCTTTCGCAGCTGACCAGCGAAGTTTGATACTCGTTGCCGTTGCATCAGCCATTCGTGCGTTGCTGATCACAGATGGCTTTTCCGTATCAGCAATCGTCAAATCATGGCGCGAGACGACATGCGGGGCGTCTTTCGAGCCGCTACCAGCATTCAAAAAGTATGTGTTCGCCAAGTTTAATTGCACGGCAGGACGGACGCCATGCCAATCGATGCGTGCAAAGTTGCTCGTCAAATTTTTCACACCAGAAGCAGTACCCGAACTCCAGTTGGTATTTTTCTTCGCGACAATACGAACCGTGGCACCATTGTTAGACGAGCCCGGTGTGCTGAGGAAATACGTCCAACTTTGCTCAGCGTTCATCGGTCCCGCTGAAGAATCGATGCCATATGGATGTTTTTTCACGGCTTCCACCGTTGGTTGTGTGAAGATGCTCCAACCGCGATCGTAGACGTACTCTTTCAATTGCTTGACAGAGAGAAGCAATACTTGATCGGTGACATTTCGATAATAGGCTGTCGTGTCTGAATTTTGCACTGCGTTCGCAATATCTTCATTGTAGACAAGGTCTGTCGTACCGCCATTCGCTTTGCTCTTGTCGGCACTGTCAAGAATCACCTTATGCGTATATGGCATAATATACGAGCGTTCCTGGGCGGAAAAGTTGTCGTTTGCGAGAAACCCTTTTTCATTATTGTATCCGTTGAACATGTTATAAGGGCCAGGATCATTTTGAATCCAATCAATTAGGTCACCGGTCGTGTTTGACTGACTGCTGTTCAACCATTGACGCAAATTCGAATCGGGATAATAGTTGCTGCCGTGATCATCACGATCATCCGGTGCTCCAGCGTGAAACCCTCCCATGGAGTCGTAGCCGCGCGTCGCCAAAATCTTCTCGGAGAAAAGCAGCGGATTTCCTTGTGCGTCAAGATTGATGACACGCCAAGCAATCGGCGCATCATTGTAATTGCCAAACATCACATAGTCACCAATTTTGAGCGACGTTTTTTTGATGACGTTGTGCAAGCCAATGGTAAAGACACGCTCGGTATAAAGTCCGTAACTGTCCGTCGTGCGCAGACGAATCGAATAACTCTGTTTGTTGGCAAAACTTAATACTGCAGCGGTACGCAGCGTGTTGCCATTCAGATTGAATAATGCGTTATCCGTACTCCCCTCGCCACTTACGAGCGCATATGTGAACGTATCGCTTGGGTCGGGGTCGGTCGTGGTGAGTGTGCCGATCACCGTATTCACCGGTTCGAGTTGCGCCAAATATGACTTACTCAGCACCAGCTCAGTCGGTGTTCGTTTGGTCGAGACGATGAGCGGTTCCGACATCTCCGATGGGTTTCCGGAAGTGTCAATAGCTTTGACAGTCATTGAATAACTCATATCGGGTTGTAGTCCGGTGACAGAAGTATTCGTAACGGGAAGATTGTTGACGAACGCATCGATTGTGCCAACAAGCGTTCCATCGCGATAAATTTCATACTTAGACACGCCCGCATCATCCGCCGCAGCGTTCCAACTTAAATTGAAACTACGCGCCACGATATCCTTGGCGACCAGACGGCGCGGGGTGGTCGGCGGGAGCATGTCTACTGCAGACGTGCCTGCGCCACTGACGATAAACGGATTTCCTGAAGTGCCTGTTCCGCCACTATTGACAATGACAGTCGGCCAATTCAGTTGTAACGCAGGACGAATCCCGAGCCAAATATATGGCGATTGAAAATTTACATCCCCCTCACGAGTGATATATTGTAATTGATTCGTCTGCCAATCATTGTTATATACATTGTTCAACCAATATGCGCAAAAATCTACACCGCCACCGTTGCTACCCCAACAGTTTAACTCAGAAGGCGGAACCGTCGCACGATGCTCCCACCCGCGATCATACACATACTCTTTTAATTGTTTAATCGAAAGCAAAAATACGCCGTCCGTTACATTTTTGTAATAGGCTCGATCGAAATTGCCTACTGCATTGTCTATCCGATAATCAGTCTGGAATTTCTCCGTGCCACCGTCTTTCTTATTCTCATCATAAAAACGATCAACCAGCACTTTGTGTGTTAATGGCTTGATAAGATGTCGCTCTCCCGGAGTAAAGTTTCCGTTCGCCAAAAACCCTTTATCTTTTGAGCCCTCTGAGTAAGGATACACTTCACCCGGATTATAGCGAATCCAATCAATCGCGTCGTTTTCAGTGTTTGCCTGTGCGCTATTTAGCCATTGACGTATGTTAGACTCCGGATAATAACTGGAGCCATAAGTGTCACGTGCATTAAGAAACTGTTGACCGTGAGCGCGTGGCACGTCGAAGATTCGATGATCGAGAATCAACTCTGAAAACAATAAAGGCGTCCCTTGTTCATCGACGTTGATGACACGCCACTTAATCGGTTGATTTTTGTATTTACCGAAAACGATGTAAGATCCGACATCAATTTTTGGTACGCCAGGCGCTATTTCTGCACCAACCTCAACGGCAGTCGTCAAGGAAACATTACCGGCATCATATTCGACATAGTAATGATCGGGATTATAGTTAACATTGCCGTAACATGGTGACAACCAGGCAAAACCGCAACCTAAGTCGGATGTTTTCTCATAACGTATGTCGTCCGCTTTGCGATCCTGCCAGCCTCCCGCTGTAAACTCGATGTAGTGTTCGCTACTGCCCGTATTGTTTGGTTCGCCACTTTTCCAGTTTGCGTATTGATTGATTGCACCGATTTGTGCATTCCGTTCCAGCGCAGGCCCCGTCACCCAATAGTATTTGCCTTCGGAAGCCGCTTGATTGGCAAATCCGTTCGCCGTTGTTTTCCCTTGAGCGCTATTAATGGTAGCGAAATCATCGCTGCCGCCGAGCCAACCGTTCACGTTCAGCGCACGCGCAAGAAAATCTTGTTCCGTTGCGCTTTGAACCGTCGCCAAATAACCGGTCAAAAGCCCCGCCGTCTGACGAGCAGCTGCGGCATCACGCGCCTCGTTCCATTTTAATTTTGCTTGAATCGCTTCATAATATTTCGTTTCTTTCACCGTCTGCATAGGCAAGGCAGTGCCTATTGTAAAATAAACGAGACGCTTTTTGCCACTCGTCGATGAAGTCGTCAACCTAACCGTCCGCAACAAACTTTGCCATTGCGCAGGTGTAGTCGAACCTGAGAAACGAAGCACGCCACGCCCACTGTCAAACGAAGCACTCACTCCGCTCGGTAACGTGCCACTGTAACTGAGCGTATCTTTGCCTGACTCGAAATTGTCACCGACAAAAACCGTTGCACCGTTAATCGACGTCGTCGCTGTCACAGGCGCCAAGTTCGTGGCAATCGTCAAGTTCGGCGCGAGCGCATTGCTTGCAGCCACATACGACTGATGCGTTTCACCCGCCAAAATATATTCGTTCATATCTTGCACTTGTAAATCGAACGATTTCTCGAACGACTGCTCATCAGAGCCTGTCACACGTAGACGAATGCTGAGTGCACTCTTCACAGTTGCATTTTGTTTTTTCTTCAAATGAAGGGTGGCAGCTGAACTTGCAGTGCCATTACGCACTTCAAATGCAGCATTATCTTGATCCCCTGCACCGCTGACCAACTGAAAGGTAAATGTCTCCCCGAGATCCGGATCGACCGCCGTCAAATCAGCGACTTTCAGACTGACCGCCAAATCCTCCTTGATTGTGCTGTTACTGATCAGCAGGTCTGTCGGACCGGTCGTCGCTGCATATGCCTCCTCTGTATTCCAACCGATCCCGGCAGGCACGACACCCGTCCACAACAACATTCCAATCAACATCAAAGAAATCCATCGACTGCATTTCAGCATCAAATTGCATCACCCTTTATAAATAGTTATAAATCGAGTGTAGCAGAATAATCATGTTTTGAGTAGTTACATAATGTCATAACTTTAGATTCATGTTGCCACACAAACAAAAAGACCGCTTTTGCGGTCTCTTCGCACGTCGATGCTACCTCAACCTAGGTCCGGCAATATCGACTGTAATGATATCTGTCAAGATTTCCTCGCTCTTATTTCCAGCCATATCCTGGAGCGCTGTCGTTGCAATTTTGATACGGTATGATTTTGCTTTAGCAAGCGCGCTTCCTAATCTAATTTGCATTTCATCTTTGCTTAACTTCACCGTATCGGAAACTCCCAAGGCAACATATTCTCCTTCATCCGTCTGAATCGTCACTGCGGCTTGTAGGGCGGCTTTATTTTCAGCAGATTTGCCTGTCGTAAATCC
>CANHCR010000031.1 GCA_947459205.1 Caryophanales bacterium | reverse complement strand
AGCCCCCCTCAAGATGAGATTTCCCATCCGCAAGGAGTAAGACCCCTCGAAGACGACGAGGTTGATAGGTCCGGAGTGGAAGCGCAGCAATGCGTGGAGCTGACGGATACTAATCGGTCGAGGGCTTATCCAACAACACACATTCGTTTCGCATCCGGTTTTTAGGGTGTATTCCCTAATGGAGAGTTACCCAAGTGGCCGAAGGGGACCGTTTGCTAAACGGTTAGTGGGTTAACGCCCAGCAAGGGTTCGAATCCCTTACTCTCCGTTGTACTTCTTCTAAAGTACTGAAAGTTTTTATGGCGGTGTAGCTCAGCTGGCTAGAGCGTACGATTCATACTCGTGAGGTCGGGGGTTCGATCCCCTCCACCGCTATTTCTAAATTAGGACGGTTAGCTCAGCTGGGAGAGCATCTGCCTTACAAGCAGAGGGTCGGGGGTTCGATCCCCTCACCGTCCATTTTTTATATGTGGAGCTGTGGTGTAGAGGCCTAACATGCCTGCCTGTCACGCAGGAGACCGCGGGTTCGAATCCCGTCAGCTCCGCCATTTTTTTATTTGAATGAAATTGTTTGTTTTGCCGCTGTAGCTCAACTGGTAGAGCAACTGACTTGTAATCAGTAGGTTGGGGGTTCAAGTCCTCTCGGCGGCACCATAACCTGGAGGGTTAGCGAAGTGGCCAAACGCGGCAGACTGTAAATCTGTTCTCTCAGAGTTCGGTGGTTCAAATCCATCACCCTCCATTCTCTAATCAAAAGTTCGCGCGTGTGGCGGAATTGGCAGACGCACCAGATTCAGGTTCTGGCGGGTAACACCGTGGGGGTTCGAGTCCCTTCATGCGCATATATTTAATCAATTAAAAAGCACCTGTCCAATCGGACAGGTGCTTTATTGTATGCGGGGTTGTGCTGCCCTATTTGCCCTTTTTAAACACGCTGTAAAGTACAGGGACGATGAACAGGGTCAAGAATGTTGAGGTCATGAGACCGCCGATGACGACGACTGCAAGTGAACGCGAGATGAGGCCAGCATCGGTGGACCATGCGAGTGGCAACAATGCACACATGGTGGCGATGGCGGTCATCAAAATCGGTCGCAGACGGACCACGCCGGCTTCAAGTAAGGCTTGTTGCTTGTTCATGCCCTCTTCGAGATTTTGTTTGACTTTTTCGAGTAGTACGATGGCGTTGGTGACGACGATGCCGCTTAGCATCAGTGTTCCGATCATCGCTGGCATGCCGATTGGTTCGTCGACGATGTAAAGTCCGGCGAGTGCACCGATGAGCGAGAACGGGATGGAGGCAAGGATTACGATTGGCATCAGTGATTCACCGAAGGCGATGAGCATGACGATGAACACGAGCAGGATGCCGACTGCGAGCGCGATGCCGATGTTGACGAATCCTTTTTGCATTTCCTCAGTAGCACCGGTCACGGTCCAGGTTACGCCCTCAGGGAGTTCCAGGGAGTCAAGGGCTTCAGACATTTCGGTGTTGACTTTGCCAGTGTTTGTGTCGGTGATGGCAGCATTGACTTGTAAAAATTCTTTTTGGTTCAAGTGTTGGACACTTAGTTTCGATTTGACTCGTACGATTTGACCGACGTTTTTGAGCGGAATCGGCTGACCAAGTATGTTGGTAACGGTTTGGTTGCCGAGGTCGCTTAGTTTGCTGATATCGTTCGTTTTGAGCCCAAGTACGAGATCGATTGTGCGATCATCGAGGTCTGCTTGGGTGATGTTGACGCCGTCGATCATTTCACGCAGTGCCATCGACACCATTGTCGCGTTCAGACCTTTTTTGGCTAAGTTTTGTTTGTTCAATTCAATCGAAATTTCCGGTTTTTCGCCTTCGCTGGTGGAACGGACGTCAGCAAGACCGGTTACGGTTTTCAATTTGTCGACAATCATGGTAGATCCTTGTTCGATGCTGGTCATGTCAGGACCGTTCACTAAAATCGAGACATTTGCGTCGCCAGGGCCACCTTGGCCGATAAGCGTGATACTTTTCGCACCAGATATTTGTTTGAATTGTTGACGCAATTGCTGTGACATCGCTTTTGTATCTTCGACTTCTTCTTTGGTGACGAATCCGACGGTTGCCTGTTCGTTGCGAATGGTCGCGTTAATTTTCGCAGGTTCGACTTCGTTGAAGGCTGCGATCGTTGTTTCAACTTTTTTTGTGATTGCTTCTGTTTCGGTGGTGTTGGTACCGATCGGCATTTGGATGTTGACGCTGAATTTTTGGATTTTCTCAGCCGGCAGGAAGTTGAAGCCGAGTTGGCTGCCGAAACCGAAGACGCTGACACCGAGCAAAATCAACGACAAGATGATGGTGATTGCACGGTTGCGCAGCGACCATTTCAAAGCCGAGCGATATAGAATCTGTAACAAGGTGTCGCGATGCGGTTTGAATTTCATGTTGATTAAAAATAGTTTGGACAATAAAGGTACGACGGTGATGGCGACCAGTAACGAGAAAAGCAACGAGACGACGACGGTCCAAGCAAGCGGGATGAAAAATTTACCGACAATGCCTGATACGAAGGCGAGCGGTAGAAATACGGCGACGGTTGCCAATGTTGATGAGGTGATAGCCGACGCGACTTCTTGAGTGGCATTTTCGACGACTTGTTCGTTTCGTTCGCCTGATTTTTGTAGTCTGCGGAAGACATTTTCGATGACGACGATCGAGTCGTCGACAACGCGTCCAATGGCGACGGCAATGCCCGCCAAGGTCATGATGTTCAGCGTGTAACCCAGGTAGTTCAAGATGATGAAGGTGGCGAACATCGATAGCGGGATGGAGATGATAGCGATCAGCGTTGAGCGTAAGTTACGTAAGAAGAGTAACGTGACAATCATCGCCATGAGAGCACCGAGGAAGACTTCGCGTAGCATGGTGTTGACTGATTTCTCGATGTCTTTCGATTGGTCGGATAGTTCGACCCATTTCATGCCTCCAGGCATTTTCATGTCGAGCAACATTTGCTTGCTTTCGTTTGCGATTTTGACGGCATCTTCACCGCCGCGCGGGACGACACCGACAATAACGGCTGGTTTGCCGCTGACGCGGGTGATGACCGGATTGTCAGATTCGAATGCAACATCGGCGATTTGACTTAGTTTCAGGTTGGCGATGGTCGGTAGCGGCGAGCCGGCGACTGGTGGGCCAGGTAGCACGATGTTGATATTTTTGATGCCCTCAATTGAAGTGAGACGATTGTCCATGCGCACAGGCATTGTCAGTTTGTCTAAGTTGACATCGCCAATCGGCATGGTGATGTTGGCTGCTGCGATGGTCTGCTTCACTTGTTCGAATGTCAGTTTATATTTTTGCAGCTCCGATGGGCGCAAGCGAATGTTGACTTGGCGCTCGGCGATTCCGGAAATGTTGATGGCTTCGACGCCTTTGATGTTGCGAAGTTGCGGCTCAACGGTATCGCGCACGAACGTTTCGGCAGCAACGCGGTCTTCAAAAACGAGCCCGGCTTCGTAAATATCCATTTTTTCGGGATCTTCTTGTTTCACTTTTAACGTTTCTGCCTGTTCAGGCAAGTTGATTTGAGCGGACACGCTGTTTAACTCTTGGCGCGCAGTTTGCATGTCGGCGTCCAATTCAAACTCGACAATCGTCAGCATGTAGTTGGGAAAGCCGTATGTGTAAACGTTAACGACATCGTCCATCGCGCGGATTTGCTGTTCCAAAGGTTCACCGATGTCACGCATTACTTGTTCCGGTGAAGCGCCAGGATAGACGCCTTCGACGCGCATGAACGGGATGTCGATGTTCGGGTATTTTTCCATTTTCATTAGATAGATGGAGTATGAGCCACCGCCCACGAGCATCAAAATGAGCAGGACGATGGCGAGCGTGTTTTTCATACTGAAGCGGACAAGAAATTGCATGGTTAAGCCTCCCAAATCTCTATGTTTGTTTTAAAGTTTGATTTAAAAATTAGTTCTAAATGGCTGATGGAGTTACGTTAAGTTGTTCAATTTGCTCGAGTTGTTCAAGTTGCTCGAGTTCATCGGCGAGCGCACGCAATTGGATTACGAGTTTGTGTTTGTTGAGCGAATAGTACATTTCTTTGCCGACTTTTTCGCAAAAAAGTAGACCGAAATTGCGCAAAATTTTGAGATGATGCGAAATTGCCGGCCTGCTGATGGTAAAATGCGAGCTGATTTGTTTGACGTTTAGTCGTCCCTGACAACCGATGGTGAAGATGATTTTCATGCGGATTGGATCGGAGATGGCCTCCAGATGCTTCATGACTTCTTGTGAATGGTTCATTACCGTCACCCTCCTTTCGTGTCAATGAGTTTAAACTTGTTTACGCGTTCAAAAATATTATAAAGGATTCGCTTCGCTGATTGCAAACTGTGCAGCGGAGCGTCCAGCGCAATGTCCGCTGGCAAATGCGGCTGTAATGTTGTAGCCGCCGGTGTATCCGTGAATGTCCATCACTTCGCCGCAAAAGTACAGTCCTGCCGCTAATTGAGAGGCCATTGTGCGCGGGTCGATTTCTTTGATGGAGACGCCGCCGCCAGTAATGAACGCCTCACTTAGGGAAAGCGTGCCGTTGGCGTGCAGCGGGAATTGTTTGATGTAGAGCGTTAGCGTTTGCCAGGCGTTGTTGCTAATTTGCGGTGCGGTCAATTCGCCGTCGATTTGGCAAAGTCCGAGCAACGTGGGAATCAGTCGTTCTGGCAACTGCCACTCGGAAAAACAAGCCTTGAGCACGTTTTTCAGCGCTTTTTTCGACTCGCGCTTGGCAGTCGAGCGTAGTGTCTGTTCGACCTCATTCGCGTGGCAAGGGGGCACGAGATCGATCGTCAGTTTGATTTCTGAACAGGCGAAGGTTTTCAATGTCTTGACGACGTATTGGCTGCAACGCAAGGCCGCTGGTCCCGATAGGCCGAGGTGCGTGAAAATCAGATCGCCTTCGTGTGTTTTCACTTTTTTTGCTTTCGGCGACCAGACGGTGAGCGCGATGTTGCGCAGCGACAAGCCTTGCAATGTGCGGTCTCGCACAAATGAGTCGAGCACGGTAATCGGCACTTCGGTCGGAAACAGTTCGGTGATGGTGTGTCCGGCTGCGCGCGCCCACGGATAGCCGTCGCCAGTTGAGCCGGTATGCGGAACGGAGCAGCCGCCGGTGGCGATGATGACCGCTTTCGCCTGCAACGTCTCATCATCTTCGGTGAGGACGCCATGCACATGGTTGCCTGCGAACCGATTGACGTCGAGTGGCAGTTCGCTCATCAGCAATTGTTTGACAGCACAAGACGTGCGAATGTTGACACCCAGTGCACGCACTTTGGCGAGCAAGGCGTCGACGACGGTTTTCGCTTTGTCGCTGACGGGAAACATCCGCCCGTGGTCCTCTTCCTTGAGTGCGATGCCGAGCGCGGTGAAAAAGTCAATGATTTGCCGGTTGCCAAACGAACTGAGCGCACTATAAAGGAAGCGACCGTTGCCAGGAATGAAGCGGATGAGTTCGTCGATGTCTTTGGCGTTGGTGACGTTGCAGCGCCCCCCGCCCGAAATCGCCAGTTTGCGTCCGAGCGCTTCGCCCTTGTCCAACAACAGCACACTTGCGCCTGCATCGGCTGCAGCGATCGCCGCCATCAAGCCAGACGGTCCGCCACCGATAACGATTACTTGCTGACTCAAAATGTTTCGCTCCCTTTTCGTATAAAGTATCTCAATATGTTTATTCTAATCGAAGAATGGATGTATTTGCATCTTTTGCGGTAGAGGTGGGTATGGTGAATAGGAGTAATTCGTTGCGTGCCTGGATTATTGGAATTGGATTGTTGTCGATCGCTTGCATAGTGTTGTTTTTGCAAATGAAAAATCCGCATCATCAAAAAGGGAATCAAGTAAAAAGTCAATTTGTAAAAAGTCAATCCGGAAAAATTAAAATCGTTGAGTGTATACCCATGGATACGACCATCTTGTTGGAGCGAGACTATGTGTATCAAAAGTTGGAGCCGCGCACCGGTGCCTATCTCGGTGCTTACATCGAGCAAGCGACGTGGCTGTATGCTGATCCGCAACGTTTTAACCGCATCACTGGGAAGGCGCACGCATCGTTTTTCAAATATGTAGGCTATGGCAAGCCGTTCCCCGCGGATTGGGTGGAGCGCGTGAAGGCAAGCGGAGCGGTGCCGCATATTGCTTGGGAGCCGAATGATGGCTTGCACAGTGTGCGCGATGATGCCTACTTACGTGCGTTCGTCCGTGCGGCTGGTGAGGCCGATGTGCCGATATTTTTACGATTTGCAAGTGAGATGAACGGCAATTGGACAGCTTATTCGGGCGTGCCAGATCTGTACAAAGAGAAGTGGCGCCTAGTGCAGCGGTTGTTGCGCGCGCACGCGCCGAAGGTGGCCATGGTGTGGACGGTGTTTCCGACGCCAGAGCGGACGATTGCCGATTATTATCCGGGTGATGAATATGTCGATTGGGTCGGTGTCAACGTCTACAATGTCGCATTTCATAATGATGATTTGCAGCAACCGGCCGATCATGAGGATCCGCTGAAGTTGCTCGATTACACTTATCGCATGTTCAGTGTGCGCAAACCGATTCAAGTGTCAGAGTTTGGCGTGAGCCACTTTTCGAGTACGGATGGCAAAGTCAGAGTGGAGTATGCAAAAAACAAGTTGTCGCGCATGTATGGTGGGTTACAGCACCACTATCCGCGGGTGAAGGCGATTTTCTACTTCGATGTCAATAATTTGCTGAATGCACCGGCGCATCGTCGCATTAACAATTACGCAGTGACCGCACAACCGCAAATGTTGGCGCATTATCAGCAGTTGGTGGCGAATCCGCATTTTTTACAGCGGGTTGAAAATCAGGAGGGACGGCGCGGGCGCGAGACGTTCAGTTATCGCGGCATGATGTTCCAGCGAGATGGGGTTGTTTATGTCGATGGGCAATTTTTTCGTGATTATTTGGGGATGAGCATGAGCTGGCATCCGCATGCGGTTACGCTTGAGAAAGCAGGGCTGCGACTGCGTGTGCCGGTTGTGCGGGCGCTGCTGGCGAATGGAGGAGACGGCGGTGCTCAGAGGCGAGTGTTCGGGTTGCCATTGCGCCAGACGGCCGAACATTTCGGTTATGTGCTCGATGTCGAGCGAGCGGGTGCTATTTTGAAAATCCGTTGAAACGTTGTATAATATGAATAAATAGTTTGTAGATTATTTATATATAAAAAGAGGAGTGACCATCATGTCTATGTCGTTTGAACAATATATGCTCGATGTGATTCAGCCGATGCGCGATCAGTTGACGAATCTCGGTATTTCCGAGTTGCGCACGCCGGAGGATGTCGAGCAGGCGTTTGCAGCTGCGGAGGGAACGACGCTCGTCGTCGTGAACTCGGTGTGCGGTTGTGCTGCTGGTATGGCGCGCCCAGGTGTTGCCTTGGCGTTGAAAAATGAGGTGTTGCCGACGAACTTGTATACGGTGTTTGCTGGTCAAGATAAGGAAGCAACAGCGAAAGCGCGCGAGTATTTTGCCCCATATCCGCCGTCGTCACCGTCGATTGCGCTGATGAAGGAAGGCAAAGTGATTTTCATGATTGAGCGCTATCAAATTGAAGATCGCAGTGCCGAGCAAATTGCTGCTTCGCTTGCTGGTGCGTTCAACGAGTACTGTCAATAATTCAAGTGTTTGTAGGTGTTTTCGAAAACTGTTGCCCAGCGAAACGATTTCGCTGTCGGTGGCAGTTTTTTTTGCTACTGTGGCGCGGTTCATGATAGAGTAGAATTATGTGATGGAAATCATTGTTTGGGAGGCCAAGAGGATGAGTTTGCAGCAGGAGATAATCGCAAAATTGGGCGTGCGTCCGACGATTGATGTGGAAGCGGAAGTGCGTCGGCGGGTCGATTTTTTGAAAGAATATGTGTTGAAAGCAAATGTCGAGGGGCTGTTGATCGCCATCAGTGGCGGCGTTGATAGTGCGGTGACGGCGGGGCTGTGTAAGCGGGCGACCGACGAGTTATCGCAGGAGACGGGGAAAGAGTATATCACGCTCGGAGTGTTTCAGCCGTATGGTGAGCAGGAGGATATCGAGGATAGTTATGCGGTCGGCAAGGCGCTCGGCTTGACGCAGTTGGTCGAGACGAATATCGGGGAGTTGGTTGATGAGGCGGCGCTCGAAGTCGAGTATTCGATGAAGCATATCGGCTTGATTCGTCACATGTCGCGTGCCGGCAAAGGCAATGTGAAGGCGCGCATGCGGATGGTGCTGCAGTACGCGCTGGCGTTTGAGCGCAATTTGTTGGTTGTCGGTACGGATCACGCTTCGGAGGCGTTGACTGGATTTTTCACAAAATACGGCGATGGTGCGGTCGATTTGACGCCGCTTTCGACGTTGCATAAGCGCCAGGTGCGGATGTTGGCCACGCATCTCGGTGTGCCGCAACAGGTGATCACGAAAGCACCGACGGCTGGGCTGTGGCCGGGGCAGACGGATGAGAGTGAACTGGGCATCACGTATGATGACAATTGCGATTATTTAGAGGGTAAGGAAATCGACGCGACTGTGCGCGCGAAGTTGGAGCAGCAGTATTTGAAGACTGAGCACAAGCGGGCGCCGATTCCGGGTATATAAGGACTTGCGATTTTAGTTGTTAAAAACGGACTCGAGGACGATTTTTGTGCGGCGGACGATGTCGCGGATGTCGTCAGCAGTGACACATAACGGCAGCCAGTAGTACAGTACGTTGCCGAGCGGGCGCAGGATGATGCCGTGTTTCAGTCCTTGCAGATAGGTCTCGAAACCGATGCGCGGGCGCGCGTGATTGCTCGTCTGTAAATCGAAGGCGGCGATTAGTCCGAGTTGGCGGACGTTACTGATGTGCGCTAATTCTTTTAGTGATTCGAGTTGTGTGCTCAGTTCTTGGGCGAGCGTTGCGACGTGCCCGACGGTATGTTGTTCTGCGAAAATGTCGAGACTGGCGTTCGCGGCGGCACAGGCGATTGCGTTGGCAGTGTAGCCGTGCCCGTGGAAAAACGTTTTGTACGTCTCGTAATCGTCATAAAATGCGTCGTATATTTGGTCGCCGCACATCGTTACGGATAGCGGCAAGACGCCACCAGTCAGCGCTTTGGACAGGCAGAGGATGTCAGGGCTAATGTCAGCGTGTTCGCAGGCGAACATTTTGCCGGTGCGGGCGAAGCCGACAGCCACTTCATCGGCGATCAGATGGATGTTGTAGCGATCGCAAAGCGCACGCAAGCCGCTAAGGTAGGCTGCAGGGTATATGTTCATGCCGCCAGCCGCTTGGATCATCGGCTCGATGATGATGCCGGCGATTTCTGCGTGGCGTTCGGCAAATAGTTGCTCAGCTACGTCAAGCGAGGTTTTGACCGCTTGCTGTTGTTCAGCGGTAAGCGAAGTGACGTCGTTCAGTTGCTGTTGCGCGACTTGTGGCGCTGGTAATTTGAGCGCGTGAAACAGCAGCGGTTTATAAAGTGCGTGGTACAAATCGACGCCGCCGACACTGACCGCGCCGAGCGTATCGCCGTGGTAGCTATTTTCTAAGAATACAAATTTCGTTTTGCTTGTCAGGCCGGACTGTTGCCAGTATTGAAACGACATTTTGAGCGCAACTTCAACAGCGGTCGAGCCGTTGTCGGAGTAAAACACTTTGTTGAGCCCGTCAGGCGCCATCTGCACGAGGCGCTCAGCCAGGCGAATAGCGGGCACGTGCGTGAAGCCGCTGAACTGCACATGGTCGAACGCTTGCAGTTGCTCGTTGATGGCGCTTCGAATGCGCGGGTGCGAATGGCCGTGCGGATTGACCCACCAAGACGAGATGGTGTCGTAGTAGCGATTGCCGTCCGCATCATATAAGAACGTACCCTCGGCGCGCTCCATGAGAATATGGTCGCGTGTGGCGTAGTCTTTCATTTGCGTGAATGGGTGCCAAATGTATTGCCGGTCTTTGGCCAGCCATTGTTGCTGTTGGTCTTGATTCATGTTGTCATCCTCCATATGAAAGGTGTGGTTTGATGATTGTCGGAATAGGCACAGATATAGTAGAAATCGAGCGAATTGCTGCTATCTTAAGCGGTGCAAGTGGTGAAAAATTTCTCGAGCGCATTTTGACGCCGGCGGAGCGGGGGTTAGCCGCTGAACGGGGCACACAGCACGAAGCGCGGCGTGCGCAGTTCGTCGCTGGGCGGTTTGCCGCAAAGGAGGCGGTGGCCAAAGCGTTCGGCTGCGGCATCGGTGATCCGCTCAGTTTTCAACATATTGAAATTTTACATGATTCACTTGGTAAGCCGCAATGTTCGGTGGCTGCGATTGTGTATGAGCGACTGGGGCTGAATGTGACGGGTGCGCGCATGCACATTAGCATTTCGCATACGGCGGGTCATGCGACGGCGTTTGCGGTACTGGAAATGGAGTGAATGGAAGTGAACGGAAGCGGGAGGGCATCATGGGCGGACAGAATGAATCGATGAGTGACAGTTTTGCCGAGCGGTTGCTCGCGTGGTTTGGAGAGCGCAAGCGCGATTTGCCGTGGCGGAAAAATAAGAATCCGTATCACGTGTGGGTGTCGGAAATTATGTTGCAGCAGACGCGTGTGGAGACGGTTATTCCATATTTTGAGCGGTTCATCGCACGCTTTCCGACAATTCATGATCTGGCAGAGGCGCCAGAAGCGGATGTGCTGAAAATGTGGGAAGGTCTCGGTTACTATTCGCGCGCTCGCAATTTGCAGGCGGCTGTGCGTGAGGTGCAGGCGTCTTATGGTGGTGTCGTGCCCAGCGATGCGGTGCAGATCGCGACACTCAAAGGTGTCGGACCCTATACGGCTGGGGCGATTTTGAGTATCGCTTACGATGTGCCAGAGCCGGCAGTTGATGGCAACGTGCTGCGTGTGATGACGCGTTACAAGTTGCTGTATGACGATATCGCCAAGGCGAAGACTCGCGTGCGGATTGAGAACATTTTGCGACCGCTCATCCCGCTTCAGGCGCCAGGAGACTTCACGCAGGCGCTGATGGAATTGGGGTCACTTGTCTGTGTGCCGAAAAATCCGAAGTGCGACATCTGTCCGGTGGCGGCTGATTGCGAGGCAAAGCTGGCAGGCGTACAGTCCGAGTTGCCGGTGAAAACGAAAGCGAAGCAACCGCGCGCGGAGTTTCGTGCGGTGGCGTTCGTGCAGCGGATGATTGGCGGGGAGCGCAAGTTTTTGCTGCGGCGACGGCCTGAGCAAGGATTGTTGGCAGGGCTGTGGGAGTGTCCGCACATCGAGCATGACGATACGCAAACGGACATTCCTCTGCTTAGCGAGCATTGTGCAGCTGAATATGGAATTCCGATGCAACGGTCCGAGCGAATGCCTGATTTTGAGCACGTCTTCAGCCATATACATTGGCATTTGCGTGTGTATCGCTTTCATGTGGACGATGAATTCCACGGCAATGACGCGAAGCATGTTGGTGTTGATGGTTTGCCGGAACATGTGCGTTGGGTGTCAGTGCGTGAGTTAGGTGACTATACGTTGCCGCTCGTTTTTTCGAAGATCATTAGACAGGGGGTGTCCGTGTGAAAATCGCCTTGTTAGCAGACATACACGGCAATTACGCGGCGCTGGAAGCGGTGCTAGAGGATATCGAGCGCCAAGCGGTGGAGCGGGTGATTGTGCTCGGTGATTTGGTGTTCAAAGGGCCAGAACCAGAAAAATGTGTGGCGGCTGTGCAGGCGCTGCAGACAACGGTCATAAGAGGCAACATCGACGAGTTGGTGGGCGAAGCGCGGATTCAACCGGGTTTTGCTCAGAACGAGCAACATGCGCAGGCGTTGCTGACGGAGATGGCGTGGACGCGCGCGCGGTTGAGTGAGGCGCAACTGGAGTATTTGCGGACGTTGCCGTTTGCATATGAGATGGATGTGGCGGGCGATGTTCGCTTGCGTTGTGTACATGCTACGCCGCAGTCGATTTTGACGTCGATCCTACCGAGTGCCAATGAATCGGAATTGCAGTCGATGTTTGCGGCGGAAGATGGTGACGTAGCTCCACAGATTGTCGCTTATGCCCATATACATCTGCCGTATGTGCGATTTTTTAACGGAAAAATGATCGTTAACACGGGTAGCGTTGGTTTGACATTTGACGGTGATTCGCGCGCATCGTATGCGATATTGCGAAGCGAAGAGGAGGGTTCGTCGTCCGTTGAATTGAGGCGAGTTCGTTATGATGTGGAGCGAACAGTCGCGGCGTTCAGCGGTGCAGACCATCCATTTGGCGAATCGGTAATCGCTGCCATTCGTAGTGGCCGCAAACCGCTGTAGTGGAAGATATGAAAAAAACGGGCAGTTTGCCCGTTTTTTTTGCTATGACATGTAACTGAAGTTCGCTAATTATTGTTTTGCTGCTTCGTACAATTCGTTTACTCTCGCCCAATTGACAACGTTCCAAAATGCTGCGATGTAATCAGGACGTTTGTTTTGGTAATTCAGATAGTAAGCGTGCTCCCAAACATCGAGACCGAGTACTGGTGTGTTGCCCTCCATGATTGGACTGTCTTGGTTTGGCGTGCTGCTGACAACAAGTTTGCCGTCTTTCGTCACGCTCAACCATGCCCAACCACTACCGAAGCGAGTCGTTGCTGCTTTCGCAAATTCGGCTTTGAAAGCATCGAAACCGCCGAGTTCGCTGTCAATCGCTGCTGCCAATGCGCCGACTGGAGCGCCGCCACCGTTTGGACCAATTGTGTCCCAAAAAAGACTATGGTTCGCATGACCGCCACCGTTGTTGCGAACAGCTGTTTGAATCGCTGCCGGTAAAGCGCTGATGTCGCTGATTAGATCTTCAATTGATTTGCTTTGCAGATCCGCATGCGCCTCTAATGCAACGTTCAAGTTGTTGATGTACGTTTGGTGATGGCGACCGTGGTGAATCTCCATTGTCAATGCATCAATGTGCGGTTCGAGCGCATTGTGCGGATACTGAAGTGCTGGTAATGTGTGAGCCATACTAATGATAACCTCCTCAAATTTAATGTTCCTTTCATATTATGAACGATTTTTAAGGTGAGCGCAACGCAAAATCGTGTCGACGCAAATGTAAATTTTCTTTCAACTTTTTAATGTTTTTTTAATATTTGCGTTGCATATTGATGCATTTTGTCATATTATGATATATATTATCGAGATAGATAGAGAAGCTACAGCGGGTAAGGGGATTGGAGACATGCAAATTCGTTCGTTTTGTTTGGCCGATTGCGCACGTGTGCCGCAATTGTTTGAAGAAGCTTTGAGCGAGGAATGCTACAAGGAAACGATTGCTGCGTTTGCTGGGCAATTGGCTTGGGATTCCGAATTGATCGTTGTTGCTTCCGTTGATCAGGAAGTGGTTGGCGTAGCGATTGGTACGATTGAAAAGAATCAAGGCTTGTATCACCGCGTCGTTGTCGCACCGGAGCACCGTAATATGGGAATCGGCAAACAGTTGGTGCAAAAATTGCACGACCGTTTCATCCAACGCAAAGTGAAATCGATTGCCGTCAAAAACGATTCTTACAATAAACCTCTGCTCAGCATTTGGGAGAAAATGAACCGTCATTTCGATCACACTCAAACGCTTGATCAACCGTTAAGAGCGGTTTCTCGCGCTTGAAAGACATACGATTGAATCTCGATAAGCATATTTGCTACGTCATTTGATTTTGGCGTGCAGATATGCTTTTCTTAGTATAGGGGAGGCGAGGCGAATGGAACCGCATAACTATGTCATCAAAAGTTTTAAATATGACGGTCATTTGCATCGCACGTGGCTCGAAAATTGGCGCGTTCCCGCGGACAAGCTGGCACCTGAACATGCGGACGCGAATTTGATGGTGTTTGTCAATCACAATACGATGATTCGCGAGGCGAACGGAAAGGTGTGGCAAAGCCGCATTCCTGGCATTACGTTTTTCGTGCCTGGACAATGGTATAATGTGGTGGCGTTAATCGAACAGGCGGGCATTCGTTACTATTGTAATATTTCTTCAAGGGCGATTTTAACTGGCAACGTGATTACATATATTGATTATGACTTGGATGTTGTACTTTATCCGAACGGCAACGTAGCAGTTGTCGATCAAGATGAATACGAGGAAAATTCAAAGTCATATCGCTATCCGCAAAGTGTGTGTGATAATGTGCAAAACTCGCTGCAAGGATTGTTACAGCGGATTGAGCGGCGCGATGTGCCGTTTCACGATCAACACGTATACGAGTATCATCGATTATGGAAAAATACATTTTTTACGAGGTCGCGTGATGTTGGACAAACTTAAGCAAGAAATCATTTCGTGGTTGAAATTGATTGTGCTGGCGGTCGTCATCGTCGTGTTGCTTCATCAGTTCGGTTTTAACCTGACAATCGTAAAGGGGCAGTCGATGTCACCTACTTTGCACGACGGAGAGCGATTGCTGGTCAACCGGGCTGTTTTTTTATGGGATGAACCGAAAATATCTGATATCGTCATATTGAAGGAACCCGGTTTTAGTGGGTTTGGCGATCCGTATTTGGTGAAACGAGTGGTGGCGGTCGCTGGTGATCTCGTCGAAATTCGTGGTGGTGTGCTGTATCGCAACGGCAATAAGATACTAGAAAAATATACAGATGTACAGATAGAGGACGGCGATTATGGGCCGGATACTGTGGCGGACGGTAATGTTTTTGTGATGGGAGATAATCGAACGATGGGTAGTAGTAAGGATAGTCGTTATTTCGGTCAGGTACCGCTTGATTTAATATACGGACGAGCGGAGTTTCGATTGTGGCCGTTTGAACAGGCGGGTGAATTGCAGTGAAACAAGTGACGATTTATACCGACGGCGCGTGCTCGGGCAATCCTGGACCGGGTGGCTGGGGCGCGATTTTGATGTATGGCGAGCACAAAAAAGAATTGTCTGGTGGTGCAGCGGAGACGACCAACAATCGCATGGAGTTGATGGCGGTCATCGAGGCGTTGCGCAAATTGAACCAACCGTGTGAAGTCGCGGTATATAGCGATTCAGCATACATTGTCAATTGTTTCAAGCAACGTTGGCATGAGCGTTGGCTGGCCAATGGTTGGCGAAATGCAAAGAATCAACCGGTTGAAAATCAAGATTTGTGGCAGCAATTGTTATCGTTGATGAATGAGCATCAAGTAGTTTATCATAAGGTAAAAGGACATAGCGATAATGAATGGAACAACCGTTGCGATGAGTTGGCGCGTGCGGCTGTAAAGTCGTGCAGTGAAAATGGAGCTTGAGGTGCTGGTCGATGGTCGCGAAACCGAAACGTGTGATTGGACAATTGACAGTGGCCGATTGGCAAGAACTGAAACGGCAGTTGAAAGATGTGGCGCCATCGCTCGGCATTGATCAATTGGGTGTTGCTGCGGCTGATCCGTTTCTTTCGTTAAAACAAAAATTAATTGACCACCAAAATAAAGGGTTTGCCTCGGGTTTTGAAGAAAAAGATATAGAGAAGCGCGTTCATCCAGCGATCCATTTGCAGCAAGCGCAGTCGATTTTGGCGATTGCCGTGGCTTACCCTAGCAAGTTGCCGAATCCGCCGCAGTCGGCGCCAGGTGCTTATCGTGGCGTGATTGCACGCTCGGCGTGGGGAGAAGATTATCATCGCGCATTGCGTGTACGCTTGCAGAGATTGGCAGATTGGTTACATGAGCGAATAGAGGATGTGCGTGTCGAACTGATGGTGGATACAGGAGCGCTCGTCGATCGTGCGGTGGCGGAGCGTGCTGGTATCGGTTGGAGTGCGAAAAATTGCTCTGTGATATCGCCGGAATTTGGCTCGTGGATTTATTTAGGAGAAATGATCACAAACTTGCCGTTGCCGCCGGATATCCCTTTGACGGATGAGTGCGGTTCGTGTACGCTTTGTATAGATGCTTGTCCGACGGGAGCGTTAGTAGGTCCTGGTCAACTAGATGCGACGCGTTGTATTTCGTTCTTGACGCAGACGAAGACAGATGTGCCGGACGAGGTAAAACGAAAGATTGGTAACCGTTTGTACGGTTGTGATACTTGTCAGGTTGTTTGTCCCAAAAACAAGGGGAAAAACTGGACACAACATGCTGATTTGCAACCAGATCCTGAATTAGCGAAGCCGTTGCTGTTGCCGCTCCTTGAGATGAGCAATCGCCAGTTTCAACAAGCGTTTGGTTCGAGTGCTGCATCGTGGCGTGGTAAAACGCCGATTCAGCGTAATGCCGTCATCGCATTGGGGCATTTTCGCGACCATACGGCTGTGCCCGCCTTGGGGCGGATAGCGACTAGCGATCAGCGTCCGGCGCTTCGTTCGGCTGCGATTTGGGCGCTTTCTCGCATTGGTAGCGACGAGGCTAGACAATGGATTGATAAAGCGTTACATGCTGACATTGGCAGCGAAAATAGATGAGGGGGCATGGAGATGCGCCACATATCGATCGAAAAATTACAACCGGGACATTTTCTCGGACGCAACGTGTTGAACAGCAACGGTACGATTTTGCTGAAAGAGGGCGTACAGTTGACGCCGGCGATGATTAGCACGTTGAAAAACATCGGGGCGACGGCGCTTTATATTAAAGATCCTAATTTCGAAGACGTTAATCCGGAGCAAGTGTTGTCAGAAGAAACGAAACATCTTGTGATTGGTAAGTTAAATGAGACATACAAAGCGATCAAGTCAGGCAAGGAAATCAACTCGCGTGAAGTTAGCATCGGTGTTGAAGCAATCATGAATGACGTCATGAAGAACAAGTCGGTATTGATTGAATTGAACGAGATTCGCACGAATGATTTGGATCAGTATTTGCATGCGATGAACGTTTGCGTGATGTCCACAATGGTAGGCAATAGCATGGGTCTGAACCAACTACAGTTAAAGGAACTGGCGGTCGGTGCATTGCTGCATGATATCGGCAAAGCAGTGCCTGATTGCAACGATCAATCGGTTGACACGAAATTGCACCACACATGGAAGGGTTTTGAAGTCATCAAAAAGCGTCAAGAATTTAATTTGTTGATTGCGCATGCCGCCTTTCAACATCATGAGACGTTGGATGGCAAAGGCTTGCCGCGCGGAATCGGCGGCGATCAAATTCATCAGTATGCGCGAATTGTGGCGGTTGCGAATTTGTACGAAAATTTACTGTTTGATAACGATGAGTCGAAGCGGATGTTGCCTCACGAGGCATGCGAACATTTGATGATGCTTGCTTACAACAAAATTGATCGCGAAGTGTTGTTGCATTTCTTGAAGTGCGTGTCCGTCTATCCGACCGGGATTTCCGTGAAGTTGTCGAGTGGTGAGGTTGGCATTGTAGTCGGTCAGCATCGTGGTTTGCCGGGACGTCCGATTATTCGGATTGTAGAGTCGGAAGAGCAGCCCTATACGATGGAAGTGAAACAAATCGATATGGCTGATCCGGCGAATGCGACGAAATTTATTACAAAAGTACTATAGATGTTGAGGGAGAGAAACAGGAAACATGACAGCAATCATTATTTGGGCATCAGTGGCTTTAGTGGCAGGATTAGTCGGTGGTTTTTTCATTGGCATTTATACGTTTCGCAAGCAACTTGAAAAGATGCAAAGTGATCCGGACATGATGTCGAAAATGGCGCAGGACCCAGATATGTTGAAGCGTGTGGCGAAACAAATGGGTCTGAACCAACAACAGGTGAACAAGGTTCAGCAAATGATGAAAAATCGTTCGCGAAAAAAATAATGAAAAAACGTGAAAAGTAACTTGCTTTCATGAAAGAAATATGTTATTTTCATTGTATAGACATTTGATAACATCTTTTTTTCATAGAGAGAAACCTACCTTCACGAACAAAAGGCGCTTGACTGGACAAGCGTCTTTTGTTTTTTCAGGAGGCAAACAGCGATGGATAGCGTGACACATACTTTGTTCGGACTGGCTTTGTACGGCGCGGTGGATAAGCGGAATTTGTCGAAGCCTGAGAAGCGCGCACTGCTAGGTTGTGCGTTAGTCGGCTCGCAAATCCCTGATATTGACGTTATTTCGGCGTTTTGGGATACGGAAGGGCAATACCAGATGTGGCACCGAGGCATTACGCACTCGCTGTTTCTTGTGCCGGTTTGGGCGGTGCTGCTTTCTGCATTGAGTGCTCTCATTTTCAAGGTGAAGGGGCGCTTTTTGTTTGGGTTCAGTATGCTTGCAGTTTTCATTCACAATACGGCTGACATTTTCAACGCATGGGGTACCGGTTATTTTGAACCTTTTTCATCGGTCAGGTTGACGTTCGGCACGACGCCGATTGTAGATTTGGTTTTTTGGTTGTTCATTTTGATCGGGTTTCTCGTCGTTCGTTTCGCTCCGCATAAGTGGCCATCTTTTAAAGTATACCGTGTGGTGTGGTTGTGCATTGTTTTGCAGGTAGTCAGTCAGGCGGTGCAGGGAGCCGTGCTCTATGATCGCTACAAGCATGAATATGAGCAGTTGACACTGGTCGCCGACTTTATCCCGACGCAGTTTGTGTTGGTTGGAAAAAAGGGTGCGGTTGTCGAAATGAAGTCTGGGGACATCGTACGCGGGGTACGTTTGCGGGAGACATTGATATCGCAGGAAGATGCAGATCGAGAGCTGTTGTTCCGCAACAATAAATATGCGCAGACGCTCGTTGAGTGGTCGCCGTTCGTGGTCTGGGTTGAGGATGAGCGGCGGATTGCTGTGTTTGATCCGCGATTTTATCGAAACGGAAATTCTTTTTTGACGGAAGAGTATTTGAAACCGAAAGCAAAATGATGAATAGATGCAAAAAAAAGCGACTTTGCAGTGTGAAACTGCAGAGTCGCTTTTTGGTGTATGAACTATTGATTTTCTTTAATGATTTGACGCAATACCGTTTGCAAAATACCGCCATTTCGGTAGTAGTCGACGTCGACCAAGCTGTCGAGTCTGACAATCGTGTCAAATGTAAATGTTGAACCGTCTGTACGTGTCGCTTGGACCGTGAGTGTTTGTCCGGGTTTCACATCGTTGCTGAGACCGATGATATCAAATGTTTCGGAACCAGTAATGCCATGTACCTTCCAGCTCTCACCTTCTTTGAACTGCAACGGCAACACGCCCATGCCGACGAGGTTGCTACGGTGGATGCGCTCGAAGCTTTCCGCGATGACGGCCTTAACGCCGAGCAAGAACGTACCTTTTGCCGCCCAGTCGCGCGAACTGCCCGTGCCGTATTCTTTGCCTGCAAGCACAACGAGCGGTGTGCCCGATGCTTGATATTTCATCGAAGCATCGTAAATCGACATCACTTCACCAGTCGGCAGGTACGTTGTCACGCCACCTTCTGTGCCTGGAGCCATTTGGTTACGAATGCGAATGTTCGCGAATGTTCCGCGCATCATCACTTCATGATTACCGCGGCGAGAACCGTAAGAGTTGAAGTCCTCTTTTGTCACACCGTTTTCAGTCAAATACAATCCTGCAGGGCTGTCTGTTTTGATGTTACCAGCCGGCGAGATGTGGTCGGTCGTGACTGAATCGCCCATCAATGCAAGCGCATTAGCACCCTTGATCACAGCGATATCACCCGGTTCAGGAGCAAGGCCCGTAAAGAATGGCGGTTCTTGGATGTAGGTCGATTTTGTATCCCACTCGTAAAGTTCCCCTTTAGGAACATCGATTTGATTCCAACGCTCGTTGGCGTGGAATACATGCTGATATTGATTGTTGAACATTTCCGGTGTGATGGCTGCGGACATGGCCTCTTGCACTTCTTGTGAAGTAGGCCAAATGTCTTTCAAAAAGACTGCGTTTCCTTGCTCGTCGTGTCCGATTGGATCGTTCGACAAGTCGATATCAACGGTGCCTGCAAGCGCATAAGCGACCACGAGTGGCGGCGAGGCAAGATAGTTAGCTTTTACTTGTGCATGCACGCGGCCTTCGAAGTTGCGGTTACCGCTCAATACAGCTGCAACGGTCAAATCATTGTCAGCAATCAGTTGGCTGACGTCGTCTGGCAATGGACCGCTGTTACCGATGCAAGTTGCACAACCGTAACCCGCTACGTGGAAGCCAAGTGCCTCAAGGGACTCGAGCAAATTGGCTTTGACAAGGTAGTCGGTGACTACACGCGATCCTGGTGTCAAACTGCTTTTTACATAAGCAGGCTTTTTCAAACCACGCTCAACTGCTTTTTTGGCAAGCAAACCTGCGCCGATCATGACGCTCGGGTTGGATGTATTCGTACAGCTTGTAATCGCAGCGATGACGACTGCGCCTGCACCAAGTTGTGCTTTTTCTTGCGGGCGCTCGAGTACTGCGACTTGCGAAATTTTCTCTTCGCTTAGGCCGTATCCGCCCTTGTCGATTGGTGTGCGAACAATTGAGTTGAACGATTGTTTCATTTGCGTCAATTCGACGCGGTCTTGCGGACGTTTCGGTCCTGCCAAACTTGGTACGACAGTAGACAAGTCAAGTTCTAGTGTTTCGGTAAACACTGGATCTGGTGTTGCATCGCTGCGGAACATGCCTTGAGCTTTGTAGTATTGCTCGACGAGCGTGATTTGCTCTTCAGTACGACCAGTCGCACGCAGGTAGTTGAGCGTTTCGCTATCAACTGGGAAGAAGCCAATGGTTGCTCCGTATTCAGGTGCCATGTTGGCTACGGTAGCACGGTCTGCAAGGCTAATGTTGCTTAGTCCAGGTCCATAGAATTCAACAAATTTGCCGACGACGCCTTTTTTGCGCAAAGTTTGCGTGATAGTCAGTGCAAGGTCTGTTGCGGTTGCCCCTTCAGCCAATTTGCCGGTCAATTTGAAACCGATGACTTCAGGTGTGACGAAGTAGAGCGGCTGGCCAAGCATGCCCGCTTCCGCTTCGATACCGCCAACGCCCCAACCGACGATACCGAGACCGTTGATCATCGTTGTATGGGAATCGGTACCGACAAGTGAATCAGGATAAACTTCGGTTTCGCCGTTGACTGTTTTGCTTGCTGCTACGGAGGCAAGGTACTCAAGGTTCACCTGGTGAACGATACCCGTCGCCGGAGGTACGGCGCGGAAATTGTCGAATGCGGTTTGTGCCCAGCGCAAGAAGCGGTAGCGCTCCTCGTTGCGTTGGAACTCAACGTTCATATTGTTTTCAAGTGCATCACTCGTTCCGAAATAGTCAACCATGACAGAGTGGTCGATGACCAGATCGACCGGTACGAGCGGATTGATGCGCTTCGGATCCCCACCGATTTTTTCGACCGTTGAACGCATCGCTGCTAGGTCGACAACGACTGGAACTCCTGTAAAGTCCTGCAGAACAATACGTGCAGGGATAAACGGAATTTCTTTGTTCGCGTCGCGACCGTTTGCCCAATTGGCAATTTGATTGACATGCTCTTGCGTGATTGCACGTCCGTCGAATTGGCGAAGGGCTGCTTCAAGCAAAACTTTGATGGAAAACGGCAATTTGGAGATGCCAGCATTTCCGTTTGACTCGAACTGATTTAAATCATAGTAAAAGTACGTTTGTCCATTCGCTTGAAGCGACTTGCGGACGTTGAATGCATCTTTCTTGCTCATGTTGTTTCATCCCTTTCTTTTCTTGCTTAATTGCATTTTTGCGCATAAAAATAGTATATAACTTGCGTGGGAGTGAGTAAAGTTTTTTTGTGAAAATTTGGCCAGTTTTTGGCCGTCAAACGGGCAGGTATGCCCCTTTTTATCGTCATGCTCCTGATTTTTTCGAATACATTAATGAATCAGGAGGTGGTTGAACGTGTACGATCGAATGAAAGCAAAGGCGTACGCTGACCGTTGGTGGAACAGTCGAAATCCGGCGTTTCCTAATTTCCCGGTCGACTGCACCAATTTCATCTCGCAATGTCTCTTTGCAGGTGGTGCGCCGATGAATTATACTAACAATAGGGCGCAAGGCTGGTGGATACGTGGTGATTATCGTCCTGGTGGTCCAGAAACGTGGAGCTACAGTTGGGCGGTCGCGCATAGTTTGCATTGGTACTTACGGACGGCTCAACGCGGTTTGCGCGGTGAGCTGCAGGCTACGGCGAGTGCGTTGCAAGTTGGTGACGTGATTCAATATGATTGGAACGGTGACGGTCGATTTACGCATAGTGCGATGGTGACGGCCTTCAATGATGTTGGTGAACCGCTGGTCAATGCGCACACGAATAATAGTTATCAACGCTTGTGGAATTATCGAGATTCTCCAGCGTGGTCGGGCGTCACGCGCTATGCATTTTTTGCAATTGTCGTTTCGTGAAAACGAGTGAACGTTATTACAAAGGAGTTTGCAAATGGTTGCTGAACAACAACAGCCGGCAAAATTAAGACTGGCGATTTTTTATGGTGGAAAATCCGGCGAGCATGAGGTTAGTTTGCGCACGGCGGCGGCGGTCATCGGTGCGCTTGATTTTGATAAATACGACATATACCCTGTATTTATCTCAAAACAAGGAGCGTTTCGATTAGGTTCACCGTTGCAGTCGGCGCAGGTCGGCGTAGAGCAATTACAGTTTTCCGAGAGCGGCGGTGATTTGTTGCAAACGCTGTTTGAGCAATCGGGTGAAACTTTTGACGTGGTGTTTCCGCTTCTGCACGGGACGTATGGTGAGGATGGAACGCTTCAAGGACTCTTAGAGATGGCGAATGTACCTTATGTCGGTACGGGTGTGCTTGCATCTGCGGTCGGCATGGATAAGGTGATGATGAAAAAAGTATTCGCTGAGGCCGGCTTGCCACAGTGTAAGTTTATTCATTTTACAAAGTCGCAGTGGTTGCAAATGCCTGACCAAATTTTGGCGCAGGCAGAACAATTACTCAGCTATCCGAATTTTATTAAACCGGCCAATTCGGGTTCGAGCGTCGGTATTTCAAAAGCGAAGGACCGCGATCAATTGCAAGCGGCGATTGAGTTGGCGTTGCTTTTCGACCGAAAAGTGCTGATTGAAGAGGCAATTGACGGTCGTGAGGTAGAGGTGGCTGTGCTGGGTCACAATCAGATTGATGCATCGGTTGTTGGCGAGATTGTCCCGTCAAATGAATTTTATGATTACAAAGCAAAGTATTTGGATGGTAAATCAGAAATGGTCATTCCTGCCGTTCTGTCTGGAGAAACGAGTGAATTGCTGCGGAAATTGGCGGTAAAGGCGTTTGAAGCGATTGATGGTAGCGGATTGTCGCGCGTTGACTTTTTTGTCGAGCGGACGACAGGCGAAATCTATTTAAATGAAATTAACACGATGCCTGGCTTTACTCCGTTCAGTATGTACCCTTTGCTTTGGAAGGAGACGGGCAAACCATACGGACAACTTTTGGATGAGTTGATTTCATTGGCATTGTTGCGTCACGAAGAACGTCAAGCTTTGAAATTTAGTTTGGAATAAGTGGGGGATTCGCATGGGCTTTGCAACAGAATTTAATTCGGTTTGTAAGTTTAAGTCGGAGCGTGAATTGTTCGAATTGCTGGAGTACGGTAAGGGCAAAATGGTGAAAAAGGGCTTCCGTGTGTTTCCGACCGGGCAAAAAGTGATTGCGTACACTCCTGATAATCAGGCGATTGCGATTGTGAAAATTATTGCCTCGATTGCAGAAATCAATTTTCAAGGTGAGGAAATCACGCAAGTGGAGATGGAACTTGTGCGCAAGCTGACGGACGAAGAATCGCGCGTTGAGACTGCGTTGGCTTGGGAGATGTTTTTTGGTGAACGCGAACAAAGCGGTCAGGTGAAGGGATAACGAAACAACATACGATTGGATATGAAGCCTCGCTACTCGTTTTTAGAACGAGTGGAAGGGGCTATTTTTGTGAGAATTCGTCCTGTTTTTATTCACATTTTGTTCACAAACCGATGGAATTGTAACAGTTTAGACACAATGAAAACGATAACAAATACGGGTTGCGAAATTAGACACAATTTCTCACAGAATCGTATTGAACGCCTTTTTTTCGCTGATTAAGATGTATTGTATGCCACTGGCATGAATCAGATAAAAGCGAGGAGAGGGAAATATGCAAATGACAATCGTAAGAAGTAACGTTTGGTATTGGATTGCACCATTGTTCGTCGTGTTAAGTGCGCTATTGTTCACGGCGGTCGGTGTGCAGGCGGCGGAGGTGACGGATCAAAGTCACAAACCAGCATCGTTCCAACGTTCGCAGCAAGTGGGCACCATTAATAATGTTGGACATTCTTTGTATCAGACATTTGAAGTGGGCACTACAGGGAAATTGAGCGCAATTGAGTTTTTCAAGGTTGGTCAAGCGGGATCAGCAGGTTTGGGACGACTACATGTTCAAATCGTACAGCTAGACAGAAGCGGCAAACCTACCGAGACTGTCGTTACTGGATCGTTTATTCGCAACCCGATTGCGAACGGTTGGCAACGAGTTGATTTTGCTTCACCGGCAGATGTGAATGTAGGTGAAAAATACGCACTCAAATTTGCTTGTGTAAACTGTGCGAGCGGATCATTTTTCACACTTGGCGAAACATTGACTTCGACGAATCCTACTTTGGGTTATAGCAAAGGTACGTTGTGGAAAAAACGCACAAACAACGTCAATTACTTTAATAATCTACATAATGACTTAGGGTTTTCGACGATTATTTATGTGCCATCGAAGAATGCAAATTTGAGCGGACTAGAGTTGTCTGAGGGTGAACTCTCACCTTCGTTCTCGAATAGCCAATTTGCTTACTATGTCACGGTTGGAAAAGACATTGATGAAATACAAGTGAAAGCAAATGCGGAAGATGAGAAGGCAGCATTGAAGTTAAATGGTGTCGAAATTGTAAGTGGTGAATTTTCTGCAGATTTACCGTTGTTGGTTGGTGATAACGAATTTGAAGTCGAAGTGACTGCTGAAGATGGTCTAACCACTCAAAAATTTGACATTCATGTGTATCGCGAACCGGTTGCTATTAGTATTATTAGCCCGACAAACGAACAATTTATAGCAGACTCTACGCCATCAATCACTGGATTATCCGGAGTAGGTGCTGTTCTCGATGTGTACGTTAATAACGTAAAATTAGGACAAACAACTGCAGACTTGAATGGCGAATGGACATATGAAGTAGTTGATTCATTATCGGAAAGTGTGCATCTACTTTCTGTTGTAGAAAGTGCGCACCCTTTGAATACAGCGGCGTTAGATTTTGGCGTTGACATTACTGGCCCTGAAATTAATTATGTAATCGAAACTTCGAAAACAGGTGAATGGTACAAAGAAGATGTGATCATTTCTTACACATGTTCTGATTCATTATCGCCGGTTGCTGTTTGTCCACAAACGACAACATTGACAGATAGTGGTGCAGATCAATCGATAACTTTGACTGCAACTGATAAATTAGGTAATAGCAATAGTATAACGGTTGAAAATATTGATATTGACAAAGTAGGTCCGCAAATTTTGTATAGTATCTCACAATCAGCAAATAGCAGCGGATGGTTTACAAACGATGTAACCATCGATTTTATTTGCGCGGATGATTTGTCGGGCGTTGCTGTTTGTCCCGCTTCTCAAACATTATCAACGGAAGCTTTCGGTCAGTCCGTGGTTGTCACTGCCACAGATTTGATTGGTAATTCCACAGAATTGACGATTAGCGATATTCATATTGATAAAGTTGCACCGATTGTAGAATATTTACTTTCAGGTGATTTCAACGGTGACTGGTATTCTTCGGATGTAACGGCAGAATTTTATTGTGAAGATGCTGTTTCTGGAATTGAAGAGTGCCCTTCGTTGATCACATTAACGGAAAGTGGCATCAGTCAGCAAATTGTTGTAACTGTTTTTGATCAGGCAGGAAACAGCACGACAGTCACAATTGAGAATATTAACATCGATATTGATGGTCCGACAGTGACAACGACAGTTGCTCCTGCAGCGAATAGTAACGGTTGGTATAATGCACCTGTTCTCCTAGAGTATAACTGCGAAGATCCGCATGCTGGTGTTGATGTTTGTCCTGTATCTCAAGTTGTTAGCACTTCAGGTGAAAATCAATTGGTAATTGCCGAGGCTGTGGACGTGGCAGGAAATATTACGCTGGTAGAAACAGTTGTAAATATCGATTTGTCTGCACCAATTGTTAATTACACGCTGACCGGGACATATTCAAATGGTTGGTATACTTCGGATGTTGTAATCTCTTTTCAGTGTGACGATGACTTGTCGGGTGTAGATACATGCCCGAGTGATCAAACGATTTCCACTGAAGGATTCACAACTGGCTTGACATTTACGGTGTATGATTTTGCAGGTAATGAGACGACGATTACAATTATCGACCTGCAAATTGATAAAACAGCGCCGATCGTAAGTGGTATTGCATCTGCGACTCCAAATGCAAATGGCTGGTATAACGGACCTGTTACATTCGAATTCACATGTACTGATGAACAATCTGGTGTTGTTACTTGTCCTTTGCCAATCGATTTTGCAGAGAATGTCCAAAACTATACTGAAACTTTAGAAGTGTTTGATGTGGCAGGAAACAAAACGGAATATGCCATCGAAGGTGTAAATGTTGATTTGGATGCTCCAGAAGTGATTTATACATTAATTGGAACGAAAAATGGTGAGTGGTATACATCAGATGTAACAGTTAGATTTATTTGCGCTGATCTGTTGTCGGGTGTTGTAGAATGCCCAGCTGATGTGGTCATCAGCAATGAAGGGATTACGTCTGGCTTATCTTATATGGTCGAAGATTTGGCAGGGAATGTAGTTGAAGTAAATATCGAAGAATTTAAGATTGATAAAACAGCACCAATTGTTACTTGGGCTGCAACGACATTACCAAATGCAAACGGGTGGTATAACGGATCAGTAACGATTGAGTTTACATGTTCTGATAACTTGTCCGGCGTGGTAAGTTGTCCGGATGCGATCGAATTTACTCAATCGGGAATTGATTTGAATGCTGTGGTCGAGATTTTCGATAAAGCAGGAAACATAACGGAACTCTTATTTAATGGAATCAACATCGACATGGATGTACCTGTTGTAAATTACACGATAAACGGTACGAAAAATGGCGGATGGTACAGTTCAGATGTCACAATCAGATTTACGTGCATTGATCTATTATCTGGTATCGTGGAATGTCCTGCTGATCTTATCATTAGTGAAGAGGGCAGTACATCTGGATTGATGGTAATTGTTGATGATCAAGCAGGAAACAGTTTCTTGTTTGAAATTGAAGAAATTTTTATCGATAAAACAAAACCAATCGTCAGCGGCACGGCGACAACTGCGCCGAACGCAAATGGTTGGTACAATACACCAGTAACGGTAGCATTCGGTTGCTCGGATGAATTATCAGATATCGCAAGTTGCACGGAATCATTGACATTGAACGAGTCTGTAGAAAATGCAAAAGTGATTGGAACAGCAATTGATGTTGCAGGCAATGAGACCAACACAAGTGTAGAGGGCATCAACATTGATCTCGAGTCACCGGTTGTTAGTTACACCGTAAGCGGGACAAAAAATGGCGACTGGTACACGTCCGATGTGACGATCAGCTTCACATGTACGGACAACTTGTCTGGCGTGGTGGAATGCCCAACTGACATCGTCATTAGCAGCGAAGGATTGACAGAAGGCGAGACAATTACTGTTATGGATTTGGCAGGTAATAGCGCGACCATCGAAGTAGAAGACATCTTGATTGACAAAACAGCTCCAATCATCAGCGGCACGACGACAACTGAGCCGAACGCAAATGGTTGGTATACAACGCCAGTTACAATCGAATTTACATGTTCCGATAATGGTTCTGGAATTGCGACATGTACGCAACCGATTACGTTAAACCAATCTGGAACAAATGTAAGCACAACTGGTACAACAATGGATAAAGCCGGCAACAGTGCTTTGGCGACGATCGGCAATTTGAACATCGATTTGGCGAATCCATCAGCAATCACAGATTTGCGCAAAGCATCGCAAACCAATTCGTCAATTATGCTGACTTGGAGTGCGGCAACAGACAACATTGGAGTGACGGCATATCAAATCTATCGCAACAGTGTGCTTGTGGCGACAGTCACGAATGGATTAACTTACACAGATAGTGGTATTGTTGAGAATATCCCTTATGTATACTCAATCCGAGCACTTGATGCGGCAGGAAACTATATGGCAGGAAATACGTTGACAGCAAGTTTAGTTGCTTCTAACAAAGCAACCGTTTATTACAAAGCACCGATATCATGGAATGGCAATGTATTTATTCACTATAGTCCTAACGGTGGTACATGGACAGTCGCGCCAGGTACAAGAATGAATACGTCAACGATTAATGGTTATCATGTTGTAACTTTGGATTTGGGTACAGCAACTGGATTGCGCGCAGCATTCACTAATGGTAACGGTTTGTGGGATAACAATGCCACGAAGGATTATATGATTTTGATGGGCACGTCAACTGTTGAGAACAATACAGTAAAAGTAGGCGAACCTTTCATTGACACCATTGCACCTGCGGTACCATCTAATGTGTTGACTACTCAGCTACAAGCGACGACAGTGACTTTGACATGGACGGCTTCTACAGACAATGTAGGTGTTAAAAGTTATCAAGTGTTGCGTAATGGAACACTGCTATCAACAGTGACAACAAACAGATTTACAGATAACGCGACAGTGGCAAGTACGACTTATGTATATACAATTAGAGCGCTTGATGACGCAAATAATCAATCTGCTCTGTCGACACCGTTGTCCGTTACAACAGCAGCGAATAACACGATTCGAATTTTCTATCGAGTAGCAAGCGGCACAGTTTCAAATATTCACTACCGCCCAATTGGTGGTGCATGGACAGTATCTCCAGGAATTGTTATGCAGCCATCAACTTATGCAGGCTTTAACGTTATTACGTTAAACATTGGCACTGCAACTGGTATTGAGGCGGCATTCAATAATGGTGCAGGCGTTTGGGATAATAATGCAACGAGAAATTATAATTTCCAACTTGGTACGTTCCAATTAAACAATCGCGTGATCACGAATGGCGAACCTGTGATTGACACTGTCGCTCCAACTGTACCAAGTAATGTTACGACTTCGAACGTTACTCGAAACGCATTTACTGCATCTTGGACAGCATCGACTGATAATGTTGGTGTGAGAGGTTATAATGTTTATTTGAATGGTGCTTACATTGCTACGGCATCGAGTCCGAGTTATACGTTTGCGAATCTGACTGCGAATACATCGTATAATGTAAGAGTGCTAGCATACGATGCAGCAAACAATCGTTCGGCACAGTCAACAGCAGTGAGCGTGAATACGTTGGCAAACTAATGTATTAGCAAAAAACGAGTTTTAAGTAATCAGGAACCGTTGCAACTCATCCGTTGGGTTGCGGCGGTTTCTTTTTTGCGGTTATGATGAATACGAGGGGGGATTCGGGTTGATTGATGGAGGAGGAATGGGGCATCCGTTCAGTCGTCTAGATCAAGGTGGGCAACCACCGAAGATTCATTGGCGTGAAGCATCACTTTCTAGAGTGCTTGGTTTGTTTCGTGCATATGTAAAGTCTTTAATTGTTATCATTGCTCTTGCTGCTGTAGCGTCGCTTATATCGCTTGGACCGCCACTTATTTTGATGGATATGATAGATCATGCGATTCCTGAAGAGGATATGCGCCGTTTTGCTATACTAATCATCCTTCTAGTTGCATTGCCTGTATGCAGTGGTTTGCTCGGAGTATTTCAAAATCATTCGAATAATAAAGTAGCAGAAGGCGTGATGCGTGATTTGCGGGCGCAACTGTATCAAAATTTACAACGACAATCGGCGTCTTTTTTCACCTCTAGTCGAAGTGGTGAAATCGTACAGCGATTGATTGGTGATGTGCAAACCGTGCAAGACGTGCTTAGTAAATTGGTCGTCTCTGGCATTACACAAACGGTTGTTGTGTTATCGACGATTGGTGTGTTGTTCTATTTGGATTGGGCGTTGGCGGTTGTTAGTTTGTTGATTTTACCGTTATTCATCATTCCGGTAAGAATCGTTTCGCGTAAGCGAAAACGACTGCGTGCCCAAGTTCAGGAGGCGCGGGCGGATTTGTCGGCGCAAATCAATGAGATGTTTGGCGTGTCAGGCGCGATGTTAACGAAATTATTTAATCAGGAGGAATATCAGCGACAGCGCTTTACGCAAACCAATCAGCGTGTGATGCATTTGGAATTGCGGTTGCAGTTGATTGGTCGGTGGTTTCTCATGATGGTTGGTGTGCTGGCGCCGCTCGGGACGGCACTCGTCTATTTTTATGGCGGCTGGAACGTCATGTTGGAGCGCATGACAATCGGTGAGATTATTGCTTTTGCGGCTTGTTTGACGCGATTGTATCAACCGGTTTCGCAGTTAATGAATTTGCATGTAGAGGTGGCTACCGCTTTGGCGGTATTTAAACGGATTTTTGAGTATTTGGATTTGCGACCGAGTGTGAGTGAGGCATCCGAACCCATTGAATTGCCAGATCGAGTGAACGGACATCTTGTTTTTTCTAATGTTTCATTTGCATATGATGAGTCGCGGACGGTTTTGCATGACATTTCATTTGAAGCACACCCTGGGCAAGTGGTAGCGCTCGTTGGACCGAGTGGGGCCGGCAAATCGTCGTTGCTGGGGTTAGTTCCTCGTTTGTATGATCCGCAACAAGGTGAAATTACGGTTGACGGTGTGCCGATTCAACAAACGTCACTACGCTCGTTGCGCCATGTGATGGCAACGGTGACACAGGAAACGTTTTTGTGGCATGCGACAATCCGTGAAAATTTATTGTTCGCAAGACCCGAGGCGAATCATGAGCAACTCGAAGCAGCGTGCCGAAAGGCGAACATTTATGACTTTATCTTGAAATTGCCGCTAGACTTTGACACGATTGTTGGGGAGCGAGGGCATCGACTTTCCGGTGGGGAACGGCAGCGATTGGCGATTGCGCGCGCTGTTCTAGCGGAACCGAACATTTTGTTGCTAGATGAGGCGACGGCACACTTAGATACCGAGTCGGAGCGTTACGTTCAGGACGCATTGACAAAATTGATAACGTCATGTACGACACTTGTCATCGCTCATCGCTTGTCTACTGTGCAGGCTGCAGATCTTATTTTAGTACTAGAGGAAGGCAGAATCGTTGAACGCGGGACCCACCAACAACTGCTTGCAATGGACGGACTCTATGCCCGTTTGTACAATACTCAATTTCAATCGCATGAAACATAATATTAAAAACGGCGCAGACCACAGGTATGGTTGCGCCGTTTTTTGTGTTCGATGTGCTGTCTTTTAACGCCCCAACGTATCGATGAGCGTGTTCAATCGCCAACCTTTATCTGTTTGAACCAAATCGATTTCTTTTTCGATTTTCCCCGCTTTTTCTTCTGGACTTAGCGACTCGCTTTCTTCGTGATCGTTGTAATAAGGTAATATAAATTTGTATTTGAGCGACTCGCTGTCTTCAGAAGAAGATTCGATTCGTGTGACCGCTGCCTTCTCCCACTCTTGAACGAGTCCGAGCGAAGAACCTCTCCCGCCAAGATTCGTGTTGACCAAAAGTTTGCCGTCGTGATGCACATAAAAAGGAATTTCTTTTACGGGAAGTTTCGGGACTTTTTCTAGGAATGAGGAAAGCGCCTCGCTGCCGTAAACCGTCTCCACCTGATTGACCCAATCCTGATAACGAATGGGATTTGTGGTCTGAAACTCTTGCGCTTCGCAAAAAATGTTTGCTTGATCAGTATAGCGCAACTGCACATATGTTTTTATATTTTGCGGTTTGGAAAGTGAAATGCAAACCTCATTGTTATATGACATCGGACTGATTTCAAAATCCGTGCTGAGTAATGAAGCTTTTTGAATCATCTCGATGATCGACTTCTCGCTAGGTAGCGGTTCACTTTGGCAGGCTGACAAAATCGTTATGAACAGGAAGAATGAGAAAATGATAACTATGCGTTTCATTGGCGCGCCTCCTTTTTCTAAAATATAGCACAGTTT
>CANHCR010000030.1 GCA_947459205.1 Caryophanales bacterium | reverse complement strand
TGCCGAGCTCCAACAACTTTAAGTATTCATGAATCAACCGTTTCGGGTCGGTCGGGTAAGCCCCCGCATCGTAAGCCATGTTCTGCTCTACAAATTGCTTGCCGTCCCACACGTAATCAACCGCTAATTCCTCGTAACAAGTCGTATAAGTGTCAAATGCTTTGTTATATCCATCGATGTAGCCATCGCCATCGCCGTCGTAAAGTTCGGCCTTTGGTAGATAAACGTCTTCAAAAATCGAATGGATTCGTGACCCGTCAAAAGAATAGAGCGATTTTAAGTCGAAATTGCCTCCGTGGTGTATCAAATACATATATGGTCTCTCCGAACCCTTTAGGCGAATAACCTCCAGTGAATATGAATCAACATCCGCACTTTCAATAATACGCATATTTTCCGTGGAATCATTACTGCCTGGTAGCAAAATGAAAAATTTTGGAAACGTACCCCACTCCGGTCGATTGCCGAACGAAACGACCGCTTCCTTTTGACCGTCCAGATCAAAATCGGCTTCATGGAACGCAAAAATCGGATCGCCTTTCGGATTGATTTTCTTCGTCTTCGTGCGATCCTCAAGCCACTTGTAAGCAGTGGGCAGTGTAATCGGTTTCACTTTTTGCTTCGGTGGCTCTTCCGTTTGCGAAGTCGGAGCGTCCGGAGCGTTTGCGTCTAGTTCTCCTTCTTTTTTAACCACATCTTCTGTTTTTTTAGCGTCCTTATTATTTCCATTCTCGTCTGGCTTTGAGCAACCGCTTGTTAGCAAAATAAACAGACATAGACACGCAACACATAAACTCCACTTCAACCGAACCATCTCCATTTCGCATTTTATGCGCAAACCATATTATGATTATATAACATTTTTTTGATTTGAGAGCAGATGTCATAAAAAAAGGGCATAAAAAAACGCCGAGGTACCCACGAGATTATTTGGATTCCAGCGTTTAGTATATTATTCAGGTTTACTGTTTCCCCCACCAAGCAAACACCGCCCCCACAAGGAATAACAGTCCAGGAATGAGTAAATAAGAGAACATCGACAAAAATCCAGCCATCACCATCATAATCGTGGCTAACCTCGATTTATTTACAAATAAAAAACCGCGGTCGCCCACGGTTTTCTATGCTATCAAATATGTAGCAAAGTTTAGTTGACAGCGTTTTTCAACGTTGCGCCAGGTGAGAAACTCACTTTGTTCGAAGCGGCAATGTCAATCGTTTGTCCTGTGGACGGGTTGCGACCTTGACGAGCCGGCTTGTGCGTCACTTTGAATGTACCGAAACCAACGATTTGTACCGCGTCACCTGCTTTCAGGGACTCGGAAATCGAATCGAGTACAGCGTCAACTGCTTTGCCTGCATCCTTTTTTGAAAGTTCACCAAGTTCAGCTACTTTGTTGATCAAATCCGTTTTGTTCATCCATTTCACCTCCTTTGTAACCGTTTACGCTTGTTATAGTAATACAGAAACCAAGATATGACAAGGGGTTGTGTAAAATTTTTATAAAAAAAAGCGCCGAACATTCGGCGCTTGACAATTTTCGCTACTTTTCGACTGAAAATCGGCTATAAAATGGTTAAAGTATGATGGCAATCAGTCCGCCAGACCCTTCGTTGATGATACGTCCGAGTGTCTCTTGGAGTTTGTAGCGAGCGTTGTCGGGCATCATCGCTAGTTTGCCTTGAATGCCGTCACGCACAATGGAGTGTAGCGAACGTCCGAAGATGTCGGAGTCCCATATGCGTGTCGGGTTGTCTTCGAAGTCCTGCATCAAGTATTTGACTAACTCTTCGCTTTGACGCTCGGTGCCGATGATTGGCGCAAATTCCGATTCAACGTCGACGCGAATCATGTGAATCGACGGTGCAGTCGCTTTCAAGCGGACACCGAAGCGCGAGCCTTGACGAATCAGTTCGGGTTCGTCGAGCGTCATTTCTTCAAGAGCTGCTGGCGCGATGCCATAACCAGTTGATTTGACCATATCGATGGCTTCCGCATATTTGTCATGCTCGCGTTTTGCATGTGTGAACTGGATCATCAACTCAAGCAGGTGGTCTTTGCCGCGAATTTCGACGCCAACGACTTCCATCAAAATTTGGTCATAAAGCGTGTCGGCTGCATACAGATCGATTTCCGCGATTCCTTGCCCCATATTCATGCCAGCCAGTGACGCCCGCTCGATATGTTCGACCGCCATGAACTGCTCGACGACACGCGAAATATCGCGCAATTTGCGGACGTCGAGAATCATGTTGTGCACCGTCTTCTCGTAATGGCTACGTAGCCAGTGCTTTTCTTCGAGCACCATCACCCAACCCGGCAAATTGATGTTCACTTCGTGCACGGGAAATTCGTACAAAACTTCTTGTAGCACAGACAGCACTTCGTGCTCGTTCATCGTCGCCACACTCAAGACAATCACAGGAATGCCGTATTTTTCTTGCAACTGCTCGCGTAAGGCGATTGTGTTTTCATGCTGCGGATGGAGCGAATTGAGCACCATGATGAACGGTTTGCCCACTTCTTTTAACTCGCTGACTACTCGCTCCTCGGCAGAGACGTACGACTCGCGACTAATTTCGGCAATCGAACCATCGGTCGTAACGATGACGCCAAGCGTCGAGTGTTCAATAATCACCTTTCGCGTGCCAATTTCCGCCGCTTCTTGGAATGAGATCGGCTCGTCAAACCACGGCGTCGTAATCATCCGTGGGCCGTTCTCGTCTTCATAACCTTTGGCTCCTTCGACCGCATAACCGACACAATCGACAAGTCGCACGTTGACGCTAAGCCCTTCCGCCACATCAATTTGCACCGCCTGATTCGGTACAAATTTCGGCTCGGTCGTCATGATTGTCTTACCCGCCGCACTTTGCGGTAACTCATCCACCGCACGCGTCCGTTCCGCCTCATGCGGAATGTTCGGCAGCACCGCCGTTTCCATAAATCGTTTGATGAACGTCGATTTGCCGGTGCGAACAGCGCCAACCACCCCTAAATAGATGTCACCGCCGGTCCGTTCCGCTATATCGCGAAAAATATCTACTTTCTCCACTGCTACCCCTCCATAGCGATTAGACTCGTACAACAATCGGACTAGTAACATCATATGATGGGTAGCGGCGTTTCATGATAGCAAATTTGATAAGTAAAAAAAACAATCACTGATGATGTTCAATCTCTTCTTTCGATAACCCCGTCAGTTCAACAATCTTCTCAATGCTTACAAGTCCCTCCGCGACCAACTTGCGTGTAAGTTCCAATTTCGCTAGACGCTCGCCTTCCAACTTGCCTTCCAACTTGCCTTGTTGAATGCCCTCCAACTTGCCTTGTTTTCTGCCTTTCTCCATGCCCTTAAGTTCCCACGACGTGTACAACTCCATAATCTCTGACTCCTCCTTCGGTGCTAACTGGTGAATCATTGTCGCTAACTCCGCCTCTTCCTGCTTGCCAAGCGGCAGGTAGGTCTCGAAAAACACAACCAGCAACTGCATCTTCGCCGGATTCAACTTAAGCCGTGCCATCATCTGCAAAAATTCAAGTTTGATCTGCACTCGCTCCTGTTTATTAAAGTTTGTCCCTTAGTCGGCAGAAAAGAAAGTCTGTGGGGCGATGCCACTTTCATTTCTACCAGTAGTTGGCCGTAAAACGGGCACGCTTGCCCGTTTTCACACTAACCCGCCCTGCTCATCAGTGCCCCGGCCACCGGGTTATCGTGGCGCAAAAACTCACGCCAATCCTTCTGCTTTAATCGTACCACCAAATACGAAAAAGTTAACACTTTTTTGAACGGCAACTCGACCGTAAATTGGTCGGGCTCCTTCAGGTTTCTGCCGTGCGCGAAAATCGCAATCGGCAAGATTTTGACGCGATATTTCTCGTATAGCCGGCTGAAGTATAGGAACATCCGCTCTGGAAACTGCTCTTGATATTCCTCCTGACCTTCCAAGTGAATGATCAACAGGCAAGGTGTGCCTAACAACTTTGTCTCGACCAAAATGTCTACTTCGCGCTTCTCGCCCGCCGTCACGTCAGTGAACATCTCCTTCGGCAAAAAGCGGACGTGCGTGAAATCGATTTGTTGATGAATGTCCGGAAAAAAGCAGAGCATGAACTCCTCGAAAAAGGTTTCGACTAACTGTTTGAACAGTCTGTCGTGCGGCGTGTAGGCCTTCCCACGCTTCCTTTTTTGCTTCTTTGTGTTCGTTCCCAAATTTAGATTCTGCTCTTTCATGTGCCCCCTTGGTTGCAAGTGGTAAGTTTCAATTTCTATTTATATTTAAAATATATGTAATTTTAAATCAAGTGTCACGTGTGCTGACAAATGGTCAAATTCCCACAAAAAAACCTCGCTCAAGGCGAGGCAATTTCGATGGTATCTCCAACCAAGTAATAAACGTTGGCAGCAATCGGCGCATAGAGCGAATGTTTGGCGAGCATAAGCGTCAAATCGGTACCGGGCTTACGGTCGTCCGGGTTTACGTCAAGAAACTGAACGAGGTCAGGCAAATAATCGACAGACACGCGGCCTTGATCGTCAATCAGGAAGTTCAGTTGCCGTTTCGAAAAGACGCTGGTAATCGTCTCGTCTGCAAGCGATAAGTCCGCAGTATCAAGCTTATACAAGTAACCATCCGTCTCAACACCAGCAATCGTTTGTGGCGCGGACACTTGCTCAGAACGTGGCCACTTGCCTTCGCGCTCATAGTACTTATCTACAGCGTTCTGCGTCTCGCGCACTTGCTCTTGGAAGCGCAAATCAATCATTTTCACCTTGGGCATATTGTCGATAAGCGTCAGTACGAACAGCGCTGTACCGCCTTTCTCGAACGAATTTGCTGGATACTCTTGCAAATAGCGCGGATACAACTCACGCAAATCAATCGTTTCATACAGACGTGAATCGACGGACACATCATCGGTCACCGGCTTTTTCTTGTTGTCGATAATGTATGCATCTACAGCAGTCTGCACGGGAATCACCTGCGTCGCTACATCGATTTGCGGTTCAACCCGTTCTTCATCGGGGTAAAAACAGCCGCTTAACAGAAACAAACACGCAAGCAACAACAGCATACTTTTCTTAAAAAGTACGCTTTTCATTAGATGCATCCGTCTAGTCGTCATCATGTCTTCCCTCCAGTTGCGCCCGGATGATGGCCTTAAGCCTATCTTCCGGCACTTCGATCTCGCATTGACCGAGCACTTTCGTCTGGCAAGCAAGCCGTACGCCATCGTTGAGCAAAGCATCAAGTTTGAAAAATTCCTGCTGATTGGGATCAGAGACGTTGTGCTGTTCCCGAATGTTAACTTTACATGTCAGACATGCGGCTTTGCCTGCACAACGCTGACTAATCTTCACGCCGGCCTTGGCTGCGGCCGTCAGCACCGTCGTTCCGCGGTGAACGGTCACAGTCTTGCGCTCCGGCAGAAATGTCACATTCACCTTCATGTTGTTTCACGCCCGTTTCGATATTTGAGTCATTTCACTAGAAATAGGTTTCGAGTTTCGCAGTCAATGCACCGTCTTTGACGAGTTCTGCCTGGCATCCTAGGCGATACCCTTGGCTAATTTCCTCGTCGCCCAAGCGGTCGATTTCTGCATCGGTCGGTTCATTCAGCAACTCCGCACCGCTTTCCACTTTGCAGCGACAGCGAGCACACGTGCCGCGCGTGCAAGAAAATCCCCAGTCCACTTCATGCTTGAGGGCCAAGTCCAAAATCGTCATGCCCGTTTCACTTTCCACTTGTTTCTCAATCCGTCTGCCTTGCAATGTAATCATTGTCGTTGCTCCTCCTACTGAACTCTAAATATGACAATCATCATGCCGAGAAAAGCCGGTAACATAAGAAAATAAGCGATCGTGATGAGCAACAAACGCAGCCATCCACTCGTCTTCGCGCGTGCGAACGTGACGAGTCCGACAGCCAACGCGAGCAAGCCGATGACGATAAATGAAAGCAACTCCAAATCCATTGTAATCACCCGTTGTTTTTCTTTCATTATGTCACAATTAGGCGCAAATCGCAAAAAGACCGCCTGCCGCATCCTACGGCAAACGATCTTAATAAATTCGACGAAATCGGATTTTGTCGGGCTACTTCTTTTTCATCTGTTGCAGTAATGACATCATGTTGCTCGGACTGACGTTATTTTGCTTAATCGTGCGAATCAAATCCCGCGTCGTTTCCTCCGTCACTTTCACGCCGGCCATTTTCGCCACCTGCTGAATCAAATTACGCAGTTGCTGTTCGCTCTTCGTCGTAGACGGCGTCACCTTGCCCGCCAAGTTTTGCAACGATTGCTTCGAAATCGAACGGCCCGTTTTGCGCTGTACCGATTGCAGCAAATCATCGGCCCAATTTCGTTTGTTCACCATTCCCACCCCCGCTCCGACTTGATCCTGCATCATATCATATGCGGGTCGACAAAGTCGGTATAGGTCATCGTCAGGCAAATTTGATTTACTACTCGATGCGAGCGTCGCGAGTCATCAAGTCATACACGGCTTGCCGAGGTTGTTTGCCTTCGAAAAGCACGTGATACAACTGCTCGACGATCGGCATGCTCACCCCATGCTCGCGCGACAAACGATAGGCCGCCTTGGTGGTGTTGATTCCCTCAACGACCATGCCGTTGATTTTGTTATCTTGATCAACCTGTTTGCCCTCGCCGATCATAAATCCAGCGCGATAATTGCGGCTATGCAAACTGCCACAAGTGACGAGCAAGTCGCCAAGCCCAGCCAGTCCGAAAAACGTTTCTTTACGCCCGCCTAACTTCACGCCAAGGTTGACAATCTCGTTCAATCCGCGCGTGACGAGCGCCGCTTTTGCATTGTCGCCAAGCCCAAGCCCGTCCGACATGCCTGCAGCCAAAGCGATAATGTTTTTCAACGCACCAGCAATTTCCACGCCAATCAAATCTTCATTCAAATAGACGCGGAAGTTTTCGTTGAAAAAGAGTGCCAGCGCCTGCTTTGACGCTTCGATATCAGCGGCGGCCACAACGACCGTCGTCGGCTTATGTAAAATCACTTCTTCCGCGTGACTCGGTCCAGATAAAACAACGATTCGCCGCGCATCGTACTGCGGAATTTGCGTGGCAATGACCTGAGACATGCGCTGCAACGACTGTTTTTCAAAGCCTTTCGCGACATGGATAATGAGTTGATGTGGCTTTACTAGAGTCGCCAACTGGGCAGAGATTTCAAGCATCGCCGATGTCGGCGCCGCGATGACGATTGCCTCTGCCACCTGAACAGCTTCTGCCAACGAATGTACGGCGGTAACACGATCTGGGATGCGGTGCTCGAATGCAAACTTCGACAATTTTCGAGTAGCATTTAATTCTGCCACCTGTTCTGCACTCCATGACCAGAGCGCGACCTGAATGGCGTTATCGGCCAAAACCGAAGCGAGCGCTGTTCCCCAACTTCCGGCAACGAGCACTGCAACTTTACGTTCGCTCATCCTCATCACGCTCCGTTCTCCGTTTTTTTCTTGAACGACAACTTTTTTTCTGTACCGTTCATTAATCTTCGGATGTTCGAATGGTGGCGCAAAATGACGACCGCGGCAATCAGCACGGCAAACCACAATTCGGGGCTCAGTTTCATTTCAAATAAATAGACAAAGATAGGTAATAAAAAGGAACCAATGATTGAACCGAGTGACACATAGCGTGTGACGGCAATGATGATCAAAGCGATTGCCATGGCACAAAGCAACGGCAAGGAAAATATACCGAGCATGACACCTGCCGCAGTCGCTACGCCTTTGCCGCCTTTGAACTGCAAATAAAACGGCCAGTTGTGACCAGCAATCGCCGCCAAACCGCATGCTAATACGAGCCACCATTGCCCGTCAGTGGCAAATGTCGAACCAAGCCAGACCGCCACCGCTCCTTTCGCTACATCCAATAACAAAACGATGACGCCAGGCAACGTTCCTAATTCGCGTAACGTGTTCGTCGCGCCGAGATTACCACTGCCCACTTTACGCAAGTCGACACCTTTCAACAAGCGCCCCGCAAAATAAGCGAAACTTAGTGAACCCAAAACATAACTACCTAATATCACGAATGCTGCAACCATCAAAGTTCCCCCAAATCAAACGTATCACTAATCTTCCGACTTTTTCCGGCAAATAATGCGAATCGGCGTGCCGCCGAACTTAAAGGCCGCCCGAATCTTATTATCCAAATAGCGCTGATACGAAAAATGCATCAGTTCTGGATCATTAACAAAACAAACGAACGTCGGCGGCTTGACCGCAACTTGCGTGGCATAACTGAGACGCAAACGACGTCCGCGATCCATGTGCGGCGGATTGACAGCCATCGCGTCGGCGATAATATCGTTCAGTACAGGCGTCTGAATACGCATCGCGTGTTGTTCTGCCACTTCATTGACGAGCGGCAAAATCTTGTGTACACGCTGTTTCGTTTTGGCAGACACAAACGCATGCGGCGCATAGTCCATGAACAGAAAGTGCGCTTTGATGTTTTCTGAAAACTTGTGCAGCGTCTTATCGTCTTTTTCGACGACGTCCCATTTATTGACGACAAAAATCGAGGCTTTGCCCGCTTCATGTGCATACCCGGCAATATGCTTGTCCTGCTCGATAATGCCTTCCTCGCCGTTGATGACAACAAGCACCACGTCAGCCCGTTCGATTGCCCGCATCGCCCGCATGACGCTATATTTTTCAATCGACTCGTACACTTTGCCACGTTTACGCAAACCAGCCGTATCGATGAGCACATATTCTTGCCCTTCACGCGTGAATGGCGTATCGATCGCATCGCGCGTCGTTCCCGCGACGTTGCTTACAATGACTCGTTCCTCACCGAGCATTGCGTTGACGAGTGATGACTTGCCGACATTCGGCCGACCGATCACGGCAATCTTAATGATGTCATCATCGTACTCATCGTCCGCTTTGTCTGGTGGCAATAGATTGTACACTTCCTCCAGCAAATCGCCAAAACCAGTCGAATGTGCGCCCGAGACAGCAATCGCCGTGCCGAACCCCAAACTGTAAAAATCATAAATTGCTTCCCGACGCTCAAAATTGTCGACTTTGTTGACCGCAACTACAATCGGCTTTTTCGAACGCATCAGCATATTCGCAACTTCTTCGTCGGCGATGGTCAGTCCATCTTTTGCATCGACCATAAATATGATGACGTCCGCTTCATCAATCGCCAATTCGGCTTGATAGCGCATCATCTTGAACATTTCATGATGTTCTTCATTGCGGTCGATCCCGCCCGTATCGATTAAGTGAAACTTGCGATCGCGCCATTCCGTCGTGCCATAAATTCGATCACGCGTAACACCAGGCATGTCCTCGACAATCGAGCGTCGCTCACCAATCAAATAATTGAAAATCGTCGATTTGCCGACATTCGGCCGACCTACGATCGCCACTACAGGGATTGCCATCTCTGCATCCTCCGTTTATTTATATATTCATAAGAAAACGGCGACCCTTGCGGGCCGCCGGCCTAGCTTGCAAGTGCAATTATTTTTTGAACTTACTCAACAAGGATCCGAACTGTTCACCGATGTTCGTCGTCAATTGTTGTTGGTTACTGTTTGCATCGATATCGGATTGGTCTGCTTGCGATGCCGCAACTGCATCAACTGGTTTGTCTGTTGTTTCCTTCAAACTTAGGCTCGCTTTTTTGTTGACTGCATCCAACTCAAGAATTTTTACATTGATTTGTTGTCCGACACTTACGACTTCATGTGCCGATTTGACGAACGTATGAGCCAGTTGTGACATGCGTACTAAGCCTTCGACGCCTTCAGCGATTTCCACAAAAGCGCCAAAGTCAGTTACACGCTTCACGGTTGCAGGAACGATATCACCAACTTGGAATTTCTCACCGACAGTGTCCCAAGGCTGTGGCAACAACGATTTGATGCTCAGTCCAACTTTACCATTAACAGCATCAATTTTGATGACTTTCACTTTGATTACGTCGCCCTCATTGACAACGTCTGTCGGTTTCGTGATGTGGTTCCATGAAAGTTCAGAAATATGGACAAGTCCATCGAGCGCTCCGATGTTGACGAAAACGCCGAAGTCAGAAATACGTTGCACTGTGCCCGTCAACTCTTGACCGACTTCGAGCGTAGCGATAAATTGACCCGCTTCTTGTTGCTTCAATTCTCTCAAAACAGCCGTGTGCGAAAGCACCACTTTTTTGTTTTCTTCATCCAACTCGATGATTTTAACGGCAAGTTTCTTGCCTTTCAATTCAGCCAACTCTTCCTCAGTGGCAACACCGACATGCTTGCGCGGGATAAATCCGCGGACACCAAGATCAACGACTAAACCGCCTTTGACCGGACCCGTGACGATAACATCAAACGATGCGCCGCTTTCGTTCAACTCAACGATGCGCGTCCATGCATGTTCTTTATCGAAATCTTTTTTCGAAAGGATAAGCGTATCTTTGTCGCCATCGATTGTTTTCACTTTGCACTCGACAACATCGCCAATTTGAACAGCGTCGGCAATGTTTTCGTAGTAAACATTGGCAATTTCACCGACCGGAATGACGGCCGTATATTTCGTGTCCAGTTCAACGAGCGCCGCTTTCGGCAAAAGACGCACGACCGTGCCTTTTACGTTGTCACCGACGTTATACACTTTTACTTCAACATTCTCAAGTGGATTAACTTCTTCAGATACTGCCTCTACTGCCTCTACTACTTCTACTACTTCTGCTTGCGCACTCTCTGTTGAAATCTCTGTTGTGGTCTCTGTTGTATTCTCCACTGCGGTGGTTCCTTTGGTTTCCTCTGTCATGACGGTCTCTCCTCCATTAACTTGTGAATCGCCTTCATTATTTCTGCGGTCGCCGCCTTAACTTTCTCATCCTTCGGCAAATCGTCAAGATGAGTAAACGTAAGCGGTGTTCCGTAAATCACGGTCATTTTGCTGAACAAGCGATACGTGCCGACAATCGCCACCGGGACGATTGGCGTATTTGTTCTGATGGCAAAAGTGGCTGCGCCTTCACGCGCGACTCCACTGGAACGAGTGCCCTCAGGGAAAATACAGATGATTTTGTTCTCTTCAAGCAAGCGCGTAGTCGTGCGATAAGTGTTTTTGTCCATCCGTTCGCGGTTCACCGGATAAGCGCCGTACGCCGTAATCATCTGTTTCAAAATCGGCACTTTGAACATTTCTTCTTTTGCCATAAAGTGCACGATCATCGACAATGGTATGCCAACGAGCGGCGGGTCCCAGTTGCTTTGGTGGTTTGGACATAAAATGTACGCTTTGTTCGGTTGTAAGTTTTCGACTCCGATTGCCTCAAACCGATAAAACAGTTTCAACCACACGCGAAGCAAAAATCGTGAAAATTTGTAAAACCTCATCTTGCACCTACCGATGCACCAGCCTCAACGGATAAGCGAACCATGAGTTGCACGACTTCTTCAATCGTCATGTCACTCGAATCGATACGCAGCGCATCTGGCGCCTGCACCAAAGGCGATACTTCACGCGTTTCGTCCATATGGTCACGCGCAGCAATATCGGCCTTGATTTGCTCAAACGAGACTTGCTCATTTTTCGCCGTCAATTCGCGATATCGGCGTTGTGCCCGCTCTTCGACCGATGCAGTCAAAAACAGCTTCAACTCGGCATTCGGCAGCACGTGTGTACCAATGTCGCGTCCATCCATCACAATTCCTTTTTGCTCCGCCATTTGTTGTTGCATATCGACCAACAATTTGCGGATTTCTCCAATGGTTGCAACAGCGGATGTGAAATTTGAGATTTCAGGCGTACGAATCAGTTCCGTCACTTCCGTATCATCGACGAATACTTTTTGTACCATCTCACCTGGTTGAAGCGTAACCCGCGTCTGCTCGGCGACAGCAATCATCTGCTGCTCGTCACCTTGCACACCCTCTTGTAACACTTTCCAGGCAATCGCACGATACATCGCTCCTGTATCAACATAGACATAACCGAGTTGACGAGCCACTTGTTTGGCGACCGTACTTTTGCCGGCACCAGCAGGACCGTCAATCGCGATATTAATTCGTTTCGAAACGGACATTGTGTGCACCCTTCCAAAGGTTCAAGTTGAGCCCGTTTTTCGGACCCATACATTTGGAAATTATATCATAATGAGTGCACAGATGCAAAAGCAAATCAGTTGTCTTAAGGGCGGACGCCTTCGATTTTGCTAATACTCACTAGCCAATAGCGGATTTGGGGATGGGTCAGCAACACCTGGATGATGATGATCGTCGCAAATAGTCCATAGACGATGCGCCACAGCCATTTTTCTACGACATCAAGTTTCATCAAATTTCGACTTCACTCAGGCGCTCCACTTGTTCTTCGCGGCCGTCGACTGTGTTGAGAAAAATGCGATAATGTTGCTCGCCCAAGCGCCCCTCAAACTGATAGCACGACACCGCTTCACGACGCTCGTTTTCGATGACGGCCCTGCGCACGGATAGCACCTTGAAACCTGGTTCTAACAAGGAACGTGCACTTTTTTGTGACAATTCAGACTTTCGCGAAACCGCACTCAAAGACTTCGCACGCTCTGATTCGGCAAACGGCAACTGCGATTGCAAGCCGATAATTTCACCGTTATCGAGCGCCACATTTACCACTACTTTATGAGGATAGTAGAGTGTTTTATGCTTATTCTCAACAAAAGTGATGCTGGCCGAGCGCTCATAACGATCATAGGCGACCATCTCGAGTGCAGGAAACTGGTGACGCTTCATGTACTGTTCGGCTTTCGCCAGCGCTTGCTCGGGCTGCAACTTCACCGCGCCAACCTTACGCGAGTGGAGAAACATCAGCGCTTGACCGGTATAGCGGTTCATTTGCACCGATACGGTTTGGTCGCTCGAACGATGCTTGACTTGCCATTCCGCGATGCCACGTGCTTGCAGTTTTTTGTCACGCACCTGACGGATCGCGGTGCCGCCGACCCATTCACCCGCGCGCTTCTTTAATGCCGCATCGGAGAGCGGTTTCGCGTTTGTGATGAGTGGTTCAGTCGTCAAATGTTTGTTGAGTGCCGACGGCCCCCAATCAAATTCCTCAAATTCAACGACTTTCTCGTTGACCAATTTAAATCCGTCGATGATTGCGTTATCACGTTGCCCGCGTTCGTCAGCGAGTGCCACCTCGACGTCCATCCAGCGCAATTGTTTGCCGATGACTGCCGTCTGCACTTTGCGCAATTCGGCGGCAATCTCGCCCGTACGGCGATGCAAATTGACGAGCGTCTTTTTCTCTGCGGCGGACAGCGGTTTGTTGCGCATGTCGCGCACCGATGTGCGATAGGCAAAACCAGAAACGTTATGCAGTAATTGTTGTGTCTGATGAAACGGCAAGAGCGCCAGTGGCAACTGAGCAATGTTCGATTGCGCTTGATTGGTCAAGCGCCAGACGTTCGCTAGCGCCTTTCGCTGTGACTCTTCACCGTTCAAAATCATGATTTTCGCCAGTTCATAATGCAGTTGTTCGACATTATCTGTCAATTCATGAAACGCTCGTTGATACTGATTTTCCGCCTTTATCAGCACCGTATTCTTCTCTTCACGAACCTGAAAGCCCCACGCGCTCACGGCGATGAGGGCAATGAGAGCAAGCGGTAGCACAATCGCGCTGATTTTTCGATACATAGCAAAAAACTCCCTTCACAACATTTGTCGCACATAGTTTGACAACGGTTAGGGAGAATTATGCGTTTCAGTGTATTTAAGGTGCTGCAGTGAACAGCGTACGTGAATGGTTGCAGTTCAATTGCAAGGTGCCGAGCGCGCCGTTCCGATGCTTGAGCAAAGTCAGCGACATCGTGCTTTGTGCATCTCGTCCGGCAGTCGTGTGTTTGTCTGATTCTCTGCGCAACTCCATGATGACGTCGGCCGCCGCTTCGACGCCAATCGGCAAAGGATGCTCCTGACGCTCGGCAGGGATCGAGCAAATGAACGGACACTGCCATTCGCGCGACAACTCCTTGAACCGATAGGCCATCATCGCCTGGAACTGAGCTGCCGACTGCACCTCGCCATCGCGCCGACTGTACGGAATTCGCTGCAAATTGTCGATGAACACGACTGGCGGTCGACCGAGCGTCAGCAAGATTTTTTCAACTTGCGCAAGTGCATATTGAATCGATGAATCAAACGGCATTTCCAGCGTCCACATCGATTGGCTGAGTTGGTGATACGTTTGATTCGCCTCGAATACGCTTTCTGGCACGAGATTACCATTCAACACCTCATGCGTCGCTTTACCGAGGATTCGAGCGATTGAACGCGCCCACAATTCGAACGCCGTCAAATCATAGGACACGTAGATGACGGGTGTCTGACCGGATGCGATGTGATCGGCCATTTGTTTCATGAGCAATGTTTTACCACTCGCTGTCGTGCCTGTGATGATGTACAGTCCGCTGCGGAAGCCGCCAAGCAAGGCACGATCGAGCGACTCCAACCCACTCGACACGCCGCTGACCAAACCGCGAAAACGTTTCATATATTCTTCGTTGAAGACGATGATGTTGCGAAAATCTGAAGCGATGGGCTCCAACATCGCCTGTTCGATGGTGGCATTGAGCAAGTCCAAAAAACGTGCGAGCGGCTCTTCAAAATTGACGAACATATCGTTGATGTCTCGAATGTTCTCCGGCAGATGAACGATGTACGTCTCGATATCAAGTTCCCGCAGCAAATTTTCGATACGCGCACTTTCGCGCAACCCCGTTTCGTCATTGCCAAGGCAAATCAACACACGTTTGCCGATCAGACGTTGCGCATGCACGGCCTTAAAACTGACCGACGTTTGCAAGCAAATCGCCGGCAAATCCTCTTGAATGAGGATGAGTGTGTCGAAGATATTATTGCAAAGAATGACTTCATCCGATTCATCGAGTTCCGTCTCGTTAAAAAAAGCCTCTTCGTTGCCGAGCAACAACTTATATTTCGGTTCGCGCTGGTCAATCGCCCGCCCGACCAGTTCGGTAATTTTGCCTTCGCCATTACGCACCGGAATGACGATGCGATTTTCGAAATAATCGGCAATCGAGTTGCTCTCGGCGGCAAATCCGATCTTCGCCGACTGAAATCCAATGCCAAATTGTTCAATCGTTTTCGGATAAATGCGGCGCGACTCCAAGTAATACATCGCCTCATCGGTCAACTGTTTCTGACAACTGCTAGCGATTCGTTCCAAATCATCGGAAGTCAGCGTCTTCGCCAAACTGATTCGTTCATTTGCCGGCATATCGGTCACTCCTCAAGAAATATGTAAAAAGGCACCCGCAAAAACCCTTAAATGTTTTTGCAGATGCCTACGTTGTTTATGTTTGAATTAGTGGAAATGTTTGCACAACACAGTGACTGCATCAGTAGCAATCACCGTCTGACCGTATTCTTCCATCACTGCCTTCGTGTAAGAAACCGCATCTCCATATTCGGACAGCACTGAAATCAAGTCAAGCATCTGCTTCTCTGAAAAGTCATCCGACTCCATATGGAGTACGTAACGGTCTTTATAGTGAAAGAGCGCGCCTTGCGAGACTTCCATCGACTGCAAGATTTTCGCCGCACCAAGTACATCCTCAAACTGGCGGAACACGTAACAAATGCGGTCCGTATGCTCAAGAGTAACTTGCATTTCAAGAATGTCATCCAAATCCTCATCTTCATCATCGTCTGTCGTTGACGACATCTTGCTCTTGGTGACAATGACGACCATCCCCTGTGCCGGCATCGCAAAAATTTCGACCGCAAGCGGCCCCGACACTTCAAAACCAAGCTCTTCGTATGCGCTGTTCATCATCTCGTTGAAAAGCTCATGCACCTTGGGGATATCATTCCACATGTCCTCTTTCTGAATGCCTCTCTCGCGCAAATCGTCAAACGTCAAAAATACGCGAATCTTGTCATTGCTCAATCGTTCTAGTTTCATGGAATATCCCCCTCTCGAATCATAGTCAAACGTGGAGCGGTTCTATAAATATCTTACCATTTTTCTCGACCAAATGCACAGAAAAATGAAGATAATTTTTTTCCCCATGTGATTATTATACCTTTAATTTTCGAAGTGCAATCTTCAACGAAAAAATGAATGCAAAAATGAGCCCAGCACAGACGGTCATCGCCCCTGCAATCGAGGCGTTGAGCACGCTCGCCATCGCATACCCGCCCAGTGCAGCGACGATTGCAAACAGTGCGCTGTAGAGCAACACTTGTTGAAAACTGCGTGCCATCAAGTAAGCGGTGGCAGGTGGCACGACGAGCATCGCTACGACGAGAATCGAACCGACGATATCGAAGGCTGCGACTGCCGTAAGTGAGACAAGCGTCATCATCAAATAGTGGACGCGCCGAAGTGGCATGCCGGACACCTGAGCAAACGCAGGATCAAACGTAATCGTGCGGATTTGTTTGCTAAGCAGCGCATAGCATCCGATAATCAACAGCATCAGTCCGCTCAAAATCCACAATGCTTGCGGTCCAAGCGAGTGACCGAACCATTCCCACGTCCGAAGTGGTGCGAAGGCAATTTCACCATACAACACATGATCAAGATCGAGATGTACGCGCTCTGTAAATAACGTGATCAACAAGATGGCAAGTGCAAACAATGTCGTAAACGTCACGCCGATAGCCGCATCCGCCTTCACTTTCCATTCATGTAGCAACTGTGCAAAGTAAGCGGTTGCCAGACCGACAACCGTCGCTCCAATGTACATCCAGATGCCGCTCATTTGCGAACTGACAAGAAACGCTATGACGATGCCGAGCAGAACGGTGTGACTGATTGCGTCACCAATCATCGCCATTTTGCGAGCAAGCAAATAACTTCCGACTAGCGAACAACAGACGCCTGTCAGTGCGCCGATGACAATGATCGATAACTCATAACTCATGAGCGGCGCCCTCCCATCAGCAAACCCTTGCCAGGTGCTAACAGCAAGGATAGCAAAAATATGATTGCACCGTAGAGGATGATGACAGGGCCCGTCGGGATGTCACCAAGAACAACACTGGTCACCGTTCCAAGCAACCCAGCAAGGCAACCGAACAACGCACTAAGCCAAATCATGCTCGCCAAACTTTGTGACCAGTAGCGCGCGCTCATCGCCGGCGTAATGAGTAATGCTGCAACGAGTACGACACCCGCGATTTGAATGCCGATGATGACGATGACAACGATTAACGCCGTCAGCAAAAAGTGCAACATTTTCACCGGCATGCCGATAGAGGCGGCAAATATCGGGTCGAAACAAAGTGTTTTCCATTGTTCAAAAAAAAGGATGACGACCACAGCGGTCACGAGCGCACAGATGGCAATCAAGCGCACGTCGGAGGCGATTAGCGAGGCCGCCTGACCGAACAAGAAACGACTGAGTCCAGCCTGATTACCGTTTGGCAGTTGTTGGATATACGTAAGCAACATCAGTCCGAGACCGAAGAACACCGAGAGCACGATGGCGAGTGCTGCATCCTGGCGCAATTTGCTATGGCGGACAATGACTTGAATCAACCAACCTGCCAGCAATCCGGAAACGAGCGCGCCACCTAAGAACAGTGGCACCGATTTGATGCCGAACAGCAAATAAGACAAACAGATGCCTGGCAGAGCTGCATGGGCAATCACGTCGCCAAGCAAACTTTGTTGGCGCAAGACGGCGAATACACTCAACACGCCACCGGTCAGTCCAAGGAGCATCGTACCGAACAGCACCCACTGGATGTTCGGGTCTGCAAAAAACGAATAGATCGCCTCGATCATAAAGAGTCACTTCCCGTACGTGCATCCGCTGCATGTAAAAAATGAAGCGTGCCGCCATACGTTTTGCTTAAATTTTCGGCATTGAACACATCCGCGGTCGGACCGAATGCGATGATGCGTTGATTCAGCATCAATACGTAATCGAAATATTCAGGAACAGTCTGCAAATCGTGATGCACGACAAACAGACTCGTGCCACGCTCGCGCTCGTTCTTGAGCAACGCGATAATATTACGTTCCGTCGTCGCATCGACGCCCACGAACGGTTCATCCAAAAAGTACACGTCTGCGCGTTGAGCAAGTGCCCGCGCAAGGAATACGCGCTGTTGCTGGCCGCCAGACAGTTCGCTAATTTGCCGCTGACTCAGATCGCTTATGTTCAACTGTTCCAAACAGCGTTGCACCAACTCGCGTTCTGCCTTGCCTGGTCGAGCAAAAAGCGACAAACGATTGTACGTACCCATCAAAACCACATCAGCGACAGAAATCGGAAAATCCCAATCGACTGACTCTTTCTGTGGCACGTATCCGATCGACCGCCGACGTTCACGCACTGCTCCCCCTAGCACACGAACCTCACCGCCACTAAGCGCTTGCATGCCGATAATCGCCTTTATAAGTGTCGATTTGCCGGCACCGTTCGGACCGATGATGGCACACAATTTACCACTCGGCACCGTAACGTTCAATGCCTGCAATACCGTTTTTTGATCAACTTGGACCGAGACGTCCCTTAAAGTAAGTGCCTCTTTAAATTGCGCTTGCTGTGATTCCCTCATGCTAGTCATGCTAGCCATCACCTCCGCGTCAAGCCGTCAGTTATCGCTTGTACGTTACTTTTTAACATGCCTGTATAGGTCGCGGCGGGGCTATCTGCTGCGCCAAGCGAATCTGAATAGAGCGGATCGCCAAAGCGGACATCGATGCCGCGTTTTTTCGCGCCTTCAAGCACGGCTTTTAGTGCTCGATCGGATACCGAAGTTTCCGTGAAAATAGTCGATACGTTGCGTTCATCAATCAATTCAACTAAACTTTGCACATCGCGCACGCTGTACTCGGCATCTGTACTGATGCCTTGCAAAGCAACGACCTCAACCTCGTACGCGCGACCAAAGTAGGCGAACGCATCATGTGCAGTGATGAGGACGCGCTGATCCTTAGGAATTGCTGCCATGCTTTTTTTGATTTGATCGTCCAGTTTTGCGAGTTCCTCTTTGTAGATGCGTGCGTTCTCCTCGTATGACGCGCGATTGTTTTCATCCGCCGCCGCCAATTGTACGGCAATCTCATCGATCACCAAACTCCACAGAGAAACGTCAAACCATACATGTGGATCATAATATTCAGCTGCTTCAGGATCTTTTAATAAATTAGAGCGATCTAGACCGGCAGTCACAGCGACTACCGGCTTTTCACTCCCCATTTTCTCAATCGCCTCAATCATTTTCCCTTCTAAATTCAACCCGTGATAAAAGACAATGTCGGCATCCATCAGTGCCTTCACATCTTGTTGTGTTGCTTTATACGTGTGTGGATCAATGCCAGGTCCCATTAACGCCTTAACACTTACATGCTCCGAACCGACTTGGCGGACCGCGTCGGAAATCATCCCTGTCGTCACGACCACGTTCAGTTTATCGATTTCGCTTTGACTTTGTTCAGCGGCGCATGACGCCAACAATGACAAACTGATAACGAGAATGGTGATCAACATCAATCGCTTTTTAAAAGTTGAGAAAACAGTCATGATGCTCTCCTCCGGTTGTAATCGAAATTTGGCGTTGTCCACAAAAGTTTACCTAGTGCAACTTTTGCGCTAAAAAAATTATATGCGTTATTCTCAGAAATGTCCACAAAAAAGCAGGATTATTGACGATTTGGGCGAATAAATCTATACTATCGGTGTCAGCAGATAATTTGGAGGGATTCTTGTTGGATAAACGTCTTACTGCGTTTGATTATTTCGTCAGTCTTGTGATTATTTTGCTCATCGTAGCAAACGTCGCCTCATTTTTCTTTGGAGTTCGCTATGGTGCCAATGAGATGGAAACCAAATATTTGGCGATTATCAACAAGGATAAAAAACCAGATCGTTCGAAAGACTCGTACCATCAGGAACATATCGTCTCGTACTACTACAACATTTTCGAACCGACGAGAACGTTCGAAGAGAAATGGTTCACATTGTACGATGCTTTGCTGTACAAAGAATCTGTCAGCGATATCGAAGATCAACTCGATCAATTGCGCGATTCTGTCAACCAGGAATATGACCGCGTTCGAGCAGCGACGATGCCGGCATCTTCTTCCTACCTCGTTGATGCACAAAAAAATGCGTTAAAAAGTCTCACTCTTTTCAAAGAATCGCTCGCAGTTTTGAGTCAAGCTGCCAGCACTGTTTCGCAAGACGAACTTTTGAAACGAATCAACAAAGAACCGAACTACATAGAAGCGCGCAACTTCGCTTTGTTAGCTAGGCAAATGTATTTCACAGCGATTGTTGAATGGAACAAAACGATCAATAGTCAATTGAAAGGCGTGGCTTTGGTCAACAAAAAAGATGTGTCGATTGCGGAATGGAAATCAATGAACCTCAACTTGAAGGCGCAGACGATGTCACAATTGATGACCGCGGAGAAACATTACACGCTCGCCTTACCGCTTGATTATGTCGGCAAGTTAGATGAGATGGTCCGTACGGGGCAAGCAGAATCTTTGAACTTGAAAACGGCAGGCGGTGCGTTACAAACGCTCATTTCAACGAAAGCGGTGCGCAACGGTGATTTCCCAACGATGAAGGAAAAGTTCTACGGCAGCGAGTTTTTACCAGCATTGCCGTTCTACAGTGAGGTCAGATAAAACCAGTAGGAAATGCGTTAGTGAATCGATTTCTTGTTAAATCCGCCGCCCATCACGTCGGCGACATGTTCAATCGCAATCATTGCATGTTCGTCGTGTTCGGCGACAATCGATTTTAGTTTCGCTACCTCAAGTCTCGTGACGATGCAGTACAATATTTCCTTATCTTCACGAGAGTAACCCCCTTTAGCATAAATATGAGTCACTCCACGGCCGAGGCGATGAATAATCGCTTCGGCTATTTCGTCTGGATTGGAAGTGATAATCATCACCGATTTCGACTCGTCCAAGCCCTCGAGTACGATGTCAATCGTTTTGAAGGCAATGAAATAGGTAATCAACGAATACATCGCCGACGGCCAAGAATAGACGAAACCGGCACTGCCTAGAATAAACACGTTGATGAACATGATAATTTCGCCCACCGAAAAGCCGATTTTCTTAGTCGTGATGATCGCAACGATTTCTGTGCCGTCCAGTGCGCCGCCGAAGCGAATGATGACGCCAACGCCGATACCGAGAAGGATGCCGCCGAAAATCGCAGCCAACATTTGATCGTTCAAATCGATTGAAAAATATTTGACGATTGTGACGCAAATCGCAAGCAACGTGACGGCGATGAGTGTGTTGATGGTGAACGTCTTGCCAATTAGCTTATAGCCCAAAATGAGGAAAGGCAGGTTGAGCACGAACAGAATGATACCCAGTTCGATGCCTGTCAAATAACTCGTCATCATCGAGATGCCGATGATGCCGCCGTCGATGATTTGGTTGGGAATGAGAAACAATTCGATGCTGACCGCCACCAACAGTGCGCCCAGTAAGAGAAAGAAATAAGTCACAACATAGTGAATGACCGGGTGACTCATATGTTTTTTTGCCTTCGATTCTAACTTTTTGATGGGCATGAACAGTCCTCCTCGTTAATCGTAATCAAAACCTAGCAATTCAGCGACCGCCGCCATGCCGCCTGCAACGTTGTATACTCGTGTATGTTGTGCATGTTGAATCAAATAATCTGTCACCACTGCGCTGCGAATGCCGTGCGCACAAATGATGTAAATGTCGCGATCGTGCGGTAATTCAGCGAGTCTTTGCGGAATTTGCTTCATCGGAATCAATTGCGAATGCTCCAAATGGTAATAGTCCCATTCGTACGGTTCGCGAACGTCGATGATGAGCGCCTCTATCAATTGTTGATTGCTATACTTTTGTACAAAATCTTGCGGAAAAATAACAGAATCAGCCATCGAATTGCGCCCCCCTTTTGCCTATTAGTGTAACAAAGATTGCAATCATTCGGCAAATTGATATAATGAAAAAGTATGTGTTTTTGACAAACTAGCGTAGCTTTCAAATTGGAGGAATTGTTCATGTTCAAAGTGTTAGTTTCGGATCCGATCAGCGATCAAGGGATTCAACATCTTTATGACGCACCGGATATTGAAGTGCACAAGAAAACAGGATTGACAGAAGATCAATTAGTGGAGATAATCGGCGATTATGATGCACTTCTCGTGCGTAGTCAGACGAAAGTCACGCCGCGTATTTTTGAAGCTGCCAAGTCGTTAAAAGTCGTCGGTCGGGCTGGTGTCGGTGTCGACAACATCGATCTCGCCTCTGCTACAGAGCGCGGTGTGGTTGTCATCAATGCGCCTGACGGAAATACGATTTCCACTTGTGAGCATACGTTTGCGATGATTATGGCCGTTGCTCGACAAATTCCGCAAGCTTACAAAAAAACAGTGGGCGGTGTTTGGGACCGCAAAACGTTTCTTGGCGTTGAGTTGAACAATAAAGTGCTCGGCGTCATCGGCATGGGCCGCATCGGTTCAGAAGTAGCGAAGCGTGCGAAGGCATTCGGCATGGAAGTAATCGGTTATGATCCGTTCTTGACTCAAGAGCGTGCCGAAAAAATGGGCGTTACGCTTGGTTCGGTCAATGATATCGCAAGCAAAGCAGACTTCATCACGGTCCATACACCACTGACGAATGAAACGCGCCACATTATTGGCAAAGCACAATTCGATTTGATGAAAAAAGGCGTGCGCATCGTAAACTGTGCGCGCGGCGGTATCATCGACGAAGTCGCACTCGTTGAAGCAGTCGAAAAAGGAACGGTTGCTGGCGCTGCATTCGACGTATTCGAAGTAGAACCCCCTGCAGCCGATCATCCATTTTTGCATAACCCTGATATCATCGTTACGCCTCACCTTGGTGCCTCGACGTTCGAAGCACAAGAAAACGTGGCAATCGACGTTTCCGAACAAGTCATCAACATTTTGCGCAATGAGCCGTACAAAAACGCGGTTAACATGCCGCCAGTTCCAGCGAACGTGCTCAATAAATTGCAACCTTACTTCAAACTTGGCGAAAGTCTCGGTTACTTCGTCGCACAAATTGCGGACGGTGCAATTTCTGAAATTACGATTCAGTACTCTGGCGATTTGGCTGATGTTGATACTGCGCCGCTCAGTCGCCACGTGTTGAAGGGCATCCTTTCTTATCACCTCGGCAACGACGAAGTGAACGTAGTCAACGCCATGCACATTGCCAAACAACGCGAAGTAACACTCAACGTGCAGAAGTCATCGACTTCGAAAGGTTTTACCAACCTTGTCACAGTCAGCGTCAAAACAAGCAATGGCGAGCGTTCCGTATCGGGCACATTGCTTAACGGCTACGGTCCACGTATCGTCAAAATCGATCAATATCCAATCGATATTGCGCCAGAAGGCAACCTGATCATCATCTCGCACAACGACCGACCTGGAATTATCGGTAAAGTCGGAACATTGCTCGGCAAAAACGAAGTGAACATCGCAACGATGCAAGTCGGTCGACAAGTGGTTGGAGGATCTGCGGTGATGATTTTGGCAATCGATAAACCGGCACCAAAAGAAGTGGTTGCTGAGATGAACACGTTCAGCGAATTGATTGACGCGAAAGAAATCACGCTTTAATCCAAATCCTTTATAGAACATGAATAAAGGCAGTGCAGAGAGCTAAAATCTCTGACACTGCCTTTTTTGTTGATTTAAATGTAGCCTACATATTATTTTTTTCAATTTCCGTGAAATCATTCGGAATCAAATAAGTGAAGGTGGTGCCTTGTCCGACTGTACTGCTTACGTTGACGAACCCGCCGTGTGCAAGGATGATATTTTTGACAATCGATAGACCGAGACCAGTCCCCTTCGACTCGCCGCGTGTACGCGCTTTGTCCGCCTTGTAAAAGCGATCAAACACATATGGCAAATCTTCATTGGGAATCCCCTCGCCCTGATCTTCGACTTCGAACTGTACCGCTGGGAAGTCTTTATATTCAGCATGTGAAGCGCGAATATATATATACTTCCCTGCTTGTGAATAGCGCAGTGCATTGTCCAACAAGTTGGTCAACACTTGCTCCAATCGATCCTCGTCAGCATGTATCAATTTGAGCGAATCATCGTTCATCTGCAATTGAATTTGCACGGCATTCTCTTTAGCGGCAACCGTAAATTTACGATGCACACGTGTCATCAATTGACTGACATCGACTACTTTGAAACTCATCTCTAAGTGACCCGCTTCCATACGCGCCAAATCAAGCAAATCACGAACGAGCCTGCCCATTCGTAACGACTCATCGAGAATGACTTGTGCCAATTCTCGACGTTCTTCGACCGTCTCTACCATATCGTCGAGCAATGCTTCGCTATAACCTTGTAACATTGATAAAGGCGTGCGCAACTCGTGCGATACGTTAGCGACGAAGTCTTTACGTAGTTTCTCGAGTTTATACTGTTCAGTAACGTTCCGTAAGACAGCCACTACTCCCCGCAATTGGTCTTCAGAGTAGAGCGGCGTCATCACCACTGACCAAGTGTTGCTTTTCACATGGAGCACTGAACTGAGTTCCGTTGCACCTTGAACAACTTGTTCGAACAATTCGTAGAGTGGTTCGGGAATTTGATTCTCGAACATTGGCTTCCACTCGTTCCACTGAATTTCATACCAATCTTTTAGCAACTGTCTGCCTTGCGGATTGGCCAAAACGACTTCACCGTTTGCATCAATCGTCAAAACGGCATCAATCATGCTGCGGATGACGCTTTTCAAATGTTCTTTTTCTTGATTGAGCGCCTTGATGGTTTCATCGAGTTTTTCCGCCATCATGTTAAAAGCACGCGCTAACTGCCCGATTTCATCTTGCAGTTCTGCTTCATTTGCGACGCGCATTTTGTAATGTCCAACCGAAATTAAGTCGGCTGCTTTTTTCATCCGAATAAGCGGTTGCGTAAGACGACTGGAAAGGAAAAAGGCAAGAAAAATGGTCAATAGAAAGCCGATGACTGCCGCGTAAATGAGCGATTTTTTGACATCGTTAGCCTGTTTCAACGAATCTACGGATTGGACCAAAATGAGTGCGGCATAAATCTTGTTCGACTGCATATTATAAACCGGTGCTGCAATCGATATGATATCCTCTTCTTCTTCTAAAGCACTAAACACCGATTCGCCGCCCAAAAAAACCTTCTTCAGTTCCGGTTCCAAAAACAAATCTTTTACCTTGTAATCGAAAAGATCGGGATTGGAACTCTCGCTCACTGTTGAGAGGTTCGGATCAACAATCATCATTTCTGCTTGTTGCGAACGTAGCAGTTCATTGACCGTTTTTATGTACTGTTCATCGAATCCGTATCGTTCGACAGAAACCGACAACTCGTTCGCCAAACTTTGCAGATTCAATTTCGATTGTGGCAAATCGACAAGCGAAGTGTCGATCGATCGACCGACGAAAACGCTGATTAAAATCAAGATCAGCGCCATCAAGCCGATAATCATTAACCACAATTTCCCTACGATGCTTTTCCAAATCATCACTTATCGAGGCACCTCAAATTTGTAACCGACTCCCCATACAGTCGCAATCATCGCCGCTGCTTCGGGGGAAAATTTGCTCAGTTTTTCACGCAAACGTTTGACGTGTGTGTCTACGGTGCGCAAGTCACCGAAATAATCATAGTTCCATACATCTTTCAGCAAATCCTCACGCGAGAACACTTTGTCAGGCGTAGTGGCAAGATAATGCAACAGCTCATACTCTTTTGGTGTCAACGTAATTTCCTCATTGTTGACAAGTACGCGATGCGCATCATGTTCAATCGTCAAATGAGGGAATGTAATATTATTGCCACCGTTAGCATCTTGCGACAAGTAGGCTGTCGTCGAGGAACGACGAATCACCGCTTTCGTACGCAACACGATCTCGCGCGGACTGAACGGTTTTGTGACATAATCGTCTGCCCCAGCTTCAAACCCTTGCACTCGATTCGTCTCTTCACCTTTGGCGGTCAACATAATGATTGGCGTCGATTTGTGCACTCGTATTTTTTGACATACTTCGACACCGTCCATCCCTGGCATCATAATGTCGAGCAAAATGATGTCATATACATTGCTCAAGGCTAACTGCAATGCTGTCTCTCCATCTTCCGCTTCGTCAACCATAAATTTCTCTTTTTCCAAGTACAATTTCAATAATCTGCGTATACGTTCTTCGTCATCAACCACTAAAATCCGAAATTCTGCTTGACTCACGGAACCACTCCTCTGTAATAAAGTGATAAATAATTATACTACAGTAATTTTATCGGAATGTGTAAACAATTTCGTAATATGAAGTGCTGAATTGCCGCAAATTAGACACCAGCGTAGGAGTGCAGACCGGACAGCAGTAAATTGACGCCAACCAGCGTAAACATCACGAGCAGAAAGCCGATGACACTCAACCATGCCGATTTGAGCCCGTGCCATCCACGCGACAAACGCAAGTGCAAGTATGCGGCATAAAACAACCAAGTGATCAACGCCCACGTTTCTTTCGGGTCCCATCCCCAAAATCGTCCCCAAGCCTGTGCGGCCCAGATCATCGCAAAGATAAGCGCTCCGAGCGTGAAAATCGGAAAGCCAATCGCGATGGTCCGATAACTGATTTCATCTAAGTCTTGCTCATCGATATCTTTAAGAATCGGATGGATGGCGGATCCGAGCGAGCGACGCAAGACAAGTCGCAAGAGCAGATAGATAATCGCCGAAAACAGAATTGTCCAAATGATCGTATTTAATTTACGACCTGCATTGACACCTTCCATCCAAGCAGGAGCAGTGAACAGCGGTTTTTTCAAGCCAAGGAACGAATCGGACTTGACCAATTCCGACTGGTACGGCTTCACAATGGGCGGCAATACGTAATTGATTTTCTCTTCGCTGACTGACGTCTCACTGCCAACGACATTGACAGTCTTTTTGACGAACTGCGCCTGATAGCCGAACGAATTGAAGGTGAACACACTGCCAGCAAACACGACCACCATCAAAATCACGAACAGCGTAAACTCAACGCCGCGTTGCTGACGGACGTCGGATTTTTGTTTGCTCTGAAAGTTAATCGTTTTGAGCAAGTACATCACACCGGCGACGAAGCCGATGGCAAAAAACGCCTCGCCGAGCGCTGCGGTCGTCACGTGAATCATCAACCATTTGCTCTGCAGACCCGGAATGAGCGGTTGTACATCCTTTGGAAAGACAGCCGCATAGGCAATCATGATCATCGCAAGTGGTGTGCAAAACAAGCCGAGTAACGGCGAACGGAAGAGCAAGTAAAACACGAGAAAGGCAAAAGCGATCGTCAAACTGAAAAACGTCATATACTCATACATGTTGCTGACTGGGATATGTCCACCATATACCCATCTCGCAACAAAATATACGAGATGACCAGCAAAACCTACGACACTCAAACTGTAGCCAATTTTGGCCCAACGTTGCTTGTGCTCCTTAGGATCGCGCTTGCTGAATTTACTACCAGCTAATGCGATAAAAAATCCGAAGAAAGACAGAGTGTAAAAAATGAATGCCGCTAAAAGTCCGTAACCGCTAACTGTGATTAAGCTCAATTGAATTGCCTCCCTTGTTGTCTAACGCTTCTTGTTCGATTTCGATACCGACACCATCGAGTGCCCATTGCACATCTTTGCGCAGTGAATACCAATTTTTATTGGTATGAGCGCCAAGCAACAAGCGACCTTCATCAATCCGCAACCAGATTCGTCGATGCTGCCAATACATACCCATGACAACACCAACCATAAAGATGAACGAACCTACCCAAATAAACGGCATCGCTTGCTCGACACGAATGTTCAAGTAACTCGTATACATCGAAATTTCGACATCTTCCATCGATGCGGCACTAATATCGATTCGGTATGCCAACGTCCCGTTCAATTCATCCTGACGAAACGTTTGTTTATCGATATCTTTGACAAAGTAGATGAAAATTTCGCCGCCCGCAGAAAGTCCCGGACCTTTAGCTAAAAAGATGAACGCCGGTGTGTTCGGTTGACTCGACTTCGTAATCGGTCTGCCATTCACATCTTGGGCAAAATCAGGATAATAATTTTTCAACTCGAGTGTGTATGGACCCGATTGATAAGAATCAGCAGGGTTGCTCATGTCCACGCGGAATTTGTCAAAACGCTTGTTTTGCTGCTTGTCCACCACGGAAACGTTGACACCGAGCAGTTTCGGCGTCAATTCATAATGCACTTGGTAGGCCATCAAACCATCATAATCAAGCGGACTATTGACGCGAATATCATGTTCGTGTACTTTTTCTAATTGTGGTTCCTTGAGCGGGTTGTTGCAATCGGCCGTGCATTCATAAAGAATCGCCTTTGTCTCGTACAGGCTAGCAACGACGTCGCCGCGCAATTGCTGATGTTCGGCAAGTTCTTGTTTGTCGTAAAATTCAGCGGTAAACTTTTCGTTCTTCAAATAATAATTTGTGCCAGGGAGAGCGACCACTTCCCCTTCAGGAAACTGATAATGCTCGTCCATATGCCATCCTGGTATACTGCGCATCAAGATTGCGATGAGAAAAATAATGAGCCCGATGTGATTGACGTACGGTCCCCATCGACTGAAGCGATTTTTTTCGGCCATCAGCGCTCCGTTTTCACTTCGCACCTTGTACCTACGCTTTTTGAGACGGGCGGCAAATTGCTCCAACCATTGCGCCTGCGGTCTTTCAGAGAAATCTGGTTCCACCTGATAGACCACGCGCTGTCTGCGCAGAAATTGCGGATGTTTGGCAATTTTTTGTTTACTAAGTGCACGATACAGCGGCAACACGCGGTCAATACTGCACACCACGAGCGACATTCCAATCATCACAAGTAACGACACGAACCACCATGATTCGTACGTTCTCGACAACCCGAGTACATAGTAAAGTTCGCCCGTCCAACCATATCGTTGCTCATAAAAAACCGCAGGATCAATGTCAAAAAAGGTGTTTTCCTGCGGATAAATCGTGCCAAGCGTAGACAAGACGAGCGTGCTTAGAATCAAATAGACCGCCACTTTGACGGACGAAAAGAAATTCCACACGCGGTCAAGTATATTCGGATTCGCCCGCTGAGAGCGGCGGGCAACACCATCATAGCGCATTTCCAAAATTTCATTTGAGTCGACTTCTTCAACGAGCGGTTTACCACAAGATTCGCAAAGCACTGTGCCTACATGGTTCTGATGCCCACACTCACATTTTGTGTTGTCAATCATCCTGGTTCCCCTTGTCCGCTATCTACGGCATAATCTCTTTTATATATTTATCAAGTGTTTCTTTGTCCAACTCACCGATGTGTATATCCTGCACAATTCCCTCTTTGTCGACAAAAAATGTCGATGGAATCGGATCGATGCCATATCGATCGGCAACCGTTGAATCGTTATCCAATAAAATCGGGAACGTCAGTTTGTACTCTTTGACGAACCCCTTCACCGTCTGTGCATTTTCACTCAAATTGATACCCAAAACAACAAGTCCCTTGCCCTTCGCCGCTTCGTATTGTTTATTTAACAACGGCATCTCTGCGCGGCACGGCTCACACCAACTTGCCCAAAAATTGAGCATGACGGGTTGACCGCGAAAATTGGACAACTTATACTGCTTGCCGTCCAGTCCTTGCAACGTTAATTCTGGAGCCTGCTTGTCCATCAATTCGTAGGAATCAAATAATTCACTCGGTTGATCGAGCACGGTGGTCCAGACCGTATACAGACAAAGAGCGACAAACAGAGCGAGCACGACAATTTGTATGAATTTACGACGTTTCTTCGCCGGAGACAACGGTTGCCTCGCTTCCGCTGTTTCGGTCAATTGCTGTTGTTTTTCGTTATCCAATGTTCTCACCCATCCTCATAAACATTATAATATGTCGTCTATGTTTACGCAAAAACGAGCAGACAAATCATGACCGACGCCACCACACCAACGACATCAGACAACAAACCGACTTTGAGGGCGTAACTGACTTTACGAATGCCAACAGCGCCGAAGTAGACGGTAATGACGTACATTGTCGTGTCGGTGCTCGCCTGAATTGTTGCGGCAATTTTACTAATCAACGAATCGGCACCGAATTGCTGCGTCAAGTCCGACATGAATGCAAGCGAACCTGCGCCGGTCAGAGGCCGCAACAGGGCAAGAGGCAAAATCTCTGCAGGCACAGAAATCGTCTCAAAAAGCGGGCGGAACAACATCACCAACCACTCCATCGCACCTGAAGCACGAAACATTTGAATCGCCACCATCATCCCGACCAAGTGCGGAATGATTTGGATTGCCGTATCGAAACCCTCCTTTGCGCCGCCGACAAACGATTCATAGACAGGCACCTTCTTCATTGCAGCAAATAGCAAAATAAAAACAATCACTGCTGGAATGAGCCAAACAGAAATGGTCGAAATGACAGCATACATCGGTGCTCACCCTCGCTTCATGTAACGTTTACGATACCATCGATCGATCAGGATTGCGAAAACGGTGGAAATTGCAGTCGCAATCAGCGTTGTGCCGACGATATCGGTCGGGTCGGCGGCGTTGTAGTTCATACGGATGGCAATCACGGTCGTCGGAATGATCGTGATGCTAGCCGTGTTTAGTGCGAGCAACGTGCACATGGCTGGGCTTGCAAGGTGCGGATGCGGGTTGATTTTTTGCAGTTCCTGCATCGCTTTGATGCCAAGCGGTGTGGCCGCATTGCCGAGCCCGAACATGTTGGCGCTCATGTTGGAGACGATATAGCCGAGAGCAGGTGAATCTTTCGGCACGTCAGGAAAAAGCACTCGCACTAGCGGGCGGAGCAATTTGCCGAACGCTTTGAGCAATCCAGCGTCTTCCGCAATCCGCATGATACCAAGCCAAAAAACGAGGATGCTGATTAGTCCAAAACAGACGGTGACCCCTTGTTTGGCGCCGTTCAACACGGCTTCGCTGAGTGCGCCCATATTGTTGTTAGCGGCGGCGGCGACGAAGGAAATGACAATCATCGAAAGCCAAATCATGTTGACCATAATCATTCACCTCCACGAATCGCGCAATAACTGTAGCATTCGCTGAAGCAAACTTAGTGACGGTTCAGTCACTGTCGGTTCAGCCGCTACTGGCAATTCTTCCGCCGCAGGTAGCAGCCTCGTCGCCAATCCTGATCGAAAGCCGTAGTCAAAAAGACGCATATGGTCAACCCAATCAGTCGGGTCGTTCAGTGTCACAACGACCAATTGCCGCCCCTCGCGCGTCGCAGACGAAACCAAACAACGCCTCGCTTTCTTCGTGAAACCCGTTTTCACACCGTCCGCCCCCGGGTAGAGAGAAAGCAACTTGTTTTTGTTATACCAACGATAGTCCCACGCTTCATGCGGATTGTCGACCTGCTTCCACTTCGTTTTGACGATTTCGCGAAACACTTCGTTATGCAATGCATAGCGCGTCAATTTTGCCATGTCGTTGGCTGTCGAAAAATGTTCATCGCTATCATCTAGTCCATGTGGATTTGCGAAGTGACTGGCCGACATGCCAATCCATTGCGCCTTTTCATTCATCATGTAAACAAAACCTTCGAGCGAACCGCCAACGTGCTCGGCAATCGCCACGGCAGCGTCGTTACCAGATCTGAGCATTAATCCATAAAGCAAATGTTCGAGGCTCATCTGCTCGCCCATTTTCAAATAAATCGACGAGCCTTCTTTGGCAAATGCGTTTCTCCCCACGGTCACTTGATCGCTTAACTGACCGTGCTCAATCGCCACAATCGCCGTCATTATTTTCGTGAGGCTGGCAATTCTCATCCGTTTCTCGCCGTTGTGGGCAAAAATGATACGTCCCGATTGTACATCCAGCAGTGTAACCGCTTCTGCATTCGTATGTAGTGCTGGCGCTGCAACCGCTGAGAAAGCGAAACTATTTAACATTGAAATACTGAGCATCGAAATAGTGAGCATAACAATCGTCAACCTCTTGATGAAAAACATATGCGGATTGTCCTCCCGTTTTTGTACATGTATATGCCGAAGCACAAAAAAACTT
>CANHCR010000029.1 GCA_947459205.1 Caryophanales bacterium | reverse complement strand
GGTGGTACTCCATCACCTTTTTTTTGTGTGCTTTTTTGATTTCTTCTGGCGAGGCGTTTTTACTGACACCAAGCACTTCATAATAATCACGCTTGCTCAACGACGCTCCACCACCCACTATTTTAACTTAATCCACTATTTTTCTTATTTCGCGGATCTAAATTTGCAATATCTTTTCTAATTTTTTCACTAAGATTATTTATTTGTTCTTTGCGTGCAGATTGTGTTGAAGTCGGTTGCGATGACTCTTGCTGAGTTGAACCCTTCCCATCAGACTGAACGGACTTAATTAATCCAATCTTTCTATCATAGTCCATTCTTCTTTGAGCATTCGATAAAACTTCGTAAATTTCTTCAATTTGCTTCAACATTTCCGAAGCATTAGAAGCTTTATTTCGATCGGGATGGAATTCTTTTATCTTCGTATTTCGTGCTTTTTTAATTTCCTCTGAAGATGCGCCAGTGGCTACTCCAAGGATTTCGTAATGTGTTAATTGAGTCACCGCGCTTCCCCCCCGCTCAAGTCAAAGTGATTGACTACTTTTGCTTGCCGTCTTCGTCCACCACTTCATAATCAGCATCGACCACGTTGTCTTTCGTTTTACCGTTTGCATCATCAGCAGCCGCATCGCCCTGCGGCTGGTTAGCAGCCTCAGCTTGCGCCGCTTGCTCGTATACTTTCACCGAAAGCTGTTGCACAACTTCGCTCAACTCATCGACAGCTGCTTTCAACGCTTCTTCATCCGTTCCAGTGAGCGCCTGCTTCACTTTTTCTTTCGCTGCATTGGCTTTCTCAATCTCCGCCGCGTCCACTTTGCCCTCAAGATCTTTCAAGTTTTTCTCGGTCGCATAGACGAGTTGATCCGCTTGGTTACGTAGTTCAGCAGACTCTTTGCGCTTTCGATCTTCATCAGCGTTCGCTTCCGCCTCTTTGACCATGCGATCGATTTCATCAGACGATAAGCCTGTCGACGCAGTGATGGTGATGCTTTGCTTTTTACCCGTACCTTTGTCGACCGCCGATACGTTGACGATACCATTCGCATCGATATCAAATGTCACTTCAATTTGCGGAATGCCGCGCGGGGCCGGCAAAATTTCATTCAATGTAAATCGACCAAGTGTTTTGTTGCCTGCAGCCATCTCACGCTCACCTTGCAATACGTGCACTTCAACGGACGTTTGGCTGTCCGCGTACGTTGTGAACACCTGCGATTTGCTCGTTGGAATCGTCGTATTGCGCTCGATCATTTTCGTGCAAATGCCACCCGCTGTTTCGATACCAAGCGTAAGCGGTGTAACGTCCAGCAAGACGATATTGGTGACATCACCTGTCAATACACCCGCCTGAATCGCAGCGCCGCAAGCGACAACCTCATCTGGATTGACACCTTTGTGCGGCTCTTTGCCGGTCAGTTGCTTAATCGCTTCCTGCACTGCCGGAATGCGCGTTGATCCACCGACCAATACCACTTTATCCAACTGGCTTGCCGACAACCCGGCATCCGACAACGCTTGACGTGTCGGTCCAAGCGTGCGCTCAACCAAACCACGCGACAACTCTTCGAACTTCGCACGCGTCAAATTCAACTCCAAGTGTTGCGGAACGCCATCTGACATCGTGATGAACGGCAAGGAAATAGTCGTCGTCAAAACCGTCGATAACTCTTTCTTCGCTTTTTCAGCCGCATCTTTCAAACGTTGCACCGCCGCCCGGTCTTTGCTGAGGTCGATGCCATTTTCTTTCTTGAATTCTGTCACGAGATGATCAATCACCACTTGGTCAAAATCGTCACCGCCGAGCATGTTATCACCGCTCGTTGCAAGTACCTCGTACAAGCCGTCGCTCAACTCGAGAATCGAGACGTCGAACGTACCGCCACCCAAATCGTAAACAAGAATCTTTTGGTCACTTGTTTTTTCGAAACCGTAAGCAAGCGCCGCAGCCGTCGGCTCATTGACAATCCGCAACACTTCGAGACCGGCAATCTTGCCCGCATCTTTCGTTGCTTGACGTTGGCTATCGTTAAAATATGCCGGCACTGTGATGACCGCTTGTGTCACGGTTTGTCCGAGATACGCCTCTGCATCAGCTTTCAACTTTTGCAAAATCATCGCCGAAATTTCTTGTGGCGTGAACGATTTGTCATCGATTTTCACCGAATAATTCGTCCCCATGTGACGTTTAATCGAAATAATCGTGCGGTCCGGGTTGGTAATTGCTTGACGCTTTGCCACCTCACCGACGATGCGCTCACCATCTTTTTTGAAACCGACAACGGAAGGCGTCGTACGATTTCCCTCTAAGTTTGCAATAACGACCGGTTCGCCGCCCTCCATCACCGACACGCAGGAGTTTGTCGTTCCTAAGTCAATACCGATTACTTTACTCATCTGTGTTTCCTCCTCATTATCCTTTGTTTACTTTGACCATCGCAGGTCGAATGACTTTATCTTTGAGCAAATAACCGCGTTGCAATTCTTCGACGACTTCACCATCGCGATGCTCATCGGAATCGATTTGCATCACCGCTTGATGCAACTCAGGGTTGAACGTCTCACCAACCGTTTGCATCGCCTGCAAGCCTTCCTGTTGGAGTGCCTCAAGCAACAAGCGTGCGGTCATCTCTACACCCTTAGCCAATACGTCAAAATCTTGCGATTGTTTGCTGGCAGCGATGGCCCGCTCCAAGTTGTCTAGCGCCGGCAGCAATTTGCTGACGACCGGCAACGCGGCATATTTGGCTGACTCTTCTTTTTCCATACGTGTGCGGCGTCGGAAGTTATCAAAATCGGCTTGCAAACGTAGCAACTTTTGTTGCCATTCCTCAGCCTGCGCTTTCAACGCAGCCGATTCATCAACTCGCTCGACCACTTCCGCTTGCACTGCTTCTGTTTGCGCCGCTTCGTTCGCCTCCACAGTTTCAGCAACCTCAGCAGTCTCAACATTCACATCTGTTGTGTTCTCTTTTTTCATATGAGTTCTCTCACCTCCTTAAAATGACTATTTATATATACGGTCGAGCGTTTCGCTCAACTGCGTCGACAAATGTTGCAACAACCGCATCACTTTCCCGTAATCCATACGTGTCGGACCGAGCACACCGATCGTGCCGAGATCTTGCCCATCATAGTGATACGAGGCGGTGACAATGCTGCAGTCATTGAAAATCTGATCGTTGTTCTCCGTTCCAATCCGCACTTGTACGCCATCCGCTGGATGCCCGATAATGCGCGCCAACTTCGTCGTTTGTTCCAACTGCTCCAAAATCGCCTGCACCTTGCCGACGTCCTGAAATTCAGGCTGACGCAACATATTCGTTGCCCCGCCGACGACCACATTTTGCTCCTGCACATCTTGCAAAAGCGATTCGATGAAACTCATCGCCTTTTCATATTTATTCACATTATGGTTGAGCACTTCACTAATTTCCGCAAATAACTTCGTGCGAAACTGATAAAGTGGCACGCCGACCAATTTCTCATTCATCACATTGACCATCCGCACCAGCTCGTCCAGTGAAATGTCATCCGGAATTTCGACAATTTTATTCTCGACATGTCCGGTGCTCGTCACCAGGATGACGACCGCTTTGCGTTCGGTCAGCGGCAGCAACTGCACGTGACGCAGCAACTGGCGGGACGACTCATTTTTCAAAATGACCGTCGTGTATTGCGACACTTGCGACAACACTTGCGCTGTCTGCTGAATGACGCGTTCGATACTGAAAAAGCTGTCCGTCACAAATTGTTGCAAATCAGGCAAATGTTCAGCCGACCACTGATCCATCTGCAACAAGTGATCGACATAAAAGCGGTACCCCTTATCGGATGGCACGCGCCCTGCCGAGGTGTGCGGCTGTTGCAGATAGCCTAACTCTTCTAAATCATACATCTCGTTGCGAATCGTCGCAGGGCTTAATTGAAAATCTCCGCGCCGTGAGATGGTTCGCGAACCGACCGGTTCGGCGAAGCGCACGTAGTCCATAATGACAGCGGCCAAAATTAATTTTTGTCTCTCCGTTAGCATGAACCGAACCACCTTTCGCTCGTTGTGTTAGCACTCATAGTAGTCGAGTGCTAACATGATATAATAAAAATACCAAACGAGTCGTAAAGTGTCAACCGCTTCACGCCATTTGGCAAAGATTTTGTCGTTTCATTTTGTTATAAATCAATCCGTTTCATCACGGCAATCTCGTCGCAACAATGCTGCTTTTTGCAGAAGATGCAGTCCTTCCACACTTTTTCCGGGAAAATTTCTTTCGGCACGACGGTGAATCCCAATCGCTCAAAAAAAGCAACCTGGTAAGTGAGCGCCATCACTTTCGGTACTTTCATCTGTCTCGCCTGCTCAATCAGGAACTCGACAATTTGCCGCCCCAAACCTTTGCCGCGATATTTGTTGAGCAATCCGAGCGAACGAATTTCAATCAAATCATCGCCCAGTTTCATCAGCGATCCGCAACCGACAATCTCTCCCTCATCTTCGGCGACGATGAACGTATCCAGTTGTCGTTGCAACGCTTCACGGGAGCGCGGAAGCATAATCCCTTGCTCTGCGTACAATTGAATAAGCGTCACGAGCGCATCCAAATCCTTTTCCGTTGCTTTCCGGCAAACGACTGTCATCGTCCTCACCTCCGCCAAACATGATATGTATAAATATACAACAAAATGAATAAAGATTACAAGTCGCTAATCGCCCCAACAAATCGTCCAAACACCTCGTTGCCGACGAATAATCCGCTATCCGTCAGTCGATAGCCGCTCGCCGTCCGTTCCAGCAAGCGCTTTTCGCAAAGTTCATCGAAGATTGTTTGAAAACTCGCTGTCCAATGCTCACCGAACTGCGCCAAATAATCCTGTGCGCGAATGCCCGCAAGCAATCGCAAACCGACCATCATAAAATCTTCCTCTGCCTCTTTGCGCTCCACCTCATTCGTCTCGAGTCGCGGCAAACCATGTGCACACGCATCGATGTAAGCCTGCACACCTTTCACATTCACATGCCGCCAACCATTCATGTAGCCGTGCGCTCCCGCACCGACGCCGTAATAAGCGTGGTTTTGCCAATATGCCATGTTGTGCCGGCTAGCAAAACCAGGCTTGGCAAAGTTGCTTACCTCATATTGCTCATAGCCGCGTTGCTTCATCGCCTCAATAATCAGGCGATACATTTCCACTTCCGTATCTTCATCAGGCAACACCAGTTGATTGCGCATGTAGAGCGAATGAAACACCGTATTCTCCTCAATTTTAAGGCCGTATAGCGAAATGTGCGGCAAGTCAAAAGCCAGCACACGCTCCACCGCCTCGCGCACCATCGCTAGCGTCTGTCCAGGCAAACCGAACATCAAATCGATGGACAAGTTCTCGAAACCTTCCTGACGCGCGATCTCGATGCTGTGCGTCACATCATCCGCCGAATGAATGCGGCCAATCTCCTTCAGCAAACGTTCATCAAACGTCTGCGCACCAAGACTGATGCGATTGACGCCACCCGCCCGCATCGCCTGCAACTTTGCACGATCAAGCGTCCCTGGATTCGCCTCCATCGTCATCTCGAGCTGTGCAGAACGGTTCGGAACATGTCGGTGCAATGCTTCAAACACCACTTCCATCTGCGCTGGCGAGAGCGACGTCGGTGTGCCGCCACCAATAAAAATCGTGCGGATTTCCGCAGGCGGATGCTGTGCGACTGTCAGCGCCATCTCCCGCTCCAATGCATATACATATTTCCATACCGGGTCCTCACTTTCTACAACATACGAATTGAAATCGCAGTAAAAACATTTGTGCGGACAAAACGGAATATGCACGTACAGCGCATCCGCTCCCTGTTGCGAAAACATCACTCATCACCTCCCATTTTGGCATAAATAAACATTCACAAACGCGAATCTTGTGTTATAATAATAGTAATCTCATTACGCATCACTTTGTGTCTCTCGTAAGTTCACTCTAACGAAAGCAGGTGATAGTCGTGGAAACAGTCAGTTTATCCAAGATTGTAATGAAAATCCTTCCTGAGTTTTACGAAATGCTGACGGAAACCGAACTCGATTACCTGATTGTATTGCGCAATGGGCTCGAATCCGTAGACCGCCAGGACGTGTGGGAAATCATCCACCACAGTATTTACAAGCATCAGCAACAGGCACCCCTTCATTAGAAGGGGTGTTTTTTTGCATAAAATCCGCATAAAAATACCCCTTGCGGGGGTATTCGCAGTGTGCCATCATTCTTCGTCCTGTATGCGGCTCAGCAACACGAGCAACAATAGTCGCTGCATGTCATCCTCGCTGATGTTTTTGAATACAGCGCCGACCTGAATCTTGCCGTCCGCCTGCGAGGTATGGACGATTTGAATCGTCGGTTGCAACTGCAGTTTGGCGAATGAGACGAGCAGTAAATACGTTTGCTGCTCGACAATCTCGAACGCTTCTTCAATGACGAAGCCGACACCACGCTGGCTGATGTCTACGATTTGTATGGGCGCAATTTTTTTGTCGCCCGCCAACGCAGCCGGCACATCTACTTTAAAACGCGGGAATTTACGGCCGTCTTGCTCATAACCGGCTCCCATCGTCCTATATTTCTGCATCGCTAACTCTAACATCTGCGCTAAAACTTCAGACATCGCCGCTCCTCCAATCAACCGTTAGTCTCAATCACATACCCTTGTCCCGAACGCAGCGACTTTTTCTGAATGATCGACGCTTCTTTCACTTCCGGACGTTTGACGAAATGATGCGCCAAATGTTCATCGATGTAGCCGAACGCCTTTTCCTCGTTTTCAGCAACGACAAGCAAATATACCGTCTGATCTGGCAATTCCACTTCTATTTTAAATAAATGCATATTCTTCGCTCCGTTCTATTTCGCCAATCTAGCTGCTAACTCGTACAACTCATGATTGAACGTTTTTTTCGAATGGACGACCAAGTCGATATCTGTCGCCACCAATTCGCCTTTGATGATGCCGCACGCTTTGCCGGAGTCGCCTTCAATCAACTTGCGCACCGCGAAATCACCAAGCATGCTCGCGAGATTGCGATCGTTGTGAGTCGGCGTACCACCGCGCTGGATATGTCCAAGCACGGTCACTCGCGGTTCGATACCCGAAAGTTCGGTGATTTTGGCAGCAATCTCTTCACCGCTGCCAACACCTTCCGCCACGATGACAATGCTATGACGCTTGCCTTTTTCAAAATTCGCTTTCATTTGCGCCGCGACGTTCTCAATCTCAAACGGCACTTCCGGCACGAGAATCGATTCCGCCCCGCTCGCAATCCCTGCAGTCAAGGCAATGTCGCCGCAATGACGACCCATCACTTCGACCACTGACGAACGCTCATGCGAACTCATCGTGTCGCGCAATTTATTGACGGCGTCGACGACGATGCTGACCGCCGTATCGAAGCCGATCGTGTAATCGGTGTAAGAAATATCGTTGTCGATGGTGCCTGGCAGGCCCATCGTTTTGATGCCTAATTTACTCAGTTTGTTCGCCCCTTGATACGAACCGTCGCCGCCGATGACGACTAAACCATCGATGCCGCGCTTGCGCAAAATGTCCGCCGCTTGTTGCTGCACCTCAGGCAAATGAAACTCCTTGCAGCGCGCCGTCTGCAAAATCGTGCCCCCGCGTTGAATGATGTCGCCGACACTACGCAAATCCATCGGACGGATATCATCGGTAATCAATCCCTTGTAACCGCGCTGGATGCCGTACACCTCTAAACCGTGATATAGTGCGCTTCTTACGACTGCACGCACCGCTGCATTCATTCCTTGTGAATCTCCGCCGCTCGTCATTACGGCGATGGACTTAACTGCTGTCATATATCGTTCCCCCTGCGAATAAAAATCGATGCAATGATGATACAATTGTTAAAACAAGCGTCGAATCAGTCGGCAGTTCCAGTAGAAAAAGGTGCGACTGAACGGGCCACCTGCGAGCAGTGCACGGCTCGTCACACGCAGTTGCGGCGACTGTGTCACTTTCTCGTCGGATAAATAAAGCGCGAGCAAACCTTCAACGATCATGTGGTGAAAGGCACTGCCTGGCAAACGCTGCGCACCGGCGCGTGCTTCCGCCAAAATCATCTGATAGCGTTCAATCAATTGCTGCTCGGACGAATAATAAAAACAAAAATTCAAATCTCCACCGGCACGGTCCTCTTCGCGATCGATCAAGTAATCGAGCAAAATGTGCAGTCCGCAAATGCCGGGAAAATAAGACTCGCGAATTTGACGAGCCTGCTGTGTGCTCAAATCAGGCTGTGCAGACGCTGTCAACAAACAAAACACACCGAGTGTTGAACCAGTAGCGGCAGCAAACTCCTGCCAGTACAGTTGCGGAAATTGTTGGCGAATTCCTTCCCACCATGCGAGCAATGCCGGTTCTCGTAACTCTCGTTGAATATGCTTATGTACTTGCAGGTCACAATACCATTGAACGAGCGTGCGCAGTTCCGCTTTCACCTGTTCATATGCCGGAAACGATGCGCTCCGTTCACGACAAGCGACCACCAAATCGCGCAAATAGCCGCCGTCATCTTGTTCGCCCCGATTTTCATAGTAATCGTGGAGCGATCCGTGCGGTTCAATCGCATCAAGCATCGCTTGGTGGAGTGAGCGGAAGTCGTCAGCACTCAAAGATGTGCTGCGATCGCACAAGTTGTCAAGGTAATCACTAATCGTCTGAAAAGCGACGATCCATGCAATCAACGCGCGTGCCAGGTTGCGATCCGCAATCCCGCTGGCATACACGGCGCCTCCCTGGCAATGAAACTTCTTGCTAGCAATACTGGCTAGCGCCTGCTTACGCAGTTCCGCATCAGGAATCGCCGTTGCCCGCTCTTTCCACCCGTTCAACTCTTCGTTGACCGCTGGTAAAATGTGCGTGTATAGTTTCGCCATCAAAGGAAGCGGACTTTGCGGATAAGCAACGTGTCCGACCGCTTTTCTGCTCATCAGCCGCGCCCCCAATTTCATCCATATAACGTTCATTATATAAAATTATTTGCTATAATAAAAGCACAAAAATAGGAGGTCAACGCCTTGTCACTAAAAACATTTCTTTTCTTTCTCTACACGCTAAGTGCGTTGGTCATCTGCTTTTTGCCGCTCTACCTTCATGAACAAGGATTTAGCAAGCCACAAATCGGCATCGCGCTCGCTGTAGCGCTTGCGCTCGGCACCATTTCCAATCTGCTCGCCGGCATGATCAGCGATAAGCGGCAGATTTTAAAATCTTTGCTTTTGTTGCTTGTTATCATGCAAATGGTATTTGCCACACTCATGTTTGCAACGGACGACAAACTCGTCATCTGGATCGCGCTGCAATGCTTTTTCATCGCCTACACGCCACTCGCCTCGATGAGTGACAGTTTGATCATGCTCATCACGCGCGAATCCGGCCAAAACTACATGTCCTATCGGCTTTGGGGATCGCTCGGATTTGCGATCGGCGCCGCATGCATCGGCTGGTTGCTGCAACTTACGGGCATCGCCTCGATCCTCTGGATCTACATAGCCTGCACACTGCTCACCTGTCTATTCGCCTATTTGCTGCCAGAGCGCAAGCCACATCCGTCCGGCGTGCGCTTCGCAGAATTGGCGCGCATCCTAAGTGCTCCGCCTGTCTACTTATTTCTCGGCATCATCTTTGTGCTCGCACTCAGTCACCGCATGAACGATCACTATCTCGGCTTGTTCATGCAGTCACTCGGCGCGGGCGAGTCGCTCATTGGCTGGGCATGGCTCATCTCGGCGCTCAGTGAAATTCCAGTGTTTCTGCTATTGGCTGCATTCGGCGGACGTTTCAAACCGCTACATTTGCTGGCGCTTGCCGGATTGCTGTACGGCGTCCGCTTCTTTTTGATGACGTTCATTGAACACCCCGCGCTTGCACTGCTCATTCAAGCGATGCACAGCGTCACCTTTGGCATCTTCTTATACGCCGCCATCCGCTGGTTGCAAGACGCCATCCCTGAACAATTCCGTGCCACCGGGCAAGCAATCTTCACGATGACTTGGGTCAGCTTATCAGGCATCAGCGCATCGCTGCTCGGCGGCCAATTGTTCGAAACATTAGGAGCTAGCGCGCTCTATTGGACTGCTTCAGTGCTTGCACTAATCGCAGCTTGTGGTTTCCTCGTGCTTGCAAAATTCACGGCTAGCGTCTACCGCGAGGCTTAGCATTGCTCGATGGTCTGCCGTTCGTTTTGCCAAACTTAGTTCCAGGCTTAGTTCCAGGCTTAGTTCCTGACTTGGTTCCTGGCTTGCCAAAAGGTTTTCCAACAGGTTTTCCGTCGCGATTTCCAATCGGCTTGCCGTTTGCCTTGCCGTTTGGTTTGCCACTTGGCTTGCCACCCGCTTTCTCCGCCGTTTTCGCCGTCCGCGGTTTGCGCGTCGACCACGCTTCGCCCTCCTCCGTCACCATTTGGCGCACCGTACCCTTGCGCTCCTTGCCCGGCTTGCCTGTACCGCCAGCAAGCGGCTTCAGCGCCCGCGTTTTGGCGACCAATTCACCGTCGATAATTTCCATCTGCTTCATCCGCCGACCGAGACTTTTCTCGACTTTGCTCAATTTGAACATATCTTTGCTCGTAAACAAACTAACGGCGATGCCGCTCTCACCCGCTCGACCGGTACGCCCGATGCGATGGATGAACCACATCAAATCCCGCGGAAATTCATAGTTAAAAACGTGCGTCACACCTTCGATATCGAGGCCCCGCGCCGCCAAATCAGAGGCGACAAGAAACTGAATTTTCGCCTCGCGGAATTTTTGCAACACCTGCTTTCGCTGCCACTGCTGCAAATCACCGTGCAGCACATCAATCGACATCCCGCGTCGGTTGAGCGCCTGCGCCAATAAATCGGCCTGCTCACGCGTGTTGGCGAAAATGATGCCGAGGTACGGATTGTACAAGCGGATCATCTCAGCAAACAACTCGTCACGATTGCGCTCCGTCACCATCATATAGTGGAGTTCGATTTCCGGTACGGTCTGCAAATTTTGATTCACATGCACGTGTAGCGGGTTGCGCATGTAATCGAGCGTCAACTTGCGGATACGCTGCGGGAACGTCGCCGAAAATAACAGCGTCTGCCGATCTTTACGTATGTGACGCATGATTCGTTCGACATCCTCAATGAAGCCCATTTCAATCATTTGATCCGCTTCATCGATCACGAGCGTCTTCGCCGTATGGAGCATGATCTTCTTGCGCAAAATTAAGTCGACCAGTCGGCCCGGAGTCGCCACGATGATGTGCGGTTGCCGTTTCAGACGTTGAATTTGTCGCTCGATGTCGGTGCCGCCGACTACCGCCAGCACGTCGTAAGCATTCGGGTCATTCGGCGCCGCATTCAAATCGCGCAGCTCACGCACAATTTGCATCGCCAATTCACGCGTCGGCGACAAGACGAGCGCCTGCAATGCATCTTTTTGGATATTCAACGTCTGTAAAATAGGCAACAGAAACGCCAGCGTCTTGCCGGTGCCCGTCTGCGCCTGTCCGATCAAATCTCGTCCTTTTAAAATTTGCGGAATCGATTGCAACTGGATGTCAGTCGGTTCGTGGATGCCTTGGCGTGAGAGTGCCTCCGTCCAACGTTCGCTGATTCCGAGTTGTGCAAAATCTTTTTTCGTCATAGTTCAGTTCACTTCTTTCTGCAAAAATGGTATGATTTGCGTAACATTAGATTAACACTTCGCCTGCACGGGCGCAAAGGAATGGTGGCAGCACGATGCAACAAACGCATGAAATTTTCAAAATTGATAAGTGGAACATGATGAAAGTCGAACGCCAAGGGACGCGCTTTATCGTCCGCGACATCTCCACTGAATGGGGTGAAGAGTGCCATACTTTCGTCAGCCGCCATGAGGTGCTGCATTACGCCGAGCAACGTTTTGCTGCCGATCGCTGTGAGTTTGAGGAAGCCGAGCGCTTGCGGATTTTGACGTTGTTCAAGGAGATTTGCCAATGAATCAGGCGCAAATGATTTTGACGTTCATGATTGTCGCATTCTCATTTGCGATTATCATCATTTGGCAACGCGAGTCGATTCCCGAAAGAGCCCGGCGACCGCTCGCGATTTTCGCGATTTTCCTCGTCGTTTGCGCCTTCGTTCTGATGATGATCTCGTTTTTCATTTAAGTTTTTCGAATAGAATCGCCACTCTCCGGACAAAATTTTTACAAAAACGGTGCGGAGTGTGAAACGCATGCGAAAGCGCGTTCGAATGACCATTCTACTAGCAATCTCAACGGTCAGTATTTGCGGACTGCTGGCAACCTATCCAAATGAGGGCAAACAGCGAGCGGTACCGACGATTTCAAGGAGGCCTCCGATGACTGAAGTAATGAAACGGAATGAAGTGCCGGCGCAAGATCGCTGGCAACTTGAAGATTTATTTGCGACACAAGCGGATTGGGACCGTGAATATGGTGAAGTTAGCGAACTGACGAAGCAAATCAGCGAGTTTCAACAAAAATTGGACGACGCCGCAACGGTCCGCCGCTGCATCGAGTTGAATGATCAATTGGCACTCAAAATGGAGCGCCTTTATGTATATGCCAACATGCGCCACCACGAGGATATGGCCGACACAACGTATCAGGCGTTGACGGACAAAGTTACGAAACTGAGCGTTGCCGTATCAGAGGCGACGTCATTTATTGTGCCGGAAATTTTGGCGAAACCGGACGAGTGGATTGAGCAATTGTTGAATGCAACTGAACTTGCTGACTATCGCTTCAGTTTGGAAGAGATGGTGCGCGAGAAAAAGCACATTTTGTCGAAAGCGGAGGAAGCGCTGCTCGCCCAAGTCGGCGACCTGTCGCGTGCGCCTGGGCACATTTTCAGTATGCTCAACAATGCCGACATGAAGTTCCCGCGCATTGCGAACGATCAGGGCGAATCGATCGAACTGACGCATAGCCGCTACGTCGAGTTTTTGGAGAGCAAAAACCGTGAAGTGCGCAAAAACGCTTTTCAAGCGATGTACGAAACGTATAGCAAACAGAAAAACACAATCGCTGCCACGCTCAGCGCGAACGTGACGAAAAATTTGTTCTACTCCAAGGTGCGCAAGTATCCGTCGGCGTTAGAGATGTCGCTGTTCGGCGACAACGTGCCGCAGACCGTCTACGATAATTTGATTGCGACGATGCACGAACATTTGCCGCTCATGCACCGCTACATGAAGTTGCGCAAAAAATTGTTGAAAGTTGACGAACTGCACATGTACGATTTGTTCGTGCCGCTCGTCGATGAAGTCGAGATGAAAATTACGTATGACGAGGCGAAGCGCACGGTCAGCAAAAGTTTGCAGCCGCTCGGACCTGCGTATGTCGAAGTGCTCGATAAAGGCTTCAACGAAGGCTGGATCGATGTTTATGAAAATGCCGGCAAGCGTTCCGGGGCCTACAGTTGGGGCGCATACGGCACACACCCGTACGTGCTACTCAACCACAAGAACAATTTGAACAGCATGTTCACCTTGACGCACGAGATGGGGCACGCGCTCCACTCCTATTTTTCCGATGAAGCACAGCCGTATCGCTACGCACAATATACGATTTTCCTTGCGGAAGTCGCCTCAACGCTCAATGAAGCGTTGCTGATGGAGCACCTGCTCAAGAATACGCAGGACAAGAAGCAAAAAATGTACCTGCTCACCTACTATGCCGATCAGTTCCGGACGACCGTTTTCCGGCAGACGATGTTCGCCGAATTCGAGAAAATCATCCACAGCAAGGCAGCCGCTGGCGAGGCGCTCACGCCGCAAACGCTGAGCGAAATTTACTACGATTTGAACAAAAAATATTACGGACCAGAGATGGTCGTCGATGAGGACATCGCCATGGAATGGGCGCGCATTCCACACTTTTACACCAGCTTCTACGTCTACAAATATGCAACCGGCTTCAGCGCCGCGACCAGTTTTGCCAAACAGATTCTCGACGAAGGGCAACCGGCCGTCGACCGCTATCTCGGTTTCTTAAAAAGCGGTGGAAGTGACTACTCCATCAATATTTTGAAAAAAGCTGGCGTCGACATGGCTTCGCCGGAGCCGATTCGCCAAGCGCTCAGTGTCTTTGAGGAACTAATCAGCGAGATGGAAGCGTTGAATCCGTAACCTCAACAAGCAGCAATCAAGGAGCGGCGATGGTCACACCGACGTCTTCTAAAGCGGTGCGAACGGCCCTCAGCAAGTTGCCCGCATGTTCGTTATCTCCGTGTACACAGACGGTTTGGGCAGACAGTGGCATGATGGTGCCGGACGTTGCCTGTACCTTTTGTTGACACACAATCGCCAAGGTTTGGCGCACAGCCTCGGTTTGCGATGTAATCACCGCATTCGCCCGATTGCGCGACGTCAGTTTTCCACTTTCCTCATACGTTCGATCGGCAAAGGCTTCGCCAATCACGCGAAGCCTTTTTTCATGTCCTGCAACAGCTAACGCACTCGACGACGGGGCAAACAGCAGCAGATTCCGATCCACATCCGCAACCGCTGACGCTACCGCCACAGCGATTGTCGCATCCTCCGCCGCCATATGGTAAAGTGCGCCGTGCGGTTTGACATGCCTCAGAGTCCCACCTGCCGCTTGCACGACCGCTTGCAACGCTCCCACCTGATAGAGCACCGCCGTATACAGTTCAGAGGCACTCATCGCCAGCGCACGCCGGCCAAAACCACCCTCATCTGGCAAACCTGGATGAGCACCGATGGCCACACGATGTCGCAACGCACATTGCACCGTCTGCATCATCAGTGCAGCCGACCCCGCATGCCAGCCACATGCAACGTTCACACTGCTGACGATCGGGATCACAGCCTGTTCGCGCAACCACTGCTCGTGCGTGCAACTTTCCCCGGCATCTGCATTCAAATCTATCGACAACATGCTAATCCCACCTTTAATTGTTGCCAGTCCATTCGTTGGCGCATCCATGCCGCCCGTGCCATTTCCATCGTCACTTCTTGAAAACAAACCAACTGTCCTGCCCCGACCTGCGCCATCGCCCCGAGATCAGCCTCGATCACGTGGGCAATCACCGGATAGCCACCAATCGTTTGGCAATCAGCCTGAAGCACAATCGGCAAGCCCGAAGGGGGCAGCTGCACAGTACCCGCCACGACCGGTTGCGAGGGCAAATTCGTGTTCAAAGGTAGTGGCTTCCCTTCCAAACGGTAACCGATGCGATTGCGCTGATGCGAAACTCGGAACGGCTGCTTGAACCAATCGGCAAACAACGCAGTCGGCCACAACGAGACATGCTCACCTGGCAACACGCGGATGAGGTGGACCGTCGTCCCCCCGTCGCGCTGAATCCGTTGACGATTTCGTTGCGGCGGTTGCGCCCTCATCTGTGTCATCCTTTTCGGGTTTAGCGAAGTCCCCGTTGAATGGTGACCATCCGTCGCGATCGACAATCTCATCCCTGAAACCACACCACGATCCGAGGTAATCGCTCCATCGTTAGCAAAACAAAATCCGCCGGCTACGGCCAAATACGCCCACACACCGTCTCCGTTCAGCGCGCAACGCAACACGCAACCTCGCTCCACAAAAACCGCACGCCACATCGAGATTTCACTGCCATCCAGCGTGACACTCATTTGTGCACCGCCCACGGCGACCCACGCATCCTGCAAAAACCGCACAGTCAATCCTGGTTGCGTGAACTCGATGACCGCCGCTTCGACTTCATTGCCGACCAGCAAATTCGGGATCGCCGCACTATCCTTGTCCATCACACCACCGACCGTTACCCCATATGCACGCAAGCCTGTTTGTCCAAAATTTTGCAACGATGCCGGTGCCCCGAATTGCACAATCTCAACCGCCATTACTCAACACGCTCCCTCACCGCACGAAAATGCACTTTATCTCCAGTCTGTAGCAATGCCGGCGGTTGCTGAGCCGCATCAAACAAACAAACTTGCGTGCGCCCTACAATGTGCCAACCTCCCGGCGATTGTTGCGGATAAATGCCGCAGTAAGCACCGCCGATGGCCACACTCCCTGCTTGTACGTGTAGACGCGGTTCCGCCCGGCGCGGCATTTGCAGCGCTTCCGGCAAACCTGCCAAATAGGGAAACCCAGGAGCAAATCCGACACAAACGACCGTATATTCAGCAGATGTATGCAGTTCGATCCACCGCTCTCGCGACAACCCACTCAAACGGCAAAGTTCCGCCAAATCCGGACTATCATCATAAAAAACAGGGATTTCTATTTTGCGAGATTTTGATATATAATGAGATGGAACCGATTTCATAAGTTGCTTCACGTAATCTGCGACGAACGGGTGTGGATCGATAACTGTGCCCATTTCTGACAAGTCGAAATGAATGCTCAACGACTGAAAGGCCGGCACACTTTCGACAAAACCGGCAAACGGTGACTGTTGTAAACTTTGTACCAGTTGCATGATTTGTGACGTCACATCGGCATGATACTGCGGCCATTGCAAAATGACGGCCTGCTCACCAAGCGCTTGCCAGTTGACAACATTCTCTTGCATCTACATCCTCCATTCGCTGCTTTCACTTGTTTTGTTTTATTATAGCACGGCCAACTAATGACAAAAATGAAAGTGGCATCGCCCCACAGACTTTAACTTCTGCAGACTAGGGGCCAAAATTTCATAAAAAAGTTGTGAGAATTGCCGATATATTAAGAAGGAAAATTCATGTTCATGTCGAAAAGATATGAATTGGAATTATACATACACTATATTACGTATGAAGAGGGAGATTTGAACTCATGGCATTATCGACAATCTTAGGTCTCGTTATTGGTTTGGTTTCATTGTTAGTTGCATATCTCATGAAAGGCGCTCCGTTTAGTACTCTAGCGAATCCAGCGGCATTCATTATTATCCTTGGTGGTACGGCTGGTTCGGTATTCATCGCATTCCCAATGAACGAGATGAAAACGATTCCCCGCCTGTTCGGTAAAATCTTCCGCGAGCAAAAGCTCATTGCGAAACGCGAAATCATCAACATGTTTATCAAATGGGCGCAAATCGCTCGCCGCGAAGGAATTCTCGCCCTTGAATCACACGTCGAGGAAGTATCCGACGAGTTTATGCAGAATGGTCTCAAGATGATCATCGACGGAAACGATAGCAATCTCGTCCATGACATCTTACTCGAAGAAATTTCCGTCGTTGAAGCGCGCCACCGTGCAGAAGCGCTCATCTTCTCACAAGCGGGTATGTACGCTCCGACACTCGGGGTTTTGGGTGCGGTCGTAGGTTTGATCGCCGCCCTCGCCAACTTGAGTGACATTAACGTACTCGGTCACGCGATTGCTGCCGCGTTCGTTGCAACGATGGTCGGTATCTTCACTGGTTACGTTCTCTGGCATCCGATGGCGAACAAATTGAAACGTCTGTCGGCGCAAGAAATCGAATTAAAAATGGTCATGGTAGAAGGTTTGCTCTCCATCCAAGCCGGTATCTCCAGCCTTGCGATTGAGCAAAAGCTTTCTGTTTACATTTCGCCGGAAGAGCGCAAGCTCGAAGAGCAGAACAAGGAGGCAGAGGATGGCCAATAGTAAAAACAAACGTGGCGAGCATCACGAAGAGCACATCGATGAGACGTGGCTCATTCCGTACGCTGACTTGCTGACCTTGCTACTGGCACTTTTTATCGTCCTCTACGCACTCGTCGTTCAGGACATCAAAAAGTTTGAAGAGCAACTGATTGCCTTCAGCGCGGCGTTTCGTGACGGACTCGGAATCATGACGGAGAAATCGAACTCACCGCCAATTAAAGAAGTACCTGATATCAAAGCACGTGAAGAAAATGACAAAGAGCAAAATCGCTCCAAAGAAGACACCGAGAAGTACATCGACAAAGAGTCGAAAGAAAAGCAGGATCAGTCTTCCCAGTCGCAGTCTCAAAGTCAGTCGCAATCACAGCAAATTAAAGAAGAACAAGTGCAACTTGAAGAACTCAAGAAGAAAATCGACAAGTACATCGAAGAAAACAATTTGAAAGCCGATCTTGATACAAAACTTGACCAGAACATGTTGCTCATCACGATTCGTGACAATGCATTGTTCGAGTCAGGTCAAGCGACTGTCAAGCCGGAGTCACAGCGTCTTGCAGGAACGATTGCAGAGTTGCTCGCAAACTACTCTCAATACGAGATGATTGTAGCAGGACATACGGATGACCGCCCGATCAAAACGGCGAACTTCCGCTCCAACTGGGACTTGAGTGCTGCTCGTTCATTGAACTTCATGACGTATTTGTTCCGCAGCGATAAATTGAAACAAGACCGCTTCAGTTCCGTCGGTTACGGCGAATTCCGTCCGATTGCTACGAATGATACGACAGATGGCAGACAAAAGAACCGCCGCGTTGAGATTCAAATCATGCGTAACTTCAAAGGCGAATCTAGCGAAGTGCTGACGATCAAACCTTAAAGCTCTGAATACAAACAGTAAAGCCGTTGTCGTTTCCGACAACGGCTTTTGGTTTGCTTGCCCGTTTTTAATGAGCGTTTTTCCGTTTAATCTGCTTTTCGCTCGAACGTGTGACAGCAAGTTTGTTCACTGATCGCCGTCATTTGTTTGCGATCTTCAACAAAATCCTCGCTAGCGAACTCCGCATAAAACGCATCGGATGCCCGCTCATTTACTTTGATCAAAATTTGTTTCGCATTGCATTCGTTGCCCTTCCGCCAAAACGTACATTCGGATACACTGCAAGATACAGTCGGCATGCACTCACCCCCTGCATCCATCGTGCCCCAAATGTCCACATTCTATTCGCACAGAACTATTGCTTTTGCGTTTGCAAATTACGTTGCGTCAAATAATCCGTCTCATAATATGCCAGTTCTTCGCGCAACTGTTCAAAAATTTTCGACAATCCCACCGTGATGTCACGCACGCCACGTATTGGCGGTTTGCGAAAACGAATCGCATCCTGACCAGTGTAGGCATAACGGCCGTCTTCACTGTAACTTTCATGTTTCGGATAAAAGAACAAGTTGACGCATGAATGATACACATCATAGAGCACACGCTCTGCATAATCCATGTTGAAGTTCGGACGACGCAGACTGACGCCTAACTTTTCCCACGAAACTTCACAGAATACGAGCAAATGTCTGAAGTCTGAAAGATATCCGCGGTAAAATTGCGCCAACTCCTCGTCGTTCCCTGGATTCAGCTGCGGCAATGAGTGGTTGTTCAAAAACGTTTCCAATTGAGCGATTGCTTCCTTCAATTTCACTTGCGTGTTTACACAAAGTTCCTTGACATTTTCATTCTGCACAAGTGTACCCCCCAGTCCCGTATTTAGTTAAATTTTATCATACATTGTTAACAAAAAAAAGACATTCATTCATCACATGAATCTTTTTCTTGCGGTGCATACTAAGCAAAAATCAGAAACCAAAGTAGTCAGGAGAAGCTACTCATGATACGTCTTCGACGCAAATCTCGCTTTCCCTTCATCATGCTCTTCTTTTGCGCCGCGCTACTGATTGCCATTTCCTATACCCAGGCTCGCATCGCTCCGCATCCCAATGAAGCCTCGATTGCAATTTCGAAAAGTCAGCGTTGGGCGGTCATTGAGGAAGATGTGCGCAGCTCGCAAAGACTAATGGCGCAAGCAGTGCGGCAACAACTTGCGAAGCGCATCGCAAGTTTCGGCAATGATCATCAGCGACTGCGTCAATGGCTGACGCAGCAAACGGACATCGTCTATCTAAAAAAAGCAGATGGCTTTGAGTGGTCGCGTCACACAACGCATACGAACAAGCAGCTAACCCGGTTATCATTCTCGCAACCACAACAAACGACCGCCTACGTTCGCCTGCCTGCACTGAACAAGTTAGCGAGCAACAGTCGTGCCGGCATACGTATGGCACCTGCTACGACTTTAAAGGGTCCGCACATTCGCACGGTACCTGCCGGCAAGCAACAGACCAGCCATTTTCATCGCCTGCAAGTGGTCGTCAAATTCAAGCAGCGCCCGCATTCAGAGGAATTGCAGAAGATGACTGCTACCTTGCACGCCCGCATCGTCAAGCAGTGGCAAAACGTATATATTTTCGAATCCACGAAACACACATTCGAGCATATGCGCGATTACTTTTTGCGAAGCGGACAGACACAGTACGTCGAGGCACACTACCTGTACATGACCAATCAAGCGACCACCAAGCCAATCCGCCCGAACGATCTCCTCTATACACCGTATCAATGGAATTTGCCGCTCATCAAAGCGGAAAAAGCGTGGAAAATCGGCAAAGGGAACGGCAAAGTGAAAGTCGCGGTCATCGATACGGGAATTGATTTGCAGCATCCCGACCTACGCGGACATTTGGCTAACGGATACAACGCCATCCTAAACGGTGCACCGCCATTTGACGATGTCGGTCATGGCACACACGTCGCCGGCATCATCGCGGCCGGGGTCAACAATTATGAAGGGATTGCAGGCATGTCGTGGTTTAATCCGTTGTTGCCCGTCAAAGTACTCGATGAGACTGGGAGCGGCCAATCGTTTGCTGTCGCGGAAGGCATCATTTGGGCGACCGAACAAGGTGCGAAAGTCATCAATCTCAGTCTCGGCAACTACGCGCGTAGCCAGTTTTTACACGATGCAGTGCGCTACGCTCACACGCGTGACGTGGTCTTAGTGGCCGCCGCCGGCAACGAAAATACCGATCAGTTCAGTTACCCTGCCGCTTATCCAGAAGTGCTCGCTGTCGCTGCCGTCGACGATCAAAAACGGCGCGCTAGTTTTTCGAATTTCGGCAACTATGTCGACGTCGCAGCCCCGGGGCTCCACGTAGCCAGCACGTTTCCTGGCCTATCTTACGCGGCACTATCTGGCACTTCGATGGCAGCCCCCCATGTCACGGCCTTGGCGGCGATGATGCGCTCAAGGTGTCAATCACTGAAAAACACGCAAGTGATGTCCATTATCCGCGCGACCGCTACTGACCTCGGTCCAAAAGGGCACGATCCGCTGTACGGTCACGGTCTAATCAACGCTGAACGAGCGATGCGGGCTGCGCTTGAAAAATGTACCGTTGCCAATCATCCGCTGCGTGTACGCTTCCTCCATTATTTGCATAGCATCGAGAAAGATAAATAAAAACCCGCACCGTTGTTGGATGCGGGTCTCTGATTATAAGGTGAAGTTTGCCATAAGCCGGGTTCTGTGCTTCGCGTGGTCAAGCAGACTTGCGTCCTCCCACATGAAGTGACAATCATCTATCTAGGCCGTCCATTGCTGTACGGCTCGAGCGACCAACCTGAGCGAGCCCGGGCAAGGCTTGCGGCATACACCGCACCGCTCCATTAGGTCTTGCACCAGATGGGGTTTACCAGGATGTATGTCACCATACAAACTCGGGGTCTCTTACACCTCGGTTCCACCCTTACCTGTTCGTCACGCGGACGTCATCGGCGGTCCATTTCTGTGGCACTTTCCTTCAGCTCGCGCTGACTGGACGTTATCCAGCATCCTCGCCCTACGGAGCCCGGACTTTCCTCTCATGACTTGCGTCATCAGCGATTGTCTGTCAAACTTCGTTTGCATTATATCATTGACAGCAAACGGCAAGCAACTGAAAAAATCCCCTTTTGTGTCGTGCGGCCTTGCTATACAAGACGAAACGGATTGGTACTGAGCGCCGAAGCGATGATCTCCGTCTCGTAGCCTTGCTCGCTGACCGATGTTTGCAAGCGAGCCGCAACCGCCGCTTTGAGAATGCTCTCGATATGATGTCCGGCGTCGATGATGCACATGCCGGATGCAAGTGCGTCGTGCGCAGTATGATGGTCGATGTCGCCAGTAACGATTACATCCGCACCTGCAAACTTCGCTTTTCCTACAAAACGTGCGCCGGAACCGCCTAAAACGGCGACTTTTCGCACCCTAGACTGCAAATCGCCGACCACACGCACGTAATCAAGCGAAAACGCCTGCTTCACGCGTTCACAGCACTGTCCGAGTGTTTCCGCTTGCAGCACGCGTCCGACGCGCCCAATCCCCATTTTTGCCCCTTTATTGTGCAAGCCGACGACATCATACGCAACTTCTTCATAAGGGTGTGCGTCTTTCATCGCGCGAATGACAGCCTTAAGTTCACGTTCACCAACGACAACCTCAACGCGCAACTCTTCAACCGACTCCAACTGCCCGACTTCGCCAATGTGTGGTTTCGCCCCGTCCAGCGGCAAAAACGTGCCGTTTCCAGCGATATTAAAACTGCAATGACTGTAGTTGCTCACGCCATTGATGAATCCCGCACCAGCGCGAAACATCGCCGCCCGCACGCGCTCACTATCGGGATGAGGGATAAACACGCTCAGTTTGTAAAGTTGTTCACTATACGTTTCATCAAGCGGTACGCAATCGACTAATCCAAGCGCATCAGCGAGCAAATGATTGACGCCGCCTTCTGTGATGTCCAGATTCGTATGCGCGATGTACACTGCAATATCGTGTTTGATGCATTTTTCATACAACTTCCCGGCCGGCAAATCGGTACGCAGATGTGTGAGCGGACGAAAAATAATCGCATGATGCGCGATGATTACATCCACACCTAATGCAATCGCTTCGTCTACGACCGCTTCCGTCACATCGAGCGCCACCAAAACACGCTTCACTTCTTTATTCAACGTGCCGAGCTGCAACCCGATTTTATCATCTGGATATGCAAGCGATTTTGGCGCCCACTGCTCCATCCATTGGATTACCGTTTGTCCGTTTGCAAACATCGCAAAATCTCCTCCAGCTCCCTCATTTGTTGCCCCACCTCCGCGCGTCGGAGCGCCGCTTCAGCAGACTGCGATTGCTCCAATTGGCGATACACCGTTTGCCATTTTTGCAGCTCTGCCTGCCATTTTTTGCTCAGTAGCGGTTCTGCGCGCCAAAGCAACCACGGTCCCATGCGAAAGTTCCACTCGTTCGCTCCTGCGTTCAGCGCCAAACGATTGCCAGCGTATAGACGCTCACTCTCAGTACGGGCACCATCCAACCGTTCAGCAACGAGTATTTCATAGATTCGCCCGTCCTCTTCCAAAATCGTTTCATCGGTCAAATACCAATCGTGCTCGTGAAGCCATTGGCGAACCGTTTCCTCGCCGACATTTGGTTGAAGCACCAGCATTCGCACACCGCGCAGCAAATGATTACCATTCTCCAAAATCGAGCGAATCAGACTGCCCCCCATACCGGCAATCGTCACCACATCAATCTCCTCGCCCGCGATTACCGCTAACCCGTCACCCTTGCGCGCTTCAATCTGTTTCGACAAACCGGCACGGGCAATTTGCTGCTTAGCCGCCTGCAACGGTCCATCGACCACCTCGCCAGCAATCGCAAACGTGCAAATCTGACGCGTCAGCAAAAAAACAGGCAACAACGCATGATCCGAGCCGATATCAGCCAAACGACTGCCAGGCGGTACGTAATCGGCAATCGTCTTCAATCTTTTTGAAATCATCATGTTGTCTAAACAACCACCCTTTTTCACAAAAAAACCTGCCTGCATCTGCGTGCAGCAGGTTTTCCGCTTATTAAAATAAAAATTAATCAAGAAAATCGCGCAAACGCACACTGCGATTGCGATGACGTAACTTGCGCAATGCTTTCGCCTCGATTTGGCGAATCCGTTCGCGTGTCACATTAAATTCCTTGCCTACTTCCTCAAGTGTACGTTGTCTTCCATCCTGCAGACCAAAGCGCAAAATGATGACATCTTTTTCGCGTTTCGAAAGTCCTTGCATGACATTTTCCAGTTCTTCTTTCAGCAACTCATAGGAGGCAGCATCATCCGGCGCAACAGCGTCTTGGTCCTCAATAAAATCCCCGAGATGCGAATCGTCTTCTTCACCAATCGGTGTCTCCAACGAGACAGGCTCCTGAGCAATTTTCTGAATCTCACGCACCCGGTCTACCGACATTTCCATCATATTCGCAATCTCTTCTGGCGACGGGTCGCGACCGTTCTCTTGCAACAACTGACGCGAGACGCGAATTAACTTGTTGATTGTCTCTACCATATGCACCGGAATACGAATCGTCCGCGCTTGATCGGCAATCGCACGTGTAATCGCCTGGCGTATCCACCAGGTTGCATACGTACTGAATTTATACCCTTTGCCGTAGTCAAACTTTTCAACCGCTTTGAGCAGGCCCATGTTCCCTTCTTGAATAAGATCCAAGAAAAGCATACCGCGACCAACGTAACGTTTTGCGATACTGACGACCAGACGCAAGTTCGCCTCTGCCAGCCGTTTTTTCGCTTCCTCGTCACCATTCTCAATCCGTTTCGCTAGCACGACCTCATCTTCAGCCTTAAGAAGCGGCACACGTCCGATCTCTTTGAGATACATGCGAACAGGGTCGTTAATTTTCAAACCGACGGAGTTGGCCATTTCTTCGGCGAACGTCAATTCGTCCATTTCACGCAATTCAGCGACCGCATCCGTTTCCTCGACGACTTTAATTTCCTGTTCGGCGAGCGTTTTGAAAAATTCATCCATCTGCTCTTCATCTTGATCGAACGTCGCGAGGCGGTCGAATATGGTCTCTTGGTTTAGAAACCCATTCTTTTTCCCCTCTTCAATCAGATCATCCTTGACTTGCTGGAGCGTGAGTTCAACACCCGTTCCAGATCCTGTACTATTAGACATAAGACAACTCCCTTTTCATATGCAGAGTCAACTTTGACTCAAATAATCTTGTAATGTGTGAATCTTCGGATGCTGTTTTAATTTGTTCAAAGCCGAATTTTCGATTTGGCGCACCCGTTCTCTCGTAATTGACATGTCTTTGCCAATTTCTTGGAGCGTCTGTTGCTCGCTTCCGAAAAGTGCAAAACGGCGGATAATCACTTGTTTTTCCTTTTCCGTCAGAACCGAGAGCAGCGAAACGATTCCACGTTCCAAATCATTCGATTCTGCAACTTTGTCGGGTGATTGGATGGCTGTATCTTCAATGATTTCGCCCTGCTCATCATCCTCATCCGGCGAAATTGGCGAGTGGATGGATACGATATCGAAACCGCATTCAAGCAATTCCATGTATTTATCAACGGTCACACCTAAATGACTGGCAATCTCTTCAGGACTCGGATCCACATCGTGAGTGCGTGCGTACGCTTGAATGAAGCGTTCTGCTTTGACTTTTTGATCGTGAATGTGGACTGGCAATCTGATCAGTTGCCCCTTCTCAGACAATGCTCGCAGCACCGCCTGTTTGATCCACCATGTAGCATACGTTGAAAAGCGGCAGTTCATGCGAGGATCGAAGCGTTCAGCGGCCTTCAGCAAACCTAAGTTTCCTTCTTGAATCAAGTCCGGCAAAACCATGCCTCGACCGACATACTTCTTAGCGATACTGACGACGAGCCGCAAATTGGACTGTGTCAATTGTAAGATGGCCTCTTTGTCGCCTGCCAGCGCTTGCTCGCCAAGCTGCTGCTCCGTTTCTTTGGTCAGTAGCGGATACTTCCCGATTTCAAGCAAATACCTTGTCAAACTGTCTGTTCTCTCTGTTTTGTTGTCTCTCATAAAAGCCCCCCTATCTTATTAAAGTTGGCCGTTCCTACGAAAGTTGCTTCAACTGTTTTTGCATAGCGACCATTTCTGCCGCCAGTTGTGCTGACCGTTGCAAGTCGCCGCTACGCTCAGCGCTCATCATCTCTTCTTTGAGTGAAACGATGCGTAGTTCGAAGGTGCGTTTTTTGATTTCATTGATGTAGTCGTCAATGATGTTCATCGACTGGTCGAGTGCCGAAGCGGCAACAACATCGTCAATCATCATAATTGAGGTAGCGATATCGGCCAGATGTTCGTCTTCCAACTGAAAAATAAAAGCTTGCGGTGACGCATTAGCGTCGATGCTATAGTAAGCGTACAAGTGCGCGGCGATTGCCGCATGCTCAGCAACATGGAATTCATCGCCAAGTTGACGCATTACATACTCTGTCATGTTAGGGTTGTCCATCATCAACGCGAGTAAAAAACGCTCGGCACGCTGATAAGCGGGCAACAAATGATTCGTTTGTCCAGCTGTTGATGCCGGAGCGAAAGCCATTAATGAATCGAAATCGCGTTGGTCCTGCGATCGTGGTCGCTTTTTGAGCAGACCTTGAAATTCCTCTTTTAGCGTAGATAACGATACGTCAAATTCATCGGACAATTCTTTCATGTACAATTCGCGCTCGGTCGGCGAACGAACGTCCGCTAACACGGTCAAACAGTAGCGAATGTAATTCAAACGTTCCTGCTCGTCCTGCAAGTTGTACTTGGTGCGCCGGTAGATCATTTTGAAGCGCGTCGCCGATACAGCGTTAGCGATTTGTTCACGAAACGCTTCAGCTCCGTGTTTCATGATGTACTCATCTGGATCTTTGCCGTCGGGAATGAGCGCGACTTTCACTTGCATTTGTTGATTCTGCAGCAATTCTATGCTTCGATCGATGGCTGCCTGTCCGGCTGCATCGGCATCATAGCAGAGGATAATGCGATTCGCATAGCGCTTCAGCACTTGCACATGCGCTTGTCCCAATGCCGTACCGAGTGTTGCCACACCGTTGCTGATTCCTGCTGACCAAGCTTTGATAAAATCAACGTAACCCTCAAAAATAACGGCTGTTTGCGAATTTTTGATTTCAGGTCGCGTATGATGAAATCCGTAAAGCATTGCACTCTTATGAAATAATTCCGATTCTTGACTGTTCAAGTATTTGGGATGTGCGGCGCCTTCACCGGCATGACCCGGCAACTCGAACGAGCGAGCGCCAAACGCAACAACCCTACCTTTTTCGTCGTGAATCGGAAACATAATTCGACCAATAAACTTATCGCCATGTCCATCAATCGAGCCGCCGCTTCGGAGCAATCCGTTTTCGGCGAGCGCCTGCAAATCGTAACCGCGCTTCCGCAAAACGTGTGCCAGCACATCGCGCCCTGCCCCAGATAAATGCGGAGCATATCCAATTTGGAAGGTCGTCACCATCTCGCGCGTGAACCCGCGTTGTTCTAAATATTCGAGCGCAGGCTTCGCTTGTTCGGTAGCGAGCAGAATATGTTGATATAAGTTGGCAGCCACTTGATAAGCATCGAATAATGCTTTCCGTTGCCGCTGTTTCTCGTCCTCAACTTGGTCCGCCGGATTGATTTGCAAGGCGATACCAGACGCATCCGCCATCTCTTTGCAAATCGTGATAAAATCGTTGCCGCTCATTTTCATCATGAAACTGATGGCATTGCCTCCGGCCCCACAGCCAAAACATTTAAACCGTTGCAAATGTTGAGAAACGGAGAATGACGGCGTCTTTTCCGAATGAAACGGGCAAAGACCGCTGTAATTTTTTCCGCTTTTGGCAAGGCGCACATATTTCGAAACGGTGGCGACAATATCATTCGCTGCGAGGATTTCGTCAATTTTGTCTTGAGGTATGATATTGTTGCTCATCTACTACAACACCTTATCGTAAGATATATCGACCTCTCAATCGTAGTATACCTTAAAAAAATCATTCATTTCTCGTTGACAAGCATATAATATTCAACAATTTCATGAAAAATCCTTCATTTGCATGATTCGGCCTGCTGTTTCCTCTACTGCGCGGTCCGATACATCAATCGTCAAACAATGAAGACGCTCCATTACTTTATCGGCAAAATCGAGTTCATACTTTATCCTTTCGAGCGATGCATAGCTCGCATCTGCGTCCAATCCGAGATTTTTTAAGCGCGCTGTGCGAATACGCTGCAGGATCAGCGGATCGACGCGAAGCCCGACAATCTTGGACGCTCCGATTTGGAACAACTCGCGCATCGGCTGAATTTCCGGAACGAGCGGTACATTCACAACCTTAAGCGCTTTGGTGGCCATATACATAGAGAGTGGTGTTTTGCTCGTGCGCGAGACGCCAATCAGCACCAAATCGGCCTCATGCAGACCTTTGGGATCGCGCCCATCGTCATATTTGACGGCAAACTCAACGGCTTCCATTTTGCGAAAATAGTGCTCGTCTAATCGATGCAAAAGTCCCGGCCGGTGACCATCCAACGCACCCAGATGATGTTCGAAATGTTGCAGCACTGGGCCGAGGACGTCGAGAAACGGCAGTTCAAGTTCAGTCGCCTTGGCAACCATGTAGGCCCTCAGGTCAGGTACAACCAAAGTGAAAATGATAAATGCCCGTTCGCCTTCGGCCTCACATAGTATACGGTCTATCTCCTCAGTACGTTGCAAAAAAGGGAATCGCCTGAACTTGACGTTCGGTTGATCGAACTGACTAAGCGCCGCACGAACGACCAATTCGCCCGTCTCGCCGAGCGAATCGGAGACTACATAGGCTGCGGCTGTCGGTTTCGCAGAAGTCATGTCGCTCACCAAACCAATTTGCCGAAGTCGGCGAACGATTTGATGTCGCGTGCGACGACATAAAGTAGCGTCAGGCGATTGTTACGAATGTTCGCATCCTCCGCCATGACCATGACGCTTTCAAAGAAGCGGTTGATTGCCTGGTCTAACGATGCAAGCGCTTGAAGGGCGGCGCTCATTTGCCGAGTTGCCGTGTTCACATCGTATTGTTCGTGAGCAGCGCGCCATGCGTGATACAGTTCGGATTCGACCGTTTCCAGAAACAACTGTTCATTGATGACATCGGACTCTGAAGTGTGCTTGCTGGCCAAATTGACTACGCGTGTAAAGGCATCGCACACCGCTTTGAATGTCGGTTCGGCGACCACTTCCATCAGTGCAGCGGCACGCGCCAATGTTGCACGCACATCGTCAATCCCGCCTGCCAGTAAAGCATCGATAACGTCGTAGCGAATACCGCGCTCGTTGAGCGTATTTTTGAGACGCAGACTAAAGAAATCTGCGATTTCAGGTTGCAGTACAGATTCTTCGCGCTTCAGTCGTTCCGCGGCGCGATAGGCTTCGCACGCGATTTGCACCAGTTGCGAAATGTGCACGTCCAGCGCATGCTCCTCGATGATTTGCACGATACCTGCGGTTTGTCGGCGCAACGCATACGGATCTTGGGAACCGGTAGGAATCATGCCAAGCGAGAAACAGCCGACTAGCGTATCGATTTTGTCAGCAATCGCGACGATTGCGCCAATCTGCTCGGACGGCGAGCGGTCACCAGAGAAGCGCGGCTGGTAGTGCTCCTTGACGGCACGTGCAACCGCCTGCGTTTCGCCAAGTTTGAGCGCATAGTCTTCGCCCATCACACCTTGCAACTCAGGAAATTCATAGACCATCGAGGTGACCAAATCGAATTTGCAAATTTCGGCTGCGCGTTGCACAGCGCGTGACGTCTGCTCGTCTATCTGCAACAATCGACAAATCGCGCCGGCGTTGCGAACGATGCGTCGAACTTTATCGGCAATGGTACCGAGTTCGACTTGGTAGACGATGTTTTCGAGTTTAGCCAAGGCTGTCGCAATTTGCATTTTTTGATCTTCGACGTAGAAAAAGCGAGCGTCCGACAAGCGAGCGCGCAGCACTTTTTCGTTGCCTTTCGCAACTTGCTGCAAGGAACGACTGTCACCATTGCGGACAGTGATGAAAAATGGCAGCATTTTGCCGTTTCCATCGAGCACAGGGAAGTAGCGCTGATGCTCGCGCATCGAGGTGATCAGCACTTCCTGCGGAATTTGTAAAAATTCAGCGCTAAATCCGCCGTTCAATACCGTCGGATATTCGACAAGCGAAGTCACTTCCGTCAGCAAGTCTTCATCGATTGGCACGTGCCAGCCGTTCCGAGCGGCCAACGCTTCGATTTGCGCGACAATCTCAGCCCGGCGCGCCGCCATGTCAGCGATGACAAACTGCGAGCGCAATGTCGCTTCGTATCCAGTTGGCTCGGCGACTAATGTTTCTTTCCCTAGGAAACGATGTCCTTGCGTAACGTTGCTACTCGTCACTTCTGCGACGGTAAACGGTATCACTTCAGTACCAAACAATCCAATCAGCCAACGAATCGGCCGGGCATAGCGCAAATCGCACGTGCCCCAGCGCATGTTTTTCGCAAACGCAAGCGATTCGACCAGCGTTTTCAGGCCAGCAGCGAGCAACTCTGCAGTCGCGACGCCTTTGCTTTGCTTGTTGGCGTACACATATTCTATGCCATTTTGTTCACGCACAAACAACTGTTCGGCCGCCATCCCTTGACTGCGCGCGAATCCGAGCGCCGCCTGCGACCAATTGCCACTCATGTCGAGCGCGATTTTTTTCGCAGGACCGCGCACTTCCTCGCTGACGTCAGCCTGTTGCTCGGCTACATCTTCAACGACCAACGCCAATCGGCGCGGCGTAGCGTATGGGCGAACGGTGCCATGGGCAATGCGTTGCTGCGCAAACCATTGTTCCGCTTTTTGCTGTAATTGCGTGAGTGCCGGTTCGACAAACCGCGCCGGCAATTCTTCAAGACCGATTTCCAATAACAAAGACTTACTCATGCGGCGCCACCTCCCCTTTCAACATCGGAAATCCGAGTCGCTCGCGCTCGTTGAAATACGTCTGCGCGCAAGTCCGCGCCAAGTTGCGCACGCGCGTGATGTAGCCCGTGCGTTCGGTAACGCTGATTGCTCCGCGCGCATCGAGCAAATTGAACGTGTGTGAGCATTTCAAAACATAATCGAATGCAGGAAATACCAGTTGCTGTTCTAGCGTACGGCGCGCCTCTGCCTCATACATAGCAAACAGTTCAAATAACATTTTTTCGTTGGAAATTTCAAACGTATATTTCGAATGTTCGTACTCTGGTTGATGGAACACGTCGCCATACATGACGCCGTCCACCCACTCGAGTTCGTAGACGTTTTCTTTATCTTGAATGTAGGACGCGAGTCGCTCCAAACCGTATGTGATCTCCACAGATACCGGTTGCGCATCCAAACCGCCGACTTGCTGAAAATAGGTGAACTGCGTAATTTCCATGCCGTCACACCAAACTTCCCAACCGAGTCCCCACGCACCGAGCGTCGGCGATTCCCAGTTGTCTTCAACGAAGCGAATGTCGTGGTCGAGCGGTTCAATGCCAAGTTGACGCAAACTCTCGAGGTACAACTCCTGAATGTTCGGCGGCGACGGCTTCATGATGACCTGAAACTGATGATGCTGGTAAAGCCGGTTCGGATTTTCGCCGTAGCGACCGTCTGCTGGACGACGCGAAGGTTCTACATAAGCAACATTCCACGGCTCCGGTCCGATTGTCCGCAAAAACGTCATCGGGTTCATCGTACCTGCCCCTTTTTCGATGTCATACGGTTGTACGATGATGCAGTTTTGTTGCGCCCAAAAGTTTTGCAACGTCAAAATGATGTTTTGAAAGTTCATCCTAGCACCTCATTTTCGAATTGAAAATACAAAAAACGCCCGTCCTACGCCAATGAATCGGCATAGGGACGAGCGTCTGGCTCGCGGTTCCACCCTATTTGGGACTGAGCGAACAATCGGCCCACTGACATTCCCCACTTTATTGTTATACGCTCCGGAGCGCCGTTCATCGACCGTGTCTACCGGGCTCGCACCACCCCCGACTCGCTAAAAAACACTTGTTGCCGACTACTTGTTCCATCATCGCGTGTATGCGATTATTAGCAACTAACGAACGCCAATATTATATGCTTTGCTGATGTGCAAGTCAAGAAAGCGACAGCCATTGGTCGAGGAAGGTGCGCGATTTCCAGCGATGCTCAATATGGTAGTCGATAAAATAGCGCAGGCTGTGAAACAACACGAGCCGCGTCTGTTCGCTTAGGTTGACATCGCCAAGTTGCTGAACCTCAATCTGCTGCAATGTGAAAAGCAAGCGGCGGATGTTTTCGGCGAGCGGTTTGGCGGTCGGATCAGCATGCGTGCAGTTCGCACAGACGACGCCGCCGGCCTTGGCACTTAGCACGAATTTTCCTTTGTCCGCGCGACAGACGACGCATTGCTGAAGTTGCGGCGCATAGCCGGTCTCCTGCAACATTTTTAATTCAAAAATATGAAGCACGATGGCAGCATGCAGTCCCGATTCAATCGCGTCCAGTGCTCTTACAAAGGATTCGAACAGCGCTTCATCCGGCGTTTTTTCAGGTGTCATCCAATCGATCAATTCGTTCAAATAGGCGGCGTACGCGGCACGGTCGAGGTCGGCGCGCAGTTCGTGAAACGAATGCGTGATCTCTGCATGACGCAACGTACCAAGTTGCTGATTCATATAAAACGAAAACTCGCCGTG
>CANHCR010000028.1 GCA_947459205.1 Caryophanales bacterium | reverse complement strand
GTCGCAGTGAAAGCGACGGATGCGGCAGGAAACGTGTCCAGTTTGAGCCAAACGTTGGTTGTGAAGACTTTGGACGGTACGGCACCTACGTTACCGAGTGGATTGATTGCTTCAAATATTGGAACGAGCAGTTTCACGGTTGATTGGACGGCGTCCACAGATAATGTTGGTGTCACAGGTTACGAGGTGTACCTTGACGGAACGCTGGTGACGACGGTCGCTGGTACGAGTTACACATTTAGTGGCTTGACCGACAACACGGCGTACTCGATTACGGTCAAAGCGACGGATGCGGCAGGGAACGTGTCGGGGGCGAGCCAGGCGTTGGTTGTGAAGACGTTGGATGGTACGGCACCTACGGTACCGAGTGGGTTGATTGCTTCAAATATTGGAACGAGCAGTTTCACGGTTGATTGGACGGCGTCCACAGATAATGTTGGTGTCACAGGTTATGAGGTGTACCGTGACGGATCAATGTTGGCGACGGTTGCTGGAACAAGTTACACGTTTAGCGGATTGACCAACAACACGGCGTACTCGATTACGGTCAAAGCGACGGATGCGGCATGGAACGTGTCGGGGGCGAGCCAGGCGTTGGTTGTGAAGACGTTGGATGGCACGGCACCTACGGTACCGAGTGGGTTGATTGCTTCAAATATTAATTCGAGCGGCTTTAGTGTGAGTTGGACGGCATCGACGGACAATGTGGGCGTGACTGGTTACGAGGTATACCGTGATGGATCATTGTTGGCGACGGTTGTTGGTACAAGTTACACGTTTAGCGGATTAAGCGACAATACGTTTTATACGATTACAGTGAAAGCGAAGGATGCAGCGGGGAATGTGTCGGGAATGAGCCAGCCGTTAACGGTGAAAACACTTGATGGTACGCCTCCCACAGCACCGTCCAAACTATCTATATCTCGAATTACGGGCACTGCACTTACATTAAACTGGCAAGCATCTTTCGACCGTGTTGGCGTAACTGGCTATGAAATTTTCCGTAACGGCAAACGAATTGGCACCTCAAAGACGACCAACTATCGAGTGACTGGTTTAAATGAGAATTCCGTTCAAAGTTTCACAATAAGAGCCATCGATGCTGCCAACAACAAATCTGGATTCAGTGCATTAGTTAGGACACAACCCACTATCAAGCTGATTGGGAAACAGGTGTACGCTAATTTCAAACTTTTGAACTTTGGAACCGGATTTGCTCCTATCATCGTGAACGGCCAAACGATGATTCCTTATAAACCTTTTCTCGAGGCATTGGGGCTGTCGGTCAAATACGATGCCAAGACGAAAACAGTGGCAGCTTCCAAGAGAGGCTTCACAATGACAATGACCGCCGGTAAGACCGTAGCATTCGTTAACGGCAAACAGAAGATGATACCTGGTGTCCCGCTCTTTCGAAATGGAACGTTGCTGATCCCACTGAGTTTTGTCGCTAGAGAGGTAGGTTATCAGGTGATTGTAACGAAATCATGATAAGACAATTTTTATGAAAATATGACACTATGTAACTATGCAATATTGATGTTTTATGATTACAATAGAGTGTATTTCCATATTGATATTCAAAAAATAATTAGGAGATGAAAACATGTTGTCTACTTTCAGTAAAAGGTGGCTAACCGTCTTGTTAGCTACAGCCCTGTTACTCAGCGGCTACGCGCCGGCGCTCAGCTCGCTGGAACCATGGAATTTCGAGTTTGGTGCTGCTGAGGCGTCGATAAGCAACGGCCCAGCCAAACCGTGGATTTTGGGTCCGGTTACCTACACGGGTAACGAGAACCAACAAATCGGCTTGACGGGGATTAAAGTCGGCGATCCTGATTCGACCAATTTGACGGTCAATATCACGTCGACGCGCGGCTCGCTCTCGCTTGGTGCCAGTACCGGTTTGTCGGTGACAGGTGCAGGTACGAGTAGTTTGCAATTTAGCGGTTCAGTAGAAAATTTGAATGCTGCGATTGCTACATTACGATTCCAATCGGGACTTGAGCAATTTGGTACGGAAACAATCAGTTTGACGGTGACGGACGGCAGGACTTCGCCAGTCCAGTACAAACGCACGGACACGCAATATGCATACAATCCGGCGACGGGCAAAACGTATGAGTTGGTGCAGTCGGCTAGAAAAGCTTATGACGTCATTTTCAACTGGGGAAGCATGCAGCGTACCTATGCCGGTGTTGTAGGTTATCCCGCGAACATTTCAGGTGGCGAGGAAAATACATTCTTGGCGAATTCATTTGCAGACACGGCTTTGTTTGGCGCGACACAGATGTTGAAAAATGGAGGTCCTCTGCAAGATGGTTACGAGTTAGGCACATGGTATGTGCACCATGGACCGGAGAATAATGGTACCAACAACTCTTACCAAGGGTATATTAGATGGGGTCCTGGCCAACCGGATAACTCGACTCAATGGATTGATTTGCATCTCCGCTACGAATCTTGTGTAACGTTTGGAAGCGGCGGTTTTTGGAATGACGTACAATGCCACAATTCTTATAAATACCTAGTAGAGTATGAAACGCAAACGGCGCCACTTGACACTAACATTACGTTGACGGTCAATCAAGCGAACGACGAACCGTTATTGACGTTGTCGAGTACGAGCGTTGAACAGTTCGCGCCGAGTGGCACAACGGTCGGCACGTTTACTGCTTCGGATATTGAGAGTGGCAGTAACGTAACGTATAGTTTTACGTCTGGGACTGGTTCGACAGACAATTCGAAATTCTCGATTGTCGGCAACGAATTGCGCACGAATTTTGCGGCGAGCGGCTACGTTGCGAACAACTATCAGATTCGCCTTCGCGCGGTTGCTTCGGACGGCGGTTCGAAAGATTACACGTATGTCATCAAAGTGTTGACCAATCCGTTCATTACAGGTCCGGTAACATCACTCACAGTCAATGAAGACACGAATTTATCTTTGACCGGCATCTCGGTGCAAGATCTGGAAAGTGATATTGTAACGGCGACAGTGACGGCGACGAACGGTACATTGAACGTGACGACTACGACAGGCGTGACGGTTGGCGGTGCGGATACGTCAACCTTAACATTGACGGGTTCGCCGGCAAATGTTAGCACAGCCATCGGAACATTAGTTTTCCGCGGGAATGAGCATTACTTCGGTGTTGCAAGTGTCAGTCTTTCGGTAGAAGATGAGCGCGGTGAAGTGTCGCGTGCGACGTACAAACGCAACGATAGCGCGATTAAATACTCGCCGGCCACAAATCACTATTATGAAGCCGTTTCTACGACTTTGAATTGGTCAGCTGCTCGTACAGATGCGAAAGTTCGCTCGGTGAGTGGCTTGAGCGGTTACTTGGCGAATATCACCTCGGCTGAGGAGCAATCATTTATTCAGTCAATCCTTCCATCAAATTGGGAAGTTTGGTTTGGTTTGAACGATATCACGACGGAAAACACATTCAGTTGGGCAGACGGTCCGGAAGCGGGTCAAACGGTATCCTACTCGAACTGGAATCCCGGCGAACCGAATAATTCAAATAATAATGAGGATTGTATACACACTAGTAATCAATCGGATAAAAAATGGAATGATAACAACTGTGCGAGCGGGTATTTCTATTTGGTAGAGTACGGCACGACCAACAGTTTACCGACAGAAACCATTGCGATTACTGTAAACAGTGTCAATGACAATCCGACGTTCACGCTATCGGATACAAGTGTCGATCATCTTGCCGGCAGTGGCGCGACGGTTGCGACTTTATCCGGTTCTGATGTGGAGAGTGGCAGCAACGTGACCTTCAGTTTAGTAGCGGGCACCGGCTCGAGTGACAATTCTAAATTTTCGATTGTCGGCAATGAATTGCGCACGGCGTCTAATTTGAATGGATATGAAGGTAACAACTACTCGATTCGTGTTCGCGGAACAGATCCGAATGGCGGAACAGTAGAAAATGTATATACCATCAAAGTTGCATCGAATCCAGTGGTAATGGGTGCTGTTACATTTTCCGGCACTGAAGATACGAATCTTTCATTGTCCGGTGTGACGGTACAAGACCCGGATAGTAGCACGGTTACCGCGACAGTGACAGCGACGAACGGCACGCTGAATGTGACGAACTCGAGCGGCGTCTCCATTGGCGGTGCGAATACGGCGACCTTGACATTGACGGGTACACCGGCGAATGTCAGTACCTCAATCGGTACACTCGTGTTCAGCGGTACGCAAAACTATTTTGGGGCGGCGAGTGTCAGTCTGTCTGTCGAGGATGAGCGTGGCGTGGCTTCACGCACGACGTACAAACGTAATGACAGTAATATTAAATATACACCGATTACAAATCATTATTATGAAATTATATCCGGAGGTACATGGACACAAGCTCGTTCAACGGCGTTGGCGCGCTCGGTGAGTGGTGTCAACGGTTATTTGGCGAACATTACATCGGTGGCTGAGCAACAATTTGTCGGCGGACTTACGCCATCCAATTGGGTATTCTGGATTGGTTATAACGATATCACAACGGAAGGGCAATGGCGTTGGGCAGACGGACCTGAAGCAGATACTGCGGGTTCTTACACTAATTGGACCAGTGGTGAACCAAACAATGTCAATAATGAAGACTGTGCAGCAATGCGTGACGATGCGCTAAAAACATGGAACGATGCAGGTTGTAGTTCCACCGTATCCGCTGCGGTCGAGTATGGCACGACTGGTAATTTGCCGACAGAAACAATCGCGATTACACTCAGTTCGGTGAATGACTTGCCGACAGCTGCACAGTTAAATCCAAGCAGCTTAGCAACGAATAGTGGCGCGAATGCTGTTGTCGGTTCACTTTCCTCGACGGACGTGGAAACGGCGTCATCTTCCCTGTCCTACAGTTTGGTGAGCGGTACGGGTTCAACGGACAATGCATTATTTACAATCGACGGGACAACGCTTCGTTCGATAAACAATCTTGACGGCTCAGTCAGCAGTTACTCGATTCGTGTGCGTGTAACGGACGGTAATGGAGGTACTACGGAAACTCCACTCACCGTATCGATGATGTACTGGCCGTATATTCTCGGGCCGGATACGTCAACCGTTAATGAAGATGGCAATGTGACATTGAGCGGAATTACCGTTCAAGATCAAGATAGTACGTCGCTTACGGTGAATGTCGGTGCAAGCAACGGTACGTTAAAGGTTACGGTGAGTACAGGTTTGGCGGTTACGGGTGCAAACACAGGAAGTTTGCAATTGGTCGGTTCGGTTGCGAACCTGAACAGTTCGTTGGCGACGCTTGTCTATACGCCGAATGCGAATTTTAATGGTAGTGATTCATTGAGTTTGACGGTGCATGATGGACGCACGCCACAATCGTATCGCATCAATAAAACAGGATTCTTCTTCTATCCGGCCAACGGTCATTATTATCAGTATGTGAGTGCGCAAGACATTTCTTGGTCGGACGCAAGGGCGGCCGCACTTGGAAAATCACTTTATGGTTTGAATGGCTATTTGGCGAATATTTCTTCGGCTGCTGAAAATGCCTTTATAACTTCAAATATTGGTGTTTTATCAGGATGGCAAGGGTTGACAGACCAAGTAACAGAAAATACTTGGCGTTATATCGATGGACCGGAAGGGGGGCAAACGGCTACCTACTCCAACTGGAACTCTGGCGAACCGAACAACTCCAACAATGAAGATTATGTACAGTTTGTGGCAAATGGTAGTGGGAAATGGAATGATTTGCCGAATTCGCCGACAGCTGGTACAATCGCAGGCTACATCGTTGAATATGGCGGAATCGGCTATGGCGGTGATACGCCGACAGCTGCTAATCTCATAGTGACGATCAATGCACAAGAGGATACGCCATCTAACATTTCATTGTCCGGCAACACCATTGCTGAAAATGCTGGCGCGGATGTCTCAGTTGGTACATTGAGTGCGACGGATGCGGACGCGGGCGATACAGCATCGTTCACTTTGGTAAGTGGCGCAGGTTCGACAGACAATGGTTCTTTCAGTATTAGCGGAACGAGTCTGCGTGCAAATGCTTCGTTTGACTTCGAAGCGAAATCCTCGTACTCGATTCGTATCCGAGTGACGGATAGCACGAACCGAACATTTGAAAAAGTGCTTACTATTTCTGTGACGAACGTCAATGAAGCTTTGACTGGGTTTTCGCTTACATCCAGCACAATCGCTGAAAATGCTGGTTCGAACGCAATGGTTGGCTCATTAAGTGCAACAGATACTGATACAGGAGACACGGCGACGTTCACATTGGTAGGCGGTGACGGTGATGCGGATAACGGCAGTTTCAATATTGGCGGGACAAGCCTGCGTGCTAATGCCAGTTTCGATTTTGAAACGAAATCAAGTTACAGCGTCCGTATCCGCGCGACGGATGGCGGAGGGTTAACGTACGAACAGTCGTTTGTGATTACTGTTACAAATGCGAATGATGCGCCTAGTGATATCACGCTAAGTGCAAGTTCGATTGCAGAGAATGCAGATGTGAACGCGGTTGTCGGTACACTTAACAGAACGGATGTTGATCCAAGTGATACGGCGACGTATACACTGGTGAGCGGTGATGGTGATGCGGACAATGGAGCATTCAATATCAGCGGTACAAACTTGCGCGCAAATGTAAGTTTCGATTTTGAAACGAAATCAAGTTATTCGGTTCGTGTACGTGTGACAGATGGTGGTGGGTTGACGTTTGAACAATCAATAGCGATAACGGTCACAGATGGCGATGATTCGGCACCGACTGCTCCGGCAGATTTAACGTTCTCAAATGTTACGGGCACAGGTGTAACGTTGACTTGGACACCTTCGACGGACAACGTAGGAGTTTCCGGTTATGAAGTGTATAGTGGCTCTACGTTAATTGCTTCGGCGACAGAATCACCTTACAATGTGACAGGTATCGCATCGGGTGTGTCGCACACCTTGACGATTGTCGCTATCGATGCCGCAGGCAACAGATCGGCGAACAGTAATTCCGTGACATTTACGACGCCGGACGTCGTCGCCCCATCGATTCCGGTCAACATTACGGCGATTGAATCAACGCCGACCAGCTTACGTATTCAGTGGGATGCTTCCACAGACAACGTCGGTGTGACAGGTTACAATGTCTACCGCAATCGTGATTTTGTTGGCACTATCAAAGGAAATCGTCTTACAATCACAGGTTTGAAACAAAATACACCATATTCGATCACGGTGATGGCGTTCGATGCTTCCAAAAATCGTTCGGCGCAAAGCGTGCCGGTCATTCTGCGCACCGCAGACTCGCAAGCACCTGTGGTACCAGGCGCAATCAGCACATCGCTAATCACAAAAGATTCCGCATTCTTCAGTTGGGTGGCTTCTACAGACAATGTGGGCGTTACTGGTTACAACGTGTATGTCGATGGCGTATTAATAAAAACAGTCTCTGCCAATCGTACGGAATTGACGGGCTTGACGCCACTGACTTCATACTCAGTACGTCTACAGGCGATTGATGCGGCGAAAAACCGCTCGACCTTGTCTGCACCATTTACGATCACAACGATGGAAGGTGTGGCACCAACAGTGCCGACGAACCTTACAGCAAGCGCGATTACAAGAACTGGTTTCACAGTGAGTTGGACGGCTTCGACGGATAATGTCGGTGTGACAGGTTACCAAGTATTGCGTAATGGAGTACAGGTCGCGACTGTGCGCAACGGCTTGACGTCGTTCGCATTCGCAGGCTTGGCATTGAACGAAACACATCAAATTGCGGTGCGTGCGATTGACGCGGCGAGCAATCTGTCTACTTTGACTGACGCAATCTCTGTTAGCACGACGCCAGTGTTGGATGCGGTCGCACCGACTGCACCGGTCAATGTGACGAGTAGCAACCTTACAAGAACGAGCGTGCGCATCAGTTGGACGGCTTCGACAGATAATGTCGCAGTGACGGCGTACAACATCTACCGCAACGGTGCGTACTTCGGCACAGCGAGCGCCTTGTCGACGTTCTTCAATGCACGTAATTTGACGGCGAACACGGAACACACGTTCACCGTGCGCGCAGTGGATGCGGAGCGCAATTTGTCCGCAGCGAGCAATGCGGTGACGGTGACGACGCTGCCGTAACGTGTAACTCAGTTACAAGAATAAAGATATTGATAGGCAAACAACCCCCGGAAACGGGGGTTGTTTTTTGAGAAATAGACTAAGCTAAAATATAAAATATGACATTTTGTCAATATGCAAACTTTGATTTTTATATTATGATAGAAATATTCTGGATTATCCACGGAGGGATTTATCATGTCATTTCATCAAGCTAAATCAGTATGGTCCGTCATTCTTGCATGTTTGTTGCTCTTTAGCGGCGTCGTTCCTGCGATTCCGTTCACTGAAGACGGGGTGACGACAAACGTTGCGCAAGCGTCGAGCGGGGGAGCAGGTGCTTCATTGGAGGTTGGCGATTGTGTCGTCTTCGGCTCCTATACGACGAGGGGTCCCATTGTATGGAAAGTCATCAATGTAGATGGTACGGGCACGCCAATGTTGTTTGCTGAGCAGTCAATCGGTAATAAGCCGTTTGATATGAAAGGATCCTTTCATCTGGCAGCGAATGGCGGTCCCACAGCACGTTCAAACAATGGTAGCAATTATTACCCGAATTCAAACATTCGTCAATGGTTAAACAGTGCCCAGTCCAATGCCGGATCAGATCTTATTGATTGGATTCAAAACGACCCTTGGACACAGTACGATTACGGGACGAATTACAGCACGGAAAAAGGCTTTCTTGCAAACGGCAATTTTACCGCCACAGAGCGCGCAATGATTAAGCCGTTGACGCATAATGTTATCATTGGTACGATAGACTCATGGAGAGCCGACGGAGGCTCGGAAGGACATATCTACACACAATTTTTAAATGTTAATTTCATGCAAAATTATGATTCCGCCTATTACCAAACGGTGATAGACAACGTTTTTCTATTATCTCTCAAGCAGTTGAAAGAATATGTGATTGACCGCGGTTGGCATCCTGGAATTTCTACGACAGCTAGTACTCGTACTCCATATTATCTCAACACTCCCGCTACCTTGTCCAACACTAGTCATCCTCTATATGTGATGAATGAGGGAGCCAGTGTTCGCGTAGTGGATCAATGGGGAACGAGTATTGTTGATTTTTACGCTAGCAGTATACACGTCGGCATTCGTCCCGCACTTCAGTTGAACCCTACCGTCACTAGCATATCCGGTGGAACTGGTACGTGCACGAATCCGCACACGGTAGCGTTCGTGGACAGTCCACCGACTGATATTAGTCTGAGCAGTCAAACCGTTTCTGACACACTTGCTGTCGGCGCGAAAGCCGCGGATATCTCGAGTTCCGGCGATCCGAAGGTTGGCGATAGCGCAACATACTCCTTTGCAGTCGGGCAAGGAGATACGGACAATTCATTATTCACTATTTCCAATAACGCGCTCTATTTGCAAGAACCGCTTGATGCATCGGTCAAAAACGGACTGACAATTCGCCTGAAAGCGACAGATGGTGGTGGATTATCGTTCGAGAAAGCGATCTCCATCACGGTCAATTCAGAACGTCCAACGAATATTTCACTAAGTAACACGACCATTTTTGGGAATGCCGGACACGGGGCAACGGTCGGACAATTATCCGCCAGTGATTTAACGACTGAGGATTCATTCTCCTATGCCTTAGTTCAGGGTGCGGGTGACACGGACAACCAATCGTTCCGCATTTCGGGTTCATCGTTGCTGCTCCATGATACTCCGAATATCTCGGGTAAAAGTTCATACAGCGTCCGTGTGCGGGTGACCGATGGCACGAACGCCAGTTTCGAAAAAACGTTTGTGCTAAGCGTGAGTTCGCTTGACATCTATATCAAGGCGAGTGTCGGACAGCAGTCGATCAGTGCGGCAGGTACGGCGATTGATTCCGGGTTAGTCATTCCGACGAACGTCTCGCCGATTACGTCGAGCAGTTCCATCAACGGCGCGACGGTACTCATCAGTAGCAATTTTGATGCCGGAAAAGACAGTTTATCGTACACAGGCAGTTTGCCGTCCGGCGTGACGGTGACGTCTTTTAATACAACGACTGGTTTGTTGCGCTTCAACGGTTCGACGACGCCGGCAAATTGGCAAACGTTGTTACGCACGGTTCGGTTCACGACGAATTCGACTAACAATGCGCCGCGCACGATTCGTTACACGTTGGGTGCGGCATTGCCTCTGCAGTTGCCGAACGGTCAAACGAATTATTATGAAGTCGTGAATTCGAAGCAACGTTGGAATAATGCACGTCCAGCTGCTGAAAACCGTCAGACCGCGGGTGTGTTGAACGGTTATTTGGCAACACTCCAAACGACCGCCGAAGATGCATTTTTGAAAAATATGTTTAACGTCTCTGGTTGGCTCGGCGGCAGCGACGAGTTCGCGACCGTCAATAGCTCGTTAGGGAACAATACGACGACTGGGTTTGCGAACCAACCCGCAGCGGAAGGACGGTTTCACTGGGTGACTGGCCCTTCGGCGGAGCGGGGACTGTTCAGTAATGGCAATAGTCCCGATGTAGAAACTGTCACAGGATTTGTGACGAGTTGGGCTGATGGAGAACCGAACAATTCGGGTGGCGAGCATTTTGTTTTATTCGGTACTTCTGGTTGGAATGATGCTAGGGAAAACATCACGAGCACGTACACGTATGGATGCGGATGGCTTAATCTTTCCACATGTACGGGGACAAACAACAACAATCCGGATAATTATTATGTAGAATATAGCGGTTCAGCCAAATCGCTAACGGCCTCGGTAGCGCTGTACCGCTACCACACGGTCACATTCGACACTGCTGACGGCAACACGATTGCGGCGGTACAACAGCCTAGTTCGTTGGCTCTTCCAATGCCGACCAACCCTACCAAAGCAGGCTTCGGCTTCGCCGGCTGGTTCATGGATAGCGCCTTGACAACCCCGTACGATTTCAGAGCAGCGGTCACGTCCAATCTCACTCTCTATGCGAAATGGGTCGCATACACCGTGACGTTTGACAGCAACGGTGGTTCCGCAGTCGCTTCACAGTCCGTTGCGCTTGGTAGTACAGCGAGTGAACCGACGCCACCGACGAAAAATAATCACAGCTTTGTCGGCTGGTACACCGACGTGGCGCTTACGAAACCATTTGCTTTCAATATCGCGGTCAAATCCGACATCACATTGTACGCCAAGTGGATTGCTTATACGGTGACGTTCAATAGCAATGGCGGCTCTGCAGTCGCTAGTCAATCCCAACCGCCGAATGCGACGGTCACCGAACCGTCCGCACCAACACGTAGCGGTTACGGCTTCGGGGGCTGGTTCAGCGACAGTGCGCTCACGCAAGCGTATTCGTTCGCAACGCCAGTGACGGGCGATGTCACACTCTATGCAAAATGGCTTCAATATACGGCAAGTTTCGTCAGCAACGGCGGTGGCAGCGTGCCATCCGTCACGTTTGCACCTGGCGAGACGATAAGTGAACCTGCTGCTTTGACGCGTGCCGGCTACTTATTTGCTGGCTGGTTTACGAATAGTGGTCTGACAGATGGATTCGATTTCAGCACGGCACCGAGCGGTAACATCACGCTATATGGAAAGTGGAATGTCGACCCGCAACCGCCGTCGAATGTATTCATTAGCAAAAATGAGATTGCGCGCAATAGTTCAATTGGATCTCTTGTGGGGACACTTAGCGCCACTGATATAAACGAGAACGATACGTTTACTTTTTCTCTAATTAGCGGTGATGGCGATGAAGATAATCACTTCTTTACGATTCAAAATGGAGAAGTGCGCACCGCCACCGCATTTGATTCGCGCACGGAGACCTCATACAGTCTGCGTATTCGTGTAACGGATAGTGCTGGATTCACATTTGTAAAAATCATCACTGTTTACGTGTTCTCGGAATTACAAATTGGACAATATGTGAAGTTTGGAACTTATTACAGTGCTCCAATCGTATGGCGCGTTGTCGGCAAAGACAGTGCCGGCAATCCGATGCTGTTGTCTGACCGCATTCTCAGTTTGAAACCGTTCGATGCAAGTGGTTCTTATCATAGCCCTGACAACGCTCGATCTTTTTCGGGTAGTAGTTATTATTTGGACTCCAATATCCGCCAATGGCTGAACAGTAGTCAGTCGAATAGTGGCGCCAATACGATTGACTGGATTCAAAACAATCCGATTTTTTCTGGGACTCCACTCTTGAATTATGCGAGCGAGAAAGGATTTCTCGCTGATGGAAATTTCACAGCAACCGAACGAGCGATGATTAAGCCGTACACGTATCAATCAGAGATTCATACGAAGGATCAAGCAAAGAAAGACGGTGGTACCGGATTTTTCCCATCTGCTTGGGTAAATTCGGCTTGGACGCAGGCAAGTACACTGAGCACGTCTCAAACCGGATTTTACAAAACGGTAACAGATTCAGTCATTGTGCCGACGATTCCTCAATTGGTGGAATTTGTAGGGAAAAACAGCACGGTCGGCGGAGCTTCTTATATTCCTGCGAAACCGACAACGGAACTTGTTTGTATTGCGAAAAGTGATATGAATGCACAATATTATATGAACTTGAACAATTTCAGCACCACTAATAACTGGGACTATTGGTCGCAGACTCCATCCAACTATCCTGAGGGTATTGGTCTAATGAGTATTTATCGTCAACAGGGTTCAAACAATTACTTGAACTCGGCTGGTGCTTCGAATGGTGGATATATCGGCGTCCGCCCGATGATGCAACTTGATAAGCAAAAGATGAGTTTCGTCTTGAACGGCACTGGCACGGAGCAAAATCCGTTTGTCATGTACCGTGGTTCGGGCGGAGACGGTAGCGGCTACTTCTTGCCTGCGCCGACAATATGCGGTTTGCAACAAGACAGCAGCAAACTGACAGCGACTAGTGCCACTTTGCAATGGTCGTTGCTCGGTGAGGATACAAACGTCGACGCTTATGAGATTTATCGCAACGGCGTGCTTATCGGCACGGTCAGTGGCAGCGACGGCAATCCGCCGGCACAGTCGTTCCAAGTGACCGGTTTGGCGCCTCTCACACTGCATAAATTTACGGTCAAGGCAAAAATGAAAGACAACTCGGTATCCGAGGCGACTTCGGAGTTATCAGTTTTCACGCCGGCATCACAAACAAACACCACGCCTTCCGAGATAACGGTGAGCACAAACACCGTCAATGAAAACAGCGCAATCGGATCGACGGTGGCTACATTGACGACGAACGATACGGATGCCGATGAGACGTTCACCTACACGCTCGTTAGTGGCGACGGCGATGCGGATAACAACAGTTTTACGATTGACGGCAATGCACTGAAAGTCAATGCTGCGTTCGACTTTGAGACGAAGTCATCATACACCGCGCGTGTGCGCGTCACCGACAGCAAAGGCGCGACCTTCGAAAAAGTGATTTCTATCTCCATCAACGATGTCGATGAAATCATCCCGACGGCACCGACCGCGCTCGGCGACAGCCAAAAAACCGAAACGACGGTCAAATTGACGTGGGGTGCGGGCAGTGATAACTCCGGCAATGTGTCGTACGAAATTTTTAACAATGGTTCCTTGATCGCGACGACAACCGAAACTTCGTATACTGCGACCAACCTCATTCCGGAGGAAGAAAATAACTTCACCGTCGTCACCGTCGATGGTACAGGCAACAAATCGGCGCCGAGCAATGCGATTTTGGTCATCACCTACGATACCGAAGCGCCGTCCGTGCCGACGGGCCTCGTGGCTTCACAAATTACGACAAACAGTTTCGTCCTCAGTTGGAATCCGTCGACTGACAATGTTGGGGTTGCCGGTTACAACGTATTCATCAACGGAAACTTCTTAGGTTCGATTACCGGTACACAGTATACGGTCACAGGGCGTGCGCACACCACGACGTTCTCCATGACCGTGCAAGCGTTTGACGCAGAGAAACGACTCAGTTCGCGTAACCGATCGGCACGTTCGGCGCCGCTCGCTGTGAAGACTCTGACGCCGCCGGATGTGTTGCCACCGACGACACCGCAAAACGTGACAGCAACGTTCATTTATGCAAATAAAGCGTTGTTCACCTGGACGCCGTCGACGGACAATGTCGGTGTGACCGGTTACAACGTCTATCAAAATGGTGTCTATATCAAGACGGTGCCAACAGCAAGTACAGAGTTGACGGGCTTGACGCAGTTGACGAGTTACACATTGACGGTGCTCGCAGTCGATGCAGCACGCAATCGCTCACTGCTGACGACGCCGTTGACGTTCACCACGACAGACGGTTCTGCACCGACGGTGCCTACGGGTGTGGCGGCGAGCAACATCACGAAACGCGGATTCACGGTTAGTTGGAACGCTTCGACGGATAATGTCGGGGTTGACGGCTACCATATTTATCGCAACGGTTCGTATGTGAACACCTTGAAAAACGGTGTGAGATCGTTCAATTTCAGCAACTTGCCGTTCAATGAAACGCACCAAATCAGAATTGAAGCGTTCGACTTGGCGGGCAACCGATCGGCGAGATCGACAGCGGTGCCGATTGCGACCACCTTTACACCGGACCCGATCGCACCGAGTGCACCGACCAATGTGGTGAGCAGCAACATAAGTGGTAGCGGCTTTAGCATCAGTTGGACGGCTGCGACGGACAACGTCGGTGTGACGGCTTACAACTTGTATCGCGGCGGTACGTATGTGGCGACGGTCAATGCGCCGCTGACGAGGTATAACTTCAGTGGCTTGACGCCGAGCACGACGTACAGCATCGTCGTACGCGCACTCGACGCGGAGCAAAACTTTACCAACAGCACGGCCCTTTCGGTGACGACTACGGCGAATCTTGCAGACACGGTGAAGCCAACTGCGCCGACGAATGTTGTGAGTAGTAGCGTTACGACAACCGGTTTCCGCATCAATTGGACGGCGGCGACAGACAACGTTGGTGTAACGGGTTATAACATTTACCGCAACGGTTCGTACCTGGCTACCGTCAGCGGCACAACGACGACGTATACATTCAGCGGTTTGACGGCATCGACCACCTATAGCGTGTATGTGCGCGCACTCGACGCTGCGAAAAACTTTGAGAACAGCACGACGATCAGCGTAACAACACTGGCTGCGGGCGATACAACCGCACCAACCGCACCGACCAACGTCACGAGCAGCAATCTCAGCAAAACCGGCTTCCGCATCAGTTGGACAGCGGCGACTGACAATGTGGCGGTGGCGAATTACAACATTTATCGCAACGGCGCGTACCTTGCGACCGTCAGCGGTACAACGACGTCATACAATTTCAGTGGGTTGACGGCCGGTACGACGTACAGTGTGTATGTGCGCTCGCTCGACGCGGCGAAAAACTTCACGAACAGCACAACGATCAGTGTGACGACGTTTCCTTAAAATTGAAATTTTAAAATAAAAAAGAAGTAAAAAAAAATAACCGTTTAGCCGATAACAAAATCAAAACGCAAACACCTCTCGATTGTCGAATCGAGAGGTGTTTTACAAAAATATGAAAAAACATCCAGAATGACTTTTCGTCTATACAAACTAATGATATAATGTAATAGATTGTATTTTATCATGCACGCATAATGGAGGTGGTTTTATGAAATTGTTGCAGTTTCAAGTTACGAACTATTCATCGTTTGCAAACTCTCGTGTGAGTAATCGTCATATCTTCTTAATCCCTTCATTATTAAGTGTGTATCGACTATGAACCATTTGCTACTGCAAGTTTAAATATACTTACTCAACATTGTATATTCATCGCAAAAATCATGTAATTAGAGGTGTATGGTATGAAGAAACGAACGCTAAACTCACTAATGATTTATTTGCTGATATTTTTAACTGTATCAGCAAGCATTTTGCCGACTCCAATTTTAACGGCTTATGCAAACACAACGCCTGACATTACGTTGTCAAATTCGTCGTTCCCGGAAAACTCAAGTTCCAATTTAACGATTGGAACGTTAGCAGTTGCTGGTGGTGGTTGGGGTGCGACTACCCCCACTTTCACATTAGTCGCTGGCACGGGTGATGATGATAATCCCAATTTCAGAATCAATGGCAGCTCATTTCAAACTAGAGTAATGGGGTGGGATTTTGAGAGCCAGAGCACTTTCTCTGTTCGGGTCAGAGCGACAACGAGTTTACAGACACTTGAAAAGGTGTTCACAATAAGTTTGACGAATGTCAACGAAGCACCTTCTATTCCTTTTATACCCAATCAAGTTTTGACTGAGGACCAATTTTTAGATATTCCGGTCAGTTGGGATGATCCGGAGGGAACAATGCCGATTATTTCGGTAACTGGAGGTAGTGCTGCGACAGTAAGTGCTTCGATGTTGAATGCTACAACAATTAGACTTACTCCTGCAGCTAACTATTTCACGAGCACGCCGATATCTTTTTCAGCAATAGCTACGGATGGTCTGCAAAGCAGTCTAGGCTCTTTTTCGGGGTTTTCATTAACAGTAACTGCTGTGAATGATGTTCCAATTGCTAATAATACTAACTTGACAGTCACCGAAGATACCCCAGTCAATGCAACCCTTTCCGCTAGTGATGTTGAGAGTGACACTCTACTTTACTCCATCTTGACACAACCGACTCGGGGGACAGTTAGCATCACAAATACGGCAACAGGTGCGTACACGTATACGCCTGCTGCCAATCAATTCGGTACGGATACATTTACATTTAGAGTTGCTGAGACTTTAACAACCGAAAAACATACATCCAATACTGCAACTGTGTCTGTAACTATCGGTGGAGTAAACGACACACCTACGGATATTTCACTTAGCAATTCTTCGCTTCCTGAGAACAATGCGGTTGGTGCAACGATTGGCGATTTGTCGTCGACTGACGTGGATAGTTCAACTTTCACATACTCTTTGGTTGCTGGGACTGGTTCTACAGATAATGGTTTCTTCAGCATATCTGGCAACCAACTTCGTGCGGCAAGCTCTTTCAATTTCGAAACGAAAAACAACTACTCTGTTCGGATTCGTACAGCAGATGATGGCGCCCTCTTTTTCGAAAAAGCGTTCACCATTAGCGTAACGAACGTTAATGAATCACCGACTAATCTTACATTAACTGCTCAATCGATTAATGAGAATAATGCGGTCGGTGCAACAATCGGGACATTTACGACTACGGATCCTGACGCTGGCAGTACGTTTGCGTATGCACTAATTACTGGCACTGGATCAACAGACAATGGCTCATTTACGGTCAGTGGTTCCGGCCTGACTGCGAACCAAGCCTTTGATTTTGAAACAAAGTCAAGTTACTCCATACGTGCTCGCACAACGGATCAGGGCGGACTGACATTCGAACAAACATTTACGATTACTGTCAATAATGTTAACGAAGCTCCGACAAACATTTCGCTCAATCCAAATTCAATTACTGAAAACAATGCAGTAAATAGTACGATCGGCACTTTGTCTACAGTCGATCCAGATGCGAGTAATACGTTTACTTACACGCTTGTCACAGGTACTGGCTCTACCGATAATTCACTTTTCTCGGTAACTGGAAGTTCCTTGCTTGCGACGGCGTCACTTGACTTCGAGGCGTCATCTACACGTTCCATTCGTGTTCGCTCAACGGATCAAGGTGGATTGTTTTTTGAGCAGGCATTAACAGTTAGCGTTCTCAACTCGAATGAGGCTCCGACGGATATTTCGTTGAGTTCAACTTCGATTGCCGAGAACAACGCAGCGAATGCAACGGTCGGGACATTCACGACGACCGATAGCGACCCGGGCAATACGCATACGTACTCATTTGTAACAGGTACGGGGTCAACGGATAATGCTTCATTCTCCATCACTGGCGCGACGCTTTCTGTGAATAACTCGTTGAATTTTGAAACAAAGACGAGTTACTCGATTCGCGTTCGGACGACAGATCAAGGCGGGTTGACATTTGACAAAGCGTTTACCATCACGGTAACGAACGTGAATGAATCACCGACAGCGATTGCCATGAACACTACGTCGATTGCCGAAAATAATACTGCAGGTGCAACGGTGGGCACTTTGACCACTACTGATCCGGATGCTGGCAGTACATTTACCTATACGCTCGTAACCGGTACGGGATCGACAGACAACGCATCCTTTACCATTACCGGCAGCACGGTGACTGTAAATAGTTCACTTGACTTTGAGAGCAAGAACAGTTACTCGATTCGTGTGCGCTCAACCGACCAGGGCGGGTTAACAACAGAGACAACATTCACCATAACGGTGACGAACGTGAATGAGGCACCTACGAACCTCAACCTAAGTGCTACTACGATTAATGAAAACAATACGGCTGGCGCAACGATCGGTACTTTGTCATCAGTTGATCCAGATGCGGGAAATACTTTCACGTATTCGTTAGTTACAGGAACAGGTTCGACCGACAATGCGAGTTTCACTGTGGCGGGTAGTAATCTGAACGTGAACAGTTCGCTGAACTTTGAGGCGAAATCGAGTTACTCGATACGTCTTCGTACGACCGATCAAGGTGGTCTTACGTTTGATAGAACGTTCAATATTACTGTCAACGATTTGAATGAAGCGCCGACTGCGATCACTTTAAGTTCGACTACGATTGCTGAGAATAATGCGGCGAATGCGACGGTGGGCACATTCACATCGACCGATCAAGATGCCGGTAATACGCATACTTACACTTTGGTAACTGGTACAGGATCGACCGACAATGCTTCGTTCACAATCACCGGTAACACGCTCACTGTGAACAGTTCATTGAACTTCGAAACGAAGAACAGTTATTTGATTCGTGTTCGTTCAACTGACCAAGGTGGATTGACGTTCGAACAAGCGATCACGATTACTGTGACGAACGTGAACGAAACACCGACGGCGATTGCGCTCAGCAACACAGCGATTAACGAAAACAACGCAAGTGGTGCAACAGTCGGTTCTTTCACGACTACTGACCCTGATGCAGGCAATACGTTTACGTACACGCTTGTCGCTGGCGATGGTTCGGCAGACAACGCAACGTTCTCAATTGTCGGTGCGAACTTGAACGCAGGCGCAGTATTTAACTTTGAAACGAAGAACAGTTATTCGATTCGCGTTCGCTCTACTGATCAAGGCGGATTGTCCTTTGAACGGACATTTACGATTACAGTAAATGATGTGAATGAGACGCCTTTAACGCTTACTTTAAGCAACAACACGATTGCCGAAAATAATTTGACTGGAGCGAACATCGGCACACTCAGTTCAACTGATCCGGATGCATCGAATACGTTCACGTACACACTCGTTACGGGAACAGGTTCGACCGATAATACAAGTTTCACGATTACTGGCAATTCTTTGAATGCCGCAGCATCTTATAACTTTGAGACGAAAAATAGTTTCTCAATTCGTGTTCGCACCACGGATCAAGGTGGCTTGTTCTTAGAGCAGACGTTCACGATTAATGTGACGAACGTGAATGAAGCACCTACAGCCCTTACTTTAAGCGCTACTTCAATCAATGAAAATAATGCAGCGGGTGCAACAGTTGGCACGTTGACTACGACTGACCAAGATGCAGGCAGTACCTTTACTTATAGTTTAGTAACGGGAACAGGTTCGACCGATAATGCATCCTTTACGGTTACAGGTAGCACCTTGACTGTGAACAGTAGTTTGGATTTTGAAACGAAGAACAGTTACGCGATTCGTATTCGCACGACAGACCAGGGCGGTTTGACTTTTGAACAAACATTTACGATTACCGTTGTCAACGTCAATGAAAATCCAACCGATTTGAATATCGCGCCAACTGCCATCAATGAAAATAATGCAGTAGGTGCTACCATCGGAACGATTACCACAACAGATCCGGACGCAGGCAATACGTTCACTTACACGCTTGTAACAGGGACAGGTTCTACAGATAATGGTTCGTTCGCGATTGTAAGTTCAAGTTTGAATGCAGCGATTGCGTTTAACTTCGAGACTAAATCAACTTACTCGATTCGTGTGCGTACGACAGATCAAGGAAGTTTAACATTCGAAAAAGCATTTACCATTTCAGTGAATGATTTGAATGAAGCACCATCAGCATTAGCATTAAGTAATACAACGATTGCGGAAAATAATGCCGCGAATGCGACGATCGGTACATTTACTACAACCGATCAAGATGCTGCAAATACGCATACTTACATTCTTGTGACTGGCACCGGTTCAACGGACAACGCGTCGTTTACTATCACCGGAAACACATTGACTGTGAATAGTTCATTGAACTTTGAAACGAAAAACAGTTACGCGATTCGTGTTCGCACGACGGACCAGGGCGGTTTGACATTTGAACAAACATTTACGATTAGCGTAACAAACGTAAACGAAGCACCAACAGCGATTACGCTAAGCGCAACGAGCATTGCTGAGAACAATGCAGCGAATGCTACAGTCGGAACGTTGAGCACAACGGACCAAGATGCAGGTAGCACGTTTACTTATGCACTGGTTGCCGGAACTGGATCGACGGACAATGCTTCCTTCACGATTACTGGCAGCACACTTACTGTAAATAGCAGTCTCGATTTTGAAACGAAAAATAGTTATGCGATTCGTGTGCGCACCACCGATCAAGGCGGTCTTACATTTGAGCAGACGTTCACAATCACTGTGACCAATGTCAACGAAACGCCGACCGCGCTGACGTTGACTCCAAATTCGATTAACGAGAACAACGCTGCGGGTGCAACAGTCGGTCAATTCGCAACGACAGATGTCGATGCAGGCAGTACCTTTACTTATACACTTGTAACGGGTACCGGTTCGACAGACAATGCTTCGTTCACGATTGCCGGCGCTTCTTTGAATGCAAATGCATCGCTTAACTTCGAGACGAAAAACAGCTATGCGATTCGAGTACGTACGACAGACCAGGGTGGTTTGTTCCTTGAGCAAACATTCACAGTGACAGTTAACAATCTAAACGAAGCACCGACAGCGCTGTTGTTGAGCAACACATCAATTGCAGAAAACAATGCAGCGAACGCAACCATCGGCACGTTTACAACGACGGATCAAGATGCAGGCAGTACACACACATATACATTTGTAACGGGTACAGGCTCAACGGACAACGCTTCGTTTACGATTACTGGCAATACGTTAACTGTAAACAGTAGTCTTGATTTCGAAACAAAAACGAGTTATGCGATTCGTGTCCGTACGACAGACCAAGGTGGATTAACGTTCGAGCAAACGTTCACAATTACGGTAACAAATGTGAATGAAACACCGACAGCGCTAAACATTAGCAGTACATCGATTAATGAGAACAATACGACTGGTGCTACGGTTGGCTCTTTCACAACGACTGATCCTGATGCAGGCAATACGTTCACGTATACATTAGTCACCGGTGAGGGGTCGACTGACAATGCATCGTTCTCAATTGCTGGTGCAAACTTGAATGCAGGAAGTTCCTTCAATTTTGAAAACAAATCTAGTTATGCGATTCGTGTCCGTACGACAGATCAAGGCGGATTGACGTTCGAGCGTTCTTTCACGATTACAGTGAATGATGTCAATGAAGCGCCGACAGCACTGGCATTGAGCAATACTTCGCTTGCGGAAAACAATGCTGTGAATGCTACAGTAGGTACTTTCACGACAACGGATCAAGATGCTGCGAATACGCACACTTACACGTTAGTCACTGGTACCGGATCAGCGGACAATGCATCGTTTGCTATCACTGGCAACACGTTGACTGTCAATAGTTCCTTGAATTTTGAAACGAAGAATAGTTATGCGATTCGTGTTCGCACGACTGACCAAGGCGGTCTGACATTTGAACAGACATTTACGATTAGCGTAACGAATGTAAACGAAGCACCAACAGCGATTGCACTTAGTGCGACGAGCATTGCAGAGAACAACGCTGCCAATGCAACGATTGGAACGTTAAGTACAACAGACCCGGATGCAGCAAATACGTTTACGTATTCGTTTGTGACAGGTACCGGATCGACAGATAACGGAGCCTTTACGATTACCGGTAATACATTGACTGTAAATAGTGTTCTCGACTTTGAATCGAAAAACAGTTATGCGATTCGTGTCCGTACGACGGACCAAGGCGGTTTGACGTTTGAGCAGACGTTTACAATTTCAGTTACGAATGTAAACGAGGCACCGACTGCACTGGCGCTGAACCCAACATCAATTAACGAGAATAACACTGCAGGTGCAACGGTTGGTACATTGTCTACAACCGATCAAGATGCAGGCAGCACGTTTACTTATACTTTGGTGACTGGCACTGGTTCAACTGATAATACAAGCTTCACGATTACCGGAGCTACTTTAAGTGTCAACAGCGCATTGAACTTTGAAACGAAAAATAGTTATGCAATTCGTGTTCGCACGACGGATCAGGGTGGACTGTTCTTTGAACAAGCGTTCACCGTGACGGTCAATGACTTGAACGAGGCACCGACTGCTTTGGCGTTGAGCAATAACACGCTTGCAGAGAACAATGCTGCAGGTGCGACAATCGGTACGCTTAGCACTACCGATCAAGATGCTGCGAACACGTTCACCTACACATTGGTTACAGGTACAGGTTCAACCGATAATGCAGCATTCACAATTACTGGCAACACATTGACTGTGAACAATTCATTAGACTTTGAGTCAAAAACGAGTTATGCGATTCGTGTTCGTACAACGGATCAAGGTGGTTTGACGTTTGAGCAGACGTTTACGATTACGGTGACAAACGTAAATGAAACACCGACTGCATTGAATATTAGCAGCACCTCGATCAACGAGAATAACGCTGCCGGTGCAACAGTTGGCGCCTTCTCGACGACTGACCCTGATGCAGGCAATACGTTCACGTATACACTTGTGACTGGTACGGGATCTACTGATAATGCTTCATTCTCGGTTACCGGTGCAAACTTGACAGCAGTTAGTTCCTTCAATTTTGAAACGAAGAATAGCTTCTCGATTCGTGTTCGTACGACAGATCAAGGTGGTTTGACTTTTGAACGTCAGTTTACGATTACTGTGAATGATGTGAATGAGGCTCCAACTGCGCTAGCACTCAGCAATACGTCGATTGCAGAGAATAATGCTGCGAATGCAACCATCGGTACATTCACAACGACCGATCAAGATGCAGCCAACACGTTCACTTATAGTTTGGTTGCTGGTACAGGTTCGACAGACAACGCTTCATTTACGATTACTGGCAACACCTTGTCAGTGAACAGTTCGTTGAATTTTGAAACAAAAAATAGTTATGCGATTCGTGTTCGTACGACCGATCAAGGCGCATTGTCATTCGAACAAACGTTTACTGTAACGGTTACGGATGTAAACGAAGCGCCGACTGCGATTGCACTTAGCGCGACTAGCATCGCAGAAAACAACGTTGCCAACGCAACCATCGGTACGCTTACTACAACCGATCAAGATGCAGCCAATACGTTCACTTACACACTTGTGACTGGAACTGGCTCAACAGATAATGGTGCATTCTCGATTACTGGCAATACATTAACGGTAAATAGCAGTCTCAACTTTGAAACGAAAAACAGTTATGCGATTCGTGTCCGTACCACTGATCAAGGCGGTTTGACATTTGAGCAGACGTTCACAATCACTGTTACCAATGTCAACGAAACGCCAACTGCGTTGACGCTTACTCCGACAGCAATCAACGAGAACAACCTTGCAGGAGCAACGGTAGGCACATTAACTACCACTGACCAAGATGCAGGCAGTACGTTCACCTATACTTTGGTGACAGGTACAGGTTCAACAGACAATGCGAGCTTTACGATTGCCGGTTCTTCGCTCAATGTAAATGCTGCGTTGAACTTCGAAGTGAAAAACAGCTATGCGATTCGTGTCCGTACAACCGATCAAGGCGGTCTCTTCTTTGAACAAACATTTACAGTAACCGTCAATGATTTGAACGAAGCACCAACTGCATTAGCTTTAAGTAACAATACGATTGCCGAGAACAACGCTGCAGGAGCGACAATCGGCACACTCAGTACTACGGATCAAGATGCCGCGAATACATTTACGTATACGCTTGTAACTGGCACAGGATCGACAGATAATGCTTCCTTCACCATTACGGGCAATTCGTTAACCGTCAACAACTCATTAGACTTTGAAGCGAAAACGAGTTATGCGATTCGAGTGCGTACCACTGATCAAGGTAGTTTGACATTTGACCAGACGTTCACGATCACAGTCACGAATGTCAACGAAACACCGACAGCGATCAACATCAGCAGCACATCGATTAATGAGAATAACGTTACGGGCGCAACGGTTGGTGCATTGACGACAACCGATCCGGATGCAGGCAATACGTTCACGTACACACTTGTCACTGGCACAGGTTCAACTGATAACGCATCATTCGCGATTAGCGGTGCGAACGTAAACGCTGTAGATTCGTTTAATTTTGAAACGAAAAACAGTTACTCGATTCGTGTTCGTACAACTGATCAAGGCGGATTGACTTTTGAACGCACCTTTACGATTACCGTGAACGATGTGAATGAAGCGCCAACAGCTTTGACAATTAGCAACACGTCGATTGTAGAAAATAATGCAGTGAATGCAACGATTGGTACATTCTCGACCACTGATCAAGATGCGGGCAGCACATTCACCTACAGTTTGGTTACAGGTACGGGTTCAACTGATAACGCTTCGTTTACAATCAACGGTAATTCGTTGAGAGTAAGCAGTTCGTTAAATTTTGAAGTGAAGAACAGTTACGAGATTCGTGTTCGAACGACCGATCAAGGTGGATTGACATTTGAACAGCCGTTTACAATTACGGTTACAGATGTAAACGAAGCGCCGACAGCTCTTGCACTCAGTGCAACAAGCATTGCGGAAAACAATGCCGCAAACGCAACGATTGGCACATTGAGTACGACAGACCAAGATGCGGGTAGCACATTTACTTATTCCTTGGTGACAGGTACTGGATCAACGGATAATGGGGCATTCACACTTACTGGCAATACAATCACAGTGAATAGCAGTCTCAACTTTGAGGTGAAAAACAGTTACCTGATTCGTGTTCGTACGACTGATCAAGGTGGGTTGACGTTTGAACAACCAATTACGATTACGGTTACGAATGTGAATGAAGCTCCAACTAACATTTTGTTAAGCAATGACAGTCTGTTTGAAAATTCGGGACCGAATGGTGTTGTTGGTAATCTCAGTGCAGTTGATGTTGACGCGGGAAGCACTTACACATTTAATCTCGTTAATGGTCAAGGATCTACTCATAATTCAAGTTTCAATATTAGTGGCAATGCTCTACGTGCAACGGCTAGTTTGAATTTTGAAGCAATTCCTACTATGAGTGTTCGCGTTCAATTAGTAGATGGCGAGTTTACGTTTGAAAAAGCATTCACCATCAATGTCATCAACATCAACGAGGCTCCTACTGACATTACATTGACACCAAGCAGCATTGATGAGAATAAAGGTTCCAATGCGGTTGTCGGTGAATTAGCACACAATACGCTTGATGGCGACAACACCTTCTCGTTCTCACTCGTTGCTGGCACGGGTTCGACTGACAACGATAAGTTCACAATTAGTGGTAAAAACTTGCTTGCAAAAAACAGTTTGAATTTCGAGGAGAAGAATACCTATTCAGTACGAGTTAGAGTAGCGAATCAAGAATTTGCTTTCGTGAAAGTATTGACTGTAACCGTGAATGATTTGAATGATTTACCTAGTGACATTTCCCTGAATCAGAGTATGGTGGATGAAAATGAACCGATTGGTACTTTGGTCGGTATCCTCCAAGCAGAAGATGAAGATGCAATTTCACAAGTTGAATTTAGTCTCGTTCCTGGTATCGGTGATGAAGATAATGAACATTTCTCTATTGAAGGAAATCAATTATTAACGGAATCAATATTTGATTTTGAAACAAAGAATGTCTACTCGATTCGCGTTCAAGTTTCCGACAATGGTCTTACATTTGAATCAGTAGTGATTATCGAGGTAAATGATGTTAACGAAGCACCAACGAACATCTCACTGAGCAATTTATCGATCGAAGAAATCAGACCGATAAACACGGTTGTAGGTGAACTGACTGCAGAAGACCCGGATGAACCTTCAACATTTACATTCACTTTAGTTAGAGGTGAAGGATCAACGGACAACATGAGTTTTAATATTCTTAACGATAAATTAAGAACGAGCTCAATTTTCGACTACGAAACAAAGAATTCATATTCGGTTCGAATTCAGGTCTCAGATGGCAGTTTCACTTTTGAAAAGGTATTTGCGATTACGATAGTAAATGGCAACGAGCCGCCTACAACCTTGACACTAAGTAATAATCGTGTGGATGAGAAAGTTTGGTTGGGCTTCCTGATTGGTGAATTTGCAGCCAGCGACCCGGACGATGCCGAAGAAACTCTGAAATATTCACTGGTAGTCGGTGAGGGTAGTGAGGACAATTCGAACTACATCATTGATGGCAAACATTTGAAAACAAACGTTTCATTAAGCTACGACAAACCAGTTCAATTTGTACGTGTCCGTGTCACGGATCCTTCAGGATTGTATTTAGAGCAAGCATTCCAAATTCAAGTGACGCAAGCGAATGCAATCCTTGAAAAAGGCAAACTGATTAAAGGTGTGGCAATTGATCAGATCACGATTTTCTTCAAAGAGAACCTATTAGCATCGATGAACAAAGAAGCGCTCAAAAATGCGATTCACATCACAAACGAAGCGAATGTGGTTAATCCAGAATACGATACATTCTTGACAGCAGAAGATACGCTGAACATTAGAGGTAACAAAATCGTTCTACAAGTAAGAAGCCCGATTACCACTCAGTACAATCGACTTAAAATTTTGGGTGGTATCTTGCGAGACCAAGGTGGAAACTTGTTCCCTAACGATCAATTCACATCTCCACTCTTAATCGACGTTGCTGGTCCGAAATATATCGAAGCGAGATTTGTTGATAAAAGGAACAAAAGACTTGTGTTAACATTCAATGAAATTATCGCATACGGTTCCAATGCACCGAAAAATCCTGAAAAAGAGTTAGACTTCAGGTCGAAAGTTAGAATCTCGTTTAATGCAAGTAGTGCTACTCCAACGTATTCGGCGCTTGGTGAGAAAGATCGAATCAGTTTCGACAAACGTAATCTAGTCATTAATTTTAGTAAATCGATTACAACTTCTGATACTCGAATTCAAATTGATGCTGGTGCGTTAGTTGACAGAAGTAAAAATCTAAATGAGTCGATCGAAACCCCAATTATTGAGTTGGATAAAGTGGGACCTGTTTTGAAGAAGGTTACACTTGGCAAAGACAACAAAACGATTTCGATTCAATTCAATGAGGAAATTAAAAACAACCTTCCTGGCACAAGAAAAGTTGCTTTGCCAGCACTAAGAAACACGATTTATCTTTCGAAAAATGCAAACAGCCCAATTCCGACTTATAACAAATTAACGGAGTTAGACGTTGTAGTAGTGTCGGGTAGTACGCTTACTGTCATTTTGGCTACACCGTTAACAGGAGATCAGAACCGCATTCAACTTACAGAAGATACGGTGAGAGACATCTTCGGTAATACCAATGATGGCGCGATTACATCGATTCTAGTAGCCGATGAAGAAGGGCCGAAACTTGTATCTGCAAGTTTACCTGCTAAAGGGAAAAACAAAGTGCTAGAAGTTGTGTTGAATGAAGAAGTGTTCAATGCTTTGGAAGTTGACAAAAAAGAGGTCCTTAACGCCTTCCGTCTCAATGTATTCTTCAGCGTAAGTGACAGTCCTGATGATGAAACAGCAACATTTGCACCGATTGCAGCTGACGTAACAACAAATGGTGCGAAAGGTAAGTCCATCATCAAATTCAATTTCAAAGATAAGACACCATCGATGCCAGCTAGAAATAAATATTACCGTATTAAGATCCTTGCCAATACGATTAAGGATACCACTGGTAATAAAAACTTAGAGATTATCTCTGATGCGTATACCGTTGATAATATCGGTCCGGCATTGCGGTAATTTGTTGACATGAAATACTGAGAAGAGGACTTTCAAGACTGGGTTACAAACTCCACTTGAAAGTCCTTTTTTCGTTAAAGAAATTTTTTTTTATTTGTGTTATCATTAGTACATGTTTTTGATTTTGTTGATAGGAGGTGTGATTGTGTCTTGCAAAGTGATGATGTTCTCAAAAAAGAATAATTTGTTTTGTGATTATGCTGAACTAATCTTAAAAAGTTTTTTCAAAGATGAATTCATCTCCATCCGCGGGGACAGCGGTGAACCATTCGATTTATCATTATCCATACATAAACCGAAGTTTGTCATCTCGTTTGTATCGCCTTGGATTATTCCCGAGCGTATTCTACAATCGGCAAAAACAGCCGCAATTAATTTTCATCCCGGTTCACCAGACTATCCAGGCACTGGATGCTATAACTTTGCTCTTTATGAACAAGCAAAAACATATGGAATCACTTGTCATCATATGAACGCTAAAGTAGATACTGGTCAAATCATAATGACTTCATATTTTAGCATTTCAGAGTTTGAGTCAGTAGAATCGCTTAAACTAAAGTCTATGACACATTTGTTATATTGTTTTGAACGAATCATAAATATGATTGCTAATGATGAGGAATTACCTGTATCATCCGAAAATTGGAGACGGAAGCCGTTCACAAGAAAACAAATGCTTGAATTGTTTTACATTCCGAGCGATTGTACGGACGAATCAGAAATTCAATTGAAATTAAAAGCATCATCATATCCATCCTACAAGGGTGCATATACCATTGTGGAAGGGCGGAAATTTTATTTTGAAGCAGAGGATCGAAAGCCAATTGTATAGACTTTGTGATATAACAACTGAGGTTGAAAAAACCGATATCATCATTATGGAATTAATTTGAAATCATTAAAGGAGTTGAAGTTATGTTTCATTTGCAGTTTTTTAAGCGTAGTTTATCCTTGTTTGTGATTGTTTCGATGTTGTTCACTTCACTTGGTGTATCTGTTTACGCCGATGCAACGACACCGACAAACCTGTTCGTATCTGGTGTTACAGGTAGTGGAGCGACCCTCAGTTTTAGTGGCGATACCAGTGCAACTGACTATGAGATTTATCGCACTCAAAGTGGCGGGGCAGAATCATTGATTGACACGATCCAAGAGACGTCGACAACGAAAGTTGACATTGTCTTCATCATCGATCGTTCAGGAAGTATGGGCTCACATATTAACAACGTAAAAAATAACATTAATTCGTTTGCTAGTAATTTAGCTGCAGGTGGCGGTGACTATCGTTTAGGGCTCGTAACTTACTCAGATACGACCTATGGTGAGCCGTTGATTAAAACGAACTTTACTAGTGATGCAACTGCATTTCAAAATACAATGAGTAATGTTTCACTTGCGAGCGGAGGAGATTGGAGAGAGTCCGGTCTAGAGGGTATTGCTGATCCTACGAACGGTGCTTTGTCACTTGCGTTCCGTAATGACGCAGCAAAACACTTTGTTTTGGTTACCGATGCGGAAGTGCATGACAATAACGATGGAGACGGCGGGGATGGAAAGTCGATTTATGACATCGACACAGTCGCCCAAACATTGAAAAATCAGAACATCAAATTAACAGTCATTTCTACAACAACGGCATCCACCCAAACTCAATTGTCTCGCTTGTCGAATCCAACAAATGGTGCTTATTATTACATTACATCTGGATTCTCAACATCGCTTAATTCATTAGCGAGTAACATCGTGACTACAAAACAATATGTAATGACAGGATTGAGTGAATACACGGAGTATTCAATGCGGGTAAAAGCTTGTGATTCAGGAACGTGTTCACCGTTTAGTTCGTCAGTAACGTTTAGGACGTTGGACGTTACAGCACCAACAGTACCTTCCAATTTAGCCGTTTCTAACAAGACGACAACTAGTTTCACACTTTCATGGGACGGATCTACTGATTCAGGTTCTGGAGTGAAAGAATACGTCGTTTATCGCAGTGGAACAGCAGTTGCAACGATTGCTGCAACGACAGCGACTTCATACAGTACAACGTTAACTGGATTGTCTTCAACGCAAGTTTATTCGATGACAGTGGCTGCACGTGATAACGCAGGCAATTTATCTACATTGAGCCCTGCACTTTCGGTGAATATGAATGATTCGATTGCGCCGACTGCACCAATGTCATTAGTGGCTAATTACATTACGCAAACTTCTTTGCAATTGACATGGATTGCTTCGACTGACAACGTAGCGGTAACTGCATACGATGTCTATCAAGGCGATGATGTTATAGCGACTTTGCCTGCTATTCTAAATGGAATAAATATTACATCGTTTGATGTGATTGGATTAACGCCTGCAACCGCTTATACGTTTTCCGTGAAAGCTAAAGATGCGGCTGCGAACGTATCTGATGCTAGCAACATCGTATCAGTGTCTACACTCTCGGACAACGAGGCTCCTACAGAACTAGTGTTGAATGGTACGACTGTACCTGAAAATGTTTGGGTTGACTATGAAATCGGTGTGCTCGAAACTACGGATGCGAACGAGGATGATACCTTCACTTATTCTCTCGTAGTTGGAGAAGGCAGCGATGATAATTCAAATTTCTGGATTGATGATAACGTACTGAAAGCTGCGATTGTATTTGATTTTGCAGAACAAGAGTCGCAATTTATCCGTGTACGTTCTACGGATTCCGGTGGTCTGTGGGTTGAAAATTCGTTTGAAATTACAGTTGCACAATCGAACGTAACTTTAAATGCGACCAACAAAATAGCGACGATTCACTTTGATGACACTATTTTCGACAACAGTTCAGCTATTGAAGTGGGCGAAGGTGAGTCGAAGAAAACGTTAAAACAATTGATTACCATTACGAATGAAGCGAACGAGCAAGATCCGGAATATGTGCCGCTTGGCGCTAATGACACGGTTGTGATTAAGAAAAATACAATCGTTATCACATTTGAAAATCAAATTACTGGATACTACAACCGCATCAAGATTGCGGATGAAGCACTTAAAGACAGATTTAATTACATTTCTGGCGAGCAAATTACAACGCCGCTTGTTGTCGATGTGACCGGACCGAAACTAATCAAATCTTCGATGGACAAAAAGAAAAAGAAAATTACGCTTCGCTTCAGCGAAAAGATTTTCATGGCTACTGCGGGAGCAAAACCAGCTGATGTTGCGGTAAGTTTCAAAAATGCAATCACGTTTAAACGTGGTAGCGGAAGTTTCGGAGCGCTCGCTGCAAAAGATAAAGTAAGTGTCAGCGGACGTGAAGTGATCATTACATTAGCGACGCCTTTGTCAACGAACGACAATCAAGTGAAGTTCGCTGATGAATCATTAAGAGATTTGCTTAGTAACAAGTCGGATGAAATTACTTCGGCTGAAATTGAAGACATGGATGGACCTGTATTAAGCAAAGTATCGCTTGGAGCAGATAACAAAACGGTTACGATTGCATTCGATGAAGAATCGTTCAATGCAACGACTGGTTCGAAAGCAGAAAAAGAAGCGGGTCTCCGTTCTGCAGTGACGTTTGCGGCAGATGGTGCTACTTTCGTTGCACTTGGTCAAACGGATTCAATCCAATTAATCAAGGGTGTCATCACTGTTAAATTTGCCAGTGCATTAAGTGGATCGACCAATCGCATTCGTATCGCTGGTAATGCTTTGCAGGATTTGTTCACAAATAAAAACAACACATTAACGACATCGCAAATTGTTGCGGATTCAGTAGGGCCAGTTTGTAAGACAGCGGACGATGACGATGCTGACTTGTGTGCAAGTGCTGCTTTACCGTCTCGCAACTTAAACGCACGTTTGATCATCACATTGAATGAAAGAGTGAGTGTGGTTGATCGGAAGTTGGTGAAAAACTCAATCACTTTGAGCACGAACGGCACGTACGCGGCGTTGGGAGCTTCGGATAAAGTATCGACATCGAGAAATCAAATTGTTGTCACGTTCGCGAAACCGCTTGTCGCGGCGAAAGACGGAGTTACGCAGGAATATCAAGTGAAAGTTGCTGCTGGCGCGGTGAAAGACTTCTTCGGCAACCAAAACTTGGAGATTGAAACCGTGACATTCCAAGTTGACACGAGCGGTCCGAAGTTGAGATAAAGTGAAATGAGGAAAACCTTGGTTCATGTTTCGAGAACCAAGGTTTTTCTGTATCTCTATCGAAGATGATATAATGGGATTATTCTAGGAGAACGGGAG
>CANHCR010000027.1 GCA_947459205.1 Caryophanales bacterium | reverse complement strand
TCTATATTTGCGGCGATAGTCAAAAATACGCGATGCCGCCAGAAAGTGACGCATCTTCACATCCAAACGTTCTGCCAGCGATTCGGGCAGTTTGAGCACCTCGCTCATAAACGGTAACTGCCAATTGACGTACAATTCTGTTATTGACATTTTTTTGCCTCCCTTTCCATCATCGCTGAGTTGCCAAATGGTGGCGGTTCACCTTCACTCCATTCTTCGTCCGCATCAGTCAGTAACCATAACACTGGGTAATATGGTGCTCGCTCTGGGAACGTGCCGTACCCGTCCGTCAAATAGACCAAACCGGCGCATTCCTGCAAATTCTGCTCAATCCAATCAAAGACGGGGACAAACGAAGTGCCGGAACCACCCACCGGAGTCGAGTTCTGCGCATCATGCACATCGCACACGGCGCGCACCTTGTTATCGCAATAGATGAGCGTCCCTTTTACTTTGTCGTTGAATTGCTTGAGGCAACCAATCACTTCCGCTAGAAAAAGACTCAACAATTCGTCATCAATCGAACCAGATGTGTCGATTGCAAATACCACGTTTTTGACGACGGCTTCCGTTTCCGAGAAGCCAGGCAAGACAAATTCGGAGCCTTGGTATCTGTAGTCAGGCGGAGTGAATCCGTAATCGACGACTTCGTGTTGCACCATCTCGGCAAGTAGTTGACGCCAATCTTTTTTGGCCACCTTGTCACTGGCGAGTTCGCGTACCACGGATGCCGGCAAACTGCCACCCTTCGATTTGTAGGCGGCCCCTTGCAGACGCTTGCGCCAAATCTCGCGCGACAAAGCAGATTCATGCAAGTCCGATTCGTTCCAATCCTTGTGATCGTCCAAAATCGACATCTTTTTCAACTTTTTCAAACGATACTCGTCGCTTTTATCACTCATGAACAAGTCATATAGTTCCTCAACTGAGAGATGGGCAAACTGCGGATCGTACAACCCATGCGCAGGCATCTGAAAAGCCTCGCCATTTGGATCGAACTGGATGATCATTGCATTTACCACAAAATCGGCTGCGATGTTGAAAATGACGGGATTGCGCCCACGTACACGCCAAGGATGACCGAGTGCGGCATGGAGAACTTCGTGCGCGGTAAGAAAATTCAATTCTTTATCGTTGAGCGTTTGAATAAACTGCGGATTGTAGCCATATTCCTTGCCGTTGGTAGAAGCCGTTTTGGTCTTGTTCGTTTCTACCAATTTCAGATGCATAGCTAAAAAGCCAAAGAACGGAAAGTCCAAAATGAGCTGAATGCGGGAATGTTCGAGCCGTTCTTGTGCAGAAAGTTGCTTGTGCCTTTGCCGTTGTCGAATGGCCATGAACCGTCACCTCCATTAAACTAATAATGTTTTTCCGTAATTGCTGAGAAACTCGCTAAAGCGCGGCAGTGCTTTGACACGTTGCTTGACGATGCCGTTGCGCAACATGTCTTTCGTCGTCATGATCACATACTCTCGCGCCAGTGTGTCGCCGAGCAAAAAGTGCATCACATTTTCCAATTGTTCGTCGCTAAAATTACGGGCACGGATCGCAAGCGCACTGCAAATTGCATAGACGATATCAATTTTTGAATTGTCGATTTGCACGGTTTTGCCTGCGACAATCTCATCGACTACAGGCAAGTCCATATGGTTGGTGGCATAATGAGCAAATTCGCTGGCAGCCTCTTCGCCTACCGAGCCCGTAATCATCGGCATGGCATCCTCCAAACTGTCATACAAATACAAGTATTTGCTGACAAAACTCCAAGAGCGCGGAGTCGGAAATGCGGTGCTGTCATTGACGGGATCGAATTTGTTGAATAAGTCCGTTTGAAAACCTAAAAAGCCAACCACCCATTCATGAATCTGATTGTTGAGCGCCCATTTTTTCCAATCATCAAATTGCGCAATCACTTCCAAATGGGTCATGCGGTTCGCAAGCGGTGTCGGCATACGGAACGTCACACCTTTGTCCTGCATGCGGTTACCAGCTGCAATCACAATCACATTATCGGGCAAATCGTGCTCGCCGATTTTGCGGTCCAATGTCAGCTGAAATGCAGCAGCTTGCACAGATGGCGGCGCAGCAGAGATTTCGTCTAGAAATAAAATATGCAGATGTTCGTCGTCTTGAGGAAAATCAAAAATTTTCGGCTTCAGCCAAACGGCAAATTCTTTCTCGCTGTTCACAACCGGAATCCCACGCAAGTCAATCGGGTTGAAAAGCAACAAACGGACGTCCGTCAATTCCACTGTTTTGCCGGTGACGCGTTGCAAATGCTCGGCCAGCAAGTGGACAGCATCAGATTTGCCGATGCCAGGTTGCCCCCATAGCATGACGGTTGGCACCTCGCGTGGCGACGTTTTGGCATAAATCGGTGTCAGCAACTCTACCACTTGATTCGGGGTCACAGTAGCAATACTCAAAAAAATTCCTCCTGTCGTTTCATGGAATAGGCCTTGACTCGCTAATATACCGTGAAAAATAAAATCTAGTAACAAATCTCTACTTTTCTTACACTTTTTTTTTTCGTATAATACATATGATTGTCTTATGTGCCTCGAAGGGAGGACGTTTCAATGAAAACGTCAAAGTTGCTTCAATTGAAGGAGCAGTTAAAAAAGAAAACGGCATCGCGCAAAAAAATGCATTACACCGTTCCCGACATGTGGAACTGTTTTCAGTACAAAGGGAAAGACTTGCTCGTTCGCGAAGACGGACAACTGCAAGTCAATCCGTACAAGTTCTATCATGCTGCCATCGACTATGTGCTCGCGGATGGATATCAAGCGGACGTTGATTACAGTCAGTCGATTACGCAAATTCACGGCAATGATGACCAGCAACAATACGGCTACATGGGCGGCGATTGGATTCGCAAAAGTTCAATTTATTCGATGCATGTGCGCACCTCGACTTCGTGGGACCACAATGAAAGCGGCGAGTTGGAGTCGGAAAATGAGTACGGCCTTAAAGAGACCGGCACATTCGTAAAATCGATTGCGCTTCTGCCGTTGCTCAAACGAATGGGCATTACAGCGATTTATTTGTTACCGATTTCGCAGTATAGTGACAACTTCAAAAAAGGCGGCATGGGTTCGCCTTACGCGGTCAAAGACTTTTTCAAATTGGATCCGAATCTGAAAGATTCGATGACGTCCGAAGATTTCACTGTCGAAGACGAGTTCGGTGCGTTTGTCGAGGCGTGTCACATCATGAACATTCGCGTGTTGATCGACATCATCCCGCGGACGGCGGCGCGCGACAGCCACTTGATTTTAGACCATCCAGACTGGTTTTATTGGGTGTATGAGGACCGCTTGCCAGAGTACAAGCCACCGTTCGTGCATGGGATTAAAGCGGCTGACAAGCCGACTTTTGACAACTTGCACCTGATTTATAATTCTGGTGAAGTATGGGATCACATGCGTAAGTTCGTCAATTCGCCGGACATTCTCGATCCGCAAAAATGGCAGTCTATCAAAAAGCGTGTTGCCGCTGATCCGTCGCTCGAAGTGTTCGAGTTGATCAGCCAAGAATATGGTATTACGACGGCGCCAGCATTTTCCGATGGTGTCAATGATCCGCAACCGCCATGGTCTGATATCACGTTCTTGCGACTATATCTCGATCATCCGCTCGCTTCGCAGCACTACATCGGACACAACGACATTAAGCCTTACATTTTGTTCGATGTCATCAAAGCCAACATGTTCAAGGGTGCGGTGCGCAACGAGGAGTTGTGGCAGACGTTGTCGGGCGTCATTCCGTTCTATCAAGAGCAATTCGGGATCGACGGCGCGCGCATCGATATGGGACACGCTTTGCCGGAAGAACTTGTTGGGATGATCATCGACCGTCCGCGTCAAATCGATCCTGACTTCGCTTTGATTGCAGAAGAAGTGGAAGTGAAAAATGCGTGGTCTGCACGCAACGCCGGATACAACATGATTCTTGGCGACGGTTATTTCTGCCAGCCGCGCATGTTCGAATTCAAAACACATGAATTTTTCTACGAAGGACTGCACTACGCCGCACCGGTGTTCGCTTGCGGAGAGACGCCGGATACGCCGCGTTTGGCAGCACGTCATGGTGGTCAAGCACTCTCGAAGTTGTTGACCGTGCTCAACCACTTCATGCCGAACGGCGTGCCGTTTTTCAACTCGGGGATTGAGTTGTTCGAAACGCAACCGATGAACACTGGAATTGATTGCGCACCAGATGAAGCATGGCGTTTGCACCCGAACGATCCGTACAATGGCAAGTTGGCATTTTTCGAAAAATATCAACTACATTGGACAAACCCGCAACGTTGGGTGTTGCCGGAAGTGATCGAGCAAGTGGCTGCCATTCGCAGACGTCACATTTTCGCCGTAACCGACGGAAACAGTACGTTCCCGCTCCATTTTGATGACTGGCGCACACCAGCTATCGGCTTCGGCTTCATCATCGAAAATCGTCGCTGGATGAGCCATGACAACTTGTTGCTTGTCGTCGGCAACACGGATTTGTCGCACAATCGTACATTCACCGTTAACCTTGGTCACCTGCGCTTCGAATCTGGAAACTCCTCGCGTCGTGCCTGGATTCAGTACTCGCTGTACAGTGGGCAGTATGAGTCGTTTGATTTTGACGAACATTGGAACTTGCGCCTCTCGCTCAAAGCGGGCGAAGCGGTTGTCGTCTACTTGTAGCCTGGTAGAAACGAAAGTGAGCTAGTCAAAAATAGGCCGTCCAATTGGGCGGCCTTGTTTTGTATGATGATCAACTTACTTACGATCGAAACGGTAAATCCATCGCATTTGCCAATAAATCCAGTACCGTGTGATTGTTCGTCTTGTGTAACTCTTTAGGTGAAATTGCGGTCGCATCTGGTTGTAACAACTGAACTTTCATGATATCGATCATATCTCTGGCAGCGCTACGATTTCGCAAGTTCGCCGAATTGTCGGAAATGCTCTCGGATAAACTGGTTCGTGTCGATAAAATAGTGGCAATTTTTTTGTCTGCCCCTTTCACTCTGCCTACATTGACTTGCAATTTTTCAAGCGCAGCATCGATTTTTGTATAAGCAGATGCAGCACCTGCCTTCGATGAGATATCCAATGAGTTCAGTTCAAGTGCGACTGAACGCATATCATCTATTTTTACCTTCACATGATAATGAGCTGAGCGCCCTAATTTAAAATTTGCAGAAAATGAGCCATCCATCAGTTTCGTTTGGTTGTATTTCATTCGATTGACTAATTCATCAAGTTCAGCAGGCAGTTCAGACAACTTTGTATTCAACACGACGCGATCCCCATCAGCAGTGGAGGCATCTGCCGCCTTTAGAGCCAACGATCTCATCTCTAACAATACGTTTCGTGCAGACTTCAGCCCTGTGGCAGCGATTTTCATCTGCAACATTCCGTTTTGTGCATCTTCAAAAGACTGCGCTAATTTTCGCACTTTGAGACGCGCACGTTCATTGATGACAATCTGATACGGATCTTCTTTGGGTGGACTGACATGATACGCTGTTTTCAATTGATTTTGCGAAGCGTTAAATAGCGTCTGTGTTTCTCTCACTTTTGCATCGGTGAATCGCAACTTTGGAGAAAGAAAAGCCGCCTCGCTCGGTTGAAACAGTTTAACTACCATCGTAAAACCCCCCTATCATATTTATGAATCGGCTGAATCAATAAAAAAACCGCCCATCATTATACGTTTGCGACGAATAGAGATGTGCGGTTCATTGTAGTTTTCGTTTGCGCAGCGCATATGCAATGATTGTGAGTCCAATTAAAAAACAGATTAGCGTAGGTGTGATGTCAAAAGATGCTCCGCCATAACCCGCGTCAGGCAATTCGTTTAACGCTAATTTCTCTTCATCGCGTTGATCTTGCATCGCCGCTTCATCGGACTGATTTGGGTTGACGAGGCTCACATCGCATGTTCCACCTTTCAACCATGCTTGTGCCTTACCATCGACCACTTCTAGTTTACGTTCCGATACACAATCTCTTGCGCTCCAATCAGGTAAGCGAACGACATAATTTAGCGATTTTGTTGGGGCGGGCAATTGAAACGATGCCACTTTTCCACCTTGATCGTCGTGTTGAAAAGAGTACGCTTCACCATCTTGATTATTGGTCCATACCCACAAATCCCAATCGCGCTCATCACCAGGAGCCGGCACATAATGTATCGTAACATCAACTGCAGAAGCCGCTTGGACAGGTTGCTGCAAATTCGCGGTAATCACGAGCAAAAGCAATACAGTAAGACACCTAAAAAGCACTTTGCTGCAACCTTTTAACTCCATGATTCGTTCTCCTTATAGAAGGTTCTAACTTGATACTACCGTTCATTCGATAGACTGTCAATCAATATTTTTTATGTTAAAATGAGACTGTTCAATGATTGCAGGAGGTGCGTCAAATTGAGGGCTTATAGTCTAGAATTACTTTTATGCGCCGCACTCCTTTCGCTATTATTAGCGGGTAGCGAGGGTCCTGCAGAAGTTCTCGAACGCGAAGCAATCGCAGCGAACGAGCAGGAACAAGTCATCACTCCGCCGCCGAAACCGCCGAATGCAAAGGAAAGCGCTCCTTTGGTCGAGCGACAACCCGGACTGATTCCGGTGCGCATCCAAATCCCGAATGTAAACATCGATGCATTCGTGCAACCAGTCGGTGTTCTGAAAAATGGAGCCATGGGCGTTCCAAAAGATGACACGAAAGTCGGATGGCTAGAGGTTGGATTTAAACCTGGTGAAAAAGGGAGCGCCGTGATGGCCGGCCATGTCGACAATTTGCAAGGTGTTGCCGTCTTCCACCCGCTTCATCGAGTCAAAATCGGAGACCTTGTCGTTGTTTCAGATCAATCGGGTAAAAACCTGACGTTTTCGGTCACTAAGATAAAAACCTATCGTACCGAACAAGCCCCGATTGATTACATTTTCGGCAATTCCAATGTGCCTCGTCTGAATCTAATCACATGCACTGGATATTTTGATCCGAAATTGAGAACACACATTGATCGTCTCGTCGTTTTCACCGAACTTAAAAAATAAATAACAGGGATATTTGCCCGCAAAAAAAGGAGTGGTTCAAATTTTTGAACGACTCCTTTTTTGTGCGTTGCTATTGTACTTTATGATTGCTGTCTTCTACGATACATAGTCACTGCTACCAACAAAGCTACAAGTGAAACTGCAACCATCCAAGTATAATTGATTGCATCTCCACCATTACCTGTTTTCGGCATAGCTGTCACAGATAATGCACGAGTTTCTAGCATTTCGGTGCCTTCGGCCAAGCCAGATTGGGCTGCAAGCGCCTCTGCATCTGCTTCTACGTCAGTCACTTCCGTAGATTCAGTGTTTGAGGCATCGGCATCCTCGTCATTAACCGCTAATGTCGTTTTAATCATATCACCATCTTCACCAACAGTTGTCGTTCTGTAGTATGGTTGAATACATTGATCTTGGCCTTCCTCACACTCAACAGTAGGCGGAGTATCATACATGTAATTGATACATTCTTCAGACGGTTTGTCAGTTGGTTCATCTACAGGATCAGGCTTCACTTCATTTTCCTCAACAGCGCTATCAATCGCTACGTTATCAACCGAAGCTGGCTCGCTACCTTCGCTTGAACCAGATTCACCATCTTCCACTGCAGGAGGGTCAACAGGTGGCAAGCATTCTACTGGCATTGAGGTAACCATAAATGGTGTAAAAGGTTCTTCTACTTCCTCGGCAAGCGCCATAGCAGGTACAACAAACGATAAAACGAGGACTAACATTGCTGCATACATCATCAAACGAGACAACTTCATTTTTTTCAACATGATGATCATCCTTTCGATTTTTATAATGCTGAATAATAAACGCTCAACAAGCGAAAAAGTTGCATTTAAATTTCGTTTTTTTGAAAAAAGACGCAACGAACTAAAATTCGTTGCGCCTCTAAAATACTTTACCGGATTGTAAATTTTAGTTTGTTTTCACACTCAACGGAGCGCTTAACGGTGAACGATTTCTCGCTGCATCCAAAGCTAGAACCGTGATGTTGTACGCGGTGTTCGAAACCAGTCCAGTAAACGTGTACGTCGTTGTTTTGATGGTTGCCAAATAAGTGCCGTTGCGATAGACATTGTAATCTGTTACACCGATGTTATCAGTAGCAGGTGTCCAAGAGACTACAAAGCTAGTGGTTGTAATGTTACTGCTGACGAGTCCAGTTGGCGCAGTCGGCGCAATCGAGTCTGGTGCAACCAAATTAGTTTTTACCGACAACGGTGCACTCAGTACGGAACGATTTTTCGCTGCGTCCATTGCAAGTACAGTAATACTATAGGTAGTATTAGCAAGCAATCCACTGAATGTGTAAGTAAGTCTCGTTGTTGTCGCTACATATTTTCCATCTCGGTAAACGTTATATCCAGTGACACCTACATTATCAGTTGATGCCGTCCATGAAACTGTGAATCCAGTAGTACTGACTGCACTGCTAACCAGATTCGTTGGTGCAGTTGGTGCTGTTGTGTCTAAGACCGGCGTAGTTCCCGTAGTCTTAACAGAAAGCGGCGCACTTAATGGAGAACGATTTTTTGCTGCATCCAATGCCATCACCGTAATGCTGTATGTCGTTCCAGCGATCAGTCCGCTAAATGTGTAAGAAGTGATGGAAACGGTTGTGACATATTTGCCACCGTTGTATACGTTGTAGGATGTAACCCCTGCATTGTCAGTCGCTGCTTGCCAAGCAACAGTAAAGCCAGTTTCAGTGATATTTCTACTGACTAGACCTGTCGGTACATTCGGCGGCGTAATATCCGTGCCAACGAACGGCAATGTTGTCACGCTTAATGCGGTACTGACCGCAGATTTATTGCCCGCAGCATCTACTGCTAAAACTGTCATTGTATATCTTGTGTTGGAAACGAGTGAAGTTACATTGAATGAAGTTGTCGTCGGCGAACCAAGGAATGTCGTACCACGATATACTTCGTATTTTGTAACACCTACATTGTCCGTCGAAGCAGTCCAATTCAATGTAAAGCTGGTTACCGCGACGTTCGTTGCATTTAGACCGATAGGTACCGATGGAGCCGTTGTATCAATGAGAGAAGCAAGTGTTGTTACAGCCAATGGTGTACTTAATGGCGAACGATTTTTCGCTGCATCTTGCGCCAAAACGGTAATGTTATACGTTGTTGCAACCGTCAAACCCGAGAACAAAAATGATGTACCCGTTACAGTTCCAGCAAATGCACCATTTCGATAGACATTATACGAACTTACACCCACATTGTCAGTCGATGCGGTCCACGTGATCCGGAAACCAGATCCGCTAATATTAGCAGCTACCACATTCTGCGGAGCGGTAGGTGCAACATTATCAACAGTGCGTACCGAGTGTGCAATGCTAGAAGCCGACTTATTACCTGCTGCATCGAACGCTATTACCGTGAATGTGTAGTTCAAACCTGAGGTCAGACTTGTCACATTAAATGTTGTGGTAGTAGAAGTGCCAATTGATTCCGCACCTTGGAAAATCTCATAAGAAGTAACCGCAACATTATCTGTTGATGCCGTCCAATTCAAAACGAGACTGTTTGCTGTTACAGATGAAGAGTTTAGCGTTTGCGGAACGCTTGGAGCGACATCATCAATCTCAATCGTAGTAACGCTGATAGGGTCCGACGATTCAGATTTGTTACCTGCATCATCAATCGCTTTTACTGTGACTGAATATGCCGTGCCATCCGTTAATCCAGTGAATGAATAACTCAATCCAGTGACAGTCGTAATCAATACATTATTTAAATATACTTCGTACCCTGTAACGCCAATATTGTCGATGGATGCAGTCCAAGAAACGGTGAATCCAGTCTCTGTAATATCTGTCGAAGTAAGGGTGGTCGGTACACTCGGCGATTCAACATCAGCAATGACTGGTTCGCCCGAAGTGATGGTTCCAGGCGCACCCTCTGCACCTGGGGTAAACGTCGAAACACCCGCATTGAAGACATAATTTTTGCTGTCGTTGTTATCCCAGTTTACTCCGCCATCGTTGAACACCGCTGTAATTTTGTCCGCTGTGCCAATGTCGATCACGATTTTGTTGTAGCCGTCAATCTCAGATGCAGGGATTGCCAAGCCAGGCGCTGTCGTCCATGCTCCACCTTCAGGTGAATAGTGGACGTATGGCGTTGCAAAGCCTTTTTTGTACCAAATCGTAACTTTGTTGCTCGGCGGCGCCGTTGCAGTCGTCACGCTCAATGCACTGCTTGCTGCAGATACGTTACCTTTTGCATCCACTGCTTTCACGGTAATGCTGTATGTGGTTTCCGGGGGCAAGGCCGCTAACGTGAATGTTGTTACATCCCCTGCGACAGTGCCGATTTTCGTATCATTGCGATAAATCTCGTAGCCTGTTACCGCCACGTTGTCTGTCGATGCTGACCATGTCACCTTGAAGCCGCTGTGCGTCAACTCACTTTGTACCAAACCAGTCGGAGCGCTCGGCGCTTCTGTATCTACCACAGGCGCACCCGCAGTTATGGTTCCAGGCGCACCCTCTGCACCTGGGGTAAACGTCGAAACACCTGCATTGAAGACATAATTTTTGCTGTCGTTGTTATCCCAGTTTAGTCCGCCATCGTTGAACACCGCTGTAATTTTGTCCGCTGTGCCAATGTCGATCACGATTTTGTTGTAGCCGTCAATCTCAGATACAGGGATTGCCAAGCCAGGCGCCAGCGTCCATACCCCACTCTCAGGTGAGTAGTGGACGTATGGCGTTGCAAAGCCTTTTTTGTACCAAATCGTAACTTTGTTGCTCGGCGGCGCCGCTGCAGTCGTCACGCTCAATACGCTGCTTGCTGCAGACACGTTACCTTTTGCATCCACTGCTTTCACGGTAATGCTGTATGTGGTTTCCGGCGTCAAGGCGGTTAACGTGAAGGTCGTTACATCACCTGCGACAGTCCCTACTTTCGCATCATTGCGATAAATCTCATAGCCTGTCACCGCCACGTTGTCAGTCGATGCTGTCCACGTCACTTTGAAGCCGCTCTGCGTCAACTCACTTTGTACCAAGCCAGTCGGAGCGCTCGGCGCTTCTGTATCTACTGCAGGCGCACCCGCAGTGATGGTTCCCGGCGCACCATTGGCACCTGGGATAAACGTCGAAACACCTGCATTGAAGACATAATTTTTGCTGTCGTTATTATCCCAGTTTAATCCGCCATCGTTGAACACCGCTGTAATTTTGTCTGCTGTTCCGATGTCGATTACGATTTTGTTGTAACCGTCAATCTCAGATGCAGGAATCACCGTTCCAGGTGCTGTCGTCCATGCTCCACCTTCAGGTGAATAGTGAACATGAGGTGTTGCAAAGCCTTTTTTGTACCAAATGGTCACATTGTTGTTTACAGGTGCAGCCGTTGTGGTGATATCCACTGTTTCACCTGGTGCTGACTTGTTACCAGCGGCATCTAATGCTGCAACAGTGAACGAATAGGAAGTCAATGCGTTAAGCCCTGTAATCGCATACGAAATCTTATCGCCAGTCACTTCAGCGATTTTGGCACCGTCCTGTGAAATTTCATACTTGGTTACGGCTACGTTATCCGTTGAAGCAGCCCAGCTTAATGTTAGACTGTTGTGTTTCAGATTAGTAATGTTATAGCTGATTGGCGCTGTTGGAGCGATTGTATCCACTAACGGTGCAGCCGAGGTTTTCAAGTTTACAATTGCGGAAGAACCTACGAACGCTCCGCCCGTAGTGACGAGCCTAAATTTGTAGGCGGTGTCCGGAGTGAGACCCGTAACTTCTACATTACTACTTGTCTGCGTAAGAGGAGTTGCCTCAGAAATGTTGGAAACGGACCACGTCGCTCCGCCATCTGTTGATTGCTGAACAGCAATCGCAGTTGCTCCAGACATTGCACGCAAAGAGAAGTTTGCCGTACTGTGGGAGGCAGAAGTATCCTTAAAATCATAACTGTAAATTTGTGCCGCCGCCGCAGTATTTAGCGAATTCAAATCAAACTCATAAAACGATGAAAAATCACGATCCCGACCATTTCCATTCGCAAACGATCCAGATGGGACAGACGCCCACATCGAATCAAAGTCAGCTGCATGCTCGAAAGCTAAAGTCGAAACGTACTGCAAGGTGCTTGCATTCGTCAATCCAATATCCGCTTTGGGAATTTTGAATTCAATAAATTTATTGCTGTCATTGCGGGCAACATTGCTACCCCAACTGTAATTCTTTACATTTTGCCAAGATGTTCCGCTCCAAGTTTGGAGGTTCGTGTAACTTCCATCCACTTTAAAACGTAGATGGAATTTTGCGTCAAAGGGCAGTGAAGGTTGTTGTCCAGCGTAGTTAACGCCTGTCTTTGTACCTCCTGTGCCACCAAAATAAGCGAGCAACCACTTGCTCGCCGCATCACTTTGATTACCGCGAATGTCATCTGACAGATAGGCAAGATAAATATGATCTTGATCCCAAGTAATATACGATAACATCCCATCTGAGGAAGTGGCGAACGTCTCATTCTTCCAACGTTCCGTCGTTGCATTGCCATAAAAATCATTGTTGCCATCCAGTGTAATCGTGTGGGAATAAGGTGTGGTTGTCGCAGTCGCGCTTTGGATCATGACCAAATTAAAGATCATTAGAAAAGCGAGGCACAAGGCAACCATTTTCTTTGACTTACTCATTGTTTTCACTCCTTAAGTATTAGAATACAAGATTAATGTTAACGCTTTTTTATAAAAATGAATATACTTTCTGTCAAAAAAAGTTCACAAAATGAATGCGCATTCACAAAAAATTCATAAACTTATCGAATAATAAGCGAATATTTCAATTCGCGCGTCATAAATTGTGCGGGTACCATCAAGGTTCCGCCGATGTCCGTTGCTGCCACCGACATTGTTTTCGGAGTCCCGTTGACAACGGCCGCTATTCTTCCATTCGTGAACTGCATCGAAACCCCTTTTCTTGTTGCAACAACTGATTTGCTATTCGCATTCCAAGAAACGTTCAAGCCCATTGCTTGCAGTGTGGCTCTTGCAGGTACCATCATCTGCCCCTTTATGCGGATCGGTTTGACATTGGCACTAAGCGATACTCGCTTTTGATTGACAAACATCTGATTGCCACTGATTGTCAACTCATTCTTTGGTGAGACAACCGGCGCCGAAGGTGCACTGCGACCGACAACAAAAGGAGAATTCAGCGATCCGCTGCCACTGGAAATAGCGGCTTTGCGGATATCCAAAACTGTTGCTGGCCGGACGCCAATCACTTCACTGTAAGAAAAATGCTTATTCACCATACCGTCAAAAAACACGAAACGGGTTGAACCTGCATGTTGTCCGTTCGGTGTATTCAACCAATAATGCCAGTAGTCATTCGCACTTAGACCCGGATAACGATCAGGACTTGAGTTGACTGCTTGCAATGTTGGTTTGCTGCGAATGTCATAACCGCGATTGTAGACGAAAGCATGTAATTGTTGGACGGATAGCAAAAACACTTTATCAGACAACAGTTGATAGAAAGCGTTTTTGTCATAATTTTGCAATGCCGATGAAATTTTCGCATCAAAAAGCAACGAGGAGTTGCCTCCCGTTTTGATTACCTGGTCCGAATGATGGAGAATGACGCGGTTTGTCGTTGGCACCATCAAAGATTGTTCCCACGTCGTAAAATTAGTCGCTGACAAAAAGCCCGGTTCTTTCGTGTAGTCGCCCTTTTTGTCCATGAAGTTTTGCGGGGCCGGAAGGTTCTTTTTCCAAGTCACCGCGACATCATTAGAATTGAGCCATCTGCGCAATGTAGAATGCTCATACAAGTTGCTGCCGAATTTCTTACGCACGGCATCATTATGTAATGGACCTGCCGCATCGAATGCTTTCAATGCCAATATGGATTCGCTAAAGAGTAGCGGGTTGCCGTTGGCATCTAGGTTGATCACTCTCCAAACAACCGGTTTTGATAAATAACTACCGAATTGGACATATTGCCCGATTTTCGGGGTTGGTTTAGCAGTCTGTGTGCTCCCTACGCTCGTTGCATTTGCACTTCCTGTGATGCCGACTAAAAACAAGCTAACAATCAATACCCATCTTATCAACATGAGTCTGCCTCCATCATTTTTTATTAATGCTCTCTTCGACTTTTAGTAATGCTCCTGCATATGTGACCGCGTATATCTCTCCTTGTTCGTCTTCACCAAATGAGGAAATTCCCTCTATGTTGTCCCGTAACAAACTGGCGCTGAATGAGCCATTTGCCTCTTTAGCGAGCGTCCAAATTCGTCCGTCCAAAAAGTCAGCAAACAGATACTTTCCTCTTAAATGCTTGATTTCATTGCCGCGGTACACATAACCACCGGTCACCGAAGCGCCGCCCCAGCCGTGTTCATACTCAAACACAGGCGGAATCAATGATTCTTGTAGGCACGTTCCATCTGCACTGTTAGGTTTGTAGCAATACGTGCCCTCCATGATGTTCCACCCGTAATTCCCACCCTCTTCGATGATATTGATCTCCTCACGTTCGTTTTGTCCAACATCCGCCGCCCATAGTTCTCCTGTTTCTCGATCAAAACTGATTCGCCAAGGGTTTCTTAGTCCATATGCATAAACTTCAGCGGCTTCATCTCGAATGTTTACATCTACACGCAAAATTTTGCCTAACATCGAGTCTTTATTCTGACTATATCCTTCGGGGTCTCCGGCTGATCCGCCGTCACCTGAGGCACTGTATAACTTGCCATCAGGTCCGAACGTCAAATCACCACCATTATGATTTTCATACGGTTGTACAAAGCGGAGAAGTTCACGTTCGCGATCCGTGTTCGTTTGCCGCTCAGCAACAACCGTTTCATTGTTCTCAGTTGTGTAGTTCACATAATAGAGACCATTTCCGTCATAATCGGGATGAAAAGCAAGTCCTAGCAATCCTTGCTCCGAACCTCGTGCATTCACTCGATTCGTCAAATCAGCAAAGGTTCGGCGCTCATAACTACGATGGCCTTTTGGAATCAACTCGACAATCTTTCCGGTTTTCTCAACGACATACAAACGTCCACTTCCGTCATCTGCATGCCGCACTGCAACGGGTTGTTCAAACTCGCCTTTCGCGAACAGTTCGGTAAATTGGATTTCTGAATCTTGCTGCGCACAACCAATCAACAACGGCAATCCTAAAAAAAGCAGTAAATAGCGGAACCGCAAACCGATCACTTCCCACCCACCGTAAATGTAACGACCTTGCTTGCCGCTTTCCTTTGTTTCGAGTCAAACACAATCACTTCAAGTTTACGTACACCCTTACTTAATTTCGTTGGATCAAGTTTGAACTTAAATGGATATTGAGTCGCCACAGACATCGGCTTGCCATCGAGTTTGTATTCCACTCGTGAAATATAAGGGTCATACGTTTTGATCCACGCGTGACCGTCAATCACAGAAGTGATTGTTTTCCCTTGCAAAATCGCCATTCGATGGTTTTTCAATGGTGCGATGTTTGCTTCACCTTGACTTTGAACGCTAGGTAGAAAATAAGGGTCGCGAATCATCGTTTGATAGGCAACTAACACTTTGCTGTTTTCACTTATACTGAAATTGTTCAACTTGCGTTCCGGATTCTCGCTGCGATTGATTGTGTTGACCGAGAACCAATTGATTGATTTGACGCGCGGGTACTTCATTTTCACACCATGATAGAGCATATTCATTTTGTTCATCGAAAAAGTGGTGGTGTTTTGTTTGCCGGCCGCACTGTAATGAGTAGCACCGTATTCCGCAACCATAATCGGTTTGCGAGCAGCGTACGTTTTATATACATAATCAAGCAAATCTAGCGGATTCACATGGTCGGCTGGTTGTGTCACATCGCCATTAAAAAAACGAACGCTGTACATGTTAACACCGACCCAATCCACCCATGCATCACCAGGATAGTAGCGATCGATTTGGTTTTGCGGATTGCTGTTCGGTGTCCACACCATCGCTACATTCGGCGCTTCCTCTTTCATCACGCGAGCGACCAATCTGAATTTTTCAATATACTGCTGCGGATTTCCGTGCCATTTGACCCAAGGACCGTTCATTTCTGCCGCATAGCGCAGAAAGATCGGAGCGCCAAACGCTTTGCAATCGCGTGCGAACTGGCGCAAATATTCATCATCTCTGACACTTGCCAACCCGCTGCCGGGTTCTAATGCTAGTTGAATTGCACCGCCTGCTTGTTTCACCTGATTCGCCCAATTGATTGGAAAAGGACTGCCGTACTTGTGATACGTGAAATACATCGCGTGCTGTTTGCCAGTCATCTGGTTAAATTTCTGGACGTTGCGTGGACCAATCGCGGCGTCATATTCAACAAATGCACCAATATACAGACCATGGGCAGGTTCATGTTTCGCTAATTTCGCAGACGAAGGCCCCGCCTGCTCATATGCGTATAACTCAATTTGGCTAGACAACGCATCACCGCGCATTTTGTTCACCAAGTAGGCGTTATAATCACTTTTCTTGTATAGTTCGCCAGCACGATAATAGTTCTCTGAGGCTTTTTGGAACTGATTGAGTTGCTCATACGTTTTTGCGAGCAGCAAATAGTAACTGGCTGTTTTTTTCTCTTGCGCAACTGCATGCTCCAACTCATGCGCTGCCTCTGCGTACTTCTTCTTGTCAAAAAACGACTTGCCTTGTACATAATGTTTCCAATGATGCGTCTGCGGTGTCGCTTGCACTGCCCCGAAACTGAAACTGATGATTTGCATCATCAATGCCAGTGCCAATACCGTCGCTACATGCGTTTTCTTCATTCCATTGCCCCTTTAATAGCTAATCGCTTGTTTACCTAGTGCTTGCCAACCGCGAATAAATCGCGTTTTTTCGATGCGAATGTGTTTCTTGGCGGATAGCGGATCGTTTAAATATACAGAATGCCTGTCCACACCAGTCAAGACAACGGCATGTTCCTCAAATGTTGCGCGTACCGGTCCGCTAGGAGATTGCCAACGAACCCAACGATAAGGCGGATTATAGTGTACGCTTGTCCAAACGACAACCGGCTTTCCCGACAGCAGTTTGCGCTCAATGCTCGCAAACGGCGAACCGGTCAGATCAACCGCCGATGGAATGTATGTCTTAAGAAAACGATGCAATGGCTGGTGGTAGATCGCATATCCGCGTCTCTTACCGGTCACATCGCCAACAAAGCCCACATTCGGATTGCCCCAAAAGACCGCTTTACCGGATGAGTCCTTGCGAATCGGAGTCAGATCTTTGGGCATCTTTCTTGCTAATTCGAGTTTATTGACCTTTTGTCCTGCAAACGCCAGTAACATGGCAACACTTGTTATCTCACAACCATTATAAAGTTCAGGTTTTTGTAAGATAAGCGGCACGTCGAGGTGAATCGATGTCCGCGGCGGTGTCTGTACGACAGTATGGTGTACGATTAACTGATACCCTAATGTTTTGGCGAGCGTTGCTAATGGTAGCCATGTACGGTCAAGATATTGCAGCGTGGGTTGCGAAAAAACGTACTGCTCGCCGTCTTTGGCTAATATCAGTGTCCGCGGTTGTGCCGACCAGCTGACGGACATCCCGATTTGTTGAGCAAACGGAGCTACTGCAACGTACATTCTGCCGTCAACAAGCATCGGTTGCAACGACTCAGTAAACTTCATCGGTTGAAAAAAATGTGTGAGTTGTGTGCCGCGGACTTGAATCACGTTAGGCGTGGAGCGCGTTGACCACAGCATAGAAGGAGTCTCCGCCGCTTCTCGCGTGTACACTTTGAAAGTCTGTACGGCATTTTGCGACAGACCTGTTACCTGAAATTGTAATGCGGTCGTTTCACCGATTTTCTGATCGTTCCGGTAGATTTCATATCGGTCTACACGGTCGCGATTTGCAGGCGCCTGCCAAGTCAGTAACAGCGAGCGCTCGCTCCAATTGGAAATGTTCAAATTTTCAGTCGGACTAGCGAAACGAACTTCGAACGGACTCCAAATCAATATGCAAATCAGGATCGTAATCGTGATGCTTCTTGCCAACATTCGCTTACCTCCATCGAGCGTACAAGCCTATCAATCCATGATAACTTTATTATACCGAATTTTTAGGAGCGTTTGTACACTTGTTTGTGATAAGTAGAGAGATCCCAATTTCGAAAAAAGGCGCTGCTGGCGACATAGCCGGATTCATACAGTTTCATTCGTTGCTGTTTGTTCACCTCAAACTGTGTTGTGCCGATGCCGAGCGTAGGAATTTTGACAATCCGAAACTGCTGCCCTTCCTCAATCGCCAACCGATCATGGGCAGTCATCATCGTTGTGAAAATCGCTTTTAGCATCGATAACGGACCGCGGATGGCGTGTGCCTGTGCCGTCTGCCGATCGAACAATTGAAAACCGATGGTCGGCACATACTCGCGCACTTGCTGATCCCCTGAATCGAACATCCATAGCGGGAAATTGCTTAACAAAGCACCATCGACAACGGTGCTGTTTTGCAAGCGGGCAGGCTCGAAAAAAAACGGAATGCGCGCACTCATACTGACGGCTCGAGCGACAGAAAATTGCCGTGCTTCAACGCCATATTGACCAAGATCATCGGGCAGTACCAGCATCCGACCGCGCGAAAGATCGGAAGCGATGACTCGCAGTTTACCGGGCGGTAAATCGGCGAATGTTCGCACGCCTTTGGCTCGCAAACAGTCGTTGATCCAATCTTCGAGCGCCTGCGCAGAATAAAGTCCCTGCATCACCATCAGGCGAACGAGTGGTCCGACGAAGCGAATCTTGTGAAGCCATGTGCCCGTGGTAAAGCGCGCGAAATCGGTCGATCCCAGCACGTGTCGAAGCTGCGCGGCATCATAGCCGGCCGCCAACAACGACGCGACGATCGCGCCTGCCGACGTTCCGGCAAGTTGGTGAAACGTGAACCCTTCCTGCTCCGCCGCTGCAATTGCACCGACCAGCGCCATCCCTTTGACGCCGCCACCCTCAAATACTCCATTAATTTTCATCTCGCCACCTCAATCAAGTATATGGCGAAAAAAGTGGCGCTTATGCAAAAACAGACCCCGCATCGGAGTCTGTTTTGAGTTTCAGTCGGTCTTTTCAAGTTCCTGCTTAATGCTATGTAATTCCTCTAAGCGAGCCGGGTCACGACGAAAAAATTCGACGAGCGACTCCATGCAAGTGATCGAGTCCCAGCTCAAATGGTGCTCGATTCCCTCGACATCTTTGTAAATGTTCTCCTCGCGCACGCCAATCATTTTCAACAATTGCTCGAGTAGCTGGTGGCGCATCAACAAGCGCTTGCCGATTCGTTTGCCGTTCGCCGTCAGCACCAGTCCGCGATATTTTTCATAAATCAAGTACTTGTCCTTATCGAGTTTCTGAATCATCTTGGTCACCGAAGAAGGATGCACTTGCAGCACTTCAGCGATGTCAGAGGCACGAGCGTAGCCCTTCTGTTCCATCAACTTGTATATGCACTCAAGATAGTCCTCCATCGTCGGAGTTGCCATGCATTCACCTACTTTGCGATTGCTATACTGTATGATACACCGCAAACCGCAAAGATGGCAACTGCAAGCCGTACCACACTAAAATTTCAACCAATCTGGCGTCTGCGCATTGAGCCAATTGGTCAGTTGCGCGAGTTGGTCAAAATAGAGCAGCACACCGATCAGCACCATCACAGCACCGCCGATTTTCATCAGCAATTCGGAGTGGCGGACGAGTGCTTTGGCGCCGCCGAGCCAAAATGCAAAGGCGATGAACGGAATCGCAAAGCCGAGCGAATACGCACTGATTAGCGGGAACCAGGTGCCCGGCGAAGTCGCGGAGAGCGCCAAGATGGAACCGAGAATCGGGCCGACGCACGGCGACCAACCGGCAGCGAAGCCGATGCCGATCAACAGCGAACCGAAGTAGCCAATGGGCTTGCTACGGAATTGAAACTTGCGCTCACGCATGAGGAAAGTCGGTTTGAACAAACCGAGCATCACCAAACCGAAAGCGACGATCAGCAACGCTGAAATTTGCCGCAACAACTGCTGGTTGTCTTTAAAAAATTCAGCCAGACTGCCGACGCTGAAGCCGAGCGTGAAAAACACAAGCGAAAAGCCGAGCGTAAAAAAAAGCGCGTGGCGCACCGCCAACCAGCGATTGCTCGCCGTCGACTCGTGCACCGTAACGCCGGTCATGTACGATAAATAAGATGGATAAAGCGGCAAACAACACGGCGAAATAAACGAGGCGAGGCCCGCCCAAAAAGCAACCCAAATCGATACATCTGTCACGCCTACATCACCGCCGATTTGCTTAAATTTTGAAGCCACGCTTGACGACCATCACCGTCACGAGCATCGCAAGCGCTGTCAGCACAACCGTGCCACCCGGCGCCATGTTCCATACGCCGGCAATCATCAAACCGCTGACGACAGCGATTTCCGAGAATATGACAGATAACAACATCGCATGTTTGAACCCGCGCGCAATGAGCAAACTCGTCGCAACCGGGATGATGAGCAACGCCGACACGAGCAACGCACCGACAATTTTGATGGCCACACTCACAACCAATGCCACAAGCACCGCTTGCATCAGGTTAAAGCGACGCACAGGCAACCCGTTCACTTTGGCAGCATCTTCGTCGAATGTCATCAACAGCAGTTCCTTGAAGTACGTCATAATTATCATACAAACTACGACCGTAACAATCAAGATAACCCACAAATCGGTGCGGTCGAGCGTGTAGATGCTGCCGAAAAGATAACTCATCACATTGATGTTGAAACCTTTGCCAAGCGTGAACAAGAAGGTCGCAAATGCCACCCCGCCCGAGAGCATGATGGCAATCGACAATTCTGCGTACGTCTTATAAATTTTCCGAATCTGCTCAATCGCAAATGAAGCGAGCACAGCGAACACGATGCCGAGCAGTAACGGGTACGTCTCAATTAGCAAGCCGAGCGCCACCCCAGCTATCGTCACGTGCGCAAGCGTATCGCCAATCATCGACTGCCGCCGCAACACGACGAACATCCCCAGGAGCGGTGCCATCAGCGCAATCAGCAGTCCGCCTAGCAGCGAGCGCACAAAAAACGGTTCGAACATAATATCAAACATAGGAGTCTCCTTAGACGTGTGGCAGTCGCATCGTTTTGAGCGAGTGCGTCAAATCGTGCTGGCTGCAGGCGTGCGTCGGGTCTGCTTTTTTTACATAAAAATGAAGTGCGTCGTGACTGACTGCTGGCTGTTCACCGATATGTGTGCGCACCATTTGTAAATCGTGCGTAACCATCAAAAATGTGATATTGTGGTGCTCGTGCATATGACGAATGAGATGAAAAAACTCATTTTGTGTCTGCGTGTCGATGCCGACCGTCGGTTCGTCGAGGATGAGCAACGCAGGGTTGTTAATGAGTGCACGCGCCAAAAAGACGCGCTGTTGCTGGCCGCCAGACAATTGTCCAATCCGGTTGCGCAGCAAGTTTTGCACACCTAATGCTTCAAGCGCATCATGACACTTCTGTTGCTGTTCGCGCGTCACTCGGCGATGGATAGTTTTGTTGGAAAATAGTCCTGTCATCACGATTTCCTCAACTGTCGCTGGAAACAGCGGGTTAAACTGGTTTTTTTGCGGCACGTAACCAATTTTGTCCCACTCACGAAATTTGCCGACCTGCTCTCCGAACAGCCGCACTTCACCATTCCATGGTTTCAGCAAGCCGACAATCAATTTCAGCAAGGTCGTTTTGCCAGCACCGTTCGTGCCGACCAAACCGACAAAGTCGCGCTCTTCGACTGTAAACTGGATATCGCTGAGCACCGGCTTGTCCTCATATGCGTAGTGGACATGATCAATCTCGATAATGTTCATCGTTGCCTCACTGCAATGCTTTGACAAGGTTCGTCAAATTTTTCTCCATCATCGTAATGTACGTCTCGCCGGCCTTGTCCTGCTCTTCCGTCAAACCTTCGACTGGACTGAACACTAACGTGCCGATGTTTAAATCATCTGCAAGCGTCTTCGCCACTTTGTCACTCACCAATTCCTCAAACAAAATGTACTTCACGTCATGCTTTTTCACAAAGTCGCTAATTGCTTTCATGTCCTGAGCGGTAGGTTCCGCATCCGGCGAAATGCCCATAATTGCTTTTTGCGTCAAGCCATAGTCGCGGCACAAATAGCCGTACGCTTCATGTTGGACAACGATTTCTTTACGCTTCGTTGCAGCCAATGAATCTTGATAAAATTTGTGCAATTCATCCAATTTCGCACTGAAAGTGGCGAAGTTTTTCTCGTAATCGGCTTTATGTTGCGGATCGACTTTGACGAGCGCCTCGAAAATGTTCTTGCTCATCTCTTTTGCTTGCAACGGACTGAGCCAAGTGTGCGGATCTACACCGCCATGGTCGTGCGCGTGGTCATGTGCCGCTTCTTTTTCAGTACTTGTTGCTTTCTCCTCATGCGCGTGCTCATCAGCATGTCCATGATCATGACCGTGCTCATTTTCATGAGCATGCTCGTCTGTTGCGGTTTTTTCTTCGACTTCTGTAACGTTGATTAAATTAAGCCCCTTCGTCGCCTTAACGACGTGTGGCGCATCTGTTTTTTCTAAACTGCCAAGAAAATCCTCGACCCAGCCTTCAAATCCAGCACCGTTGTAGATGAACACTTGCGCCTTGCGAATATCGCTCAATTCACGGCTCTTTGGCGTCCAATCATGAGCCTCAACTCCCGCTGGCACCAAATTCACAACATTCACATGCTCACCGCCAATTTGTCGCGTAAAATCGTACAGCGGAAAAAATGTGGTATAAACATTAATCTTTTCATCGACAATTTTCGTCTCCGGCTCGCTGCAACCAGCCAAAACGGACAAAATCATGACTGCGCTCAACATGAGTAATCCAAACTTCTTTTTCACAAAAAAACTCCCCTTTTGATTCATCTGTCTAAATCGTAATGATTACGATTATGTAGTAAAATTATAAAAAACTTTGTCGTCGATTGTCAAATCATCGATTACGCACGTTTCAATCGAAGCGCATTCGCCATCACGACCAATGAACTGATGGCCATCGCCGCGCCCGCCCACTCGGGACGCAGCATGCCGCTCACCGCCAGTGGAATCATCAATGCGTTGAATGCGAACGCCCAAAACAAGTTTTGTTTGACGACCTTCATCGTCTGCCTCGCTATATCTAGCGCTCTAGGGACAAGCAGCAACTGTTCGCGCATCAGAACAACGGCCGATGCATGACGTGCGATGTCCGTGCCATTGCTAACCGCCATGCCCACCTCCGCAGCAGCCATCGCAGGCGCATCATTGATACCGTCGCCCACCATAAGAACCTTCTCGCTGCCTGGCGCATCTTTCCATTGCTCGATTAGTTGTAGCTTTTCTAAAGGCAACAAGTCCGCATGCAGTTCGATTGGCAACGCTTGTCCGCTCGTCGCTTTCAGCTGTGTAGCGACATGTTGTGCGACGTTGCGACTATCACCGGTCAGCATCCGCAGTGTATATCCATCTTCAGTTAATTGCTGCAACACTTGCGCAGCCTCGTCGCGTAGACGATCGGCAAACACAAGCAAGGCACTCGGTTGATCATCGAACAGCACCACGCTCACCGTGCGCCCCTGTTCTGTCTCTATCGCCAATTGAGCTGCCAATGTAGCGGGCAGACCCTGGATGGTTTGCAAAGTTTTTTTTGCCGACAAAATCGCTACACTCACTCCGTCCACCTGTGCTTGTAACTCATGGCCGTTTTGTGTTTTGTATTGTTGCGGTTGCGACAATGTTAACCCTGCTTCACGAGCTTTGCGGACGACCGCTCGGGCAAGCGGATGCTCGGAAAATGTTTCCACGCTCGCAATTCGTTGTAACATTTGCGTCTCCGTCATGGCGGAATCGCGATCAACGATGAGCGCTACCAGTTCTGGACGACCTTTGGTGAGCGTGCCGGTCTTGTCGAATGCGATGCGCCTTACCGCGCTCAAGTTTTGCAACGCTTCACCGTCACGAAAAAGGATGCCACCTTCCGCCGCTCGCCCCATGCCCGCGACGAGTGCAGCCGGCGTCGCCAACCCCAAAGCACACGGGCAAGCAACGACCAGCACGCTCGTGAAGATGATGACTGCACGTCCGAAATCGTACGGTTGAACGAAAAATAACCACAAGGCCCCAGCCAAAGTGGCGATGATGATCATGATGACGGCGAAATGTGCCGAGATGCGATCGGCAAGTTGCTGGACAGGCGCTTTGCTCGCCTGCGCCCGCTCGACGGCATGGATCATTTGTGCGAGCAGCGTCTCGCCAAGTGCCTTGCCGACGCTCATCGTGAACGTCCCGCTCGTGTTGATGGTGCCCGCTAACACCTTCATGCCGACGATTTTTTCCACTGGCAACGACTCACCGCTCAGCATCGATTCATCGACGATGGCCTCACCACTTAAAAGTTCACCATCAAGCGGAATCTGCTCACCCGCTCTTACGAGAAGTGTTTCGCCGATCCGCACATCCACCGGATCCACTTCGACCTCTTGATTTTGACGGAGTACTCGCGCTCGCTGCGGATGAAGCTGCAACAAACTTTCGATTGCCCCTGTCGTGCGCCGGCGTGCACGCGTTTCCAACCATTTCCCGCATAACACAAACGTAATGATGAGCGCTGATGCCTCAAAATAAATCTGATGCGGGTGGCCCGACAGCAACATTATCACACTATATAAGTAAGCGGCACTCGAGCCGAGCGCAATCAGCACATCCATGTTCGCTGTTTTGTTTTTGAGAGCGTACCAAGCGTTGCGATAAAACCCCGCCCCGCCAAACAGTTGGATGAGCGTCGCAAGTCCGAGTTGTAGCCACGGAAGATGGAACACTTGCGTTTGGCCGAGCAACATCTCGATCATCGCGAGCACAAACGGAATGCTCAGCACGACGCAGAGCAACGTCACAATCCCCTGTTTGCGCTGTTCCGCAAATTGGCGTGCGCGCTTGCGCTCCTGTTGTTCACGCATAGTGGGAGCTGTTTGAGCGTTCGGCGCAGCCGCTTGTCCGCCGTCCTCGCCTTGCACGGTAAAGGCAATCTGCTTTTTCACGCGAAAAGATGGCTGCGAGACAGCGCCGAGCCACTCCGCATGATAACCTGCAGCCGTGATAGCAGTCGTAATTGCCGCTCGCTCCGTGCGCTGCTCGTCAAATTCGACGAACGCCGTTTCCGCCAGCAAATGGACCTGTGCTTGCTGAACGCCGGAGACAGTTGCAATCGCTTTTTCGACGCGAGCCGAACACGCCGCACACGTCATGCCGCTAACCGACCATTTTTCCGATGCCATTGCCATCACCTCCAATTAAAAAACCGCCGCTTGCGCGGCGGGACATTCGTTGACTATCTGTTTGTTAAGCGGCCACTCGGTTGCCGAACCAGTTGCGGAACAGCAGCGGGATACTGAACAAGCCCGCAACGCCGACAATCGTGTAAATCGCTCGGCTTAAGCCAGAGGAATCACGGATTGCATCGCCGCCAAACAGAAAAGACACCAGATCCCATTGGAACAAACCGACAAGCAGCCAGTTGACCGCACCAATGATAATCAAAGTCAAAGCCGTTTTTGCGAATGCCATGGTAACCCTCCTTTCCTCTTTCATCAACGAAAGCAGAGTTATTGTGTGCATTTGTGTCGATTTTATACGCTATTTTACGACTGCCCCGTTCGGCAGATCGGCGCCAATCGTTGCCAGTGTCAACTGATCGCCGTGTGATGCCGCCAGGATCATACCATGCGACCACTCGCCGCGCAGTTTGACTGGCTTCAAATTGGTCACGCAAATGACTCTTCGGCCAAGCAAATCTTGCGGCTCATAATATTGCGCGATGCCTGACACGACTTGTCTGCGTTCGCTCCCCAAATCGAGTTGCAACTTAAGCAATTTATCGGACTTGGCGATTTTTTCTGCCTCAACCACTGTCGCCACACGAAGTTCGACTTGCGCGAACGTGTCAATCGAAATTTCGGCGAGTCCACTCGAAACTGACGTTGCCTCACTCGCCTGAGTTGTCGTTTCTGCCGCAGCCGCCACTGGCTGTCCGCCAGTCATCGATTCCACGATAAAGGCAACCTCTTTCTCCTCATCCAAACGCGCGAGCAACGGCTCGCCTTTCGCGACGACCGTCCCCGCCGGCAAACGTCCAAATACGCCAGCGCTCGCCCAACTTAACACGTCAGACGGTGCACTAGCCAAACCAAGCTGCGCCTGAATGTTGCCCGGCGCCTGCGTCATGAACGGCTGAATCATCACCGATACGATACGCAACGCCTCAAGCAAGTGGTACATGACCGACTCGAGTTCAGCACGGCGCGCCTCATCCTTTGCCAAATTCCATGGCTGCGTCTCTTGAATATACTTGTTCCCTTGGCGAACGAGCGACCAAATCGCTGTCAAACCGACGGAAAACTCCATTCCGTCGAGTGCCTGTTGCAACTTTTCGAACGCCTGACTCGCCGTCGCCTGCAACGCCTCGTCAAACGCATTCAGCGGTCCGCGATATTGCGGTACCACGCCAGCCGTGTATTTCTCCACCATCGGCAGCGTGCGGTTGAGCAAATTTCCCAAATCGTTGACGATATCCGAATTGATGCGCTCGACGAAGCTTTCCGGCGTAAAATTGCCGTCCGCACCGAACGGTACTTCGCGCAGCAAATAGTAGCGCAGTGCATCGAGGCCGTAGCGATCGATGAGCACCACCGGATCGACGACATTGCCTTTTGATTTCGACATCTTGCCATCTTTCATTAGCAACCAGCCGTGTCCGAACACCTTTTTCGGCAACGGCAAATCGAGCGCCATCAACATGATTGGCCAGTAAATCGTATGAAAGCGTACGATTTCCTTACCGACCAAATGCACATCCGCCGGCCAGAACGCGCGATATTTCGATTCGTCGTCCGTGCCGTGACCGAGCGCGGATACATAGTTCGAAAGCGCGTCCAGCCACACATAGATCACATGCTTCGGATCGCTCGGCACTTTGATGCCCCAATCGAACGTCGTGCGCGAGACGGCCAAATCTTCCAAGCCCGGTTTGATAAAGTTATTGATCATTTCGTTGCGCCGCGACTCCGGCTGGATAAACTCCGGATGATTTTCGTAATAATTCAACAACCGATCCGCATATTTGCTCATGCGGAAAAAGTAGCTTTTCTCCTTCAACAGTTCGACCGGTCGTCCGCAGTCCGGACAATTGCCCTCTTTCAACTTGCCCTCGAGAAAGAATGACTCGCACGGCGTACAGTACCAACCTTCATAGTGGCCGAGATAAATGTCGTCTTGCTTAAGCAGCTGTTCAAACATGCGCTCGACAAACTGCTTGTGGCGCTCATCCGTCGTACGAATAAAGTCGTCATAGGAAATATCAAGCTTCTTCCACAATTCTTGAATCGACATCACAATCTCGTCGACAAATTGCTTCGGCGTGACGCCTTTCTCCGCTGCTTTGCGCTCGATCTTCTGACCGTGCTCATCAGTACCTGTCAAATACAGCACCTCGTAACCGCGCAAACGCTTGTAACGCGCCATCACATCGCCGGCGACCGTGGTGTAGGCATGGCCGATATGTAGCTTATCGCTCGGATAATAAATCGGGGTCGTTATATAAAACGTTTTTGTTTGCTCAGACATGGCAACCTCCAAAACGAGAAAATATCAGTGAGAATCAGGACGCTCGGGCACCTCGTCGACGCCACCTGGATGAAACGGATGACACTTGCACAGCCTGATGACCGTCAACATCGAGCCTTTGCCAGCACCGTGCCGTTCGAGCGCCTCGAGCGCATACTGCGAACACGTCGGCGTAAAGCGGCAACGCGGCGGCAACAGTGGCGAAATCGCGGAGCGGTAGAAGTGGACCACGCCCAGCAACAACGGCTTCATCATGACGCCGGCTCCTGATTGCAGTCTTTACACAGTCCGTACACTTCAAACTTGTGCGACAGCGCAGTGAATTGATCGGGCATAGGCGGTGCGTGATCAAGCGGACAAAACACGAACGAAAACGTCTTTTCACATTTCACACAAATCAAATGATGGTGATGATGATGTTCAGCACAATGAAGTTTGAACTTGACGACGTCATCCAGCGTGGCCTGCTCAATTAAACCAATTTCCGCCATCGAACGTAAGTTTCGATACACCGTATCATAACTAAGCCCATTATAATGGCGACCCATCCGCTCATACACTTCACGCGGCGTCAAGTACGACTGCGTTTCCAAAAAAATATTGGCCAACGTTTTCCGCTGATCGGTGACGCGCCAGCCGTGTTCACTCATTTTGCGTACCAAATCGTCCAATCGCACCATCGATCGCAGTTCCTCCACTTCAGCAGACTCACACAACGTTAAATCCTTTCTTCTAATATTGCATGAATTTGTGAAAAATCGCAACCTGCCGAGGCGTCTTGCGGCGAATTGTTCGTTGTCAGCGGCATCTGATGAAGTGTCAGTTCCGGCAACGTACCGATGCGCAAATTGAATCCCGTCTGACCGAGCCCTTCACTGATATAAAATGGTCGACCGTGCTGCTGGTGCAAGCCGCGCACCCGATTTTGCCGTGCCAAACGCCCCATTTTTACTAAATGATACGGTCGTGGCCAGTGGATTTGGCCGCCGTGAAAATGTCCCGCGAGCAAGTAGTCAAAGCCATACCCCTCCATGTGCAGGACAACATTCGGATCGTGCGTCAACACCAGCCGACTGCCTGTCCCAACCGCGTGATAACTACGCGCCACATCACTATGGCCGGTACCAAAATTGTCGATGCCGATGACATGCAGCGTCCGCTCCTCAATGTGTAACGTGACGGACTCATTTTGCAGCAATCGTATCTCGTAGCGAGCGAATAGTGCGCGCAAGTCAGCCATGGCATCTGGTTTTAGCAAATAATCATGGTTACCGAGCACGGCGAACATGCCATAACGTGCTTGCAATTTTTGAAGCGCCTGCAAGTACGTCTCCAACTTCTCCAAACTGCGGGCACGGTCAAGAAAATCGCCGGTCAAGGCAATCAGATCGATCCGTTTCCCCTCCAGCTCGCGAACCATTTGCCTCGCCGAAATCGGCAAATGTTCCATGTGCATGTCGCTAATTTGCAAAATGTGCAGACGCGGGTCATCAGCCGACGTCGCCGACTCGAGACGCACCTCAACCAAATTCAAGCGTTTCGTATTTTGATAGCCGCGATACAGCCAGTCAATCAATAGCGGACATAGAAAAAGCGCTGCGAAGAGCGCCAAAAAATAAAATTCCACAAAAAAACCTCCCTCCTGCTGTAAGTATAGAGCAGGCCGAGAGATTCGTCAGTATGAAATGATAGGCAATCGCTCGCCGGATTGTGCGCCGTAGCGTTGGTGCAGCGCCGTTTGCGACATGAGCAACAGTTTCGGTTCATGTTTGGCGAACGAGCGCAGCGGCTGTGCGACAGATAGCAAATAAATCGGCAGGAGCATCATTCGCTTTAGAAACCGATAACCGCGGTTTTGAATGTCACAAACGTCAAAACCGAGTGTTGTGCAACCACGGTTGATTTGCGTGATGCCGATGATCGCTTTCAGTTCAGCGAAGCGCGGGTGCTCGCTGCAATATCGCGCCAGGCCCGGCAATGATTGTTCGACGAGCCGATAAAGTAGCCGCGACTTTGCGATGGCATCGTTGACGTGCAACATTTGGCTGAGAAGACGGACGTTGTGAAAATGAATTTTCAATAGTAAGTCACCTTGCAGAATATGTGTGCCGTCACGCAGTTGTAGCGCCGGACCGCGGTAGCGTAACAGTCTCACGCGGAAAATATTGTGTGGCGGCGGTTCGATGTATTGCAGGCGCGTGCAGGCAAAGTAGAACGGATCGCAAGCTTGCCAAACGGACAAGGCGAATTGTTTCAGTATGTTGACTCACCTCCCGTTGCACATTATGTGCAAGACGAGTGATTTTATGTCAGTGATGCGTGTCGGAAATGAGAAGGTAGCCCCTGCAACATGCGGCTCTGCACCGCAAACCCAAAGCGGCACCTCCGATTCGGAGCGATGGAGCGAACCGTGTGCCCCGCCGTTTTTGTGACGTGGATAGGTGGCGCAATGAATTTCGTAACGGGGGCGCGCGTTGACAGCAATGACCGGTCCCTCATGGGCGTACAAAGCGCCGTAAAGCCGAGCCAGCGCATCAGGGTAATCGCCGTATTGCAGTTCATCGCCGATAATCTGCAAATCGAGCACCGATTCATCACCGTCAAGTCGCCACTTTTGTCGATAAATGTCGGCATAGACGGGTTGCTGTGACTCATCTGCCGACTTCTGCACCTTAGCAAAACGCAACCGGCGCCGCGAACCGCCCTGCACGACCGTCACCCACTGCCCCTCCTTGGCGGCAATCACGTCGAAGCGCGCTTCCCGCTCCAGCACTTCGATGAGCCGCGCTTGCACTCCCGCTTTGAGCGGATAAAGGTACGCCATCCGCTCATTGTTCGCAACCGCCACTTCATGGCGCTCGTCGGCCCGCTCGCGCAGCGGTAAGACGCGAAACGGTCGTAACATCGCATCCAAATCAATTTGCCCGACCGCCTGCTTCGCCACTTGCACCTGTCCGTGATCGCTCAGCAAAATCCACACCGAATCTTCTAGCGCTTGCCGCCAATCACCGCACGCATCGAGCAGCCCGCAAATGTGCCGATCAAGTTGCAACGTCGCATCACGCATGTGCGCTGGATTTTTGCGATGCATTGCATGGTCATTATCAGGCAAATAAATCATCGTAAAATCGGCCTGACCGACCGTCCGCAGCATTTGCGTAAATGCCGCCACCGCATAACCGTCATTGATTCCGTACGCGCGCCACGGCCTTCGCAGGTGATCCGGCAACTCGCTACACCAACGGTTGTTCGTCAAATCACCAAGTACCAACTGCTCCGGTCCGCTCACCTCCATCGTCTTCGCCAGACGCCAACCGCTCAGCCAGCGCAACCAGCCCGGCAAACGCAACAAATGCCTTGCCTGACCGCGATGCACCAATGCATTGATCGAAGCACCCGTCATTGCGTGTGCTTGCAACGCCTCGTAAATCGTCTCTACATCTGTACTCAAATGACGCTCATTCAATGCATGCAAATTGTCAATCGCTGATTGCACAATGCCCGTTGCCGCCACACATGCAAGGCCGTTCAAATCATTGATGATTCTCCGTTGCTCTGAATCATACCAAACAAGCCCCGGAATTTTATGCATATCTGGATACGTGCCGGTCAGCAGCGAACTGTCGACGGTCGCCGTCATTGCCGGATAGACAGTGCTCATCAAGCCTCTATACTGCGCATGTTCGGACAAAAACTGCAGCCCTGGCACGCTCCGGTGACTGAGCGCTTCTTGCAACTGATGTTCACTGAGCGAATCGACGAGAACCATCACAACCTTCGGCATAAACGACCTCCCGTGCTCTACTTGATGCCGTTTAGCGTGCCCGCGCGATTCATGTTTGATGCATAGTCTGCTCGCATCAGTGCCACGCTACAATCAATCGTATCTTTGTAAAAAGGAGCGCGCCTATGAAAACGATTCTGCTCTTGCCGCTTTTTTCGATGCCGTCCGGTCACCAACATGTTGCCGATGCGCTCCGTGACCATCTGTTGCGTGCAAATCCCCAACTCATCATTCACAAAGTGGACCTGCTCGGGCGAGGAATCGGTCGTTGCGAGCACTGGTTGTCTCGGTTTTATCTGCAGTGGATTCACCATTTCCCCGGCAGTTACGGACGTTTGTATACACGCATGGTCACACGCAAGCGACCGTCAAAGCTGCTGCTCAGCCTATATCGAGCACTATTTTTACCAATCCTAGAATCAATCATTAAAGAGACGCAACCGGATCTCATATTTTGCACGCATTCATTGCCCTCCTATTTGTGCGGACAATTAAAAAAACAGCGACGAATGAACATCTCGGTCGTCAATGCATACACCGACTTTTTCATTCACCAACTGTGGGATACAGAACGGATTGCCTATCATTTGTTTCCTGACCGTTTATCGGCGGCGGCGCTTTTGCAAAATAGAACAGTATCGGGTGTGCGCGTCATCAGCGGCATACCGATTGCACCTGAACTGAGTGACAAGTTCGATGCGATGCGATCACCCGCATTACCAACCCCGTTCGATCAGCGACCGCTCGTGCTGATTGCAGGCGGGCATGCAGGTTCCGGCTACATTCAAGATTTGTTGCGCCGACTACCAGGGACACAGTGCCGTTATCTCGTGCTTTGCGGCACGAATCAGGCGTTGCAAACATTCGTCATTCGGCAGGCCAACCCTGCTTTTCAAGCGCTCGGATATGTTGCCGACAAGGCGGAAATGTCGGAAATATATCGCACGGTCGATGCGGTCATCACGAAGGCGGGCGGCGTAACATTGAGCGAGTGCCTACAATCGGAGTTGCCAGTCTTCCTATATCACGCTCTGCCTGGGCAAGAGGAACTTAACAAGCAACATTTGCTGCGCCAACAGATGCTTATCTGCCTTACGGAGCACGACTGCCCAGAGCAACAAGTGATCGACGTGCTAGG
>CANHCR010000026.1 GCA_947459205.1 Caryophanales bacterium | reverse complement strand
CGTCCCCTCCTACTCGATTACATTGTAATAGTAAATTGTCGAAGAAAACTATGAATATTTTTGGAGAGGTTGCGAGTGATGCGGAGCGCAACTTCTCAATGATGCTTTCTGGCGAGGCTATTTTTAATGTGCGATATCGTATATGATAAATAGTAACAACAATTGGTATTATTGGTTAAATTCCCCGTACGCCGACGGCTCCGGCACTGTGCGCTTTGTGTCTGCGGACGGCTATGTCGGCAGCCTCCATGCGGCCGACGACTCCGTCGGCGTTCGCCCCGCTTTGCATCTGAATTTTTCATCTGCGATCTTCGCATCTGGTGGAAGCGGTACATCGAGTAATCCATATTTGGTGACCAGGGGATCCTCGGCGCCTGATGATACGACAGCACCTAACGCTCCTTCAGGTCTAAGTTCGGCGAATGTCGCCGCGATGACGTTAACCTTAAACTGGACGACCTCGACCGACAACGTGGGCGTAACGGCGTATGATGTCTACCGCGGCACGACGTTGATCGGAACCGTCACTGGTAGCAATGGTAGTGCGCCAGCGACGACGTACAATGTCATGGGACTGACGGCGGCTACAAATTACACGTTCACGGTGAAGGCAAAAGATGCTGCTGGCAATGTATCGGCGGCGAGTAATGCGGTAACTGTGACGACGCTGAATGACGACGATTAGCAAGGCAACAACAGCACGCCGACCGCCATCCAGCTCAGCAACAATCGCATCGGCGAGAACGTCTGGGTGGACTTTGAAATCGGCACCTTCACTGCCACCGATGCAGACGCGGGTGAAACGTTCAACTACAGTCTCGTCTCCGGCGAAGGTGACACGGACAATGCCAACTTTATGATTGAAGATGACACACTCAAAGCAGCCATCATTTTCGACTATGCAGAACAACCACTGCACAGCATTCGCGTGCGCGTGACGGACGCCGGCGGAGCGACCTTTGAGCAGATGTTCGAAATCGAAGTCGGCCAGTCAAATGCAACGCTAGACCGGACGAACAAAATCGTAACCATTTTCTTCAAAGATACGATTTTTGATAATAGTTCGGCGATTGTTGCGACGCCGAAGAAAACACTGAGAGACTTAATTACTTATACAAGCGATGCCAATGCGGAAGGTGGTGGGACGTACAATCCGCTAAGTGAGAATGATACGGTCACCATTCGTAAAGATCGCATCATCATCACCTTCGCGAGCCAAATCAGCGGCAACTACAACCGCATCAAAATCGCGGCGGAGGCGCTTAAGGACCGCGCGGGCTATAAATCTGCGGAGCAAATCACGACGCCGCTCGTTGTCGATACGACCGGGCCTACGCTCATCAAGACGACCATGGACAAAAAGAAACGCAAGATTACACTGCGTATGAGTGAACGCATTTACGCGGCAACGGCTGGTGCGAAACCAGCGGACATCGTGGCTAGCTTCAAAGCGGCCTTCGCCATCAAACGAGGGAGTGCGGCGTATGCAGCCTTGTCGGCAAGCGACAAAGTCGCGATCAGCGGCCGATTCATTGAAGTCAAACTTGCACAGGCGTTGACGACTGATGACAACAAGATCAAAATCAATGCCGAAGCAATCAAAGATTTGCTGGACAACAAATCAGTGCTCATCGAGACGCCTGAAATCGAGGACGGAACGGGACCAGTACTAAACAAGGTAAGTCTGTCTGCCGACAACAAAACCGTGACTGTCGTATTTGATGAGGAAGCGTTCAATACAGCGCCTGGTAGCAAAGCTGAGAAAGTAGCAGCGCTCAAGAATGCAATCACGTTCTCTGCGGACGGTACGACTTATAGCACACTGGATGCGAGTGACACCGTGGATCTGACGCGAGGCGTACTTAATATCAAGCGCTCGGTAGCGTTAAGTGGCACGAGTAACAGATTTAAGATTGCGGCGGGAGCCCTTAGAGATCTATTCTTGAATCAAAGCGTTGAGCTGACCACTTCAGCGACTGCAGCCGATTCTACTGGTCCGGCATGTAAAACCTTAGATGCGGACGACTCTTCCATTTGTACGAGTTTTGGACTGCCGTCCAAAAAATTCAATCGCCAGTTGGTCATCACGCTGAACGAGAACATCCGCAGCGGCTTCTCAACTGGGAACAAGACAGCAGATACCGCTTCGCTCAAAGCGGCGATAACGATCAAGACAGATAGCGGATCGTTCGTTGCATTAGTGGGAGCCGATCAGATTAAATTGACGCGTAACCAGTTGCAAATCAACTTCGGTACGGCGCTCGTTAAAGACAAAGAGTACACCATTAAAATCGCGGCCGATGCACTCTCGGATTTGACTGGTAACAAAAATAGTGAGATTGTCACCGACGTCGTTGAGGTTGACACTGCGGGGCCGAGACTGAGGTAGAGAACCAACTTCACAAGTGGATAAGGATTCAAGAATGGGGAAGTCGCCGGAGGGCGGCTGCTTTTTTATATTGTCATATCGCTTACTTGCATTTGATTAACATATATTGTAAAATATGAATAGAAATGAAACTTATTTATTTGCAACCAAGGAGGCGCATGGAAGAGCAAAACCAAACATCGGTGTCAGCACCCAATCAGCAACAACGGAATCAGCACAAGCAGAGAGAGCGCATCTCGCTCGATCGACTTTTCAAACAGTTAATTGAGACGTTTTTTGAGGAGTTCATGCTCTGCTTCTTTCCCGACATTCACAAGCAAATTGATTTCACGCACGTTCGGTTTCTGCCAAAAGAAGTATTCACCGACATTACCGCGGGCGAAAAACGAGAAGTAGATCTATTGGTCGAAACGAGGTTATTGAACGTTCCTTGCCTGCTTATTATCCACGCGGAAGAACAGGAGGAATACCAACCGAATTTTCCTGAGCGGATGTTCGTATACTTCGGCCGATTGTACGAGAAGTATCGCTGCAAAATCTTGCCGATCGCGATGTTTGCGCATGGTAAAAACATACAGGAGCCAGACCAATTTACGATTGAATTACCGTTCAAAAAAGTGTTAACATTTGAGTTTTTAGTGGTACAATTAAAGCAGAAAAATTGGCGTGAGTTTCTGAGACAAGATAATCCGGTTGCGGCGGCGTTAATGAGCCGGGCAGGTTATACGAAAAAAGAGCGTGTGCAAATGAAGTTAGAGTTTCTATTGATGATCACACGGTTCGAACTGAATCCAGCAAAGATGCAACTGATCGTTAGCTTTTTTGAGACCTACTTGCGACTTGGCGAACAGGAAGAGATGGAACTTACAGAAAAGATTCATCAGTTACAACCGAAGGAGGAGACGAAGATTATGGAACTGTATACGTCGTGGGAATTGAGGGGCATGCAGAAAGGTGTGCAGCAAGGCATGGAGAAGGGCATGCAGCAAGGTATGCAACAAGGCATGGAGCAAGGTATGCAGCAAGGTATGCAGCAAGGCGAGCGTATGGCAAAACTGGAACTGGCACGCAAGTTGTTGGCGGAAGGTTTGCTCAGCACTGAGAAAATCATCGAGCTTACCGGGTTAACCAAAGAAGAATTCGAGCAGCATTCATCATCATAGGCAGATAAAAAGGGGCGTTCAACTTGTGAACTGCCCCTTTACTTGTCCAATCTTATTATTTCGCGTAACCGCTGATGAGCGCATAACGAATCGAGTCGATGAGCGCTTCCCAGCTCGCTTCGATAATGTTCTCGGAGACGCCGACGGTGCTCCAAGTATGCTCGGGACTTGTCGTTTCGATGAGCACACGCACTTTGGCTGCCGTTGCATCGGCTTCGTCGATGACGCGCACCTTGTAATCGGAGAGGTGGATGTGGCGAATGCCTGGGTAAAACTTTTCGAGTGCTGAGCGCAGCGCTTTGTCGAGCGCGTTGACCGGACCATTGCCTTCAGCGGCGCTAAATACCGGCTCACCACCAACGTTCAATTTCACAATCGCTTCGGAAACGACGCCGTCGCTAGACTGTTTGCCGACAATAATTTTGAACGATTCGAGTGTGAACATTTCTTCGACTTCGCCATATGCCTCACGCAGCAACAACTCAAGCGACGCATCGGCACCTTCAAACTGATAACCTTGATGCTCCATTTGCTTGATCTTGTTGATGACATCTTTCGTTTTTGCATGCTCCGAGCTGATGTCGAGTTTCAGTTCCTGCGCTTTGAAGAGCAAGTTGCTTTGACCGGCTAATTCAGAAACGAGCACACGCTGCTTGTTGCCGATGAGTTCCGGTTGAATGTGTTCATAAGTTTTCGGATGCTTCAAAATCGCCGAAACGTGGATGCCACCTTTGTGTGCGAACGCCGCACTGCCGACAAACGGTTGGTTGACGGCGAGGTGCACGTTGGCAATTTCGCTGATGTAGCGCGCGACCGAAGTGAGTGATGCAAGTTGCTCATCGCTGATGCAACGATAGTTGAATTTTAACTGTAAGTTCGGAATGACCGAACACAGATTGGCATTGCCACAACGCTCACCGATGCCGTTCGTCGTACCTTGAACTTGACGGGCACCTGCTTCGACGGCAGCCAAACTGTTCGCGACCGCCAGTTCGCAGTCGTTGTGCGCGTGGATGCCGATCGGCACGGACAACGTTTGCTTGACCGTTTTGACGATTTCGCTAATCTCGCCTGGCATCGTGCCGCCGTTCGTGTCGCAGAGGACAACCCAATTGGCGCCCGCTTCAGCTGCCTTGCTAATCGTTTGCAAAGCATATTGCGGGTTATGCTTGTACCCATCGAAAAAGTGCTCCGCGTCATAAATGACTTCCAGTCCGCTTTCACGCAAATAGCGCACGGAGTCAAAAATCATCGCCAAATTTTCTTCAAGTGTCGTTTGCAGTGCAGTCGTCACATGGAAATCCCATGACTTGCCGAAAATCGTCGCCACCTGCACGCCCGACTCAATGATGCGATTGAGGTTGATGTCGTCTTGCGGCTTCGTATCGCGGCGACGCGTCGAACCGAATGCCGTCACCTTTGCATGTTTCAATGGCAATTTCTGCACACGCTGAAAATACTCGATGTCCTTATCATTACTGCCAGGCCAACCGCCTTCAATATAGTGAACGCCGAGCGTGTCCAGTTTTGCTGTAATCTTCAATTTATCTTCGACGGACAAACTGATGCCTTCGCCCTGCGTACCGTCGCGCAGAGTCGTATCAAAAATCGTTACTGCGGTAGTCATGAAAAAAATCCTCCTAAAATGATAACAATCTATTATAACATTATCTCGGTTGATTTGCGATTTTCACTGTTTTTCGCTATATTATTGTAAGAGTTACGATAAACAAGGAGGCTTTACGATGCCAAGTCAACCATCACGCACGCTTGATCCAATCCCGAACCCACACCCAGACTCGACATATGAGGTAGAAATCGAGTGTCCGGAGTTTACAGCCCTTTGTCCTGCAACTGGCCAACCGGATTTCGGCACCATCACATTCAAATTCGTGCCTGGACCGTACATCTGCGAGTTGAAGTCGCTCAAACTGTATTTGTGGAGTTACCGTGACGAAGGTCATTTTCACGAAGACGTGACGAATATGATCCTCAAAGATTTCGTGCGCGTCATTCAACCGAAAAAGTTAGAAATTATCGGCAAGTTTAATGTTCGCGGCGGCATCTACACGACGGTGCGCGCGACGCACGAACAACCGTAAATCGGCAAAATTTCGTTTGAATTTTTTGCGGATATGTATTATATTATTTATTGTGATTACTAAACACAAGGGAGGCGAAAACGATGGCGAAATTTACTTGGGTAGACAAAGAAACTTGTATCGCTTGCGGCGCTTGCGGCGCAGCTGCTCCTGACATTTATGACTACGACGCAGAGGGCTACGCAGAAGTGATTTACGGTGGCGACGATAACAAGGGGATCACTGAAATTCCAGAAGATCTATTCGATGATTTGGCGGATGCGAAAGACCAATGTCCGACTGAGTCCATCAAAGTTGCTGAAACAGCATTCAACAAGTAATACCGCTTTAGATTTGGCTTTACGCCAAACTGACATAAAAAAACTTTCCCTTCTCTGGGAAAGTTTTTTTATATGTGTAGAACGATATAGATGAATAGTCAATTACACGTTCAAAATAAGTAAGGTGCTGACGAGGATGACCACACCAACAGCGCTACCGATGATCCAGTAGAGCGCCTTTTTGTTGACTTCTTCCTTTTTGTTCAAGATTGCGTTCGGCTTTTTCAATTTCATAGAGAATCAGACCTTTCTGTATGTAGTCCTTTTATCATATAACAGATAGATAAAATCGACAAGAAGCGTCTTTTTTTATACACTTTAATGGACAATATTTTTTTCTTACTGAATGGAGTGGAACGATTGATTTATCGAAAACTATTAAAGCCACTGTTGTTTGCGCTCGACGCAGAGCAGGCGCACCATTTATTGATGGGTGTACTCAGTAAAAGCGCACGCATTCCCGGCATGCAGTCGCTCTTTCATGGGCTGTACGCAACCAAGACGAATGAGGCTTTGCGTCTCGAACGATTCGGACTCACGTTTGCGCATCCGCTCGGACTTGCTGCTGGACTCGACAAAAATGCCGAGGCGGTGCCTGCTTTTTCGGCGATTGGCTTTGCATTCATGGAAGTCGGTACGCTGACGCCGCGTCCACAGGCCGGTAACGAACGACCACGCTTGTTCCGCTTGCCCGTCGATCAGGCGCTCATCAATCGCATGGGATTCAACAACGTTGGTGCCAGTCAGGCGGCTGCGACACTGGCTCAGTCTTTGCCGCGCACTAAGTACCGGAATCCGCTTGCAATCAACATCGGCAAAAATAAAACGACGGCCAACGAACAGGCGGTCGACGACTACCGCGCTTGCGTGCGAGAACTGTTCGCATACGGCGATTTCTTCGTCGTCAACATCAGTTCTCCGAACACGCCTGATTTGCGCAATTTGCAGTACGGCGAGGAGTTGAACCGGCTGCTTCAAGAAATCAAGCAAGAGATGTATGAGCAGGCAACGGCTCATCGCACCGACGTCAAACCGATTCTTGTCAAAATTGCCCCCGACATGAGCGAGGCGGAACTGAAAGAAGTGGTGGCGACCATCGTGCAGAGCGGGGTGGCCGGTATCATTGCCACGAATACGACGGTGAGCCGCGACGGTTTGCACCATCCGCATCAGAAAGAGATGGGCGGCTTGAGTGGGGTGCCCGTGCGCCAACGCTCGACCGAGTTCATTCGCCTCATTTACAAATGGACGAACGGCGAGTTGCCAATCATCGGTTCCGGCGGGATTTTCGATGCCGACGATGCCTATGAAAAAATTCGTGCCGGCGCTTCGCTCGTTGAGGTATACACTGGGCTCGTGTATCGCGGACCGGAGATGATTGGCGAAATTCAGCGCGGACTGCTGAAGCGCATGCGCCAAGATGGATTTACGAGCATCGAACAAGCAATCGGTGCCGATCACCGTGCGGAGGTGTAGCGAGACGATGTACGACCGTTTATATGTCGAATTTTTTTACTATTTCAACATTGCTCGTGATTATTTTGAGTGTCATGAATTGATGGAGCATTTCTGGTTGGAGGAAGGGCGAGCGCCGATTTACCAAGGGCTTTTGCAAGTCGCGGTCGGACTGTATCACCATCAGAACAATAATTTGAGCGGAGCGGTGAAATTGATGAGTGCCGCTATCAACAAATTGGACCTCAAGCAGGAGCCGAAATTGGGCATCAATTTGCAACAGTTGAAAGCGGATGCGGAACTGTATTTGCAAAAGTTGCTGCGCTATGAGGAGCAGCCGTTCGAGCAATATGATATTGACGTGGAAATTACGGATGAAGTATTGAAAGCGGAAGTGTTGGCGCTGATTGACAATCCGCCGACCCCGCATGACGAATAGGAGAATGCGCCGATGATCGAAGTGCGTGGCTTGCAAAAAGTGTATAAAGTGCATGAGCGTGAGGCTGGTTTTTGGTCATCGGTGCGCAGTCTGTTTGATCGCAAATTTCGCGACGTATATGCCGTCGATGATGTCAGTTTTTCCATTGCGCCTGGAGAAATCGTCGGTTTTCTCGGACCGAACGGGGCGGGCAAAACGACGACGATGAAGGTGCTGACGGGTTTGCTACATCCGACCGCAGGCGAGGTGCAAGTGGGCGGGTTCGTGCCGCATAAGCATGAGCGCGCGTTTAAGCGGCGGATTAGTCTCGTGATGGGGCAAAAAAGTCAACTGATTTGGGATGTGCCGGCCAGCGAAACGTTTCTCGTCAATAAAGTGATATACGAAATCGACGATGCCGCATATCGCCGGCAGCTCGATGAGTTGATCGAACTTTTGCAAATTGCCGAAGTGATGCAAAAACCGGTGCGGCAGTTGTCGCTCGGGGAACGGATGAAATGTGAACTGGCGGCCTCGTTGCTGCATAAACCGGACTTGCTGTTTCTTGATGAACCGACCATCGGGCTTGACGTCAACATGCAGGAAGTGGTGCGCGAGTTTATTCGTCGCTACAACAGACTCCATAAGGCGACGATTTTGTTGACCAGTCATTATATGGCCGATGTGGCCGCGCTCTGCCAGCGCGTGATGGTCATCAATCGCGGGAAGTTGCTGTATGACGGAGAAATCAGCGAGTTGATCGAGCGTCATGCACCGTATAAGCGGCTTAAATTGTGGTTTGATGGCGGGCGAGAGGCGCTAGAGTTGCTAGAAAGCACATTGCTATCGTGCGGTGACAGCGGCCTAAAAGTAATTGCGCAGACGGAGCATCACGTTGAGCTCGAGGTGGCGAGACAGCACATTTCGACCGTCTCTGCCCGGCTGTTGCAAACGTTGGCGGTCGCCGATTTGACGATTGAAGACCCGTCACTCGAAGACGTCATCAGCCAGGCGTTCGCCGCCGGAGTCCAACCATGAATCGGCTCACACTTTTTCTGAATAAATACGCGCGCCTATTTCAAGTCGAATGGTCGGTGATGCTCGCTTATCGAAGTGAAAGCCTCATTTGGATGGTCGGCGCCTTCGTGCAACCGCTCATCAGTTTGGCTGTTTGGTTGACGATATCGGGCACTGGTTCGATCAACGGCTACGGTGCGCGCGAGTATATTTTGTACTTTTTAGGCGTCCTGCTCGTCGAGCGACTGACGCGCTCGTGGGACGTGTGGGAATTGGACCAAGACATTCGCGAGGGCACATTTTCCGCCAAACTGCTCCGCCCGTTTCATCCGATTCATTGGAGTGTCACGCAAAACCTCGTCTACAAGTCGTTTTTTGCGTTGCTCATGGTGCCTGCTTGGCTGGTGCTGGGCTGGCTGTTTCCGGTGCTGTCGCCGGCTGCCAATCTCTCGAGCGTGTTGCTGTTTACATTGGCGATCATCGGCTCGTCGGCGGTGCGCTTTTTGACCGGTTACATGTTCGGTTTGCTTGCGTTTTGGACGAATCGTGCGATATCGATTTTTCTCATCTATGAAATGGCACACTTGCTGCTATCGGGCCGGATTGCACCGTTATCGATGTATCCCGATGGCTGGCTGGAGTGGTCGTTGTGGCTGCCGTTCTATGCGACGGTCGGCTTTCCCGTCGAGTTGCTGAGCGGTCGCTTGAGCGACAATCCGCAGTGGATTGTGCTCGGATTTTGCAGTCAGATCGTGTGGATCGCGATGCTCGGGTTGGCGCTACGCTTGCAGTGGCGCGCAGGTTTGAAAAAATACGGCGCGGTGGGCGGATAAGCTGAAAAGGAGGAGGGTGGCGTATGCGACAAACGTTGCGGCTGCTACGTGAGTTTTTGCGTGCCTGTTTCGTCGAGGAAGTCGAATATCGGCTCAATTTTATCGGACATTTGTTGACGACCGGCTTGCAACTCGCGCTCGCTGTGTTCATGGCAAACATCTTCTTCTTTCGCGCTGATTCGGTCGGCGGTTGGTCGTTTTATGAGGTGTTGCTGCTGCTCGGTGTGTTCAATGCGATTCACGGTTTCATCGAAATGGTGCTGCAACCGAACATGTCGCGGCTCGTACAGCACATTCGCAAAGGCACGCTCGACTACGTATTGCTGAAACCGGTCGACAGCCAGTTGTTCGTCAGTTTTCGTCATATGGTGTTCTGGAAAATCGCAGACATTGTGCTCGGCTTAGGGCTGGTGGTGTTTGCGCTCGTACAGATGGGCGCGTGGCCGACGTGGCAAGCGATTGTTTCGTTTTTCGTGCTGTTCAGCGCGGCGCTCTGTCTTGTGTATGCGATTTGGATGATGCTGATGACGCTATCCTTTTGGGCGGTCAAAGTCGATAACTTGTCGTATTTGTTCATGTCATTTTTCGATACGGCGCGCTTTCCAGTCTCGGTATATAAAGGGTTTTTGAGGCTTGCGCTGATGTATTTGTTTCCGGTCGGGCTGATCACGACGCTCCCTGCGAGCGCTTTGACGAAGGGCGTGTCTGTTTGGCAGTTGCTGGTTGCGGGCGTGCTTGCGTTAGCGTTCGTCGCGCTCACTCGCTTGCTTTGGCGATTGGCGCTTCGCTCCTACACGAGTGCGAGCAGCTGATGGATTGATATTGGGAGGTGAGGAGATGGCGGTCAAACTGCCTGATGTATTTGTCGAGCGGATGAAACGGCAATTAGGTGAGCAATTTGATGCATTTTTGGAGAGTTATGAGCAACCGCGCCATTATGGCTTACGCTTCAATCCACTGAAAGTGAAGGTAGAGTCGTTCGCTGCCGAGACGCCGTTTCAGCTTCGTCCCGTGACTTGGGCGGAGCATGCTTACTATTACAATGAGCAGGACCGGCCGGGGCGCCATCCGTATTACCACGCCGGTCTTTATTATATTCAGGAACCGAGTGCGATGGCACCGGGGGAACTGCTCGGCGTCGAGCCGGGCGACAAGGTGCTCGATTTGTGTGCGGCGCCGGGCGGGAAGTCGACGCAATTGGCGGCTAAGTTGCACGGGCGCGGCTTGCTTGTCAGTAACGATCAGAGTGCGGAACGGACGAAGGCGCTCGTCAAAAATTTGGAATTGTTCGGCGTGCGCAATTCGCTCGTCTTGAACGAATCACCGCACCGCATGAGTCGGCGGTTTGTCGGCTTTTTCGATAAAATATTGGTCGATGCTCCTTGTTCCGGAGAGGGCATGTTTCGTAAGGATGAGAACATGTGGCGCGAATGGAGCGAACAGTCCATCGTCAAATGTACGGCGATGCAGCGCGATATTTTGCGTCATGCGGCGCTCATGCTGGCGCCGGGCGGGCGGCTCGTCTACTCGACGTGCACGTTCGCGGTCGAAGAAAATGAGCGGATGATGCTTGAGTTCTTGGCGGAGCATGAAGACTTTGAATGGTTGGATGTGAAGCGTTCGCCGGGATTTGCGGCGGGACAAACGTTTGGTATGGATGCGACGGACGAGCAACGTATGCTAGCCGCGCGCTCGGTTCGGCTATGGCCGCATCTGCTTGATGGTGAAGGGCATTTTGTCGCTTTGCTCGGCAAACGTGGCGAGCGTGAGGAGCAAGTAGCGAACGAACGCGATGTGCGGCAACGCGAGGCGCGTCCGGCCGCGCGTGCAGCGCTGCATTTGCAAGACTTACATCAATTTTTGCGGGAACAGACGACGCTCGATTGGCACGGTGAACGCTTTGTGACGTACGGCGACCATGTCTATCGGATGAGTGAAGTAACGCCAGATTTGGACGGCTTGAAAGTCGTCAGACCGGGGCAATATGTCGGCGTGCTCAAAAAGAATCGGTTCGAACCTGCGCATGCTTTGGCGCTTGCGATGCGAGTCGGCGATGCGCAATGTTCGCTTTCTTTATCGCTCGATGACGAACGGTTGCAGCGCTATTTGCGCGGCGAGACACTGGACGTGCCGTTTGAACATTTGCAGTTTGCAGATGGCTATTCCGGCACAGCAGCCGATAAACGCTATGTGTTGATCTGTTTGGGTCCGTATCCGCTCGGTTGGGGCAAATGGCAACAAGGGATTGTGAAAAATGAGTATCCGCAAACGTGGAGGCGACTATCTTGAGCAATTGGCTGCGTTTGGATAAACTGCTAGGTCACATGGGCGTCGGCACACGGAGTGAAATCAAGGCGCTTGTGAAGCGCGGAGAAGTGTCGGTGGACGGCGTTCTCGTCAAAGACAACGGTCTTAAGGTAAACGTTGAGACTGCGGTTGTCATGGTGGCGGGCGAACGTGTCGTCTACCGCGAATTTGTCTATTTGATGATGAACAAGCCGGCGGGCGTAATCAGTGCGACGGAAGATCGGCGTCTGCGTACGGTACTCGATTTGCTGCCTGCGGAGTATGCGCATTTTGAGTTGTTCCCGGTGGGACGGCTTGACCGCGATACGGAAGGGTTGCTGTTGCTGACGAATGATGGACAGTTGGCGCACGATTTATTGTCGCCGCGCAAGCATGTCGCGAAAACGTATCATGCGCTGGTTCAAGGAATCGTTGACGATGCGGATGTCGCCGCCTTTTCCGAAGGGGTGACGCTCGATGATGGATATGTGACATTGCCGGCACAACTAGTGATTGATCGGGCCGATGTGGCGAGTGAACAGAGCAGCATTCGTTTGACGATTACTGAGGGCAAATTTCACCAGGTGAAGCGCATGTTCCTCGCTCGTGGCAAACAGGTGCTGTATTTGAAGCGGCTGGCGATGGGCGCGCTTGTATTGGATGAAACGTTGGCGCTCGGGGCTGTGCGCGAGTTGACGGAAGAAGAATGGAAAGGTTTGAGGAATCGTCATGAATAAAATAAAGTTAATTGCGCTTGATGTCGACGGCACGCTGGTCAATGACGAACATCGTCTGACGGAGCGGGTGCGGGATGCGGTTGCTACTGCATTTGCGAACGGTGTGATGGTGGCGCTCTGTACAGGGCGCGGGCCTGCGAATACGTTGCCAGTGTTTGAAAAACTGGGGATTAGCGGCTACATGCTCAGTCACAATGGAGGTGTGACCTGTCATTCGGCGCCGTATCGCGTGCTTGAAAGTTCGTCGTTTGCGGTCGCTGACGTGCGTCCAGTTATTGAATATTGCCGCAGTCACAACGTCCATTTTGACTTGTGTTCGGTCGACCATTTGTATTGTGAAACGATGGGCGAATACGAGCAGCAAATGTACCAGCATTTTTTGATTGAGCCGGTGCTGCTCGATGATGTGATGACGCTGACAGAACCGATTGTTAAGCTGACGTTGTTCGGGGAGCAAGCGCAGATGGATGTCATTGAGCGCGACTGTGCGGCGATTGCCCATGGGTTGAACATGATTCGCAGCGATGCGCGCTTCATTGATTTTATGGTGCCTGACATTTCGAAAGGAGCGGCGTTGGCGCGTTTGTGTGTGCGCTACGGGATTGATCGCAGTGAGGTGTTAGCCATCGGTAACTATTACAATGATCGTGAAATGATTGCGTATGCCGGTGTTGGCGTTGCCGTGGCGAATGCGCCTGAAGATTTGAAGGCGCTCGCGGATGATGTGACGGCCTCCAACAATGACGACGGTGTGTATCATGCCTTAAAAAAATATTTGCTTTGATGTTGGTATTGAAGGGACTGCCTGCGATTGATTGCGGGCAGTTTTTTTGTAGACACTTATTGAACAATTTTTGAACTAGTGGAAAATAATTGAAATCATAAATTGGAAATGGTATATTTTAGTAGGAAAATCTAATGATTATCCAAATCAGAAGATAGGAGTGTGAGATGATTTTTGCAGCAAACATAGAATGTGAATTCGTAGATACATACGGACAATCATTGATGGTGCGTGGCAGAGATGGACCGCTTTCGCGCGATGATTTGATGGTCCACGCGTTTCAAATGCAGTTGTTGCATGACATTCCGCATGTACTGAACATGCGATGTGACGAACTCGATGGTTTCGTGTCGCTGTATTTCGTTCATGAAGGCAAGCGCATGCTTAGTCAGGTGTTGCGCAGTAATCGGTTGCGGCATGATGATTTACTGCGACTCTTAAACAGTTGGCAACGCGTATTGCAGATGTCGGATAGTTATTTGCTGCATGAAGAGCAGTTTTTGTTTGACCCCGACTATGTGTTTGTGGAGCCGTCGAACGGGCATTATTTTTTCATCCATCTGCCGCTACAAATGAAGCAACGACAACGTTCGGGCGAACAGTGGCTTGCATTTTGCCAAAAGTTGCGACCGTATGTTGCCGACGAGACAAGAGCGATGCTGAACGCGCTTGGTGATGTGGGATTGCGAGCGCCATTTCAATGGAGTCAGGTGTTCGAGACGGCTGAGACACTTGATGTTCGGGACGAGCGTTCGGAACCTGTAAGTGTTGTGAAGCCGTTGGTGCGACCGACACAATGGACGAACGTGATTCGAAGTGTGACAGCGTGCGGTGTGCTCGGTGCATTTGGCGTTTGGTGGTGGACAGGGGATACATTCTTGTTGTTTGTCTCCAGCGGATTTTGCTTGGCGTTCGCCATCAGTTTTATCGTGCGATCCAATGAGGCTGTGATTGCTGAACAGGTTTCGTTGCCGCTTGCGGAAAATGTAGAGCCACTGCCATTGCCGGCGATTGAAGATGATTACTATCATCGCACCGTGGTGTTAAGCAATCGTCCGCCAGCGCTACGTAAAATTCAACCCTATCTAATCAACCCAGACAGCGGAGAACGCATCGAACTATCTCACTGGCCGTTTGTCATCGGACGTGATGAGCAGGTAGCGAACTTTGTTTTGTCGGAACCTTCTGTTTCAAGATTGCAGGTCGAATGCACTTGCGACGAGGGCCGCTACTTCGTTCGCGATCTGGGCTCGCGCAATGGCACGTTACTTAATGATCAACTGCTTATTCCGTATAAAGTCCACCCATTTATGGTGGGAGATGTGCTTGCTGTCGGTCGTGCGCAATTCATTTTGCAAGAGGTGGACGAACTGTGAACCTATCTTCCGAATTGTTGAATGAGCGCTACCGCTTGTTGAAAGTGATCGGCAAAGGCAGTATGGGAACCGTCTACTTGGCGGAGGATTGCAAATTAAACGGCAAGCGATGGGCAGTGAAAGTGGTGGAAGGTGCTGACATTCAAACGCAACTTGCGGAGGCACGCATGTTGAGTAGCCTTGATCATCCGCACATACCGCGTGTAGTTGATGTGTTCGCACGGCACCAACAAAACCAACTGTGCATCGTGATGGACTATGTTGTCGGTGAAACGTTGCGTGCGAAGTTCGAGCGTCTCGGTCGCTCGATTGAACTACAAACGGTCATCCAGATTGCAATCCAAGTGTGTGATTTGTATGTCTATATGCATGAACAGGTGGAACCTGCGATTGTTCATCGCGATTTAAAACCGGACAATCTGATGGTCGATGAACGGTGGCGCGTCAAATTGATTGATTTCGGGATTGCGCGGCAATCGTCATCCATGCGGATGGGTGAAACGTTACCGTTTGCCTCGGCCGGTTTCGCCTCGCCTGAACAATGGGCGGGAAAATCTTGTGACGCACGTTCGGATTTATATTCACTCGGTGCGCTGATGTATTACTTGGTTAGTGGCGGCAATTTCGCCGGGTTTCATGGCACGGATGATTCGATCGATCTGCAACATGTTCCCGCGTTTGTTGTGCAACTGCTAGAAAAACTGCTACATCCTGATCCAACAGTGCGTCCTGCTTCCGCTTCAGTGTTGATGGAAGCATTGCGTGTCATCGAGCAAAAACTACGCTTCCCGCTACACAGTTTTCCCGAGAGCAGAAGGAAAAGTGCGACGAAAGTCATCGTTTGCAGAGGAATCGCAGGACGTTCTGGTTGCACACATGGCGCGCTGATGATTGCTCATAGTTTGGCGCATGCCGGACGACGTGTTGCGCTCATTGAACAGAATAACTACCCCATTCTCGGTCGTATGTTACGTGAGCAACGAGCGACTGCGCATAAATTTGGTGTCGACTACTTTTTGGACGTGCAAAGTTTGGATATGGCGGTTTGGCTCTATGCTGGTTACGACGATTTGGTGTTTGATTTTGGCAGCGAGTTGAGTGTAGCGCAGGAGGGTGAATTCGCGCGTGCGGATGTACCAGTGGTGACGGCGTTTGGCGGTTTGCTCGGTGTGAGTCTGGCGCACAGTGAGAATATGCAATACAGCGAGTATCCGCCATCTTTGCAAGAACGAATGAGAGTATTGCTGATGCTAGCCGCTTCGCAACAGACTGCGACTGCGCTTAGCAGAGTACATTTAACGGATGCGCAGATTCATGATGCACCGTTTTGTCCGAATCCGCTTCAACCGGGGGAAGAGGTCGTTTCGTTTGTCAGCAAGTTGCTAGGATTAGAAACAGCGAGCGCCGATGGCTCGGGCGGTCGGCTTGGCGCATGGTTGCAAAAATGGATCGCTAATCGAAAAAAAGAGAGGATTCGCTCATGACAGTCATCGGTTTTTTAGGTATGTATCGCGGCATGCCCGCAGTTGATTCGATTCAGCTGGGTTGCGCACTGACCGTAGCACTCAACAATAATGAACACGTATTGCTAAGCCATTTGTGCGATTCACCAACGAGCATGGAGGCAATGCTTGCGCGGCGCATGCCGTCGTTCGCTCACTTGCCAGAAAGTTTTGCCGGACGTGCAGGGGTTGACGGCCTGCTTCGAGCGCTATCACATGGCTATGTTTCTCAAGTGCATGTTCGCGACTATGTCCAATCGATTTTAAAAGGTCGGCTCGATTGGTTACCGGAAAGTCGTCTGCATCAGTTGCCGTCATTACGCCCTGCCGTTATTCGCCAGTTGCTCCGCCAATTACGAGCAGAATATCCCGCATCGCTCATTCGTTTGCCTGATGTTGTCGTAGATCCGCAATACTCTGCGACGATTGATGAAGTCGATGTACTGGTCGTCTGCTTGGAACAAAACGAGCACCGACTGCGTCATTTTTTCGAAAAATTTCATAGCAAACAACATCAGTGGCCGGAACGGACGCTATTTATTGTCGCCGATTATGACGCATCTGCACGCTTGAACGCACAACAACTGAAAAAAATATATGGAGCGCGCTATCCGATGTTTGCGATTCCGTATTGTACGGAATTACGAAATGCTGCAAACGAGGGTGAGTTTGCCGAACTCTTTTTGAGACATTTATTTCGCTCGGAACGAACGGACCGGGGGCTACTGGCGCGTTGTTTGCTAGAATTTAGAACATGTGTACAAGCGCTATTTGATAAGGTGCCCAGTTGTTGACGCCATCCCTTCATTTTTTGCTGATTTGCTTGTTTGCCACATTCATTGCCCTCTATATTTTTCTGAGAATGTTCACCGTGCGCAGTAAGCGGCCGAAAACCGTGTCTCCGTCCACGAAGACCGCTCACGATTGGACGCAATTGAAAGTCCACTTAAGAACCGTCTTGCAGGATACTCTCTATGCCGATTTGCGAACGTTCGGTGTTTCCGAGGAAGAGTACCAACGGCTTCGTAACCGGCGAACCGCGATAAAAAAAGCGATTAGCGGTTGTACGGGCGGTAATGTACAAGATAAACAATTTGTGTTGCAGTTTATTTTCGATGAGTTGATGCATGCCTTTCGCTGGGATGATGAAACGTACCAACGGTTTCTGCCTACCTCCATGCGCGAGCGACTCACTGATCAGATACAGTTTGATATTTTATTGTACAACTTCAAAAAGAAGCACGGCATGCAGGCGCTCAGTGTGATGCTAGATAAAATGACGTTGACTAGTAACAAATTGACGGCCGATGATGTTCGCCGTCTATACACACGCGAACGGCCCCATATGACTCCTAGCGATCAATTGATGCTCATCACACAAACATTGTATCGGCAAATGCTCGGATTTGGCGCGGTCGATGAACTTCGTGATATGGCGATTGACGGCGTGTCTGGTGGCGTGTCTGGCATGCCCTCATTTTATGGCGATCGTTCGAGCGATGAGGAAGGATTGCGCCGCGGTGCCTACGACTACGACAGTATTTGGATTTTCTTTCGCGGCAAATCGATTCACATGCAATGCCTGTCATTTGGATCGGCGGAGGAGTTGAAGCGCGTTTGTCAAAACATCTACAAATTCAATTACCCTGGACAATTGTCCGAGCGCAATGGGTACAAAGTGAACCAAATGGCAGACGGCAGTCGGGTGGTCGTTGTGAGGCCGCCGTTTTCCGAATCGTGGGCGTTTTTTGTGCGAAAATTCGACACTCGTCATGTTTCGCTTGAACAGTTGCTCCGTGATGAGGAGGCAACTTTCCTCATTCAATTGCTGACCTACCTCATCAAAGGGGCACGTGTCACCGCAGTGACAGGTGCACAAGGCAGCGGTAAAACGACGCTATTGATGGCACTTGTCGAGCAGATTGATGAGGCATACAACATCCGTGTGCAGGAAATGGCGTTTGAATTGCGGTTACGCTCACTCTACCCGGAGCGAAACATCTTGTCTTTTCGCGAGACGGAAGAAATTAGCGGTCAGCAAGGCTTAGATGTGCAAAAAAAGACGGACGGTACAGTCAACATTATCGGCGAGGTCGCGAGCGATGCCGTGGCGGCGTGGATGATTCAAGCGGCACAGGTCGCCAGTTTGTTTACTTTGTTTACGCATCACGCCAAAACGTTTTCCGATTTGATCTTTTCGCTGCGCAATTCATTGCTGAAAACGGGTGTCTTTTCACAGGAAAAGATGGCGGAACAGCAGGTAGTGTCGGTGCTCCATTTTAATGTTCATTTGCGGCGCGACATCGATGGGCGTCGATACATCGAGCGAGTGACGGAATGTGTACCACTAACTGGTGAAGGTTCATATTCGTTTGTCGACCGCGATGTAGCGATTTGGCGCAATCAAACTTATATCCCTGGAAAACCGCTCACTTTGGCATCGAAACGGGCAATGCTTGAACAGATGAATGCTGCCGATCGCCTGCAATTTATCCAATTTTGCAATCAATATTGGGGCGATGAGGTAGGTGATGAAACGAATGTTTCGAACGAAACGATTGAGACGAGCTAGCCGCGAGGGCCTGACAGAGCGAATCGCATGGCGTCAACATCTGTATCGCTTCTTGATGGTCTTATATGAGTTTTGTGTGCGCCGTCCGTTGCTTCGTTCGATTCTACTGGATATCCAGCACCGCATCCGGATGATTCAAGCAGACGACGAACATAGTATCCGGCTTCAGTCAGTCCGCTACTTTTTGCTCGTTATCCTTAGTTTTTTGACGATATGGGTGGTAGTCCTTAGCATAAACCGCGATGTGTTTTCATTGATGCTGCTGCTGTTCAGTACGGTCTATATTTACGGGTTTTTGTCCGATATCTTGATTCGTCGATTAGAGATGAGGTTACTTAGGCAGCTCACTGGATTGATTGCACAAATTCGCAGGCGCTATCATCGTCATCAAATGGTGTATGAAGCGATTTACGAGGCAGCAGCAGAGGCGCCGAATGTAGCAAAAACGCATGCATTAAAAATAGCGGAGTGTCTTGCCTCTCATCATCCGCAAACGGCCATCGGTGAGTATTACGAAACGGCGCCTAACAAATATTTGCAGGCATTGGCTGGCGTTGCTTACTTGGTTTTTGAATTTGGTGACCGAACATTAAGCGATGGTTCACTCTTTCAAAAATCTTTGGCCGGTCTTATTGGGGAAATCGAGATGGAGCACGTGCGTAGACAGCGCTTGAGTTTTCTGCTTCAAAGTTTGCAAACCATCACTGTCTTACCTTTGTTGTCGCTGGCGCCACTTGCTCGCTGGGCAAGTGACAGTTTCCCAGGGATGGGAGAGTTCTATGCGAGCGGGCATGGATTTTTGTGCGAAATCGCCATTTATGTGACGAGTTTTTTATGCTTTGTATTGGTGCGACAGTTACACGTATTGGAGTGGGGCGAGAGCGCTGGATCATCGCCATCTATGTCTTTAGAAAAACGATTGTTTCGCTCGCGATGGATACGTGTTGTTCTGATTCGCTGGATGCCGAATCCGGGAGCGGCCAAATATGAGTGGATGCGCAGTCAGTTGATTTTGCTCGGCGAGCAAGCAGAAGTCGAACTTTTTTATTTGCGTCGCCTTATTTACGCAATACTTACAGGTCTACTATCCACCGCTGTATGTCTTGTATCCTTCTCATCATTTACAGTCCTGCAGTTTATCGCTTGTTGCTTCATCGTCTGTTTCGCCTATTTGCTTCCGTTGTTTTTGTTGATGTTTCGAAGAGGAATGCGTAAATTCGCGCTTGCCGGTGAAGTCGAACAATTTGAGACCTTACTCACTATTTTAACGCCGATGGAGCGGATGAACGTCGAACACGTACTCGAGTGGATGTTGCGTTTTGCCCAGCATTTCCAGACACCGTTGCAACAGTGTCTCCTCTCGTTCGGTGCGGGTGGACGGCAAGCGCTTGAAGAACTGCGCGACCAAGTTGCTTTTGAACCATTCCGACAAATCGTCGAACAGTTGATTGAAGCGGCTGAGCGCGTCGACTTGCGTGTTGCATTCGATGATCTAAATAGCGACCGAGCGTTTATTCACGAACAACGTAAGTTACAGTTTGAAAAAAATATCGCAGCCAAATCAGCGTGGGGCAAATTAATTGGTTTTGTGCCACTCTATGCCGTCATTTTTATTTATTTGCTCATTCCCATGATGTTCGTCGGTATGCAGCAGATGCAAACGTATTATCAACAATTTCAAACACTTTAGAGGAGAGATTTATTCATGGAAAATGGAGTTAAAGCTTTAATGATCGCTGCGGCCGTGTTGATCACCATAGCCATTATCACGTTGGGGGTAATCGTATTTCAATCCGGACAAGAGGCGGCTTCGCAAGCGCAAAAAGGATTCTCAGACTTGCAAAACGATATGGCGACCGTGCAATTTTCGGCTTATGACCAAAAAACGGTGTCTGGCAGTCAAGTAATGAATGCCATCCGCAAATATGCCACCAATCCGCAGTTCGGCGTAAGTGTCAAAACTGGTAAAAATACGACAGGTATTTGGTACGGCAAAGTAGTGAGTTCACTTGGTGTGGTGGGCGCCGCAGGGGTCACCGATCTCAGCAACGCATATGACGATGCACATGTCGATTATGTCAATCCAATTGCTCAATTTAAATCGCAACTGATTTATGATAGCAACCGTGTTGTGCGTGCCATTGTCTTAACTCAGAAAACGAGTTAATTGGCAGATGAACGAGGTGACCACTGGTGCGGCGTTAACGTTGATTGCAGCCTGCATTTTATTTCTCAGCGCAATACCGCTCGCAATGGCTTTGTTTGAACAAGATCGCGTTGGCATTGAATCATTCGCCAAAGTGGCAGGCGGACAGCAAACGATTATGCTAAAACGTGTGGGCGGAGCGTGATTCCGTTTGAAAGATAGTTTGTCATTCGTCGTAGCTGTTGTCGTGAGCGCTATTTTATTGTACCTTTATCCGCTCACAGCCTCATTAGACAGACAGCAACAGTTAATATTTTTGATGACGCAACAAGCAGTAACGCGTTTTGTCGACGATGTATGTGCGAAAGGGTTTTTGAGCGCTCCGATGTATCGGGAATTTGAAGAACAGCTGGCGACAAGCGGATTGTCGATTCGCGTGGATTTGAAACATGTGAAAAAACGTTGGATAACGAGTAAAGAGAATGGAGATATGATTGAGAGTATGGAAGAGTATTACAATCCACAAATTCTTGAAGTGTTGTTTCCTGCCGATGATTACGAAGATGCTGATTCGGACGGCACGTATTACTTCGCCGCTGGTGATGAATTCTATGTCACGGTAAAAAGTGAGGAAACAGCAGGTAACCAAGATTCTGTACCGCTTGTCTGGCTGCCATATGGCGGAATTGTGAAAAATGCGCCTCACTGATTTCGCATTGCTTTGGGTCATTATCATTAGTCCGTTTCAATTGCAGTTAGATTGGCAATTGCAACAATGGTCTCGCGACGAACAGTCAATGATTTGGCTTGAGCGCATGTTACAATCAGCGACAGAAGATGCGTCGTTTGTTATGTCACAAGGGTTGGGGGAAGCTGCGGTGATTGATCGTTTTTACCGCAGCCTGTCAAACCTCAATTTTGGTTCAATTGCAGTTCGTGCTCAGAAGCATCTTGCGTTAATGGTCATCGTTGAACACGATGGATACACCATGGTACCTTTTCATGAGGTGGCTGCCGGTAATGGCGCATACGGTGAGCCGAAACGCAATGTGCAAGCGAAACGAAACTTCTCTGCTACTGATCGAGCGGGCAATGTATATCAATTAACGAGCAGATCATCGCTGACGATGTACTACGCTGCAGAAAATCGTTGGTTGAGTGGAAACCGGGCTGAACTATTTCAGCAAACGAAAGTGAAACTGCTCTCGGATGAGACATCCTTCAAACGTTGGAAACAGTCGGTGATGATGGAACAACTGCAGCGAGATCTACAACTCGCGGTCGGCGATGAATTCGAATTTTCCTTTCCCAACTCTGATCAAAGTGGTAGAAACGATGCGGAGTATGGAAATATTGTGATTGATGAAGGTTTAATTACTTGTATGCGAGCAGAATCAGTTGGTATCTGGACCAATACATTATACGCATTATCGACTTCAAAACTGAATGAAATATTGTATACTTCATATTAGAGGGGCTGTTAGCTTGCAAACTTACGTTTTTGACGCGACAGAAGATGCCCCGGAAAAGTTGTACCAAGTGCACGACAAAGGGTACAAAAGATTGTTTCGTAAACTTCAAGTCTTCCTTGGTTTTTTGTATGATTTCATGGGCTTACCGCGGGAATCGACCGTGCTGGATGTCACCTCATTGGAGACGGAATATGTACTTTTCGTTATCGAATTGAATGGCATTACAAGAGAATGGTTAGTGATGGTGGAATTTCAGCGAACCGAAGATCCGATTATTGATTTGCGTTTTCTTGAATATGAACTTCAGGCAATGCAGTCAAAAATTGATGCTTGGCGATTAGATCTTGCTGAAGCGCCTCGTCCCGACCAACTGCGATTGCCAACAGTGAAAAGAGTGGTGCTCTATAACGGTTTGTATCCATGGCGGGGTTGGCATGAGCGAATTTCGTTGTCGAGAGACATAACTGCAGAATGGGGTGATGAGTCTGTTATTAAACATCAACTCGTGCAACTTCTCGATGTACATCGGTTGCCTGCCGACGAACTTCAGTCGATGCGTAGTTGCATGAGTAAAGTGTTTTGGATTGAGCAAGTATTAGAAGTTCATCACATTGAAACGATTCGTCGTTTGAAAGAGTTGCCACGATACCTTGATAAGCTGTCGGATGATGAATACGATGCTTTGATGGATTGGTTTATAAAGTCGAAATCGCAGAGGTGTTTAAGCAAATGAAGCGTGGAGAAGAAGGAAAAGTGTCTGAAACAGTGGAGACATATTATCAACGCACGTTTCGCGAGGTACGGGAACAGGCACTACTAGAGGGCAAACTAGAAAGTCAAATCGCGTTGGCAAGACGGTTGCTTGCCGACGGAACATTTACATTGGAGAGAATTGCCGATTTAACAGGTTTGACCGCTGATCAAGTGCGTGGTTTGACAGTATAAACGTGTTGCTCCCTTGTTTTGCTGACAAGGGAGCATTTTTTTAAGATTCAAATGACATTTGATAAAGGGGCAACAACGTTTCGAATGTTTCTTCGACTAGACGATAAAACTTTGCCCCATCTGTAAGTATTGGGTCGTCATTGTTGATTTGTAGGCCACACAGAAATTCGGCGTTTTTGTTATTGAGCAATTTTTGCGTGATTGTGTCGATGGACGATTCGTCCAGTGAGGACACTTTGTTGACTTCGGGTTTTGTGTGATCCATTGACCAGTAGTAGTGCCCGGGTACCAGTCGGTATAGCGGTATTTTATGATTTTTCAAATTTTCGGCAAAGACTTGTTTGTTCGTACATTCGTAAATGATGGTAAACTGGATAAACACGTGTGTGCCCCATAGACCGATTTGAAAATGCGGTAACGCCTTGTATCCGCGTTTGTTTTTCGCCCAAGCGACCCACGTATCTTTTGGCGGATTCACAGTGCGGCGAGCGTGTTTGGCAACGTGCGAAAACATTTCTTCACCGCAAAGGATAGAAAGTTGTGGTGCGAAATCGGCACCGAGCATGTTTAATTTTGGACGGATGAGTTCGATTAATTTCTCCATTCGCGCATCTAGACCAGGTACAGAGAAGACCTCGAAATCATCGTTTGAAAAACCGGTGAACATGGGAATATCCTCCTTTGTTATGTCGTTGTCATTGTAATCGAAAAATGGGCGAAAATCAAAGTGAAAACGTTTACAAAAATCATTGCCAAACGGCATAAGATAAGATAAAATAAAAGAAACCAAATAATTGTCTGAACATTCAGTGAAGTGAACGAGGGAGGCGATGAATGATGATGAATCAACCTTATGAAGTTGAGTATTGCAATTTGGAGCTCCGTTTTGATCGCGCACAAATTCGAGATTTCGTCAAATCGCTCATTTACTCTGGTTATTCCTTGTACTGGTCAGAAAACGAGGGACAATTTATCGTTTCGATTCAGTCGGGAGAACGGATGGTGCAAATGACATTTTTGCGGATGGGGCAACGGTTCAAAATGGTCGGTGAATGTTTGTTGGCGGATGACCGGTTAGTGACTCTGATGGAAAAAATGATCGACATGACACGTGGTCATGCAGTGGTCAAGCGGTTCATGCAGCAGGAAATATTGATTGAGAATATCATGTTTGGTGAATTGGTGAAAAAAGTTTCGATTAGCGGAGTGGAACATCGCATCTTGTTCGAAAAGGCGATGTCGATCTCAACAGATGACATCAAGAAGGCACTGCGTTCGAAGCGAATCGAGCAACGTATTCCTGTCTTAAAACTCGAAATTGATTACGAACTCGCCTGTCTTTATGAAGCAATGACAAAAAATGACGATGTGAAAGTATACGAACACAAGGAGCGTCTCAAAGAACTTCATCATGAGATGTTTGTGCTTGAAGTGTAATTCAATGAAAAGGGGTCCGTCCTGCATTTTTGCAGGGCGGATTTTTACTGTCCGCACCTGTGACAATGTGCCTGCTTTGTTTTACAATAGACATGAGGTGATAATGTTGAACGTATTTATTCGAAACGAAAATTTGGAGGGCTACATTCGCAAATTCCCAATTACAATGGCGTTGATTGTTCTGAACATCGCTTACTTTATTTATATCAAATTCTTTATTAGCGGATCTGGTGTCTTGCAGGCATGGGGGATTTTTGACGCGCTGAAAATCGCCGAGGGTGAATGGTACCGGTTGTTCACTGCGGTCTTCACACATTTCGATTTCGTTCATCTGTTTTTGAATTTGATTTCGATTTATTTATTCGCTTCGATTGTTGAGCAGTTGACGTCCAAGTGGAAGTATGGCTTGCTCTATCTAGGTAGCGGATTTTTGTCTTATGTGTTGGTTTATTTCTTCTCGCAGGCACAATTTACGGTTGGTGCATCTGGTGCCGTGTTCGCCGTGTTCGGCGCTTTATTTTACTTGAGTCGCAAGAAACCTTATATTTTTGACGGGTCGGCCAAATCAACGCTCTATATAATCATCCTTTTCAATGTAGTAGCAACGTTCATTTTTACTGGCACGTCAATCATTGGCCATTTGGGTGGACTCGTTGCGGGATACATGCTCGCACGCGTACTGCGCATTGAGCATCATTAACAATGTTGCCGATCATTCATTGCAGATGGTCGGGATTGGTCGTCTTGATATATTTAAGCACGTCTTGCCCGAGGAAATGCTTCATCCACATCATCAATTCTGCACGCAGCAAGTCGCTCTGCATATGGAATTGATGACTGTAGCCATTGCAACTGAATAAACAACTCAACCCCTGTTTGGACAAGTCGTGCTCAATGATTTCTAGTCGCAACTGCTTCAAACGTTGCTCTTGCTTAGACAATTCCTTATGAGCATTATCCATCGCCATCTGCAATAAATCGACGTAAGGCTCTTTAGTCTTGATGGGTAGCTGTCCGATGATTTTCTGATCTTTGCTAAAAATCGAGAGTATGATGGGGATGAGCAACACCAATTTGAGCGCAAACAACTCCTGGTATTCAGGTATTTTATTGAAATACATCCGTTCGCCCATGTTTCAACCTCCAAATGAGAACGTATGTTCTTATTATAACTGAAATTGTCGGCAATGCAAGTCATTTTTTGTGGAAAATTTATCGTTTCAGGATGAAATGTGCTATACTAAGGTGAAATTTTTTCACCAAAATTTTTACTGAAAAGGACGGAACGTTCATGACGAAGCAGCAAATCGGCGTGATTGGATTGGCCGTAATGGGCAAAAATCTGGCGCTGAATATCGAAAGTAGAGGCTATACTGTATCCGTGTTTAATCGTTCGGCTAGCAAAACAGAGGAACTGTTGAACGAAGCGAAAGGCAAAAATCTGGTCGGTACATTTACGATTGAAGAATTCGTGCAGTCATTGGAAACACCGCGCAAAATTTTAATCATGGTGCAAGCTGGCGCCGCGACCGATGCTACGATTGAACAATTGATTCCGCTACTGTCTACGGGAGATATCCTAATCGACGGTGGCAATGCGCATTTTCATGATACTTTGCGCCGTAGTAATTTGCTTGAAGAGAAGGGACTGCGTTTCATCGGCACTGGTGTCTCTGGTGGCGAAGAGGGTGCTCTTAAGGGCCCGGCAATCATGCCTGGTGGTCAAAAGGACGCATACGAACTTGTGTCGGATATTTTCACCTCCATCTCTGCGAAAGTCGGTGGCGATCCTTGCTGTACGTACATCGGTCCTGATGGCGCCGGTCACTACGTTAAAATGGTACACAACGGTATCGAATATGGTGATATGCAACTCATTTGCGAGGCGTATCATTTGCTGAAAGATGTCGTCGGTGCTGATGCCGCTGAACTGCATCAAATTTTTGCCGAATGGAACCGCGGGGAACTCGATAGTTATTTAATCGAAATTACCGCTGACATCTTTACGAAAATCGACGATGAAACGGGCAAACCACTAGTCGATGTGATTCTCGATAAAGCGGGTCAAAAAGGCACGGGCAAATGGACGAGTCAAAGCGCGCTCGATCTTGGCGTGCCGTTGTCCATCATCACAGAATCGGTGTTTGCGCGTTGCTTGTCAGCGATGAAAAATGAGCGCGTGACGGCCTCCGCTTTGTATGCTGCTCCAACTCAATCCGTTAACGTTGGCGAGCGTGCCGCGTTCATCGAGAAAATTCGTAAAGCCCTTTATGCCAGCAAAATTTGTTCCTACGCTCAAGGATTCGCACAGATGAAAGCCGCTTCCGAAGAGTACAACTGGAATTTAAATTACGGTGAAATTGCGATGATTTTCCGTGGGGGCTGCATCATCCGCGCACGCTTCTTGCAAAACATAAAAGACGCATATGACCGTAATCCAGCGTTGCAAAACCTGTTGCTCGACGGCTATTTCAAAGCTATTATCGAGGAATATCAACAAGCATGGCGCGATGTGGTAGCCGCTGCGGTGACGAACGGCATTCCGGTGCCGGCATTTGCGAGCGCACTTGCTTATTTTGATAGTTATCGTACAGCCACTCTTCCAGCCAACTTGCTACAAGCACAGCGCGACTATTTCGGTGCGCATACGTATCAGCGTGTAGACAAAGAAGGCACGTTCCACACTGCTTGGTTGGGTTAATAAACGGTTCTGCCATTTTCAATATCGCTAGTTCGGAGTGATCGATTTGAGCAAGAAAAACATCATTTTGATCGGTTTTATGGGAACCGGTAAGACAACTGTGGGTAGCGCGTTAGCCCAAAAAATGAAGTGGCAACATGTAGATACTGACATGTTGATTGAAGAAAAGGAAGGCTCCATTTTGGAGATTTTTCATAAGCACGGGGAGGCGCATTATCGGCAAATTGAAGCGGCTTGCATCCGCCGCGTCGTGCTCGACCATCAGCTAGTCATTACGACAGGTGGCGGTTCCGTGCTCTTGCCAGAAAATCGCATCGTTTTAAAACAATCGGGTTTTGTGGTGTTGCTGACGGCGACGCCGGAGACGATTATTAAGCGCGTTCGAGAGGATGAAAGTCGTCCGCTCCTCCAGGGGAATTTGGAGGAGCGGGTGCATCAGTTGTTGCGTGAGCGCGAGAATGCGTACAAGTTTGCAGACTTTACGATCGACACGACAGACCTTGGTGTAGATGAGATTGTCGAAAAAATTGTGCGCCAGTTCACTAGTGCACACGTGGAGTGACGAGATTTAAAGTTTTTCCCAAGCCAGCATACCGCCGGACATGTTCGTTACGTTGAAGCCGTTGGCGCTAAGAAACTCGCAGGCACGTCCGCTGCGTCCGCCGCTCCGGCAAATCATGATGATTTCCTGCGACGTTGGCAACTCGTTATAACGTTCGCCGATTAGACCGAGCGGAATGTGAACCGCACCGGCGATCATGCCTTGTGCAACTTCCTCGTCTTCGCGCACGTCAACCATCAGCGGACGCTCACCGCCGTCGAGGCGCGCCTTGAGCTCTGCTGGTGTAATCGTTGCAAAACTGCTCATTCATAATACCTCCTTCCGTATATTGTTATACTTAGGATTTAACACTATAAGACATAGCGGTGTCAATCCGCACCGGCATTCGCCGGAGAGGGACCATAATCATGTCCAACTCGTCATTCAGGCAGCGACTCCTTGAGGTGTTCGCTGTTTTCGCTAAATTAGGCACGATTTCGTTTGGTGGTCCGGCAGCCCACATCGCACTCATGCAACGAGAACTCGTAGAAAAACGCGGCTGGCTTGATCGGCAAACGTTTCTCGACTTGAACAGTATTTCGCAACTAATTCCTGGTCCGAATTCGACCGAGTTGGCGATTCATATCGGCTATCGGCGAGCAGGTTGGGCGGGGCTAGTCGTTGCCGGCGTCAGTTTTATATTGCCAGCGATGCTCATCGTCAGTGTGCTGGCTCTCGTCTATCAAAAATATGCGATGCTGCCGTTCATGCAGTATCTGATGTCCGGCATTAAGCCAGTCGTCGTCGCTATCATTGCGCACGCCGTTTGGCTGCTCGCCAAATCCGCCGTGAAAAACCGGACATTGCTAATCGTCACAATCAGCAGTTTTGCGCTGATGTGGCTCGGCGTCAACGAATTGCTGATGATTGCCGCAGCCGGTGCACTTTACTTGCTGTGGGAACAACGACAAGCGATGCGCAATCGTTTTTTTGCATCGCCAGGGGCACTCGCGCTATTGCTACTCGCATCTACGCAAACCATCACCAAAGCGGATAAGGGAGACGGCACTGTTTTACATAGTGCCGATGGTCTCACGCTTAGCCAAATGTTCATCACATTTTTGAAAATTGGTACTGTTCTCTACGGCAGCGGTTACGTGCTGATTGCCTACTTGCAAACCGATTTTGTCGAACGATTCGGCGCACTCACCCAGCAACAACTGCTCGATGCCGTGACAATCGGTCAATTCACACCTGGTCCGTTGTTTACCACGGCAACTTTCATCGGTTACGTGTTGCACGGCTTTCAGGGTGCTTGGCTCGCCACGCTCGCCATCTTCCTGCCGGCCTTTCTATTCGTTGCACTCGTCGCACCTTGGGTCGCGCGCCTTCGGAGCAATCGCTTGATTGCGACCGCCCTCGACGCCATCAACTGTGCCTCGCTCGCGTTTATCGCGCTCGTCGCACTGGCGTTGTGCGCGGACTTGACCGGCACGTTTTGGCAGCCGACACTTGCTGTGCTAACGCTATTCTTGTTGCTCCGTTACACTTGGAACTCGGCATGGTTCGTGCTCGGCGGGGCGGTGGTCGGCGCATTCGGTTATTGGCTGAACGTACTCTAAAGTAAATGGAGGGTGAGCGTCATTAAACCGATATTTTTGCTGAGTATCGCGTTTGCCGGCGCGCTCGGTGCGTGGTGCAGGCTGTTGTTAGGCGAGACGGTTCTGTTCGCTGCTGCGGAGGGACATTTTCCGCTGACGACATTTGTCTGCAATCTGCTCGGCAGCTTCTTGCTCGGATGGTTTGTGACGTTGTGTGCCGAACGCCTTTCTCAGACGTTATACAGCGCAATCTCCATCGGCTTTCTCGGCGCATTCACGACGTTTTCTGCGCTTAGTATCGATCTCTTGCGTTTGCTTGAGGAAGGGCACTGGATTGCGGTTGGCGCTTATGGATTTGGCAGTTTGTTCGGCGGCTTGTTGTTCGCTTGGTTCGGCGCCACATTGGCACGACGTCAAAAGAAGGTGAGCGTGACATGAGCGCACATTTTAGCCTCACATGGCTACTCGCACTGACACTTGCGGCTGCCATCGGAACACTTGCACGCTATGCAGTCGGCCTCTTGTTCGAACGCGGTTTTCAAGCGACGTTTCCTTATGCTACACTGACAGTAAATCTCTGCGGCAGTTTTTTGCTTGGTGCCGTTTACGGGGCTTGGAATGCCGACTCACTACCTGCGCAAACCGCTTATATGGCGCTCGGCGCGTTCACAACCTTTTCTACTTTCAATGTGGAAATGTTGCGTTTGTTGCAAAACGGTCTTCGCACGCGCGCGATGGTATATTGCCTGAGCAGTTACGGTGGTGGCCTTTTATTGGCGGTCTGCACATATTCGTTGTTTGTTTTTTGAGAAATGACCTATTAAATATTTTTATGAAAATTACAGAGGAGAATTAGACAGATGAATGTACGAGTGACACCAACTCCCGAACTCAAGGGAGAAATCAACGCATTGGCTTCGAAAAATTATACAACGCGCTACATGCTGACGGCAGCTTTGGCCGACGGCACGAGTACGATTTGGCATCCCGCACATAGTGAAGATAGCGATGCAATGCGCCGCTGTATCCGTGATTTGGGTGCGGTAATTGATGAAAATGAAGAACGCATGGTGATTACTGGCTTCGGCAATCATCCGAAACATGTGTCACAACTTGATGTCGGCAATGCTGGTGCGGTGCTCCGCTTTCTCATGTCGACTGCCGCTTTTTGTCCAGAACTGACATTCATTAACGCCTATCCGCAATCGCTCGGCAAACGACCGCACCTCGACCTGATCCATGCGTTGGAACAGATGAATGTGCGCGTCACGCATAATGAGGGGCGCTTGCCAATCACGATTCATGGCGGGCAGCCGCGCGGTGGCAAAATCACCGTTTCCGGCGAACTGAGTTCACAATATTTGAGTTCCTTGCTATTCATGACGCCGCTCTTGGCCGAGGATAGCGAAATTACCGTCACTGGCGATTTGAAATCGAAAGTCGTCGTCGGCCAAACGCTTGAAGTGATTGCCCAAGCCGGCGTTGAGATTGAAGCGTCGAGCGATTATTCATTTTTCAAAGTGCGCGGCGGACAAGCATACAAACCGCAAGAGTATCTCGTGCAAGGCGATTATCCGGGTTCAGCGGCTGTGTTGGCGGCTGCTGCGGTGACCAACTCCGATGTGAAAATTCATCGTCTTAAGGAAGATAGCAAGCAAGGTGAGCGTGCGGTCGTTGACGTGTTGCGTGCGATGGGCGCTCCGTTGACGCATACAAATGGCACCGTACATGTGCAGGGTACTCAAAAACTGCGCGCTGTCGAATTTGACGGCGACACATTCACCGACGGCGTGTTGGCGATGGTTGCCGCAGCCGTATTTGCTGAGGGCACATCGCGCTTCTACAATGTCGAAAATTTGCGTTACAAAGAGTGTGATCGCATCACCGATTATTTGAACGAATTGCGCAAAGCAGGCGCGAACGTCGAAGAAACTCAGAGCGAAATTATCGTTCACGGTCGTCCGGAAGGTGTTGAAGGCGGCGTCGAAATCGATGCACATTTTGATCATCGCGTCATCATGGCGCTGACCGTCGTCGGCTTACGCTCCAAACAAGGTTTGCTTATTAAGGACGCGCATCATGTGGCCAAGTCATATCCAATTTATTTTGACCATTTGCAGGCGTTGGGCGCTCAGGTTGAGTGGGTGAAGTAAAGTGAAACGGACGCTGACATTCGTATATGCCGGGGTGCTGGTGGTGGTGTTGGCGGTCGGGTTTATTTTATGGCTAAACAGTGACGGAGAGCCATCTCGCACAGTGCAGTACGGCAAGGAAGTGGAGCGCAAAAAGATGGAGCAGACGCTGACGAAAGATGCGACCGGTCCAAAAAAAAACGCCCCTTCCGTGAAGGTGGAAACGAAGCATCCAGCATCCATCATGCTCGACGCACCGCTCATCAATCAAAATCCCGAACTGGATAATGGTTGTGAAGCGACAAGTTTGACGATGTTACTGCAGTATGCGGGTGTGTCAGTTGATAAAATGGAAGTCGCACGGGCGATGCCGAAAGATAAGACGCCGCTGAAACGTGATCGCAACGGCAAAATTGTCTACTGGGGCAATCCGAACAGCGGATTCGTCGGTGATGTCACTGGCAAGAACCCGGGCTATGCGATTTATCATGGTCCGCTATATATGTTCACGCGGTTCTATTTGAAAACAGCGGTAGATTTGACCAACTCACCATACAAAAAGTTAGAGCAAAAATTGGCGCAAAAGAAGCCAGTGCTCGTTTGGACGACCAATCATTATGATGTACCTCGTGTCTGGCAACAGTGGGACACGCCGAGCGGTCCAATTCGCACGACACGCGAGGAGCATGCGGTGCTACTGGTTGGCTATGACAGCAAATATGTGTACGTCAACGACCCGCTATCTTATCGTAAACAACAGCGCATCGACAAAAACAAATTTAAACGCGGTTGGCAGGCGCTTGGACGCCAGGCAATCAGTTATTGAAAGGAAGATGAATGTGATGGGCTACGCAAATCCGTCGAATGAAGCAATTGCAGACATTTTGAAAGCGGCAAAAACGATTGCTGTCGTCGGTCTATCCGACAAACCAGACCGCACATCGTACATGGTGGCGGCGGCGATGCAAGCGCGCGGCTACCGTATTATTCCCGTCAATCCGATGGTCAGCGGTGAGATTCTTGGAGAGACTTGTTATTCGTCGCTCAAAGAAGTGCCCGTGCCGATCGATATCGTCAATGTGTTTCGCCGTAGCGAGCAGGTGTTGCCGGTCGCTGAAGAAACGGTTGCGGTTGGCGCCAATTGTTTTTGGTTGCAACAGGAAATCTACAACGAGCAGGCGGCTGATTTGGTGGAGCAAAACGGCATTACTGCGATCATGAATTTGTGTATCAAAGTCGCGCATTCCGTGCTGATTCGCTAGAGGTTGCGATGAATCGACAACTAGGTCTGTATTTGGTGATTGGCGGCGCTCAAAATCGTTATGGTCTGTCGGCTTTAGAGATTGTTGCACAAGCGCTAGCAGGCGGTGTAAGCATCGTCCAGTGGCGCGAGAAGAAATTGCCGATTCGCGAGGCGCTAGCAATTGCCGGCGAGATGCGGGCGCTGTGCCGTGCACACGACGTGCCGTTCATCGTCAACGACCGCATTGACCTCGCGCTTTTGCTCGAGGCAGATGGGGTTCATCTCGGCCAAGACGACGTGCCGCTTCTTGAGGCGCGACGTGTACTTGGAGCGGATCGCATCATCGGCATCTCGACGGGCACGTTCGCAGAGGCAGAGCAGGCGGAGCGTGACGGCGCCGATTACATCGGGGTTGGCGCGGTCTATGCGACAGCGACGAAAGACGATGCCGGTGAGCCAATCGGCACGACGCTGATTGCACAAATTGATCGGCAGCTACGCGTGCCGCAGGTTGGAATCGGCGGCATCAACTTGAACAATGCAGAACCGGTTCTGCAGGCGGGCGCCGAAGGCATCGCGGTTGTTTCGGCCATCAGCGAGGCGGCAGACGTTAAACTGGCTGCACATAACCTGAAACAGCTGGTCGCACGATATTCAAGATAAAGAAAGGGGGCCGACCGACATGAACTGGATGGGAGGCCTGCAACAATTTGGACGGGCGCTGATGTTG
>CANHCR010000025.1 GCA_947459205.1 Caryophanales bacterium | reverse complement strand
TGTCAATAACAGAATTGTACGTCAATTGGCAGTTACCGTTTATGAGCGAGGTGCTCAAACTGCCCGAATCGCTGGCAGAACGTTTGGATGTGAAGATGCGTCACTTTCTGGCGGCATCGCGTATTTTTGACTATCGCCGCAAATATAGATGTTACGGTAACGAACACGTGTTTTCTTTTCTGAGCGGAGACAATCACATGCCAATCATGACGTTGCGCTTCATCAAAGTTTCTGCGCTGAACCGACAGTTACGGCGAATTGTGCTGGAATGTGACAGGCAGTACATGGATCACTTCGACTTGTACAGTAGGACAAAGTCGATAGCCAGCAACTTACAGAAAACGGAGCACGGCAATTGGATTGCCGATCAAGAAGCGGATATGCTGGCGTTATTCGATATCGCGTACGAATGCCTTTGATGCGCACCCCCCTTGTTCATATGTTATGAACTGGGGGGTGTTTTTTTATGCCGTTATGGCTACTTGGGATGCTTGTCATCTCGTTGCTGATTGCAGTCGGAATGGTGGAACGTGCGCTTCACCGGCGTCGCATCAATCGAATCCCGCTGCGCATCAACGTCAACGGCAGTCGCGGCAAATCGACGGTAACGCGCTTGTTGACGGCGATGTTGGCAGAGGCGGATTGGCGCGTCGTGGGTAAGACGACAGGGAGCGCCGCTCGCATGCTTTATTGGTTTAGTGCCGACGAACGACCGATTCGCCGCGGACCGCTGGGAGCGAACATTTCCGAGCAAAAAATGGTCGTCCAAGAAACTGCGAATTGGCAGGCGGAAGTGCTCGTCAGCGAATGTATGGCGCTCAAGCCAGCGTACCAATTGATTTTTCAGGAAGAGTTGCTGCAAGCGCAGTTGCTCGTCATTACCAACGTGTTGACCGATCATCTCGATGTGATGGGGCCGACGCTCGACGATGTTGCCCGCCATTTCGCCGCAACGATTCCGTATGAGGGTATTTTGGTCATTTCGCCGGGACCTTATGCCGCTTATTTTTGCGAAGTCGCAGCCGAACGCCAGACACGCGTTTTCATCGCCGATTTGCAGGCGATCGACGAAGACAGTTTGACGGCATTTCCGTATTTATTGTTCGCCGAAAATGTGGCGCTCGCCTTGGCCGTTGCCGAAGCTCTGCACATCGATCCGCAGATGGCATGGCGCGGCATGTTGCAAGCGAAACCTGATCCTGGAGCACTTATGTATCGGAAAATGGAGGGCGAACAGTGGCCCGATGACGTTTGGTTTTTCAACGGGTTCGCAGCCAATGACCCGCAGTCTGCACTCGCCGTTTGGCAGAAAATCGCGACCAGCGGATTTCCTGCAGGGGAGCCGTTGATTGTGCTCAATTGTCGCGCTGATCGAGTCGACCGAACCTGGCAGTTTGCGAACGACGTGTTGCCGCATTTGCCTGCGCATCGGCTGCTCGCCATCGGAACACGGACGGAACCGCTCGCCGAAGCGATTGCTAACGGCGTATTCACAGTCATTGAGTATCGCGACCTTGAGAACGTCGGCGCCGACCGGATTGTTGCAGCCATCCAAGAGATGGTTCACGTCGGTTGTGCAATCGTTGGCATGGGCAATATCCACGGTGCGGGAATCGAACTTCTCAAACGGATGATGCCGGAAGGAGGAACCCCGCATGGTTGCTGAAGTCTATTTGGCGCTTGCTGTCGGTTGCGCAATCAGTTTGCTGTTTGCCGAACGCTTTCAATTGTTACCTGCAGGCTTAGTCGTACCCGGTTACTTGGCGTTGCTCTTCAATCAGCCGCTTTCCTTGGTTGCCGTATTGTTAATCAGTTTGCTTACCTTTTTCATCGTCAAATACGGCATTGGGCGAATGACGATTCTTTATGGCAGGCGAAAGTTTGTGGCGATGTTGCTGACCGGCATGACATTAAGTTTAATGCTTGGCGGATCATTGGCATGGATATTGAGCGCAATCGGACTGATCGTCCCTGGCCTCATCGCCAATACGATGGAACGGCAAGGCGTGAAACTTACGCTAGGCATCACTGTTCTACTAACGACTATCACTTGGCTGCTGCTTCAGTTGATTGGATTGCTCAACATCGGCTGGTGAACAAAAAAAGACGCGGAGGGTGGATTCCGCGTCTTTTTGCTAGAGAATGAGCGATATTTATGGTGTAGTCGTTGCTTTGGCCGCCACTGCCTTTTGCAAAGCAGTCAATTTCGCAGCCATCAACTTGTTGCGGTCTTGCAATTTAGCGAGAATGGTCGCGAGCGATGCTTTAATTTTTTCAGCATCTTTCGCTTTCAGTGCCGCTTCGAATGCTGCACGAGTTTGTTTGTGCTCTTCCATTTTTGCTTTCAAATCTTCGGTGTGTTGCGGTTTGAGCGATTTGCGGAGTTCTGGATTTGCTTTGACAATGGCATGAATGTCGGCGCGCGTCTTTTCACCTTCAGCGATTGTTGCTTCCCAAGCTGCCAACGTGTCTGGGCTATACTTTTCCGCGAGTAAAGTGAAAAGGGTCTGCTTCATGATTGGCATTTTGCCTTTGCCAGCGAACATCGGACCGCCTTTTGGTCCAGGTTTCTTCATTTGCCCCATGTGCGACTTGCCGTGCGATTTCATTTTGCCTTTGCCGCCGCCATGTGCGAATGCGCTAACCGGAGCCAACAACGACAACACGAGTACGGTGACGAGCATCACTTTCAAAAACTTCTTCATGATTGATTCCTCCTTTTTGTTTTTTACAACTTCATCTTACAGCGCCATTTCCGTTCAATTATCAAAAAAATGTGTGAAAATGTGTGAATCGCTCGAACATTTCTGTATAATTAGCAAAGTAACCACTATCAATCAGTGAATTCGAAAAAGGAAGGTATAACATCATGATCAGTACGGAACGAGTGACGTTGCGCTTTGGCGGGCGTACATTATTTGAGGATGTCAGCATCAAATTTACGCCGGAAAACTGTTACGGCTTAATCGGTGCGAACGGTGCCGGCAAGTCGACATTTGTGAAAATTTTATCGGGCGAAATTGAGGCGAATAGCGGCCATGTGCATGTCACACCAGGTGAGCGTATCGCCGTACTTAAGCAGAACCAAAATGAGTATGACGAGTTTCCAGTGCTGGAGACGGTCATCATGGGACATAGCAAACTGTATGCGGTGATGAAGGAGAAGGAAGCAATCTATATGAAAGCGGACTTCTCAGACGAAGACGGGATGCGCGCGGCAGAGTTAGAGGGCGATTTTGCTGACATGAACGGTTGGGAAGCGGAGTCGGAGGCCGCTGAGTTGCTCAACGGACTCGGTATTGACAAAGACAAGCACGATCTGCGCATGGCGGAGCTCGAAAGTACGGAGAAAGTACGCGTCTTGCTTGCGCAGGCGTTGTTCGGCAATCCCAACATTTTGCTGCTCGATGAGCCGACGAACCATTTGGACATTGAGTCGATTCGCTGGCTGGAAAACTTTCTCGCTCGCTTCACCGGCACAGTCATCGTGGTCTCCCATGACCGCCACTTTTTGAACCAAGTTTGCACGCATATCGCCGACATCGATTTCGGCAAAATTCAAATGTACGTTGGTAACTACGATTTCTGGTATGAGTCGAGTCAGCTGGCGTTGCAATTGCAAAGAAGTGCCAACAAGCGCGTTGAAGAAAAACGCAAAGAATTGGAAGAGTTTATCCGCCGTTTTAGTGCCAATGCATCTAAGTCGAAGCAAGCGACTTCGCGCAAGAAGATGCTAGAGAAATTGACGCTTGAAGATATTAGGCCATCGAGTCGCAAATACCCGTTCATCCACTTCAAGTCGGAGCGCGAGGCTGGCAAACAAATTTTAACGATTGACGGCATCAGCAAAACGATTGAAGAGCGTAAGGTACTCGATCAATTCAATTTGGTCGTGAATAAGGGTGATAAGATCGCATTCGTCGGTCCAGACGGGCAAGCGAAGACCGCGCTATTTGAGATTATCAGCGGCTGTATGGAAGCAGATTCCGGTGAGTATAGTTGGGGCGTGACGACGACACAGGCCTATTTTCCAAAAGACAACTTGCCATACTTTGAGGGAGATTTCTCGCTCATCGACTGGTTGCGTCAATTCTCCAAGGAGCAGGATGAGTCGTTCATTCGCGGATTCCTCGGTCGGATGCTGTTCTCTGGCGAAGAAGCGCTCAAGAAAGTAGGTGTACTGTCCGGGGGCGAGCGGGTTCGCTGTATTCTTTCGAAAATGATGCTTGCTGGTCCGAATGTGTTAGTGATGGATGAACCGACGAACCACTTGGATTTAGAGTCGATTACAGCGCTCAACAACTCGTTGATGTCATTCGATGGAACGATGCTGTTCACTTCGCATGACCATCAGTTCGTGCAAACGATTGCCAATCGCATTGTGGAGATTACGCCACGCGGCATCATCGACAGAATGTACACGTACGAAGAATATTTGGAGAATGCGGAAGTGCAAAAATTGCGCGCCGAACATTATGCAGGAATCAACGTCTAAATCAAAATTAACACTTTTCGCGCTTACCTGGCCGATATTCATCGAAATTTTTCTGCATATGATGATGGGCAACGTCAACACGATGATGCTCGGCCGATATTCGGACGATGCGGTGGCAGCGGTCGGTGTGGCGACACAAGTTGTCGGCATTCTCATTGTCATCTTCGGCTTTGTCGCGACGGGTACGAGCATTCTCGTGGCGCAGCATTTGGGAGCTCAGCAAGTGGTAGAGGCGCGTCGGGCGGCGCTGACTGCGATTACACTCAACAGTTTGTTCGGCATCGCAACGAGCGTGCTACTCGTGCTCAACGCCGAAACGTTGCTTCGCTGGATGAAATTGCCGCCGGAGTTGATGGACTATGCCGTCATCTATACGGTAATTGTCGGCATCTTTCTGTTTTTCGAGGCGATCATGATGACTGTGTCGGCGATTGCTCGTGCACACGGACGCACGAAATCAGTGATGTACGTCACGCTCGGCATGAATGTGGTCAATGTTGTCGGTTGTTGGCTCGCACTTTACGAGCCGTTCGGCTTGCCCAATTTCGGTGTTGAGGGAGTAGCGATTGCCGTCGTCGTTTCCAGATTTCTGGGACTGCTCGGCGTGTTGTTGATTTTGCAACGACAAGTGCAGATGCGTTTTAACGTCGCTGAAATGGTACGACTGCCGAAAAAAGATGTGCGTCAATTGATGCAAATTGGCGTGCCGTCGGCGGGTGAACACATGGCCTACCACTCCTCGCAATTGATGATTACCTATTTTGTGACTATGGTCGGGGCGTTGGCACTTACGACCAAAGTGTACGTCCATAGTGTCAGTCTGTTTCTGTTTTTATTTTCCGCATCGATCGGTATGGGCACACAAATTATCGTTGGTCACTTGGTTGGCGCGAAGCAGATGGACGACGCGTACCAGCGTTGTATGCGCAGTGTGAAAATCGCGCTCGGATTATCCATCGCCGTATCTATCGTGTTTGCGGTGTCGGCACCATTTTTATTTTCGCTATTCACAGAAAACAAAGAGATTATTCATTTAGCGACGCTGATTATGGCGCTTTCCATTATTTTGGAGCCGGGACGATGTCTCAATTTGGTCATCATCAATTCGCTAAAAGCCGCTGGCGACACCAAATTCCCTGTACTGATGGGTATCCTCTCGATGTGGGGAATCAGCGTGCCGCTCGCCTGGTATTTGGGCGTTCACCTAGAATACGGCTTAATCGGCGTATACATTGCATTCATTGTAGATGAATGGTTGCGCGGACTGATCATGCTTTGGCGGTGGCGTTCACGTGTATGGCAATCGATGAGCTTCGTCTGATGAGTTTTGTCTAAATTATGAACGTATTCGTAAATAACAATTTGTTCACAATTTGTTCATTGAGTGTGACTACAATGTGACTTACACTCGAAGTATCAAAAGCGTGATTAAGGGCGCTGAAGATACGGAGGGTTTACAATGACAATATTGTGCTTAGAGGATTTTCAAGGTTCGGAACAGCAGGTTTATGAGATGGCGAATCATCAATTTCACTCAGAAGAAGCGGACATCGCTGAGTATGCAACAGCAGCAACGGCGAACAGCATCACGACCATCAACATCTTGACATACTCACTTCAGCAAAGTCCTGGTATCTGGGGCAGATAATGATGTTGAAGGAGCGGTTGCAGATGATTCACTTGCCTCATTTGAAGCATGTTCAGCAACTTGAGATGGTAGCCGGCAAAGACTTGCAAATCGAAAAGCTTCAACTTCAATCGACAGAGCATGGTTGGGTTGGACCAACGCATCATGATTACCAGTGGTTTTTCTATATCATTGACGGGAAGTTCGTGTTGAATCACCCACATACGGTGCAGTTGAAACAAGTTCATGAGGACTTGCCTGCGACCGTCGCTGTAGACGAAACGTCAACACAAGACATCCTTCAAAAAATAGAATGTCAGGCGCGCATTTGCTCGCGCTTGGACGATAGCAATCGCAGCAACCAACGTTTGTTCATCAAACGAGTGGACTCAGCAATCATTGTCAAACTCGATTTTTCTGTGAAAAATGGAGTTTCTGTGGATGAGTTGCCGGAGCAAGTAATGGTAACGAGCGAATGGTTGCATGAAGGGAAACTGTTCTGGGTAACGAACATGCCGTACTCGATTTACCCGCGCAAAGAGACATTTAACGCCCTTAAGGTAAGCGAAGATACGCCAACGGGCAATTGGCATGTGAAATTGTACATTCGCGATCAATGTTTTGCAGGCATTTCGTTCCGTATGGAAGAGAATGTATATGCCATGTATTAACTACTAGAGATTAAGGTCAAAACTTTCAAAAAAAGTGCTACACCAATCGGTGTGGCACTTTTTGCTTTATCTGCTTTCATACGCTTACTATAGAGAAAAGTAGATTTACAAACATTTGTGGAGTTGTTCTGATGGTTTCGTTTATTCAAGGATTTTTGCTTTCATTGTCATTGTGTGCCGACATCGGCATCGTCAATTTGGCGATTATTCGCGCAGGCATTGCACGTGGATTTTGGCCGGCTTTTGCGATTGGTTTCGGTTCCTGTTTTGGCGATGTAATCTATATCGTTTTGGTTTTGCTCGGATTCGCTTTCGTCCTGCAATTTACAATTGTACAAACTGCATTATGGATCGGTGGAACGTTGACTTTGTTATGGCTGGCTTGGAAAATGGCGCGCGAAGCATGGCGACCGCGTAGCAAAGCGGTCGGCGATGAAACGCAAATGCGTTCGAGCATGTCTGCAAACTTGAAGATGAAGGACGTGTTTTTGGGAGTCGGTTTGGCGGTGCTATCGCCGAGTGCTGTGCTTTGGTATGCGGCCGTTGCAGTACCGATTGTAGCAGGTTTGCAACTTTCAACTTCGTCTATATTCGGTTCATCCACCATGCTCTTTATTGCTGGTTTTTTTAGTGCAGGTTTGATTTGGTCGAGCTGCTTGGCATGGATGAGCAGTCGCTCCGGTCAACGAGTGGGCGCGTTATTTTTGCGCTGGATGTCGATTATTTCGGCGCTATTATTTTTGTGTTTTGCGATTCATGTGTTTCGGTCCGGTTTGTAATTTTATAAACATAGATTTTTGTTCGATACAAATCCGAGCATTGATACGTCTCGACAGGCGTCCACCCAGGTATCGCAAAAAATATGCTAATGACGAGCGCGCCATTGGGCAATTGCTCGCGAAAGAGGGGCGCAAAGCGCCGCATCGCACCAGCAAACAGGTAACAGAGAACGATATTTGTCTCGCGATAATCATAGCGATACATATCGGTGCGTAGGAAACGGCAATTGTCGCGTCGCAGCATTAGACGTAACAAGCGCGCGATTAAGAATGGCAACGGCGAGTTTTCCAAACCGATGAATTGCAAATGCGGGTGACGTCGCCCAAGATATAGAGCGAGCGTGCCCCAACCCGATCCGGCCTCGACTGCCGTGCCGCTGGGGAGTTGATATTTCTGCACAATTTTTTCCGTTTGATCACATAAATAACGCGTTGTCGGCATCGGTGGGATGCCGTTTTTTAATGTGTAAATGACGATGGTCAAAGCTGCGATAAGTGTGAGCGCGATGATGACAATTGATAAGTATAGCAAACGAAAATCTCTCCTTCAGTAAATTCAAGCGACAACCTCATTGTAACCGTTTCCTCACAGTCTGTCAGTGAATGAATCAACGTTCGTCGCATAAATCGGTCGAAATTGGCAAAAATGAAGCTGAAGGAGTGAGACGATGGATGCAATCAGTTCGTGGTGGGTGGACGTATATATTTGGTGTTTATGGATTTCACTATGGGTACTTCTGTATTTACACCGGCGAGAAGTAAAGTATGAACGCATCTGGCACTTATTTTTGCTCAAAACAATGGGTACGCTTTTCATTGCTTGGTTAGTTGCCGATATCGATAGCCATTCACCATTAGTACCATTCTATGCCGACTGGTTTTGGACAACGCCATTCACGCTCATCATAATGTGGACGTTGGCACACGCCGATTTCTCCAAAGCAACACATCAAACGATCAAACTTCCGCTGCGCCTGATTGCTTCGAACGTACTCATGCTCATATTCGGCATGATGGCGGAACGGGCAAACGGTTTGTTGAGCACGATGATGTTTACTGCTGCTGGCATAATGCTGGGCTACATTTTGTATACCATCTGGCGCCATTTGCTTGAACAATCACAAAAACAAGCGCGCCCGGTCTATCGCACATTTGTCGCGTTAGCACTCCTGGTCACCGTCGGGTGGCTCTATTTTCCTATTATTTGGTTGCTTGGTCCATTCGCTACTGGTTGGTTGAGTGCACCCGCGATGGTTGATGCGCTTGCTCTTGGACAAGTGTTCGTCAAAGCCGGCTTGCTTATCTTAGCCGTCTGGCAATTAAGTGGAGGTGAGCGGAGATGATCAAAAGTGTTGTTCGTTGGCTTCAGTCATTGTTCCATGACACTCCGCAACGAGTAAGCGAACGGCTTCAGGAAACTTTTGCTGATCACCTCGACTTTGTCACGCGAACCGTTTATTTGGCGGGTGCAACAAATCTCGTGACAAAAATGTGCTACTTCCGCAGTTTGACAGATGACAAATTCATTCGTGAACAGATTGCCGAACGACTGTTGCACGTGCAAACTTGGGGGGAACTACAACAATCGCTATCCGCTCTGACGATTGTGAAGGAGGTTTTGCACTTTGCGGACATTACGGTCGCATTGAAGGATGGGTATCTCGTTCTACTGGCTCAGGATGAACAGACCGCCATCCTCGTGCACGCCCCGCGCAATCTATCGCGCGGCATCGAAGAGCCCGTCAACGAATTCGTCTCACGCGGACCACGCGACAGTTTCACCGAGGACATCCAGGTGAACGTCGGTCTCATCCGCAAACGCTTGAAAGGAGTCGAACTGGTCGCGCGCCAATATGTCATCGGTGAACGCACGCGTACCACGTGCACGCTCCTTTTTTTACAAGACATAACCGAACAACACTTGGTTCAAAGGGTCGAGGACAAATTACGCAACATTCGCACCGATGCCATTTTTGATAGCGGTCAACTGGAAGAGTTGCTCGTCAACCATCCGCTTTCACCGTTTGATGAATTCATGAATACCGAACGTTCCGACAAAGTAGCCGCCGAACTGCTAGACGGGCGCATTGCTTTGTTGGTCGATGGAAGTCCGACAGCGCTCATCGGTCCTGCCACTTTTTTTAATCTGCTCAGTTCGCCTGATGACTATTACCAGCGCTTCATTTCCGCGACCATTCATCGTTTCTTGCGCTTCGGTGGGTTCATGCTATCGGCGCACTTATCGGCGGTCTATTTAAGTCTAGTAACCTATCACGCACATCTCATCCCTATGAAATTGGTGGAAATCCTGATGTCAAAACGAGAGCAGGTGCCGTTTCCGCCGTTATTCGAAATTTTGATTATGCAAATCATGATTGATCTCATCCTTGAGGCAATCTTGCGGTTGCCGACCAAATTGGGGCAAATTATCGGCGTGGCAGGGGCGATCGTTATTGGTCAGGCCGCCATATCGGCGAATCTCATTTCACCTGGTGTCATTATCGTCGTCGCCATCACCACCATATCCGGGTTCGCCATGCCGCGCTTATCGACCAGTTATTCGTTGCAAGTGCTGCGCTATGCAAACCTAATCCTAGCATCATTGTTCGGTGGCTACGGTTTGATTGTCTCCATCATGTTCTGGCTTATTCAACTCTGTCATTTGCATCCGCTTGGCAAGGCCTATTTGTCGCCGCTCAGTCCATTCAACTTGCGCGAGATGCGCGATATGATTATTCGTTTACCGAAGCAAAGGAGTCGCAATTGATGAACATCTCGCAACGGCCGCCATCCATGATGATTAGCGCATTTCAAATGGGCACCATTATCGTCGGTGTCATGTTAAGTCTAGGTCCTCTCTTCATTGGACGAATCGCGACCGAAAACGCCGCACGTGACGGCTGGTTTGTGACCATGGCGGCTAGCATCATTGTGTTCATCAACACGTGGATGATGATGAAATTAGCGGCGCGTTATCCCGATTTAACCGTCACACAATATGCAGAGCGGCTGCTCGGCAAATGGCTCGGCAAATTGGTCGGCATCGTCATCATCGCACTGGGCGCGCTCTCCTGTGGCGTGACTCTATGGTATACAGGGCGACTGTTTAACACGTACATTTTGCTGATGACGCCAGCCTATGTACTTTCGCTACTGCTACTGTTGCTCACGGTCTATGTTTCCGTTTGTGGGCTGCGTACGCTCGGTCGTGTGACAGTACTCATTTTTTTCATCTCATTGCCTTTCAATTTGTTTTTTGTTTCACCTGTCATGAATCATGGCGACATCTACCATTTGTTGCCGCTATTCGAAAATGACGCTGGTACGTTCGTGTCAGGTACACTCGCGGTACTGTTCGCTTATGCCGGCTACGAAGTGTTGCAGACCTATTATCCCTATGTAATTGACCAACGAAAATCGATGATGCACGCGCTTTGGGCGGTGACTTTTGTTAGTGTCTTGTTCATACTTGCCGTAATCACGCAACAACTTGTGTATCCGCTTGATTATCTTGCAAAAATATGGGCGCCATCGGTACAATATGTCGCACTCGTTTCGATGCCGATTTTGGAACGAACCGACATGATCTTCATCCTCTTCTGGTTTCTCGTGCTATTCAAAACAAACACCATGTATTTTTACCGCGCCGTTCTAGAAATTGGTCACGTAACAGGGATCCAGCGACGCAACGTCATCATCGTAACCTTGGCCGTCATCGTCTACAGTTTCTCGTTCATATCGATCAGCATCGAAGAAATGGAGCGCTGGTTTCTGTATATCTTTTCTACCTCTGTCGGCATATCGATGATTCTTACACCGTTACTGCTCGTCATTGATACTTGGAAAAGAAGGAGAGGAAGCGCATGAGAACAGCGATTATCATTGTGATTTGTGCGTGCAATCTGCTGCTAAGCGGTTGCTGGGATTATTTGCCGCTTGAGGAGAAATTCATCGTCAATGCACTAGGGATTGATATCAGTGAACGCGACCCAGAGCGAATTCTTGTCACGGCAATGGGCATTACCTACCAGGAAGCGAATGAATCACTCAGTGCAGAGGGAAGTTCGATTAGTGACGCCATCCGTGCGATTCGTGACCGTTCCGATAAATATATCGCCCTCAGTCATATTCAGGTGGTGCTGTTCTCTGAGGAAATCGCGAAAAAGGGAATCAAGCCTTATTTGGATATTTTTTATCGCGATCCGCAACTGCGCAGTGATGCGCTTGTCATGGTGGCGAAAGGGCAGGTTCGCGACTTTTTTGACAGCAAAAAAATGAAAAATCCGATAAACGGTAAAGCGATACATGAGATTGTTTCTAGTTCGGAAACAAAAGTCGGGGAGCATGCGTATGATATCAAAAACGTGATTTTCAATATCGAGCAAAATTTCGCTCACTTCTCTTTGCCACTATTAACGTTTGAACAGAATCAACGAGTCATTCGCTTTGCAGGGTTGGCGCTGTTCGACGATGGAATGTTGGTCGGTGAACTGGATGAGCGGCAAACCATCGCTTTTCTAATGCTGAGTGGCTATCTGCAACATGCCGTGTATACGACCGGTTCGCTGAAGATCGGTGAGCGTACAGCCAAAGCGACTACCGTGCGCATCTTTGGTCCAAAACGCAAGGTGGAATGGCGGGTGGCTAGTGGACAACCTACTATTTTCATGCATTTTATATTCAAAGACGAAGTGCTGGAAATCAATCCGTGGGTGCCGGACAAAATGCGCATCGATGAGTTCGAGCAACTGGAGTTAGCGATTGAAAATGACTTGCGTCAACTGACTGAGGAAGTGCTTGCGATCGTCCAAAAAAGACACAAGCTCGAATTGCTTCATTTGCGCAACATGGCGCGTGTCAAATGGCGAGAGGGGTATCAGAAAATGAAGTGGAATGAACAATTTGCGAAGATTCCAGTTCATGTGGAAGTCGACGTGCAAATCGAGCGCACGGGGATTTTGTATTGAACGAGAAATGCGCAACGCGCGTTTTTCTGTGGTAAACTAATAACACAATGATTGGCGAATGTTATGATTGACGGGGGAATGAGCAGATGGCGAAGTTGGCAAAACTGATTTTGGTTTTTTCGATGATATGCGGTTTCTTTTTCGGATCGGTGAGCATGGCGACTCCCTCCGATTATGATAAAACGGAGCGGGATTATTATGACTGGCCAGACGTGTTGAATATTGGCGAAACGTATGTCATGCAACCTGCAGACGTCTATTACAAAAATGGTAAAGTGATCGCTAAAGAAGCGTTGCAGAGCAGTTGGAAGTATGTGTCGTTGAATGACAAGGTTGTTCGTGTGATGGCGGACGGCAAAACGTTGCAAGGAGTAGCGGCGGGTTCGACCACCTTGCGTTTGGAAATCAAGACAGTTACCACTTCTGGCAATACGACGACCACGACGACCACGAAATGGACGACGAGCAAAACAATCGCCGTCGCCGCAAAGCAGCACATTGTTGCAGATAAAATGAAACTGACGCCGGAACAAATTAAGGCTGTCTTTGAGCGGAATGTGCCGCTTTTTTCGGGCAACCCGTTCGTCAGTGCGCCGCGTATCCAAAGTCCATATGCCACCGGTAAATTGGCTGATGGATTTTTGCAGGATGGCCTGCGGATGGCGAATTTTGTCCGATATTTATCAGGATTGCCGAGCAACTTGGAATTGGATATGGCGCTGAACTTGCAGGCGCAACATGGCGCCGTGCTTAATGCGACTTGGAACGAACTCGACCACACGCCGCAGAAGCCTGCCAGCATGGACGATGCCTTTTATAAAAAAGGCTATCAGTCTACGTCCACTAGCAATCTTTCCTATGGAATGGAGACGTTGGATGGTCAGGTGCGCGGGTTTATGGATGATCTCGGTCTGAATAACGTCGAAGAAGTCGGTCACCGGCGATGGATTATGAATCCTAGTTTGAAGAAGATTGGTTTTGGCATGGCAAAATCGGCGGACAATCAGTTTTATGGCACGATGCAGGTGTTCGATAATAGCGGCAATATCGGCACGAAGGTCATTTATGATACGATTGGTTGGCCGTCTGCCGGTCATTTTCCGCTCGACTTCTTCGACCCAGCAGCTGTTTGGTCGCTTTCGCTCAATCCTGCCATTTATGATGCTACCGATACGGGCTCGATTGCTGTCACCTTAAGTGAGCGCGGCGGAAAAACATGGACGCTGAACGCGAACGACAGCGCGGTTCGAGAAACGGGAGAATTTTTTAACATTAGTAAAAAAGGGAGCGGCATCCCATTCGCCATCATGTTTCGCCCTGATCCATCCATTGAAATTGATCATGGTGACACATTTACCGTGACGGTCAGTGGCGTACGCCATAAAACACAGGGGTTAAAAACGATTACTTATCAGGTGAAGTTTTTTGGGCTTGAGCAAGTGCAAGGAGCGGCATCAAACATCGACTATCCTTCAACTGCGGAAGTGCAACGTGCGACCGGCAGAAATGAGATTTTGATTTACATCAATGGCAAGCAGAAAATATACGATCAAGCTCCGTTGCGCGTGAATGGCAGTGTGCTTGTACCGTTGCGTGGTATCCTTGAGAACTTAGGGGCTAGCATCTCGTTTAACAACGCGACGCAGACGATTACAGCAATGAAAGGAACTCGCAAAGTGATGTTGCGAGTGGGTCAAAAAAGTGCAACGGTAGACGGCAAAACGGTCACATTATCGCAATCAGCAATTAGCAACAAAAGTCGCGTGTTTGTGCCGCTTCGCTTCGTTAGTGAATCATTCGCTGCAGATGTCCGTTGGGAACCGATTTATAACGCGGTGGTGATTACCTTTGACAAATAGGAATATACGAATCTTGGTGTTGGCCATTTGTTTGTTGTTTTTGGTGACAGCGCTTGTTCGCGCCGAATCATCGAATTTCAGCCAATTGAAACGATCTTATATGGAATGGCCGGATGTGATGGCAGTCGGAGAGACGTATCCGATGCAGGCGTTTCGTGACTATTATAGCGGTTCAACATTGTTGAAGCGTGAAAATGTTACGGACAAATTGGTATACATCTCAACGGACGAAAAGGTCGTTCGCGTGCTTCCCGGTAATATTTTGAAAGCGGTCGGTCCTGGCGTCTGCTCGTTGCGCATTGAAGAAACGGACAAAAGCCAGATTTGGCGGACGAGCAAAACGATTTCCGTAGCTGCCAGCACATTCAACCATAGCACAGCAGACCGTAGTAAAAATGAGATTGTCGCGAAATATAAAGCGAACAAGGCACAGTTCTCATTCAACGAATACAATGAACAATTTACCCAGTTACCAAGTGCAGATTCTCCCTACTCACTTGGGAATCTCAAAGATGGGATGCTACTCGACGGTCTTCGAACGGCCAATTTTGTCCGCTATTTGGCAGGACTGCCTGACCGGCTCGTGCTTGATCAGCAACTAAATCGTAAAGCGCAACACGGGGCGCTGGTGCTGGCCGCCAATGATGAATTGACGCATGAACCGCGTAAACCGCTAGCTATGAATCGAGCATTTTATGACATTGGCTACCAGTCCACCACATCGAGCAACATCTCATCAGGCGTTGATACGTTCAGTGAACAGGTCGTCGGTTTCATGGACGATATCGGTATTCATAATTTAGAAGCGGTCGGTCATCGCCGGTGGATTTTGCACCCACCACTTAAGAACATTGGCTTTGGGTTGGCCTACACGCGGCAAAGTGTTCCTTATGGTGTGATGCAAGTGTTCGACACTTCCGATGCGACGAATACCAAAGTCAATTATGATTATATCGCCTGGCCTAGCGCCGGCTTCTTTCCGACACAATATTTCAATACGATGGCTCCTTGGTCGTTCACGCCAAATCCGATGACCTATGATTTGTCACAATCCACTAAACTATCGGTCGAACTGACGGACGAGCAAGGGAAGCGAACGTGGACGTTAAATCAATATGATAGCGCCGTATCTGACAATGACGATTTTTTTAATATCGATGTTAGCAAGGGTGACTATGCTTCGGCCGTTGTATTCCGTCCTTCCGAAGCCCAGTATCGAGACGGTGACACATACCGCGTTGCTATAAGAGGATTGATGCACCGAGTCAAAGGTCCGGTAGATGTAAGTTATGAAGTGAATTTTTTTGCGATTCCCAACTGGCAACGACCTGATGGATGGAGTCGCGAGCGCAGCGAGATTGCTACGGGTATGATTGCAGATGACAACGAGCAACAAGGTCAGACTGCAGATCGTAACAATGATGGTAGCGATGGTGATAAAGCATCAGAAGGTGAGGGTGGCGCGAGTAAGTCGAACGCCGAGGTCGCAAAAGATAGCGGGGCGCAGGCTTTGTGGAATCAAACGCTACAAACGGCCAGCTCGATAACGTCATCCGCGTACCAAGCTTTACAAGACCAGTTAACCGGTCTTAAAAATTGGTTAATCCTGGTCATCGGTCTTTGTTCTCTAATCATTGCGTTGTTGCTATTTTTATATCTATTGCGCAAGCGAAATTAGTTGTATACTAGTTAATGATGCACAACTGAACGGGGAGGTGTAACACCGATGCCCATCAAAATTCCTGACGATTTACCCGCTGCGGAAATTTTATCGAATGAAAATATTTTTATCATGCCAGAAGGAAAGGCGGTGTCGCAAGACATCCGTCCGCTTCGCGTTTTAATTCTTAACCTCATGCCGACCAAAATTGATACAGAGACTCAACTGCTACGCTTGCTCGGCAACACACCACTGCAGGTAGATGTAACATTGCTTCATACCACGACGCACAACCCGAAACATACTCCCAAGGAACATTTGTCGCGGTTTTACATCGGTCTCGATGAAGTACGCAATCAACGTTTTGACGGCATGATCATCACCGGTGCACCGGTTGAGTTGCTTGATTTTGAGGAAGTAGATTACTGGCAAGAATTGCAGGAGATCATGGATTGGAGCAAAACCAACGTCTACTCGACGTTGCACATTTGTTGGGGCGCCCAAGCTGGTTTGTATCATCATTACGGCGTACCCAAATACGAGTTGCCAGCAAAAATGTTCGGCGTCTTTCGTCACTCAATCGATGAACCTGGTCATTCATTGTTACGTGGTTTTGATGATACGTATTTTGCTCCGCACTCGCGCCATACCGAAACACGTGTAACTGACATTCACAAAGTGGACGAGCTACTGGTGCTTTCACAATCAGCAGAAGCAGGATTGTATATGGTCGCGACCAAAGATGGACGGCAAATCTTCGTTACCGGACATTGTGAATACGATCCACACACATTGAAGACAGAATACGATCGTGATGTGCGCTTGCAACGTCCAATCGAAGTGCCGGTCAATTATTTTCCAAATAATGATCCTTCGCAACCGTCGCTCGTCCAGTGGCGCGGTCATGCGAATTTGTTGTATTTTAACTGGCTCAATTACTTTGTATATCAAGTCACTCCGTATGATTGGACGTGACTGCTGATATAATTATTAATTTTAGGGGGTATATCAGTAATGAGTGAAAGACAACTTGGATTTGACACGCTTCAATTGCATGCAGGACAAGAGGTCGATCCGACGACCGGCTCACGGGCAGTACCGATTTATCAGACGACATCATACGTATTTAATGACGCCGATCATGCAGCGAACCTGTTCGGGTTAAAAGAATTCGGCAACATTTATACTCGCATTATGAATCCGACTTGCGATGTGCTTGAGAAACGGATTGCTGCATTAGAGGGCGGAGTGGGAGCGTTGGCACTCTCCTCTGGGTCCGCAGCGATTACTTATGCTATCCTTAACATCGCGAGTGCAGGCGACGAAATCGTCTCTGCTAGCACACTATATGGTGGGACATACAATTTGTTCGCCAACACGCTTCCAAAGATGGGGATTCGCACGATTTTGGTTGATCCAGACGACCCGGAAAACTTCCGCAAAGCGATTACTGACAAAACAAAAGCGATTTTCATTGAGACCGTTGGAAATCCAGGCATCAATATTATCGATATTCGTGCCGTAGCGGACATCGCTCATGAAAACGGCATGCCGCTTATCATTGACAACACTTTCGGTTCTCCTTATTTGATTCGTCCGATTGAACACGGTGCAGATATCGTTGTTCATTCAGCGACAAAATTCATTGGCGGGCACGGTACATCAATAGGTGGACTCGTCGTCGATGCAGGTACATTTGATTACGCTGCGAGCGGTCGTTTCCCAGGTTTCACCGAACCAGATCCGAGTTATCACGGACTTGTGTTCTCGCAACTCGGACCGTTGACACCTTTGGCTTTTATTCTTAAAATGCGCGTGCAGCTGTTGCGCGACACTGGAGCGTGCCTGAGTCCGTTCAATGCATTTTTACTTTTGCAAGGATTGGAGACATTATCTCTTCGTGTCGAGCGACATGTGGCGAATGCGCAAAAAGTTGCGGAGTTCTTGCAAAATCATCCGCTTGTCACATGGGTTAACTATCCTGGACTGACTGGCAACAAATATTACGATTTGGCGAAACGCTATATGCCGAAGGGTGCGGGTTCGATCTTTACATTCGGCATCAAGGGCGGACGCGAAGCAGGCAAAACATTTATCGATTCGTTACAAATTTTCTCCCTACTTGCTAATGTGGCCGATGCCAAATCACTTGTCATTCATCCTGCTTCAACCACACATTCACAATTAAACGAAGAAGATCAGCGTAAAGCGGGTGTCACGCCAGACATGGTGCGTTTGTCAATCGGTCTCGAAGATGTCAACGATCTGATTCATGACATCGACCAAGCGTTACACAAAGCCGCTCAGTAATCTGTTGTACGTTGTCAAAAAAATCCCGAAAAATAATCGGGATTTTTTTGTTGCTATCTATTGTGCGCATCATAATATGTTGCGCATATTTCGTATAATCATGATGTAAGCAATCGGATACGGAGGGATTGATCATGGTGAACACGAGAATGAACAGCAACAAAGTATTGTTGGAACAATACGCTCAAACAAAGTCTCCCGAGATTTTGAAGCAATTGGTTTTAGCGAATCAGTTGTTGGCATGGAAGGTAGCACAAAAACATGCTCGCTTTGCTCCTTCGGGATTGTCCGTGTCCGATTTGTTCCATGAAGCAATTACTGGCTTGATTGAAGCAATCAAACGCTTCGAGATAAACAAAGGATTTGCGCTCAGTACGTACGCGATGTTTTGGATAGAACGAAATGTTCGGCGCGCGAAGGATGAAAAGGGAGAAATGATTCGCTATCCAGAGAACTTCACGCGTTTGTTGTCGTTGATTAAGCGAGTGCAAAATGAATGTAATCTTGAAGGCGCGAAGCCTTATGAAGTTCGCCAATATGTACTAGCGCGGACTGATTTGAGTGAACAAGAGTATGAAGATATTTTGCTCACTGATTTTGTCTGCAGCCAGATTGCATCGTTGCAGGATGTCCGTCATGGTGACGAAGATCAGCGTGAAATTGGCGAAGAGATTGCGTACTCGAACGGCCATGTAGGCATGACATTTCACAAGGAATATCAGGATGCTGCTGAGTTGTGCTGCGACGGCGATCGCAAACAAATATTGAAACAGGCGCTTCTTGAAATTGCCGACAACGACCGGCGAGTAATCGAAATGTACTTTGGGTTAGGTAACGAGGAAGCGTGTAGTGTTGTGGAACTATCGCGTAGATTAAATGTACCAAAATCGCGTGTCACAAAAATGGTTCGTGAAGGACTGACACAATTGCGCACCGTTTTGAAAAAATGGAATATATCGTTTGAAGATGTTGCTTGATTAAATTTCTAAAGAACCGCCTTGAAGTGAAACTTTTTGGCGGTTCGTATCGTATGTTATATAGACAATTACAATATTTTTTATTTTTTATTTATAATAACTATCCGTTTTCAAAAAAATGCGGTATAATGAAAATGCGAGGCTGGTAAGTCAGATGGATTGATTGTCTCCTTGATCGCTTGACAAACAACGATATTTTCGTACAATTCAATTTAACCTTGGGTAAATTTTTCTCTCATTTATTTATGACATATACAATATTTTTATTTGTTATTAATTTGTTTTAAATAAATGTATAAGGGGATGTTGGGATGGAAGGGAAAACTTTAACGATTACTTTGGACAAGCAGGTTGTATCAGAAGAGATTGGACATGGCACCGAACTCGTGAATCAAACTGTATATGCGTTAGGACTTGGATTTCCCTACAGAGTATTTGTTCGAGCTAGAGAAGAAATGTTTGTTGTAGGTCGCGCAATCAGAAACCAAGTGCTGCATGATTCACCAGGGGCTTGTGACAAAGAAATTGGTGATGCAATTGCCAAATGTGTCAGAGATGTATTACTACAACATGCGTTTGAGATTTCCAAAAACAAAGGGAGAGTGTAAAGATGATTATTGAAAATGAAGGTTTGAAAATGTTTTTGAAAAAAATCATGCACGCGATTGAAAATCCTGTTGTTTCTATGTGGAAAGTATTGAGTAACGAGGAATTGTTCACTTTGTACACAAACGCAACTGATATTGCAGAGAAAGCGCAAATTAAGGATTACTTGGTCATTCGAAATGTCCGTTATGCGGTGAAAAAATGCAACGGATACTATACGAATACCTCGGTATCGAGACGTGACCTAATTAATAGTGCGATTAAAGGCATATTGATAGCGATTGACAAGTACAAACCTGCAAAAGGCACTAAGTTGATTACTGTCATTAACACTTATGTTTTCAAAGTAATCAACAAGGTTCTGCGCGAGGACAGTTTTACAGTGAATATCGCCGAAAACGCGATTGACGATTTAAATCGCATTCGTAGATTTGAGATGACGGATCATTATCTCATCTCGAAAAATTACTTGTCGAAAGAGGAGTTGATTGAGCTTACGATTATTGAGACGAAGATGACGCAGCGGCGCTACCATAACGCAATGTGCGCACAAACGCATATGGTGTCTCCGGCAGAATTCGAACAAGAAGTGATGGAGACAATTAGTGACGCCGAGCATTTGTGTACGAATCCAGAGTTATTGATGATGGAACGTTACGATTCAGAAGAACGTTCGCTGGATGTGCAAAGAGTGCTTGAAGGTTTATCGGTGCTCGATAAACAAGTGATTGATTTGCTGTATTGTGGCGCTGAGAAATTGTCGATTGCTCAAGTTGCTGCGATGTTAAACATTAGTGCTGCGGAAGCGACGAAAGTCGACAACCGTGTACGCAAGGCGCTAAAGCCGATTGCGTTTCGCTTTTGCAAACCGAAATCGACAAAAAACACAAAAAACATGGAGAGTGAAATGTAATGATGAAACCATTTTATTATGAACCATTCGTTACGGAACTTTGTGATCCGGAATTGGATGGTCGTGTCCCAGGTACGCCTGGGCACGATACAGCTCGGACGATGATTGTGAATTCGTTGGCAGATTTAAAATTGGAACCATTGCTAGCGAGCGGTTACGAACAATCCTACAAGGCAGCAATGGGAGGAATAACAGGTCGCAATTTGCTGGGCGTGAAACGTGGCACTGGTGCACAAGGGAAGTGGGTGTTGTTGGGCGCCCACTACGATCATCTTGCGGGTTGTCCGGGTGCGAGTGACAATGCAGCTTCGGTCGGCGTTGTTTTAGAAGCGATTCGTCGTCTGAGTGAACGTCACCATGACTGCGACGTCGTCGTGGCCATCTTTGATATGGAAGAGCCACCATTTTTTAATGACGAACGCTCGATGGGTAGTTACATTTTTCATGACAGATGCCCTGAGGGTTTTGACCTTGCATTGCTGCAATGCGCTGTTGTTTTAGATTTGGTAGGACACCAGACAGAAATTCCTGGAAAAGAACAGTCGTTGTTCGCGCTCGGTGTGCAGAGTGGACCTGGATTGAAGCAGGCGTTGTTCGATGCTCGAGAACCTTTGAGTGATTTGGAAGTGTACGGTTCGAGCGTGCATGTCGGTCTCTCGGATCACAATGTGTTTTATGAAAATCAACGTCCACATCTATTTTTGACATCGGGACGTGCACACCATTATCATACCGCTAACGATACGATAGACAAGCTGGATTTCAAAAAAATGTCGAACATTTCGGAATTGATTGCGAATTTTGTGGTTTCGCTTGATCGAAATCAAACTGCTGAGCGATTCACTGAGGACGATCATGCCGCTGAGATGTCGCGTTTTTTTCAAAAAGAAATTGATGTTGATCAGTTGCCGCTCGTGTTAATGCAATTGCAAGCGAAATTGTAGTTCGTACAGTTGGACGATCGTTACCAATGGCGAATCTTACGCTCGCTGAAGAAGCAACCGCTCACGCCGACATCTTCAAGCGCAAGGTAGATTGCAGTGTCTGCTCCTTGTTCGACGGTGCGTGGTGCCTCTGCGCCGCCCATTTCTGTACGCACCCAACCCGGGCACATGCAGTTGACGACAATCCCGTACGGTAAGAGATCGTAGGCCATTTTGACGGTCAGCGCATTGAGCGCTGTTTTGGAAACGCTGTAGGCGATGAAGCCTGGTCCCATATCTTCTAAGGCCCCCAAGCCGCTCGAGATGTTGACGATGCGGCCTGCGGGGCTTTTTTGCATGAGCGGCAAAAGTGCTTTGACGAGGCGGAATGGACCGTATAGGTTGGTGTCCATCGTTTGTTGAAACGTGTTAAGGTCCAAATCGAGCAGGCCGAGATGACGGTCAGGGAAGATGCCTGCGTTGTTGATGAGAATGTCGAGTGTGCCGATTTGGGTTTGTAAGGTGTCGACAAGGCGATCAACGCTAAGCTGGCTGGTCACATCCAACGGATGGTGGCTGACGCTGAGCATTTCCGCTTGAAGCGTTGCGGCGGCCTTGGCGGCGGCCTGTTCATCTCTGGCGGTCAGCACGACATGCACCCCGCGCTGTGCAAGTTGGCGAACAATTTCAAAGCCGATGCCGCGATTGGCACCGGTGACGACGGCAGTAAGTGTCATTGCGAAGACTCCCTTTTATTCGCTGCGAAAGCGGTTGATTTTCTCTATTATACTACGGTCGGCAAGGCGATTGAACATTTTCGTGTCGGGCCGTGTGTTGAGTTCCAATATCCAGATCCGTCTTGAGCGGTCGATCGCCAAATCGACGCCGCTCTCTTTAAGGTATGGCAGGTGGCGCGCCAATTGTTTGCTCGCCATCAGTGCAACGTTCGCGCATTGTTTGCTGAGTTCGTGTTTGCCGGCGGTGCTAATCGAGTCTGGAAGCAAGTTGAGGAGCGGCACGACGGAACCGCCAGCGCTAATGTTGGTGATGATTTGCCGAGCGGGTGCGAGCCGAGCGGCGTCTCCGGTGACCTGCCATGACTCGCTTTTTGAGTGTTGTACCATCACCCTAAGGTCGAAACGGCGACCGTGGCGCGTCATCAATTCGATCCCTTGCTGAAGGATATACGGTCTTTTTTTCATCTGCGTCTGGAGCGTTCTCCATAAACTGGAGAACGATTTGCAACGGATGCGGCGCGTGCCGGACTGCAACATGTAAGGCGGTCCGCTCTCAATACGAATGACGCCGTAGCCGAGTGAACTGTTGTCAGGCTTGGCGTACACAATGCGGTGTCGCTGCAACATTTTATGCAAGGTCGTGCGTTTGTACGGGCTGCACTCGGGCAAATGGGCGCGCAGTTTTGCCGCCATGTTTAAAATTTGGTGCTTGTTCCACTTGCTGCGCATTAGTTCGCCTCCTTTGGTGTCATCCATTAGTATATGTGCGTTCGCGTGAACCGTTAGGGCCGAATTTGCATATGTTGATCGTATGGATAGCGAAAATGAGAACGTATTACAATTACGTCTGAAACGGGAGCAAGTGCGTGCACAGTTCGCCTGGTATGGGGAAATGTTGAATGATGATCAAATGCCGCTGATCGATGACACGTTGCTGGCTACGCATTACTATGCCGCTGCCGATCCACCCGGCACATTGAATGTTTATCTGACTTCGGGTACTTCGAACGGTCGGCGCAAGCGGATTCGCTATTCGGCGGCCGAGGAGCGGTTTTATCTCGATGAAAAGGCGCGCTTGTTTGCGCAGTTGTTGGCCGATGAAACGGGGCATGTGCCGTATCGAACGGCGGTTGCGGATATGGGGACTGGTCATGCGGCGGCGACGGCGGCGGACATTTTTCAGCAGATTGGCTTGACATGTCACAGTTTGCCGTTTTCACTGCCGATTGCAGAACACCTTACCGTGCTGGAGCGTGAGCGTCCGCAGGTGCTGTATACGATGCCATCGATTTTGGAACGATTGCTGTTTGCGGCGCCGGATCCACTGCAATTTGGCCTTCGAAAAGTGATACTAGTCGGTGAGGTGTGTACGCCGGCGTGGCGTGCACAGATGGCGGCCAGATTGCAGTTGGCGGCAGGCGATATCGTCGATACGTACGGCTCGATTGAAATCGGCACGATTGCTTACTTTTGCAATAAAATCGGTAGGTATGTACTGATGGATGGACTGATTGCCGAGCGATTGCGCGACGGGTTCGACGTTGCGCAGGACGAAAGTGTGCTCGTCTTGACGGCGCTTTATCGCACGCATTTTCCAGTTTTGCGATATGTGACGAATGATGTGGTGCGCGATTTGCGGATGATGGAAGTGGAGGGTCGGCAGCGGATGACGTTCGCCGCAGTGACTAGGCGTATTGGCGATGAATTTAAGCATGGTGAGAAAATCAGTTTGTACGATATCGAGCAAACGGTGTGCACACATGTTGCGGATGCGGTCATCCGAGTGGTGTTGCGCGAGGGGCGAAAGATGTGCGTTTTTGTGCGCAGCAGTGAGGCGTTGAGTGAGCAGACGAGGGCGCGTATTGCCGATGATTTGGCGCACCGCATCGCTGAAATTGGCGAAATGATTAGCCATGGACTGCTGACTGCGATTGTGGTTGAGCAAGCGAATGAGGCGGATGAATGGTTTGCCGATGGCGCGCGTAAATTGAAAAAAATATGGCGTTGACGAGGTGCGATATGAGGTTGGATGAGGGTGCTGCAGCTGCGGTCGGGCGGACACCGCTCGTTCGTCTGGCGCATTTTTCGCGCCGTACGGACGTGCATGTGTGGGCGAAATTGGAGTACTTGAATCCGAACGGTAGCGCCAAGGATCGGCCGGCATTGCACATGTTGCGCTGTGCCCTTCGTGATGGGTGGCTGTCTGCTAACAGTGTGCTGATTGAGTCCAGTTCGGGCAATATGGCGATCAGTTTGGCGTCCTTTTGTGCGCAACTTGGCATTCGTTTCATCTGTGTGTTGGATGTGAAAACGAGTGCGCAAAACGTGCGGATTTTGCAGGCATTGGGTGCGCAGTTGGAGTGGGTGATGGAGCCGGATGCGGTGAGCGGAGAATTTTTGCCGGCTAGACTGGCGCGTGTCCGTCAATTGTTGGCGGAGGTTAGTGGCGCGGTGTGGTTGAATCAGTATGAAAATGAAGCGAATCCGCGCGCGCATGGGGAGACGACGTTTGCCGAATTGCAGGCGGAGTTGCCAGGTATCGATTACGTCATCGCGGGTATGAGTACGTGCGGCACCGTGCATGGCATCGCAACGGCCATACGCGACGCAGGGCTCGCAACGAGATTGATTGGTGTAGATGCGCTAGGGAGTAAAATCGCAGCCGACACGTCTGGTTGCAGACGCTTTCCAGGGTTGGGGGCAGGGTTTTCGCCACCTTTTTATGAAGCAGAAGACTTGCAACGAGTGGTACATGTCAGTGATGACGATTGTGTCGAGGGTTGTCGGCGCTTGGCAGCGACGGAAGGGATGTTGGTCGGCGCTTCATCTGGTGGCGTTTGTGCGGCCTATTTGAAAATGGAAGATGAATTGGCGGAGGGAGCAACGGTTGTGCTGATCATGCATGATCGCGGAGAACGGTATTTGGAGACGGTGTTTGATGAGCAGTGAGTGGCGCGGAGAGTGGCTTGCGTTGCGTCAACCAGAACTGACGGCGCTCGGCTGTGATTGGCGCGCCTTGTGTGCGATTGTTGCTGAGGTGAATGATTGTTTGTTGGCGGGGGACGCTGTGCAGCCGATGAAACCATACTTGCGTTACGGTGATCGGCGCAATCGCATCATCGCAATGCCTGCGTATGTTGGCGGTGCTGTGCATCGTGCAGGGTTAAAGTGGATTGCTAGTTTTCCTGGGAATCGTACGCACGGGTTGGCGCGTGCCCATAGTGTGACGGTACTGAATGATGCCGACAGTGGCGTGCCGCTTGCTGTGGTAGATAGCGGTATACTGAGTGCGAGGCGAACGGCTGCGGTGAGCGCTTGTTTTTTGCAACAGTGTGAGGCGTGGTTGAGCGGGTCGTTTCGTGTTGGTTTGATCGGTTGCGGTCCGATTGGCCAGATGCATTTGCAAATGCTAGATGCGCTCTATGGCGAACGGGTGCTGGAGTATGTCGTGTACGATGTGAGCGAGGAGACGTGTAAGCGTTTTTGTGAAATGGCGGAGCGGGAGCAGATGACAGTGAAACGGTGTGCATCGTGGCAGGAAGTGTATGATCAGGCCGATGTGGTGCTGACTTGTACCGCCTCAAGCGAGCGTTACATCGATGTCGAACCGCCTATGAACGGTAAAATCCTGCTGCATATCTCGCTTCGTGATTATGAACCGCGCGTTTTGGAGCAAATTCCGCTTGTGGTGGTTGATCGTTGGGATGAGGTGTGCCGTGAAGGGACGGACATCGAGTTGTGGTACCGACAATTTGGCGGCACTAAGAAGCTGGTGCAAGAGTGGCCGGAACGAATAGATGCGAAACGGTGGCATGATATGGCGGCGGCGCGTGCGACGGTGATGTTTTCGCCGATGGGGATGGCAGTGTATGATATTGCAATCGCAGAATATTACTATCGTCTGGCGCAAAAGCAATGAACGTTGCCTTGCGCCAGATTTTTTGCCGTCAAACGGGAAAGCTTGCCCGTTTTTTATAAATGTGGTTCAGCTAATTAAACAGGTCGATAGACGACGTAACTGGTCGGCGTCTCACGCACGATGACCTGGATGCATTTCGGTTGGTTGGCACGTCCGGCGAGGCATTCAGCGGTAATTTTGTATATCGTCTCAGCGACCATTTCGGTCGTCGGAAAATCATCCTTGTATTCAGGGTGATCATTGAGCAACGTGTGATCGTAACGGCCATGAATCAAGTCTTTGAGCGACTTGAAATCGATGAGAAAACCGCAGTCATCGAGCTCGTTGCCGACAATGGTCAAGTTGACGAAATAGGTATGTCCGTGCATGCGTTTGCACTTGCCTGCTTCGTCCTTCGGAATAAAGTGCGCGGCAGAGAAATCCATGTCTTTGTGTAACTCATATTTGTAAGGGTGCGGGGTGGACGGGTAGTAGTTAAACACTGTGAATCGACCTCCGTGTATAAGTTTAGTATAACTTTGCCATACAACAATCATAACATTGACATATCACCTCGTCAAACATTTCGGTATAATATCGATAGGACGCAGAAAGGGGGTTGACAGATGGAAATGTTGCTGATTTTTGGCGTGATTTTGAACGGTTTGACGTTGCTCTGTATCGTTTATTTGCTCATGCGCGGCAATCGTGTTTCGGAGGAGTTACAGCGATTGCGAACCGAGCAATCCGCACAGGCGCGCGAAGGGCGCTATGAGTTGCAGACGACACTCAGTCAGCAGTCGCAAACCAATTTGCAGACGCTCGAATTGATTGCCAATCAACAACAAAAGGTGTTGTCCGAGTTGGTACAGCAGTTGGACCGCATGCGCACGACGGTCGAGCAGAAGTTGACGGCGTTGCAGGAGGACAATAGCAAGAAGTTAGAACAAATGCGCAATACGGTCGAGGAAAAGTTGCAGTCGACATTGGAACAACGACTTGGCGAATCATTCAAGCAGGTGAGCGAGCGCTTGGAGCAGGTACATAAAGGGCTTGGCGAGATGCAGTCGCTAGCAAGTGGCGTCGGTGATTTGAAAAAAGTGCTGGTCAATGTGAAGACGCGCGGCACGATGGGTGAAATTCAACTGGCGAATTTGCTGGAGCAGACGTTCGCGGTCGAGCAGTACGAAACGAACGTAGCGGTGCGACCTAACAGTCAGGAGCGAGTGGAGTTCGCCGTGAAGCTTCCTGCCAAAGAAGAGAGCAAAGGCTATATTTATTTGCCGATCGACTCCAAATTCCCGATTGAACATTACCAGCGTTTGATTCACGCGCAGGAGGAGGGGAATAAGGAGGCGGAGCTGGAAGAAATCAAAGGGCTGGTCGCCACGATTCGCGCTGAGGCGAAAAAAATCCGCGACAAGTATATCCATCCGCCGTATACGACCGACTTTGCCGTAATGTTTTTGCCGTTCGAAGGTTTGTATGCCGAAGTGCTTCGGCGCCCTGGACTTTGGGAGGAATTGCAACGTGATTATCGAGTGGTCATTACCGGGCCATCGACGCTCGCCGCTTTGTTGAACAGCTTGCAGATGGGCTTCCGCACGCTCGCCATCCAGAAGCGCTCGAGTGAAGTTTGGCAACTGCTCGGGGCAGTCAAGGCGAAGTTCGGTTCATTCGCGCAATTGCTCGAGAAGGCGCAGAAAAAAATCGAAGAGGCCGGTCGTTCCATCGAATCGGCTGGCACCAGCACACGCCAAATCGAAAAAAAATTGGCCAAAGTTCAGGAGTTAGATCTCACTGAAGCCGGCCAATTGTTAGCGCCTGATGAGGATTAAATCGTTTTGATAAGCACAGCTAGTCGCGCCAAATTGTTGCACTCGTTTGCAACGAATTGTTCGTTAATGTATTTGATGAAACTCTGATTGTGCTCAAGTTGTTTGGAGAATGCTTGCACACACGAGACGATATCGTGCTCATCGAACTGCTCTTGCAGTTGTTCAGCGACACCGTACGTCATAAAGCGAATCAAAGTGTATTTTGCAGTGATCATCATAAATTCTTCTACTAATGTTTTGTAACCGGAGTGCGGAAACACATTGATAAAAATAGCATTCACCAAATAATTTTCAAATATGTATTCATAGTCTCCTTCGATGACGGATTGCCACTTTTCAATGATATGTAAATAATGATTGACTTGCTGTTCATCCGTTTCGATTGTGAAATTTTCTGTATCTTCAGGACTCAGTTGAAAACCAGCAAACGCAGCCAGTCGCAATGATTCGTAGTTCAAGGAGGTCGCTTTGATCTTTTCCGTCACTTGATATACTTTTCTGAAAATGTTCAGTTGCAATAATGGTTTGCTGTTGATTTTTGCCGAGAAATTGCGGAATTGGTCAGTTTCAATATAGATATGCTTATACTGTGCGATTAACGAAGGAAGCGCATTGTATTGTTTGTCTTGAATCAATTCCGCTGCTTTTTGGCAAAACAGGCCGAGGATCATCATTCGGTCGTTCAATGTGTACGTTCTGTTTTGCAACAATTCAATTGTAAAAATTCGCAAATCCCAAAAGTAGGGGGTAAGCGGCGATTTGTCACTCATCGTAAATCCGATGGCGTTGCGCACACTGTCGTCCTCTTCTGATTGTTCGAAGCCGATGCCATCTTTGTTAAGCAAAGCAAGGCGGGCAATTTCAGGACAAGATGTGGTCGCTCCCTTTTCGATCTGGTTGAGGATGTCGTTCGTCACACGCGGATAGGAATGACAAGTAAGACTGAGTGCTTCTTCGCCCAGCTTTTGCTGAATTGAGCACCAACCCTGATCGGTAAGCATCGGGCATTTGCTGTTTTGCGGGTATTCTAGATAGGCGTATTCCAAATCATTTTTTGTTTTCTTGTGTAGTTTCAGAACGGTGTTGAATTTGGCCTTTAATTCTTTGTCCTTGGTATGGATATATTTCAAATACGTTTGTTTGTCGATATCCACGTTGAATCCGTGACAACAAGGATCCTCGCAATCGGGACCGATGCATTGGAACGATTTCATATAATCGGGAATGAGAAGTTGGTGTTTACTCTTCATTTTAAATTCCTTTCAGTATGGCAGATAGTTTTGCTGTTGATGTACAATCGTTAAGTTTTAGTGTATCGAACATGTATTTGAGATAGACAGCATGGTGGTCGATTTCTTTTGAATAGGACTGCATGCAACTGAGCAGTTCATGCTCATCGAATTGATTGGGAGCGGTGCAGGCTACGCCTGTTGCCAGCAAGCGAATGGCGGCATAGTGTATGGCTAACATCATGAATTCTTCGCTGAAGTTGCTATAGCCACGGAATGGAAACAGTGTCCGAAACGCTTGATTGACCAAATAATTTTCAAAGATGTACTCATATTTTTCTGTGAATATCGTTTCCCACTTCGTCAGTTCCGTTATGTATGGTTGGGATTCATAGGAATGACCATTAAGCCCGAGTGCATCGATTGCTTTATAAAAACGCTCGTGAAATCGTTGGTTAGCGATCGGGAAATTTTCGCGACCTAGCAGAAGTTTTGCGAGCAACGAGTATTTCCACTCCAAGTTGATCGGGAGTTTTTGGACCAATGATTGGAAAGCGCCGGTTTGGCACAAATGGTCATATTTTTCAGTTAACGACGGGATGGAGTCGGCTTGTCCGGCTTGCACTGTTTCATCCGCTTTTTGAAAATACATGGCGAGAATGAGAAGCCGTTCAACGACTGTATACTGCCGATCTTGTAACGTGTTGAGCGAGAACAACCGAACTTCCCAGAACGCTGAAGATTTTTTCGAAGTATCGATATCGAAGCCGTAGTTATGACGTTCATCGGCGTCGATTTCTGTCTCGACAAAGCGGATGCCTTCTTTGTTTAGCAAGGCTAGCCGTGCAACTTCAGGACAAGAGATGGAGGCTGATTGTTCGGGTGTGCCGTCAACAACATTCACCAACCGCGGATAGGTATGACAAATGAGACCGAGTGCGTCAGTTCCTTTAAGTTGCTGCATTTTACATAAATTTTCAGAAGTAAGAAAGGCACAACGATTGTCGCTTTGTTTTTCAATAAATGCATACTTATTATCAGTTTGAATATCAGTAAATTGTTTAACCGAGCGAGATATAATGAACCTCAAATCGGGGTCTTCTATTTTTTTGTACAAATCGAAAGTTCTTTTATCTAGATCAATTTGGAATGCAGAACAACACGTATCCTCGCAATCCCCGCCAATACACGCGAATGTTTGCATGTACTCGGGGATCAAAATAGAGCGCTTGCCACTCATGTAGACACCTCGCAGTCAGATATAGACAATTATATGATGAAAGCAAGCGTAAATGAAAGCGTTTTTTGATATAGTAATAGAAGAGGTGAATGATGTATGGGATTTAACATCGAACAAAAATTTGTCGTGGCAGTCGCCTCAAGCGCGCTTTTTCAATTGGAGGAGTCGGATGCGGTGTTTCAACGCCTAGGAGAAGAAGAGTACCGCAAGTATCAGCGTGAACATGAACATGAGGTGCTTCCGCCAGGCGTTGCCTTTCCGCTCATCAAGCGATTGTTGCGCATGAACGGTGGGGATTCAGACGAAAAAATTGTCGAAGTCGTGTTGCTTTCAAAAAACGATCCGGATACTGGGTTGCGTGTGTTCAAGTCGATTCAACATTATGGCTTGCCGATTAGTCGCGCGGTTTTCACGGCCGGGCGCAATCCTTATCTGTACATGGACTCGTTCGGGGCGACTTTGTTTTTGTCGGGAAATCGTGGAGATGTGAAAGATGCGATGGAACGTGGTTTTCCGGCAGGGTGCGTGTATCCGACTGAATATGTGGATGACGATGAGGACGATGAACTGCGGATTGCCTTCGATTTCGATGGGATTATCGCCGATGATTCAGCGGAGAAAGTGTATCAGCAAGGAAAGTTGGACTCGTTCATTGAGCATGAAGTGATGAAAAAGCAAGAACCGTTACCGCCGGGGCCGCTGCTGAAGTTTTTGCGAGGCATATCGAAATTGCAAGCGGTGGCGCAGGCGCGGATCCGCGTCGCGATTTGTACTGCGCGCTCGGCACCAGCGCATGAACGGGTGGTAGCGACCTTACGCAACCTCAATATTCGCATTGATGAAGCGTTTTTTCTAGGTGGGATTGAGAAAGGAAGAGTATTGAAAATTTTCAGACCGCATATTTTCTTCGATGATCAAGTGGGACACATCGAAGGGGTGGCGAATTTTGCGCCGTCTGTACACGTTCCGTTCGGCATCACGAATCAAAAATAAAATTGTCATAAAATGTTCACAATTTAGATGATAATTTCTACTGAAAGTAGCATTCATTTGCCGTATATGATAATGTAAGAGTGATTAAATGTATAAACAATTTTCACGCAAACGGAGGAATTTCTTGTGAAGTGGTATCGTCCCATTCTAGTCAGTCTCATTATCAGTTTATGTTTCGGGTTGCCGCTCAGTTCGTTTAGTGCGTTCGCAAATGTGGTGAAAAGTGACAAACAACCGCCGCAAGCACCGACAGCGCTTACATCACCAGCCAAAACGACAACCTCAATCTCACTTTCATGGAAAGATTCTGTCGATAACTTCGGTATCGATCGCTATCATATTTATCGTAATGGCGTCAAAGTGGGCGAAGTCAGTTTTGGTACGAAGTATACGGATACGGGTCTGATGCCGAATTCGAACTATCGCTACACGGTAAAAGCAACAGATGTCGGTAAAAACATGTCGACTTCGAGCAAGTCGTTGATCGTTCGCACGAACGCTGAAACACAGAGCAATGCGAGCATGGTCGTGTTGGAGCCACGCAACAACATGAACTACAACAACTTCATCAACGTGCGCACGGAAGTGTACAACCCGGCGATTACGAAACTCGAAGTGTACTACTCGCGTGACAATCAACCTTATCCTGCGACGCCAACTGCAACACAAAATGCGGTGAGCGGAAGAACTGCGTTCCTCTTCTCGTTAAATTTGACATCCCAACCAGACACGACAAACGGCAAGGTTCGCATCATTGCGCGCAGCAAAACGAATCAAGTCGTATTGACTCGTGAAGTAAAAGGTTTGACGAAGCGTAACACTCAGACGAACATCATCGGTTTGAAAGACGGATCGACGATTTTGAAAAACAACAGCAATGCGGCACTCGGCACACGGTTTGTCGTTTGGTCCAAATATGCAACGAAAATGCAGGTTTGGATTTTTGGTAAGTCGGATCCGGCTCATGGTAGAGCGTACAAAGTGCTCGATTTGATCAAGCAACCGAATGAAACGCTCGGCGGATTTAATTGGGTCGTCGATGCGATGAACGATCCAGAGATGACTTACAATGGTGGCCTTTACTACGGACTACGCGTATGGGGACCGAACTTTACTTATCATACAGAGTGGCGTCCAGGCACTGAATTCGGCTTCAAAACGGACGTGGACAAGGCTGGCAATCGCTTCAATCCGAATAAGTTGCTGAATGACCCGTACGCACGTGCGGTTAGCCATGACCCAGAGATGAGCGACAAGAAATATATCTCCGGTGCAGGATTTCGTCAAATCGACACCATTGCGATTGCGCCAAAATCAATCGTTTACGATCCCGAATCGTACAAAGGCCCTATCGATCGCCGCGTGAGCATTCCATGGCAAGATACGATTGTTTATGAGGTGCATGTCAAAGGGTATACAGCTGACAAAAGTTCGGGTGTGGCTAATCCGGGGACCTATAAAGGTTTTGCACAGAAACTAGATCATCTTAAGGAACTTGGCGTTACTTCCGTTGAATTTTTGCCCATACATGAGTCGGCGAACGATATTCGCGACAGCAACGGCGGTGCATATTGGAGTTACATGACGGTTAACTTCTTTGCGCCGGATACTAAATATGCAGTGAACCGAACGGGCGTTGCTCCAGTTCATGAGTTTAAAGACATGGTGAAAGCGATTCACGATGCTGGCATGGAAGTCATCATCGACGTCGTCTACAACCACACCGGTGAAGGCGGACTTGTACCGAACATGGGCATCACCAACGCGCCGTACATCAATTTCCGCGGTATCGATAATATTTCCTACTATTCTCTCAAATCGTCGGGCGCTGACCCAACGACACTCGACAGTTACTATGATATTACTGGTTGTACTAGTACTTTTAACGTTGCCAATCCGAAGGGCGAGCAGTTTATTATTGACTCACTGCGCTATTGGATTGATGAGATGAAAATTGACGGATTCCGCTATGACTTGGCGTCCGTACTTGGAAACACAATCGAGCACGGTGCATTTAATTATGACAAAAACAATTCCGTATTGGCTCGCATTTTGAAAGAATTCCCGAATGTGAAACATATTGCTGAGCCGTGGGCGGCTGGTGGCGAAAACAGTTACCAAGTCGGTAATTTCCCAGGCAGCGGCACGAATGCGTATGCAGAGTGGCAAGATAAGTTCCGTGACACAGTTCGCAAAGTGGTGCGCGGTGACGGGGGACATATTTCTGATTTGGCGAAGCGTGTGGCAGGAAGTTCCGATTTGTATCAGGACGATGGCCGTAAGC
>CANHCR010000024.1 GCA_947459205.1 Caryophanales bacterium | reverse complement strand
GCATCTAAAGTTGTATATATCAAATAACATAACCCGCAAGAAATGACAGTGCCATAGATTGTTCCGACAATCCCATACAATAGCCCTTCAATGACAACCATTTTTTGCAGGCCTTTTTGAGTGAGTCCGATTGATTTCAATGCGGCAAATTCCTTTCTTCTAAAAATAATATTGGTGGTAAGGGTGTTTATCACGTTCATACTGCCGATTAATGACACAACGATGATAAATCCATATGCTAATAGTTTGATCATCAGTGCAGTTTCTTGTTCTTTTCTATTTTCGCTAATATGGTTAATAAGACCAAGATAAGGAGTTGATAGCAGTTCATTTTCAATGGATGCTTTTACTTGTTCTTCTTTATTCACATCTGTAATCTTGATATTTAAGTTAAAAGGCCTGATTGTTTGATTTTTAACTAATTGTTTTGCCACCTCTTCAGTCGTCATCAACTGCAATACATTCATATCTCCCATACGACTAAAGGGTTCGATTTTCACAATCGCCATAACCTTCACCTTATTTACGTACCCTTTGCCAAATTCAGGTTTCTCTTCACCTAACTTTAAATTGTTATCTTGAAGTACAATTTCGTCGCCAACCTTCAGGTTCGCCATAGGACCATCGTAACTGCTATCTCCCGCAAGCAACCCCCTTTTCCCGACAAGAATAACGCCATTTTCCTGATTCATCTTTTTTAAATCGATGGTTCCTGATTCAACATATTTTTTAGCAATGTCCATGGAATCTTTATCATATACAGCTATACAACTATCAAGAATTGTTGTTTCGCTACCATTAAATGTTACTGTTTTGTAGATGTCACCCATTTTTTGAACCTCTTTGACCTGGGCATCTTTACTTATCGCGGCATCAAAAAAATAATAACGATAATCCCCATACACCTTGTCTACAAAACGTATGTTGCGAATATTGTCCTCTAGATTTTTATTCATTTTATACTCTTCTTTTATTTCTTGAGAAACTACTGAAAAATCGATCATACTCAATTCATAAGGAATGGGAGATGTTTTCGATTTCATATCTAAAGTATAGTGAAATGTAATAAATAAAACTACACTAATCACGATTGAAAACACGGTAATGATATATCTTTTTCGATTCCTCCTCATATTTTTGGCAGCCATTACTCCTTCAAAACCAAAAATAAATCGCACAATTTGATTATTTCTTCTCTTTATATTTTCCTTTTTTATAGCTGAAGCACTGCTGATCGCCACAATCGGCGAAATGTTGCCGGCAAAAATAACAGGAATAAATGAAGATAAGTAAATACAGATGATTCCCACACCGGCGCTTATTCCCAAGATGGGCATATCAATGACCGGTTGCAGAGCTAAAAATGAATCTTCAGCGATCAATTTGAAGGCAATACTAATTCCATAAATAAAACCAACGCCAAATAGCAATCCTATAGGAACTCCAATCACGGCCAATATCGTAGCTTCTCCGAGGACAATGGTTCTAATCTGCTTTCTAGTAGCACCTACAGCTCTTAATAGTCCGAACTGTCTAATTCGTTCGACTATACTGATTTGAAAAGAGTTATAAATGACGGCAATGCTACATATTACAACAATGCCAATGATAATCCCAGCTAATTCAACTATCGCGCCCGTACCGGTTCCTTCATCATCTCCGCCTTGCACAGAGATTAATTTGGAGTTGGGAAGGATTGTATTCTCATCGGCTAGTTGATTTAACTCTTGCAGAGCGGTTTTCAAATTCGCTTTAGAACTAATTTCAACCACTAATGCAGAGGTTTTGGAATCAAGTTTTTGATTAATCGATAAGACGACACCGCTTTTCGCAAGCGAATTATTTTCTAATATTCCAACTAAGGTGTATTCCTTATTATTAAACGTTATTTTACGTCCAATTTTTGCTTGTTTATCGATTTGTCCGAGTATTGATTTCTGTACAGCAAGTTCATTCTGATTTTGCGGAAATTTCCCGTCAATCGCTTTATAAGTGAACAGTTCTAATACATTATTACTACTGGCAGTAATCTCATCGACAGTTACATTCTTACCAACATGAATGCCACTACGTACTTGATAAAGTCCGTGTCTGCTTACCTTCGGATTGTTCGCAATCTTCGAGATTAAACGTTCATTTACATCAATAAACACTAAGTGAAAAGAACCATCCGAAAGTTTCACCTGTTCAATTTGAGCATGCTCCATACTTTTATAAATAAGACCGACGGTTGAGACCAGTGCTACTGACAAGATGATGCCGATGACGGTCAGTAAACTGCTCTTCTTATTCGCTTTCAGATATTTACCTGTTAGCTGCTTATAACTGTTAATCATTACAGTCCTCCCGTAACTAGTTATTTTTTAAATATTGATCAGAAATAATTTCGCCATCTGCAATCGTAATGACTCGATCCGCCATTGTCGAAATGTTCACGTCATGAGTAATGATGATTAACGTCTGATTATACTTTCTTGCTGTAAACCGTAGTAAATCGATAACCTCTTTTGTGTTTTTGCTGTCAAGGTTTCCGGTCGGTTCATCCGCAAGAATAATGGAAGGCTTGTTCAGTAATGCTCTGCCTATGGATACCCTTTGTTGCTGTCCGCCTGACAGTTGCGAAGGCAAATGTTTTCTTCTATCCTTGAGTCCTAAAATATCAATAATCTCATTTAAATATGTTTGATCAACCTTGTCATGGTCCAACAATGCCGGAAGGGCAATGTTTTCTTCCACATCTAAAACAGGGATCAAATTAAAGAACTGAAAGATAAAACCTATTTTTCTTCTTCTAAAAATAGCAAGCTTTTCTTCATCGTAATCCACCACATTTTGTCCATCGATGATGATGTTTCCACTTGTTGCTTTATCCAGACAACCGAGCAGATGTAGTAGCGTACTTTTTCCGGAACCCGAAGCTCCGACAATGGTGATAAACTCTCCTTTATTGACGGAGAGATTTACATCTTTTAGAGCCTCCACTTGATTTTCACCATGACCGTACGTTTTCTTTACATGTTCCACCCTTAGAATTTCCATTTAAAAATCTCTCCTTATTATTCAATTCACATCATAAAAACGTTCATGACCGTTCTTGTCACAAACAACAATGAAAATGTCCTCTCGTTCACTTGTGCGTTATTTTCATTGCCACACTTGACAAAAAAACAAGAAGTTTTTTATTTTTATTATAATCCAGTGATTCTTAATTTCTCCATAACTATTCACTTACAGAAAAACAGGCTATCTTACAAAGTTGTAAGATAACCTGTACCATTTCTATCTATAGAAAACGGCATCTTTGTGCCGTTTGTGGCCCATTCACTGGTAATCATGAAAGTTGACCATGGACTTTTCGGTACTTTCATGATTGCCGACTGGGGCCAACTTACATAGAAAACTCCATATTATTATGCTTTACTTATGATACGCATACCCCCGCAAAATCCGAAACGCACACTTTATCAACTCATGTTCCGGTTGCATTTAAGTAGAAACAGAAAACGCCTTTCTTCTTTCGAGATACATGACCGCTAACGGGACATATACAATCGCACCGGTAAAGATTGCTACAAACCAGTCTACAAAGTATTGATGTTGACCTAAGATTGGCAGGATAGCAAGAATGATACTCGTTAGAATCCCGCCAAATATGCCTTGCGTGATTTCAAGCAGAAGGAATACTAAAACCACCGCGCCGAATCCTTTAGCGACCAACGCTCTACTTCGCTTAAATGCTTCGATAACCCCGAGTCGATCGACCATCATCGCATGGGTAACAAATTGACTCGAAAAGAAAAACCACAATCCGGGAATGATTAGTACCGCAAGTCCAAGCAATGTCCCGAGAAACCATAAAGCGGCCGCAATGAGTATGAATGGCAACATTTTTAAGGCACTCATGTAGGCGGCAGGACCCGAAATGGGTTCTCCGTTTTCTTTTTTGTGAAAGTAATATGCCATGCAAGACTTGCCGATTGGCGTGAGTAGACTAATGACAAGAAAACCTAACACGCCATGTGCAAACCCTTCAATGAAGCCAAAAAAATCAAGGTTCACCGATTTTAAATATTGCGTCCACCATTTATTCACGAAGGCAACAACCCCCTCCGAAATAAACGTAATGCAAAAGATACCCAACCAATATTTTTTCAAAAACGTCCATGATTTGATGAAAATCGTGTTGAATTCTATCCCCATGTTACTCATACTCTAGAATCACTCTCCAATAGACGAGTGCGCTTCACAACCTCGCGCATCACCAGATATAGAATAACGGCGCAAGCGATGAAGAAGATCAAACCCGCGAACGGCAGATGAACCTCAAACGATTTCAAAACCCAAGACACAATCGCCGGAATCGTCATGCAATACGCGCCAAGAACCCAGATTCTTCCATAGGGGGGTTTGTCGCCTGACGACGATTTGAACGCTAACCCAATCAGCGCTAGAACGAGTGCGATCAGCAAAATCGTAATATATTCAACCACGTAAATAACGACAATTACAATGGCAAACAGCAACCACTTGATATTGGCAAACATATCAATCCAGCCGTTCAAATCGCTCTTCGAAAATTCCAAGCCGGCTAAATCGGAGTAGAGAACGGTTTGGTTGGTCGTACCGTCATTGATAATCATTCGATCCGTAAGTAAAGCAAACGTTGCATTTGCCTCGCCCACATTGTACTCATCATATGTACCCGTCGTATCAAAAATAAACGTGTCCCCTTGTAAGTCGCCGATTAACGGTTCCTTAATATTCGAAGTCAAAATACCCTCGGTCAGTTGAAAATCGGGCACCTCGTCGCTTTTCATAAACGTTTGAAATTGAACAATTGCGCTGTTAACGCTGAGCGAAGTGGTGATGAACGTCGGGATGAGACAAACCAAAATGAGCAATGCAAGATAACTGAACACTTTGCGTTTCCGGTCACCGACTAACTCGGCGATTCTGAGGGGCGATACGATACTGATTGCGAACGTTTTCCAAATACTCATTATTAAAATCTCCTTTTTTTCGTCTGCTGATTGGCAACGACAAAATAAAACGTCTGATTAGCGATGGCGAGCAAACCAACGACTAGCAACAGGTTAATCTGCGATTCAACGAGCAGAGAGTAGATAAAAATCACAAACAGCAAGATATAGAGCAACGTCAGCATCCAACGCATCGTCACAAATCCGGCTTTATACATCTGCAACTTTTCCGACTCATCCAAGCGCTGCACCAAGTCGTTATATTGCTTTTGTGGATTCGTATCGTACAAATCGACGGCTAGACGTGGTACCAATTCATTCATCTGTTTCGTCACTTTTCGCGACAAGATCCAGCCGACACCCGTGAGGACGACCGAACTGATGAGTAAAACACCCACAATCCGCTCATAATTTTCAGACACTTCAAATGAGTAAGATGCACCAGCAAATAGCCAAAGTGTCGCAATCGATTGCAAAAGCGTCGCCTGCATGAATAGTTTAGACACCGCTTGTTCCGCCGGCGAATACAGTTCTTCATCGACTGCTTCGTGCGATTGCCGATTCAATGTTTGCAGTCCGCGCAAGACGAGCACAAGCAAAACCAAACACGCACCCGCTAACAAAAAGAAGACAACGTCATACGGAAACACAACGTACCACTTGAGACTGAACCAACCGTCACTCGACTTCCCTTCACTTAAATATCCAAACAAAAAACCGATGCTGCCTCCGACTAAAATAAATGCCAACGTCACCAACCAATATTTTATTTTTTTATTCATTGCTGCTCCTCCTCCAAGTAAAAAATCATTTCCACCGGTTCTTTGAAAAGTTGCGCCATTTTGAGTGCGATCACCACTGACGGCGAGTAATCGCCACGCTCGATGAGCGCAATCGTCTGCCGCGACACTTCAATTTGCTCAGCCAGTTCGTGCTGAGATAGACGGAAACGCGCTCGAAGTTCACGCACCCGGTTCGCTAATCGCATCGACAACACAGTCCTTTCCTCGATTAATTTCTGAACAACACGGACTCCGATTGAAATAATTTCTTTGTCAGCATGCTGAAAAAAACAATCGCAATTATCATCGTACCTAAGGTAATCGACCAATGTGCAACGGTCAGTTTATGGCTGAAGGTATCACTAATGCTAACGAATACGTTGACGATTGGTGTCCAGTACACCCATGAAAATGGTTCGGCATCGACCGACGACCAAGTCAAGCCGATAAAAATAACGACAAACAGGAGTGGCGTCATCCAGGAGGTGGCCTCTTTGATGGTGCGTGCATAAATGCCAATCGCGAGCATGAGCGCACTTAATAGTACGGCCAGCACGATTACCAGACTGAGCAGTTGGATAAACACTGCTGCATCGAGCCGCAGTCCGGCCTCCAAATCTTTTTCTATCATCGGCAACAACACAGTGAGCGAGACCCCCATTGAGATCACGTTCAATATCGCAGCCAGCACCGCAAAAAAAGAAATATGGATCAGCTTTGCGCTCATTATTTCTGCCACTGTATGCGGGCTTGCATATAAGGTGAGCAATGTTTTCCGCTCTTTTTCACCGGCCGTTGTGTCAATAGCAATACCCATTCCGCCGACGATAATGCCAAGCGCCATAAAGTAACCAAGCATGCCGATCAGCGGATTTTGCCGTTGCTCCTCCGGCGTCACGTCGACGACGTTGAACTTGACCGGTTGCAAAATCTGGGTGGTGACGCCAACTTCCTTTAATTTTTCCAAACGTAGCAGCTCATTGCACTGCGTAATCCACGAAACCATCTGCTCATTAAGAAAAACGTTGCGATTGCGATCGCTGCGCTGCTCCCACGTGACCGCGTACCCCGTGCCATCCCGTTGAATCAGCAAAGTTCCGTCAAGTGACTCGGTCGACGCACCGTCTCGCAACTCATATTTGAATGGCGGCGGCAACGTTTCGAGCAGACGATTGAATAGTTCACGATCATCGACTTGCAGCAAATAGACGGTTTCGAGCGCTTCCGTTTGCTGATTCGATTGAAACCAACTGACGCCGACGATCAGCGCCGGGTAGATGATGACGGAAATCAGAAGGATTGTCGTCATGTTGCGTTTATCGCGCAGCGCATGCCACAGATCGCGCCAAGCAAGCGTCCACATTCTGCCAATATTCATCGAACACTCACCGCCTTGAGATAATATTCTTCCAACGAAACGAGCCGTTCACTGATTTGTGCAAGCGGTTCGTTGCGAATGAGCGCTCCTTCATGCATCACAAGCACACGATCACACAACTGAATATCTTGCAAAATGTGCGACGAGATGAGAATCGCGGTGCCATCCTTTTTCAATGATTGCAACATTTCTCGCAACGTACCGAGCGCCAAAATATCGAGCCCATTGCTCGGTTCGTCGAGCAACAAAAATTTTGGTTGATGCAACAGTCCTCGTACCAGTGAGATCTTCTGCTTATTACCGGTGGATAATTGCCCGAACGGCTTTTGCATATATTCATGAAGACGAAGGCGATCCGCCCAATCTGCGATCCGGCGTTCTGCCACCTGTGCATCGAGTTCGTAGATGCGGGCAAAATAGCGCAGCAACTGCGCACCGCTCATCTGCTCCGGCAAATTCGTATCGAGTGAGACATACCCCATACGCGCTTTCGCCGCTTGTGGATGAGCAACGACATCGTACCCATCAACGGAGATGTTCCCGCTACTCGGTTTCATCAACGTCGCAATCATGCGCATCAAGGTGCTCTTACCCGCTCCATTCGGGCCGATCAACCCGACCGTCTCACCTGCCGCGATAGCAAAAGATACATCGCGCACCGCATCAACGGTTTGTTTTTCATGGATAAACTGCTTACTAACTTTTTCGACTTCCAGCACCATACCGCCACCTCCTGCTAGTTACCTGAATTGTAATACTTATTTTTCAAATTGTAAAGTATAATATACATTTATCGATGAAATAAGCATAAAAAAACGGGCATTGCTGCCCGTCCTATACGTTCCGTTCCGTTCCATTCTGCTCCGTTCTACCCCAACTCCGCCTGCGCCGCCGCAAACGCCTGCGCCAGATCGGCAATCAGATCGTCCGCATGCTCGATGCCACACGAAATGCGTAACAGTTTCTCGTCGACGCCGATCGCGTTGCGAATCTCCTCAGGAATGTTAGAATGCGTCTGCACCATCGGATACGTCATCAGCGACTCAACGCCGCCCAAACTTTCTGCAAACGCAATCAACTTGATGTGCCGCAAAATCGCCTCGACATACGCACCGCTCTTAATTTTGAACGAAAAAATCCCCGTATTGCCGCTTGTCTGCCCGGCTTGAATCGCGTGCCCTGGATGATGCTCGAGCGCCGGGTAATACACATGCTCAACCAACGGGTGCGTTTGCAAAAACTTCGCCACCGCCGTCGCATTTTGCTGATGGCGCTCCATCCGCAAGGCAAGCGTCTTCATCCCGCGCATCAACAACCATGAGTCATGCGCACCTAACACCGTCCCCATCGCATTATTGAGGAAGCCGATCTGTTCCGTCAGTTCCGCGCCTTTGCTGACCACCAAGCCTGCGAGCACATCGTTATGCCCGCCCAAATACTTCGTCCCACTATGCACCACGACATCCGCACCGAGCTCAAGCGGCCGTTGAAAATATGGCGTCAGCAGCGTGTTGTCGACAATCGTCAACAAACCGTGTTGCTTCGCCCAGTTCGACACCGCCCGCAAATCGGTAATCATCATCAGCGGATTGGTCGGCGTTTCAATAAACACCGCCTTCGTGTTCGCCTGCTTGCTCCGTTCCAACGCCGCCAAATCATTCGTATCCACATACGTTGCCGTGATGCCAAAGCGCCCAAACACTTTTTCAATCAAACGATACGTGCCACCATACAAATCGAGCGAGACGATGATGTGATCGCCCTGCGAAAACAGCGAAAACACCACTTGCAACGCCGCCATCCCCGTCGTACATGCGACCCCGCCGTCACCGCCTTCCAAATCAGCGATAGCCGCCTCAAGTACGGCGCGCGTCGGATTTTTCGTGCGTGAATAGTCGAACCCTGTACTCTTACCGAGTGCCGGATGACGAAACGCCGTCGCCTGATAAATCGGATAACTGACCGCACCCGTCACCGGATCATCGACCGACCCGATTTGTGCCAAACGACTGTCGATATGATAACGTGTTTTCTCATCTGCCATTGCTTTCCCCTCCAAAATCAATCAAAGATAGCCCATAAAATCCATGTCCTCATCCTCGAGCACATACGGCGTTTCCTGATACACGTAGTAGTTGAGCCAGTTCGTGAACAGCAAATTTGCGTGCGAGCGCCAGCGGTGCAGCGGCGCACGTTGCGGGTCATTGTCTGGATAATAGTTGTGCGGCGGCTCAATCGGCAACCCTTTGCTCACATCGCGCATGTACTCCTCATGCAGCGTCAACGCGTCATACTCAGAATGGCCCGTCACGAACACCTGCTTGCCATCAAACGACGCCACCAGATAGACGCCCGCCGCCTCCGACGAAGCAAGGATGTTGAGTTGCGGCACCTTGCGAATATCTTCCTCGCGAACCTCGGAATGGCGCGAATGCGGAATCAAAAACTCATCATCAAACCCGCGCAACAACTTGCTGCTGCGAACGCGCACTTGATGCGGAAACACGCCGAACTTCTTTTGCTCCAGCAAATGTTTCTGCACTCCGTAATGATAGTAGAGTCCAGCATGCGCGGCCCAACACATATAAAGCGTCGACGTCACGTTGCGCTTCGACCACTTCATTATTTGCGTCAATTCGTCCCAATAATTCACTTCTTCGTACGCAATTTGCCCGAGCGGCGCCCCCGTGACAATCAACCCGTCAAACTTTTGCGACTCAATTTGATCGAACGTTTTATAAAATGCGGTCAGGTGCTCGAATGAAGTGTTGCGTGAAACGTGCGACTTCGGATGCAGGAACGTCACTTCCACCTGAAGCGGCGAATTGCTCAGCAGTCGCAAAATTTGCGTTTCCGTCGTTTCCTTCGTCGGCATCAAGTTGAGAATGACAATCCGCTGCGCACGTATGTCTTGGTGAAAAGCCCGCGAATCATCCATCACGAAAATATTCTCTTTGTACAACACTTCTTTGGCAGGTAGCAAGTCAGGAATTTTGATTGGCATCTCTGAGGTCCACTCCTTTCTCTTGGTGATGAAAATAAAAAAGACCTTCTCTACGTTCAGAGAAGACCTGGTATGTTCGTGCTAGACTTATAGAAATCTCGCTGCACAGCCTCATCTTCTCTCATCTGTCGAAAACTTTCGTTTTCGCAGGAATTAGCACCGTTCACGTGCCTGTCGATGAGCGCTAATCGCTCAATTCGCATCAGGTCGCGCGTGGTTGCCGGGCTTCACAGGGCCAGTCCCTCCGCCTACTCCGGATAAGAGTGATTATGTAATTTTGATAAATATAATGTAGCGAAAAAACGGGCGCAGGTCAAGTTTATTCGGCATAAGATGAAGATACACGGCCGCGTCTTGTCACTGTTCGGAAGTAGCGTTATACTTATCAAGTAAACTTAGATGCAGAGGAGTGATGAGACGTATGGATGGTGAGCGTAGTCAACCCCGACAGATTAGCCGATTATCAACATTTTCAATAGCAACTAGCGCGCGCCGCACTACATGTTTCGCTCATCCTCTGAGCGCTCAGAACGGGTAGTGATGATGGTTCGCGCTCCGCTTAGACAGGAGTGAATCCCATGAAAATCCGTCACGTCCATAACGGCGTGTTTACGTTCGTGAAAAATTTAGCAGACACCGTTCATCCGCCTGAACAAGGCTTTTATTGGATTGACGCCAATCCAGACGAACTGGAGCAGTTGCAGGAACTGTTCAAATTAGAGGAATTGGACATCGAAGATTGCATCAGCGAGGAAGAACAACGTCCAAAAATCGTGCTACACGAACACCACTACTTTCTCGTCATCAACAGTATTCGCTTTGACGATGAAGAAATCTTTTTGCGGGCGGCCAACATCTTTCTCGGACGTCACTTCATCATTACAGTCACTAAACAGAAAATCAACGAACTGCGTGCGATTAAGCCGATTTTGTTGGAAGAAGAAGTCAATTCGGCCGACCGCTTTCTGTATCACTTGATTGACCTAATTGTCGACAGTTACTTTGGTGTTGCCTTGCGAATCGAAGCGCGGATTGAGCGCCTAGAGGAGCACATTTTGATGCACACGAAGAAGACGCATCTTAATGAAATTATTGGGTTGCGCAGTGAAATCTTGTGGCTCAAAAAAGTGCTCGGACCACAGCGCGACTTGATTGCCGCGCTCAACAAACGCGAACTGAAACTGATCAACCATCAACTACAAAAATATTTCAGCGATATTTTGGAGAACGCCGTGAAAGTCATCGAGACGTTCGATACGTTTCGCGATTTGATGGGCAACTTGCGTGAGGCGTATCAATCAAGTCTCGCCCATCGTGCCAATGACATCATGCGCGTGTTCACTGCCTTGACGACCATCTTCATGCCGCTCACACTGATTACAGGTGTGTACGGAATGAATTTTAAATTCATGCCGGAAACGAACGTCTGGTACGGTTTTTATTTGATTATCGGCATCATCGTGCTCGTCGGTGCGGGCATGTTTCTCGTGTTCCGCAAAAAAGACTGGCTATAATCCAACCCATCTACTACGATTTTGAGGTGCTGTTCATGTCCATCGAAGAATTTACATTTATGTATGACACAGTTGAGGAAACCAGAACGCGCTTCGTCTGCTTTTTCGGGCAAACGTGTCGCTTTGATTTCGCCATTACGACAACGGATCGCTTCTACGGCAAAAAACTCGTCATTGATTTGCAAACAGGGCGCACTGCCATTATCGGACCAGACGACCTTGCCGAAGAAGGTTATTTAGAGCACGTGTACAAACTCAAAGAAGACGAAGCCGAAGAACTAAAGGAATTTTTATCATCAATCGTCGGCACTGTCAATTTTACTGATATGTAATTCCGAGAGAATCCACGTAAAACCGCGAAATAAAGAGTTAATACCCGAAAATCATGCTAGAATCAACCAAATCTTATAAAAAACGAATTTTCTGAATATTTACATTACTTTCTCCGTACGCTATCATGAAGTCAGAAAGAAGAAAGCGCTTTCTGAAGTGCCCGAACCGCTTCTCGGTCAACACGGCATCGACCATAAAGGTATGCCATTCCAAACAGGAAACCACCGCGAGGCACGTTCAAAACAGGACACAGGAAGGAGATAGTCCATTGAAATAGGTCAGCGAAACATGTCGGTAGCAGTCGCCGCAAGGAAGATCGTCCGTGACACCGGTCTTCGACGATTGTGAGCATGTGGGAACTCAAGCAGATTCTAATCACGCCGTGATAAGCGTTGAAAGTAGAAAGGATGTAATAGGAACATTGGAAACACCTGAAATAACGTAGAGCCTTGTGCAGTTCCTCACGGAATTGAACAAGGCTCTATTTCGTTGACAACCTATGAAATCAAACTTATATTGATAAAAGCAATCATCACAAACGAGGAGTGACACCGACGTATGATTCACCATTACCCAGCAGATCGTCGTTATCGAGTCAATCACGGTTGGCTGCAATCACAATTCAGTTTTTCATTTGCTGAATATTATGATCCGCTGAACATGGGATTTGGTCCTTTGCGAGTATTAAATGACGACGTGGTGGCCCCTGGTACTGGGTTCGGCATGCATCCCCATCGCAACATGGAAATTATCACTTTTGTATTAAAGGGAGAACTCGAACACCGCGACGACTTGGGCAATATTGAAATCATGCGCCCTGGCATTATTCAAAAGATGACGGCAGGTCGTGGCATTCGCCATTCCGAAGTAAACCCGTCAACTAGCGAGTCCGTGGAACTATTGCAATTGTGGATTGAACCATCTACGTTACAATTAGACCCTGGTTATGAAATGGTCACTTATGACGTTGAGCAAATTTGCAATCAGTTGCATCCTGTCGTCTCACACCAGAACCAAGTCGGAGAGGGTCACATTCACCAAGACACAACTCTTTATTTATGCAATCTCGATGCTGACCAAGAAATCGAATATACACTCGAATCAGAACGTCGAGCATTCCTTTTTGTCATTGACGGCACTCTCCAGATTAACGAGGAGCCCATCGTCAATCGACGGGACTCCTTGAGAATATTCGATGAATCGGCAATCACAATCAAAGCACTCCAACAGTCCAAAATCTTGTTCATCGACCTACCTTAAACTCTACAAAGGAGTGGCTTTCCCATGCCGTTTCATCCGCCAGTCACGTTCATCACTCGACAAATCATCCAACCACGGGCCAAAGTCATCTACCCAGAGATAACGGGACTGACCAACCAATCGATCCAAAGCAAAATAAATTTGCAAATCTTGTCGTTAATGAAGGCTGCCATCAACTTGCAAATCCAAGCACAACTTACGAAAAAAACAGAAATCCGCGGCTATTTTGAAATCAAAACAAATGAACGCGGATTTTTGAGTATCATGTTAATCAGTGAAGCGCGGTCTATATCACAAAAACAAAAACAAATCATTTTAAAGGCATTAAATTTCGACCTTAAAACGGGAACCAATCTACAATTAAACGATTTATTCATGCCTGGTTTAAACCACGTATTCAAATTATCAAAGCTTGTACAAAACCAAATGCGACAGCGGCATATCCCACTGTCGCAATCATATGTGTCCATCGAGCCGCAACAAGATTATTATTTAGCTGACAAATCACTCGTCATCTTTTTCCCACTCTTTGAAGCGACAACATCTATCTATGGAATCCCGATGTTTCCAATTAGCATCTATGACATTTTAGATGTGGCGAATCCAGACGGTCCATTGCGTAAACTAACCGCTGTTTTAGGTTAACATTGCTTATAACCGCGCTTCCGGGCAAATTTCACAAAAATTACACCCGCCACACTTAAATCGATCAGGCTTCGCCGAAAAAAACGACTCGTCCAATGGTTTGTTTTGTAATTCATTCTCCATCAAACGTTTCATCTGTTCAATACTATCGCGCACCCATTGACGCGTTTCCTCCATCTTTGCTTGATTCGGCGCAATCGTTTTGTGCGTACCTGTCAGCAAATACTCCAATCGAATTTCCACTTTGTCAATCGGCACCTTGTAATGCTCGATGGCATACATCGCATAGAGCAAGGTTTGGTCCTCGTTTTGCTCGTATTCCTTCCCCGTCTTCCAATCAACAATGACGTAAGAACCGTCCGCCCGTTTATAGACCAAGTCAGGAATGACGTACATGCGTTCATCATCAAATGGCGTCGTCTTCATTTGCTCCGCCTCAACAATCTCAATTCCCTGCTGTGTTGTGATTTCACGGAATGTCTCGCATGCAAATACATTACGTACACACGGCTCAATTTTGCCCGCAATCAGTTTGACCAGCGAATCTGGCAATTTGTTTTCGCCATAATAAATTTCGTGAAGCATCGTCGATTTTTTCGGTGCTCGTCGCCAAACGTCTTGTTTCTTAGATTCCACATACGCTCGGTTCAAGCGATCCTTTATGGTTCGAATCCATTCGTCCGTCGTCGCAATACTTTGACGTTCTAATGTCTTTACAATCACTTCATGCGCCATTTCATGAATGGCAGATCCGAGCACAAGATGCAAATTTGAAAGTTGCTTGAGCAGGTACGCTTGTCGTTGCGAGTCCGTTGCATCACCCAACCATCCATTATGTGATGCGTAGTAGTGATAATAGTACTTGCGCAAACAGTCCTGCATGATTGCATCTCGCGATTGCGACCACGAAAACTCGGGAAATGGTGTCACTTTGAAAGCCATTGGAACGCCTTCCTTCACTCGTATTTGATTCTATTATACCTTGATTTGCGACAAGATGACTTCAGGTAATTCTTCAACTTCAAAAACATCCCAATTAAAGTACTCATAAAGTCGCTCATTCCGCTTGTTTTTCACTGCTTCAAGAACGAGCAATTCCTCTCCGCGCAGATTATTGCTGATTTGTTCCAATTGCGAACGGTCCGTTCCACTCTTGATAATGTTCTGCTGAATCAATTGTTGCGAGGCAACCGCAATGAGTAGACCTTGTGTCACGCTGACTGGTTGTGCTACATGTAGCAGCCACTTCCCAGCCTTTTCGAGTTGCTTACGATACATTTGCCATACAGGTTCAGCATACTGCAAAAAGCCAATGACCATCCATGCGGTCTGCTCCAACACTTTTTCATTTCGCCCCATCGAACCGTCCGCATTTTGCTTCGAAGCAATAAGTCGCAGACGATCTTCAGGTTGTGGAACTTCGACTTCAGGGCTAAACAATACATTTGCTTCATAGTCCGGAACCTTACTTGTTGATCCAGAAGAAATTTCAGAAAATCTCTCGTAAACCATTGAGAACAGTCCTCTGGAACGTTTAGGATTTGGAGGTGCCGACATGGTAGCACCCAACATTATATCACCGGTGAAATTATGATGAGCAACATCCATAAACGAATATTCGATATGAAGGGGCGGTTGCCATTGATACGGTAGCGATACTGGCACAATCGTTTTTTCCGGACTGCCACTTAGTGCTTGCTCGCGTTCAACGACAGCAATTAGCGCGGTATATTTCGACATCAAACCATATGTGACAGATAAATTGACGATTGTTCGCTCCAATGCAGTTCTTACCTTCGCGGAGTTTCTCCGATCTTCCAGTCTTTTCTGAAGTTCATCGATTTTTTGTTTGGCCCAATGCAAACTCATCAAGCGCTCGTTTCCTACCACAGATTTAGGAAGTTCGTACGACCATTCCGCTAGATCTCCAAATGCGCCCCGAATCGTCAAACTCGAGAGATCCGCCTCTAATGGCGCCTCTAAGATCAGATCATACTGTTCATCAGCATAAAACCGAGCAGGATTTTCACCAACAAAAGCTAGTTTTGTCCCATTTGCGTCCGTAATTTTCGGTTCAACTACAGCTTGTGCATGAACACGAGATAGTTGGCGGATGACTTTATCCTCGATGCGCTCTCCTGGGTATACATATTCAGAAATTCCATTACCAGCTTTCGCGATTCCATCGATGAATAGTCGATTGACAGCGGTATCGATACCGAAACTGTATAGGCGAGTATGGCGATTATTTTCTTCGATTAAGCGAATGACTTGCGACTCGTTCGATACTTCGCCGTCAGTGAACAACATGACGATTTTTTCTAACTCTGCGATATGCTTCGATTGCTTTAACACCCGTTGCAATGGTTCGTAAATCTCCGTGCCACCAAGCGGTCTGAGTTTCTCGACCCACCCGCTGGCGCGATCCAACTCCTCTTGCGAGTACATGACCGAGCTTTCATTGTACGAAAAAAACTGACTCTCAAATGCAATAATATTAAAATAGTCGCCATTGTCCATGTTACGCAAAGCAAGTTGTAGCGCTGTCTTCGCCTGATCGAGTTTCTGACCAGACATCGAACCGGAAACATCAATCAAAAAGACGTATTCAGCATGTTTTTGCACATAATTTTCTCCCGATTGTAAGCGAAACTTGACTCTAGCAAGTTGTTGCTCTGGTTGTGTGACCACAGCGACTACGTCCGGAACCTCGCCGCTTAGTTTTGCAATTAAAATCAAATCACGATCCAACGTCAAATGTTCTTCAGTCAGCTGGATGACCCAACTTGAATCCGTTTGCTTTGTTGTCAACTTATGCGATGGCGACTGCACGTCCTTGATCCCTTGCGGACTGGACCACTCCGCACGAAACGAAAGTGTATAAGGAGCTTCACCAATCGTCACGCTCACTTCATCTCGATCCTGCTTTGCTGTCGGACCACCATCAACGGGCGAATAACGTGGAGCGATGACGGTCGGTAAATTCCAACGAATTTCATCGTCGGTCACAACGATTTCTTGGATAAATGAAAAAGTGATGCGAACCATTTCGCCCGGCGTGATATTGCCAAGCGACACTTCAAAAATATCATTCCGTCGTTGTTCAAGTAAAAGCGCACTATTTCCAGACGTAATGGCTTGGTCGTAGTCCAAAATCGCCTTGTCGTGCTCGCAAAATTCACCCTTAATTTCTTTGTCACCGAATTTCGCTGTAAATCCCGTCACTTTCGCTTCATGCGGCAAAGGAAACTTGTATATCGCTTCGATTGGTTGCTTCCCTTTGTTCTCATACGTTTGAGAAATCGTCACTTCACTGAGCGTATCATCCATTTTTGCTGAAACATCAACCGTTTGTAGCGGGCAATCAGCAACCGAACGACCTACAGGTATTAATCCAATTTCTTTCGGAAAATCCAACATCTTTGCGCCACCCCTATTCATTTATTTGAGTATTGATAAAGCGGTCTACTTCTTCTAACTCTTTATCCAAATTACGATGACGTGCGAACCACTCGTTCATCCGCTCTTTCGCTAATTTCATAATTGATGGTTGAAATGAAGTGCGAACAGTTAATGTAGCACTAATCAGCGTCCCTAAATCATCAGTGTAACCTAGACCTGGTAAAAGATCTGGGACTGCGTCAACCGGCAAAATGAAGTAAGCCAATGCGCTTAGTATGATGACACGTTTCGCGTTCGCAATGTTACTTTGCGTGAGTAAATAATGGAGAGTCAGAGCACTGTAAATGACTTTTGCGCCAGCTGATAACACAACATCTGAAACTTTTCGCCAAAATTGTTCATGCGAGTATCCGTTGTTGTCTGTTGTCCATTCGATCGATTCCGGTTCGACCTCTGCGATTCGACTTTTCAAACGGTATTCGCTAGACTGCTCCAGCAACTTATGGCACGCCTCTTGTAACGACGACAGGTTATTGTCATGCGCATATAATTGCTCTCGTATTTGATCTAACGATAAATTTTTCATTTGTAACAAGCGAATCAACTTATATCGATACACATGCAACATACTATACTTAGCGTTCCGCCCGAAACCAATCGGTTTTAACAACTCTTTGGCTGCGTAATAATGAATGGTTCTCGTCTTCACCTCCCGTTCACCTAAAGACTCGAGTTTCTCAATCAATTCGTGGATGTCGAACAGCTCACCTAGTTCTTCATTTGAAGTCGTTTTGCTCATCTCAACCACCTTTTTCTTTTTTATCATTACACATCACAACACTTTGTGCGAAGTGTCACGATATGATCTACCCTTAATATACAGTCAATAAATTAAACTGTCAAGAACTGTTATGATTAGAGCAAAAAAAATACTCCGCCTTCGAAATAGACGGAGATTTATCTTAAGACAATGATTTAGGAATCGCCAGACGATTCATCATCTGACTCTTTCATAATTGTTAGTTTCACTTTAGTGACCCGTTTGCTGATTAATTCAATAATTTCGAATTTGTATTGCTCAATTGGCGTATCACGATCATCCTGCTCGTCATCGCCCTCCTCATTTGGAGACCAGACGATTTCGTGATGCTCATCCTCCGACGGGATTTTTCCAAGCAAGCCGATCACAAAACCACCCAATGTGTCATAATCTTCGAGCGGCAATTGGATTGGCAGTCGCTTTATTAATTCTTCTAAATGAACGGAACCTTCGATTAAATAAACATTTGGTTCCAACTCGATGATTTCTTCAGGCGAATCTTCCGGTTCATCATGCTCGTCAAATATGTTTCCGACAATTTCCTCTAGTACGTCCTCAATCGTAACTAAACCCGCAGTACCACCGTATTCATCGATGGCAATCGCAATATGTTTCTTTTGTTGTTGCATATCCTTAATTAAATCCCGGATTTTTTTCGACGCCGGGATGAAATACGCTTCACGCAATACTTTCTTTAACTCGAATTGTTCAAACGCTTCTTTTTGATTTAGAAATTGAAATAAATCCTTGGAATTCAACGTTCCAATAATATTATCAATACCCTCTTCGTACACCGGAATGCGCGTATATTTCTCATTGTTAATCAACTCAATAACTTCCTCTAGCGAAGCCTCGACTGGCAATGCGACCATCTCGGTGCGATGAGTCATAATATCCTCAACATTTTTCATATCCAAATCGAAAATGTTGTTAATCATTTCTTTTTCATTTTCATCAATGAGATCCTTCTCAACACTTGCATCCATCATCATGCGGATTTCTTCTTCGTCAGCAACTTTCTGATCGTGTTTGCTCGGGTCAACTCCGAATAATTTGACCACAAAATTCGTCGAAAACGTCAGCAATTTAACAAATGGTGCAGCAATAAATGCAATCCAAGATATAGGACGAACAACGACCATCGAAATTTTTTCCGGATGCTTCATCGCAATTCTTTTTGGTGCCAATTCACCAAGAACTAATGTAAAATAGGACAAAATCACGGTGATCAAGACCATTGAGATGGTGCGTAAATTATCCTCGTGAATAACATTCTCCGATAAACCCCAGCTTTGCAAAAGCACAACTAAATCTTTCGCAAAGTTTTCCGCTGCAAACGCTGATGCGAGAAATCCACCTATCGTAATCCCAACCTGAATCGTGGATAGAAATTTGCTCGGTTCTGACAAAAGCGACCTTAACATTTTCGCACGTGGATGACCGTCTTCCGCCATCATCCGAATCTTCGTATCATTCAACGAAATCATCGCCACTTCAGATGCTGCGAAAAATGCGTTCATAAGAATTAGAAACAAAAGAAACAGCAACTCGATCATATGACGTCACCTCGATTCTGTGAGGAAAATTGCTCACAAAAAAAGACATAACAAATCCGATGATTTGGATTCATTACGGCCCGTCGAGTGTACGCTGAATAACGGCGCAAATTTTGAAATTGGCTTGAAAATTTGGTTGCACACCTGTGCTCATCGATGTTCATTAAGTTCCCCGGACTATCGTCCATGCATCGTCACCTCATATATATATTTGTCATCAGTTTAATTTTGCGATGATGTTTTGTCAAGGAAAACCGACATCATTTGAAGTAAATAAGCACCTTCTTCGTCGAATGTTCATAATGAACTTTTGCACCGAACGTTTCGGATAGTGCCCTTAGCGGCACAAAGATTGACTCTCGAACTTTTTGCGGAGCACACTCCAAAACAACCGTTTGCTCATTGAATTTCATTGTTTTCTGTCCGACTGCTACGTTTAAATTCAAGCCATCTACGTCAACAGACACCGTTAATTTTTTGAAATCTTGATACACATCGTCAATTTTTACGCCAAAGTGAGTGATGATGCGCACTGGCACCATCACCCTGCCCTCTTGATTAATATACGGATTTTGCTCACCGACAAACGCGGAGAATTGCTTTTGGTTGATGTGAACGAAAACATACTTCGGTTGAACTGCCGAAAACGTCACCAAATTGCATGCCATGAAAACAACCATCATCACTGAACAGATCTTCAACCACATAGAACCGTCTCCTTCATGATACTTTCCAGTTTTCTCATGAAAATTAGCCATTGGTTTGATTATCGGTTCCGAGCCCACAATCCATGAATATGCGAGTGGAGCTTTTCCACATAACTACCGCTCAGTAATTCACTCGCACCTGAAAGGATGATGTCAGCATATTCCTCGGATGGAGGATGCTCATCAAAATCAGGAGCAACTCCTTTGTATGTGATTACACGCTCGATGATGTTGCCTTGATAAACAACATCAATCTCGATTCGCTTATAAAAATTGGGATGACCCTCTCGGTGATCAAGTGTTTGCAACCCGATTGCGTCAATTTCGTAAAGAACTCCTTCAACGATTTGATCTGAACGATCGACAATATCAGCAACGCCGCCATTCCTAGTATGACTCTTCATCGTAAAACCTACCTGAAAACCATGAAGTTCCGCTTTCCCTAGTCGCGTAAATTGTGGCACTGTTCTACGAAAATCCGTTTCATTCATGCAAGATCCATAAGCAAAATAGTACATCAATAGCCCTCACTTCCATAAATCCGCCAATTGCCAGATTCAATTTTTTGTATTTTTCTCGTTTTCGGAAATGCATATACATAGGTGAGTGCTTTCAACGAATCTGATTGACCGAACACTTCGATTTCAATCTTTTCATAGTGATTTCCTGGATCTGATGGTCCGTGATATCCCTCCAACCAATCAACCTGCTGCATTACCGCATCGTTTACCTCGTAAAGTTCTCCATAAACCTGTTGCTCACCCTCTGCATACAAAGCGGGATAACCACACCCCGTATCATAGAGCTCACCTTTGACCCAAACTTGCTCTGCAATTTTCCTTGAACCAGCAAGCCTAGAATGATTATATTCTCCTTCCAATAACGTGCCATAGACAAATAGAATGTTTAGATTTTCCATATTGGTTTCTCCTTTCAAGATGAAATAAAACATTTTTTTAAGATACTGCGCATAGAATGAAACTATTTGGTATAATATTCGTAGTACGAGTTGATAACAGAAAAAATGAAAAAGGAGTTAGAGACATGCTCAAATATTTACTCAAAAAACTGATTTACTCTCTGTTAAGCGGGAAGTCCCATCGCAGACCACCGACTCATCGTCCGCACGGGTACTACTCTTCATCCGATTACAAACACAGACATCATAACCACTACGGTCACGGTCATTACCGCGGTAATAAATATTATACTTCGAGTTAATTTTAACAAACCGGTCTCCTCGAGATCGGTTTTTTTATGTGAGTTTGGCCCCTAGTCGGCAGAACTAAAAGTCTTTGGGCGATGCTGCTTTCATTTCTGCCATTAGCTGGCCGTCAAACGGGCATGCTTGCCCGTTTTTATGTGAGTTTGGCCCCTAGTCGGCAGAACTAAAAGTCTTTGGGCGATGCTGCTTTCATTTCTGCCATTAGCTGGCCGTCAAACGGGCATGCTTGCCCGTTTTTTATTGTTTGCCAACCAGTTGTTGCAAAGAAGTTACCGCCTCTTCGGCACTCTGATATGGCGTGTCGATTTTTAATAACTTTCGCAACACAACTTTAAGTTCGCTGCTAATCGTCAATTCCTCTTCCCAACTGATTTCGTACTCAAAGTTTGTTGTCTCAGGCCCTTGGAACGTTGTGTACAGCATAAATAGCATCATGTGTCCGACTGCATATAGGTCGCTTTGCGGTTCTGCTAAATGTCGGTACGCCAATTTCCCCTCTTCATAAGGTTCTACGTCAGGATGATCGCCGATTGCGCGAACCAGGCCAAAATCGATGAGATGCAACGTGTGATGATCAATAATTACATTCGGCAAACGAACATCTAAATGGACATACTGGTTTCGATGAACCACAGAAAGCAAGCGAAGCACCTGGATTGCGTAGTTCACACACAAGTTCTCATCTATTGTCTCGCGATGATCGAAAATCATGGTTTCCAACGTTTTACCGGGCACAAATTCAGTGACGAGATATTGCGCGCCTCTCCACGCAAAGTAATCTAGCACCATCGGAATACCGCGACAATCAAAAAGCGCTAATACTTGACGTTCTGCATCGAGCATATCAAGCGCACGTTTGCCTTTGCTCGCTCGATTTTGTTTTATAAGGACAAGGCAGTCTGCATTTTGCTGGTCGACACAGCAATACGCTGTGCCGAAACTGCCTTGCCCCAAATACGTTCTAATCAGATAGCGCTGATTGATGATTGTGTTCTCTTTATGAGGATAGTCTCGCCAACCATCGATAACTCGTTTGATAAATCCGAACATAACACTTCCATCCTCGACTATGAGTTCAATGCTTATGATATATTATATCATTTATCCATCGATAATTTCCCTTGGATGTTAAACTGTCCAGAAGGATCCCACGCGGACCGCAATCTCGTGTACATCGGCAAACAAACTTCCATTTCGGCATGATACCACTTTAATGGGTCTAAATTTAAAAGGAGATGAGAACCCGTAAGAACACTAAGGATGAGTTTGCTGCCGAACAATCGACTTCGGCAAATTTGATACAACTCAGCTCGTGTCGCATCATCGAATTCTTGGTAGACCTCCAATCTTCGCGGTAAAGAGCGTCCCAATTTTGATTCGACGAGTGCCACCATGGCTTCATCTCGCTCCACATACAACGCAATCAACAATAGTGCGTCCTCCAACATATTCTCCACCGTCGGAATCCAAACAACTTCTTGCGAAAGATCACCTTCCTTTTTTAACTGCCACGCCGCTCTGCTCCCTTCGTACAGATACATAGTGTACGCCGGACTAATGCCCCCGTCATTCGGATGCTTTCCGCCAATCATGATTTGTGCTGTGATGGTTCCCATAGAACCGCCTGCCTTTCGGTTTGATTTGTCTTACACATTTACTATACCGAACGCTTGGTTACAGCCTGTAACTAAAAATTTCTGCGATAGATGTAATACGTCCCATTCCAACAAAGTTGGTACGTCGACTCGCGCATCGAACTTTTTCGTTCGTTGACAATCAACTGATCCATCGGCACCGAGAACAGCACCGCAACTTGACTGCGTAAGCGATTGATCGTCGTACGAACCGCACCATCTGTCAAGCAGTCATCGAACACTTCACTTTTGATGGTCGAAATCGGCACTGGACTGCCGGAGACGATTAGCAACTCTAAAAACCGAGCGTATCGCTTGTGAGGCAGTTCCATTTTCCCTAGGGATGTTTTGAGCACCGCCACTTCACCGATCAAGTTCAGCACGAATTCGTCACTCGTACATCGATAAGCACTATTCGACCGTTTGCACCGGCTTTCATATTCCTCCGCATGCATAGACCGCTCACCTTCACGAGTAATTTCAGTGTACGGCTTAAATTCCTCCGACTGAATCTTATTCGCGTGATGCATTCGTCGCACATACAAGGCAAATTCGACACCTTCATTCATGGCCCCATTCAATTCTTTCAAATATTCATCTGCAGTTGCTGTATCGTCCATACCATAGTATGCAGCCGCTAAATAGCCTTTTGCCTTTTCAATTTGCACAGGTTGCAAATCGTCCGAATCAATGGAGCGTTCCAAATGATCGATGGCATCTTCCCAACGGTGCTCTTGTAGTGCCAAAAAACCGAGGTGATAGTGAGCGCCCGGATGAAGCGAATCGAGTGTTAACACCTCGCGAAAAATATGAGCCGCTTTTTGATAGTTATAGTGTCGAAATTTTTCATAGCGCCCTTGCTCCAACAAGGCTGAAGCATACACCAATTTCAAATCCGGACGATTGCGGTGTTGTAAATAGTTCGCTTCCGCCTCCGCTACTTTGGTTAGCAATTTCCGACTTTCCAACATTGAATCCTCCCCTTTCATATATACATAATATACCGATTAATTTTGCGACTTAAATAAAAAACGGACGGTGCCATCATCAGACACCGCCCCAAAGCATGATGTTATAGAGGGAATTTGCGCATAAGATTAGTTCAGTGCCACAAGTGTTTCAGTGTGCGTCTGCTCATCGTCCGAGAGCTGAATATCGAGACTTATCAAACAATTTCGCAGTTTGCCGAGTTCGTCGCGACTTAGCGACACGCCGCGGCCCATTTTTTCGTGATTCTCATCCCAGTCGCGAATGTCATACTTCGCGTCTCGACCGTTCCAGCTAACCAAGTTCAGTTGCTTGGACCAACCTTTGGTGCTATGAGAAAGGACGCAAATTTGCTCCTTCACTTCAAAAGAAATGCCTGCCATGTTCGAACCTCCTTTCACTGTAAAATACTTACAGTGATTAGTATACCATAAATTTACATTATTGCAAGGAAATAAAAATCGCCATTTTGCGACAAGCCCTCATTGTTGTTATAATTCGTATTATTGGAGGCGACCTACATGAATTTTCTCAACTTAATGATCAAAGGCATGGTCATGAGTGTATCACAACTGATCCCTGGCGTTAGCGGCAGTACGATTGCCATCATTCTCGGGATTTACGACCGACTACTCGAGGCAATCAATCATATTTGGAAAGATTTCAAACGTCATGCATATGTACTATCCGCCGTTTGTTTAGGGGCCGTGGTCGGCATTGTCGTCTTCGCTCGCGGCATCCAGTGGCTGCTCGAACAATACCCGATACCACTAGGTCTATTTTTCATCGGCGTGATCCTCGGCGGCGCTCCGTTAATGTATCAAAAATCAAAAGAAACGACTCATTTACGGCTCAGCAACTGGTTGTTTTTCATCATCGGTTTCGCCATCGTAGTGCTGATGGGCATGGAAATCGATTCATCGAGTCCCGCGATTACCGAAGTGTCTTGGTTGAGTTGGATCCATCTTTTTGTTGGCGGCATCGTATTTGCCGTTGCTCTCATTTTACCTGGCATCAGCGGATCCTTCATGTTGCTGGTGCTCGGGCTGTATCAAACGCTCATCGATGCGGCTGCAGACATGAATATCGCTGTACTCATTCCAATCGGATTGGGAACCATTGCGGGAACAATATTAACCGCTCGAATCATTGAATGGTTGCTACGCACCTACCCGCAGCCTGCTTATCTACTCATTCTGGGATTTATCCTCGGATCGATTCTCGAAATTTTCCCAGGATGGCCGATTGGCATTACGCAATGGGCAGTTAGCATCGTCGTTTTCGTGACAGGCTTCTGGTTCGTTTGGAAAACAAGCAAATAACGGTATACATCCTACTCATTCTGGGTTATGCTTGAAACATATCAAGCTTACGGGAGTGTTGCGAATGGGCGGTTTCATTTTGATTACCAGTTTGTTTTCGCTCGGCATGGTCGTCGTGACGGTGCTACTCAATCTGATCAAAGTACCTTGGATCAAGTATTCAGCCCCCAGTCTATTCGCCGTCGGTGCCATCATCATGTTCATCATGGCGCGTGCTGGTGTAGGTACAGAAAACGGCGGATGGGGTGACGTCGTGCTCGGTGTAATGTCGATGTTGATCGGGATTACTGCAGTTGTCGGCTTCGTATCGTGTCTGGTGATTGATTACTGGCGTAAGTAACCATTGCACAGCGCTTTGCATAGCACCACGAACTTTCATTCATGCCGACGAAGGACTATGTTTTCATCAAAAAACCTTGCTATGTCAGATCAGCATAGCAAGGTTTTTTTGCGTTATTTGACTATTTTACGAACTGTACGCTCGCATCCAATGCATCGCCGACAAATCGGAGTGGTACGTACGTCGTCCCGTTTATGCTTGTCATCGGCGCGTCGAGTTTGACCGATTTACCATTTAATACAGCTGATTTCGCCCCTAGTTTCAGCGCTAAACTGAAATTTGTTTGCGTGGCAGTCAACGTCTTCGTCTGATTGTTCCACGAACTGTTGACACCTACCATGTCGAATAACGCTTTAAAAGGAACATAGGTACGCCCTTGAATCGTTTGCATCGGTGCCGTTGATGCTAACGGTTTACCGTTTACCGTTATCATTTTCCCGGAAATCCGAATCACGTCACGCGGAAGCACGCCATTCAGCAGTTTGCTTAAAGCACCCTCGCCGACATCGTTGCTTGCGCTCACTTCGAGTTGATACGGCTGCCCTTTTTTCCATGTTCGAGTGTTCAGTGTATACTGATTCGTTTTGCCATTCGCCGTGGTTCCAATCCACTCACTATTGACGTAAATCCGATAATTCTTCGCGCCAGCCACTTCATTCCAGGTAAGCTTGCCAGCTGGACTGAACGTTAGACCAACCGGTGCTGTCGGCAAACCATTCACATTGTCAGCCTTCGCCTCTTCCAACAGCATCAAGCCATTTGCGGATGCGTGGAGCGTCACCTTTCCATTTTGAACGATTGCCGTCCGCTTTGTGTAATGATCGCGAATTGTCGCCCCTTCGACAAATACCCCTGCAACTTGGACCGCAACCTGCCCTTTGCCACCGAAAACCACCACTACTCGATCTTTCACGCCATTTTTATCATAACTGCGCGAGAACGTGTAAGGCTGGTCGGCCAACTTCTTATGCTCGCCAGCTCCCACCGAGTGATGCTTATTTCGGAACGTGCCGATTTTTTGCCAATGGTTCAGCAAACTCTTGTTTTGTTGACTCCAGTTCATCGCCGAACGCGAACCCTGATCTTTGTCCGTTGCTGTCTTGCCAAATGGACGCGCCGTCTCGTCACCGTAGAAAATTTGCACACCACCCGGTGCCAACAGCAACGCCGTACCGCCATTGAACAAATCCTCACGGTCGTACAGCAACGTATCATGAGACGAAATATAACTGAGCACATTCGCACTCGGATCACGATTGATTACTTCTACATACGTGCGGTACGTCTCATCGATTTTGTTCAAATAACTCGGCTCACTTTGAAACTTAAAATTGATGGTCGAATCAAAACCACCCTTAGTGTGGTAGTCGTTCTTACCAATCCCCAAACCGAAGACTTCTGCGGTCATCCAAAAATCATCGGTCCACGCTGCACCTGGTTTATTCGGATTGGCTGCACGCCATCTTTTGAGCGCTAGATCAGCCTCATCACTTAACTGCTTCCAACGCCAAAGTTCAACGTGTTTAGCGGTATCCACACGAAAACCGTCAATCCCGAACTCCTCCACCCAAGCCGTTAACCAGCGAACGATGTAGTCGGCCGGCGCAACGTTTTGATCCGCGCGCAACTGAGCCGCTTTCGGCAAATTCCACTTTTCAAAACCGCTCGTCTCTTTCTTCCATTTGTTTAGCAAAATGGGCGGCAGTCCGACGCTCGTCTTCAAATCGGTACGCAGATCCGGCAAATACGCCAATTGGCCTTTGATTTCATCGTCAGCAAGTGGCGGCGCAGGTGTATAGCCCGGCAATCCAGCACGCACCCACTTGCTCCACCAACCAGACCAGGCACTTGCCGAATCGTAATCGATGAGCCCGTGCATTCCGCCGAATGACAACCCATTTGCAATCGGATCCCATGAATGACCGTACTTGATCGCATCCGGTCCGCCAAAACCGTAAGTCGCCATATCCTTAAGCGTTCCGTAGCCGACATGATTCATCACCACATCCAACACTACGCGAATTCCTTTGGTATGAGCGGTATCGACAAATTCACGAAACTCTGCAATCGTGCCAAAATTCGGATCCATCGCCGTCCAGTCAAGCGGATAGTAACCGTGATATGCATAATGGGCAAACTCTCCAGTACTGCCTCCAGACACCCAACCATGAATCTGCTCATATGGAGCCGTGACCCAGAGCGCGTTCACGCCGAGATTTGTAAAATAGCCTTCGTTCAATTTGACCGTCAGCCCCTTAAAATCGCCGCCGTGAAAGGTGCCGATGTTGGAACCGCTTGTATCGACTTTCTTGCGACCGAAGGACTGATCGTTGGCCGTGTTCCCATTGTAAAATCGATCAACAATCACAAAATAGACAGTCGCATTGTCCCATGAAAACGAATTTCCTGTCGTCGCATGGGCCTGCAAGGAACCGCTCTGAAACGACGTGCAAAACAGACTCAAGGAGATGAGGAAAATAAGCAAATATGTAAGTCGTCCCTGCGTTAATTGGTGCATATGTAATCCAACCTTTCTCTATATGGTCGTGCTTCTTGCGTGATTTAGTGTAGCACAGCAAAAACAGGTTGTCATTCCATCTTTTTTTGTGACACAATAAGTTAACAAATAAAAAAGCAAATAGAAAGCGATGGTCATTTTATGAACTCCTCTCAAACGATGTATGACCTCATCGGCGGCGATACACAAGTTCGCGCGATTGTCGAAACATTTTATCCGAAGGTACAGCAACATCCTCTGCTTGCGCCATTGTTTCCGCCCGACATCAAGCCTGTCATGGAAAAGCAACATCAGTTTTTAACTCAACTCTTAGGTGGTCCAGCGCTTTACTCCGAACGACACGGCCACCCGATGATGCGCGCACGACATCTTGCCTTTCCAATTGATCAGTCGCGTGCCGACGCTTGGCTGGCGTGCATGCATGAGACGCTCACAGAACTCGGTCTCAACGACGACATTCGGCGCATGTTAATGGAACGACTCGCTGGAATGGCATACCATTTTATGAATCGCTAATGTTCTAGTATAATGTAAGCAATCATAGCAGTGAGAAAGGGAGCTTGTATTTATGTCCTCATCAAAGGAACGTTCGATGAAATGGATCGTCCTTTCAACCGTCATTCTCGTCATCGCGGCGGTAGTGATTTTTCTCGCGACCGGCTCATCGAACGATGAACAACCGCAACAAAACGTTGCACCCATTAGCGACCTCGCGGAGCAACCCATTTTAGGGGACGCGCAAGCGAAAGTGACCATCATCGAGTTCGCCGACTACAAATGTCCAGCCTGTAAAGCGTGGAGTCAGTACGTTTATCCGGAAGTGAAAAAGCGTTGGATCGACAGTGGTGTGGCCAAGTTGGCCTACGTCCATACAAATTTTCACGGCGAGGAATCGATACTCGGGGCAACGGCAGGGGAAGCGCTGTGGGACGTGCAACCTGACGCTTTTTGGACATACGTGAAATCGCTGTACGATCGCCAACCTGAAAGTAGTCATGATGATGCGTGGATTACCGAAGACGTAGTCACCGAAGTGGCGTTGCAAGCGGCTCCGAAACTGGCTGTCGACGCATGGCGTGCATCGTGGACTAGTGAGCGGATTGTCAAACGAGTCGCGAGAGATGACGAGTTGGTGCAAAAATTTAACGTACAAAGAACTCCGACGATTATTATCAATGGCACGACGCTCAACGATCCGTTCGACTTAGATGCGATGCAGCAAATCATCGACGAGGCGAAGGAGTAATACGCCGTGGGAAAAAGATGGATGGTCTATGGAGCGTGGATGGTCGCCGTCATTGCGACGCTCGGTAGTTTATATTTCAGCGAAATTCGCGGATACATCCCGTGTGAGTTGTGCTGGTACCAGCGCATTCTGATGTATCCGTTGACGGTCATTTTAGGGATGGCTGTGTTTTTTGCGGAATGGAACGTGCGAAAGTACGGAATCGTGCTCGCCGTCATCGGTGCGGTCATCGCCTTGCATCACTATTTGTTGCAAAAAATCCCTGGCTATGGCGGTTTTATGCCGTGCACGAAAGGCATTCCCTGCAACAAAGATTACATCGACTGGTTCGGCTTCATCACGATCCCGTTTCTCGCCTTGAGCGCATTCGTGCTTATCATTGTGTTGCTTGTTTTATCGTATGCTCCGTTTCGATCCACTCGTTCATGATCGGCCACTGCATATTTGGCGAAACGATGACAAAATCGGTGTGGATGCTGTTCGCTTCAAAAATTCGTTGTAGTTCCGCCATTTTGAAGCCGGTAATCCGCACCAAGCGCTCATTCGCCAGATAGGCGTACACCTCAAAATCCGCACTTAGCGTTTGTAAAAACTGATTCGCCTCGTATCCCGCTCGTTCAATGTAGTCGCTGTCAAATTCAATAAACCCAAGCATGTGCGGACAGCGGCGAATCAACGTTTTCATGCCCGCCAACACTTTCGGTTCATAACCTTCCACATCAATTTTGAACAGTAGTTTCCTGTTTTCCAGCGGTTGTGTGCTCCATATGCTATCCACGGTAATTTGATCGACGACATGTGATTGATACATTTTTTTGAAAAACCGACGACCTGACACTGCCGATGAAATACCGGACCAATACTTGTTCACGTAAAATGTCTGTTGCTGCATCGCTTGGTCGGACGCAATCGCATAGTGGAGACGCATCTGAGGATGATTCGGATGGGTGCTTTTTGACCGCTCAATATATGGCTTCAGCGCAAGATTGGCCTCAATGCCGACGATTTGGCAATGCTCGGGATATCGGACCGAAAACAGGCACTCCCCATAATTCACACCGACATCGAGCACATAATCCGGTTGCCATTGGTGAACAGCCTGCTGCCAAAAACGGTGAAGGCGAGGTTGGGTTTGGCCCTCTAATATAAACAGAGCACGGCCGCGATTTTCACGCACATCAACAAACATGCGCGCACCCGACGATGGCAGAGGGATCGCGTCTCTCCGCCACTTTTTCACAAACCATTGTGACAGATAAAATTTGCAGGCTGATTTTGCGATTTGCCAGAAAGGGGCGCTTAGTTCCATAATGGGCGTGTCTCCAGTCTATTAAATAGTTTGTCTAATCTATCATAATAAACAGGTATTAAGAGAGTATAAGAATGATATGTAGCAATTGTAAAAAAGATAGAACTTCCGATTAGTAACAGGCAATGATTGAACAAAATTTAATGGTTCACACATAACCATCTGATAGAAAAAACAGTCTTCAATGGTAGAATGTTCGCGAAGCATATTTGGCAAAGATAAAGGCTTCAATAAGGAGGCTCTATGCCGGCGAACCTAACCCATCTTTATTTCGCAAAAAAAGTGTTCCCCCTTCTTGCGCAACATTTTCCTTTCATCCAACGATACGAACCTGCGCTTTTGTTGGGCACGCAAGGTCCCGATCCATTTTTCTTTTACGGCAAATTACCTTGGTTGCCGTGCACGGACCGATCAGATGTGCATGCATTTGGTCATCATTTACATTCGCAAACTGGGAATGAGGCGCTACAGCCATTGCTACTTGCGGCGCAAAGTGACCTTGATCGAACCTACATAATCGGCGCAATGCTCCATTTTGTGCTCGATTGCATCATCCACCCTTTCGTCTTTTATCGCAGCGGCTTTGATGCTTCTGGGGAATTATCCGGTTCATATCGCAACTTTCACTCGCACTACGAATCGATGATGGACCTTGAGTTAGTAGAACAACTGCCAAGCAATTGGACGCTTCGCTCAAGCGAAACATACGATCTTCGTGCCGACTGGTTGAAAAACATTAGTCAATTGTATCACCGCGCCTATCCAACGATTTCTGACACCCATTTCCAACACGGCACCATCCACATGCGAGAGATTTTTCGCGTGGTGCACCATCCAATCGCTTCATTTATTGGAAAAAATGCAATGTCAATCATCCTCGCCATGTCGCTCCGCACTCCCCTACAGCCGAAGTTCGACTATTTGAATAGCACACAGTCGACTTGGTATCATCCTTGCACCTTTGAAAAATCGAACGCTTCCGTTTGGACGCTTATCGAAAATGCCACTGCGGTCGTTGAGAGTCAATGTGAATCCCTGCGTTCATGGTTTTCTGCTGCATGCACCGTGGACAAAGCACTCTCCTTGCCGAATCTGAACTATGACGGCGATCCACTCGGTATCGCAAAAACCGCACACGACTGCATCTACATACCGGACATTCAAGATAAAAAACGGGCATGCTTGCCCGTTTGCCGGCCAACCACTGACAGAAACGAAAGTGGCATCGCCCCAAAGGCTTTCTTTTCTGCCGACTAAGGGCCAAACTTTCATAAGAAACTGCGTTCGTCATCCCATCTAATGTAACAATACCTTGACATCTTTTTTGACAACAAAAGACTGGATATAGGCGAACGCTCCACCTATACCCAGTCTTTGACTTTTTATTATTTTTGCTTCAAATCGTTGTGTGAACCGTCACAATTGCCCTCTTCATTTTTCGTTTGACCACATTGACATTTCGCCATCGTTTTCACCTCCCTTCACGATCGATGTCGAGTACAATCACATTGCCGGCTGGATCAACGGTTTGAAACCCACCATTTTGAGCCATCACCGACGCGCCAATCTGTTCCAAATCCTCAAGGACTTGCGTGCGCGATGATTGATCTGGAAATGCTAACGTGAAATGAAGCAAACCGACACTGCTCTGAAGCGGCGGCGATGCCCCGACACCTTGCCACGTATTGATGCCGATATGGTGGTGATAACCGCCTGTCGCCAAGAATGACGCCTGTGCGCCATAGCGCGTCATCACATCAAAGTGCAGTCCGTCTCGATAGAAACGTTCACTTTCTGAGATATCGGCTACATGTAAGTGAATGTGGCCGATGATGGACCCCGCAGGCATACCAGACCACTCATTGGCGGGCTCGACGCCGCTCAGCAAATCAGCAAAATCCAAAGGATCCACGGTCATTTTCACTTGGTCGCTATTCCAAGTCCATTCCTCCTGAGGGCGATCACGATAGATCTCGATGCCGTTGCCGTCTGGGTCCGATAAATATAGCGCCTCGCTCACCAAATGGTCGGACGAGCCGAACCGCACACCGCTGTTCGTCAAGTGGATGACCATTTGTGCCAACGCTTCACGTGTTGGAAGCAAGATGGCAAAGTGGTATAGCCCAGTTGTATTCGCTTGCAAAGGTGTGGTCTGAGTTGGTTGGGTTAACGCCAATAACACCTTGCCATCAGATGCGATGCCCAAGTCAGCACGGTTGCTCGAACGATCGACAACGTTCAGCCCCAATATCTCCTCGTAAAAGCGAAGGGAGCGCGTGAGATCACTCACTTTTAATGTAAGTTGCCGAACGTAGGTGCTGGGCGGTTTGTGAAAATTCATCGTTGCTCAGCGGCTCCTTTTCCTAATTTCTTCAGCAATTCGGTCGCCGTTTGCTTCTCTTCAGTGCTTAGTGACTGCATGATCGAGTCCAAATAAGCAGCATGGTGCGCAAAAATATCTCGAAATGTTTTCGTGCCCTGTTCCGTCAATTCGACGTAAATGACCCGCCGATCCTTAGCGCACGGCACGCGGCGTAGCAACTGTCTTTTTTCTAACTTGTCAATATTGAACGTCATTGTGCCACTGCTCATTAATATGCGCTCTGCAATCTTTTGAATCGGAATCGCTCCCTTGTGGTACAACAATTCGATGATTTTAAATTCTGAGGGAGACATGCCGTACTTCTTCATATCCAGCATGCTCAGATCGGATAACGTCTTCGCCGCTTTCAGCAGAACAACAAATAATTTTAATGAATCTTGCATCGGTGGCACTCCAATCGAATTTATCTTAAATTAAAGATACTTTATTTAAAGATATGTGTCAAGCGCAAAAAAACTCGTTGGAGTGAAAATATACTCCCACGAGTTTTACATGTAAGCAACCTCTACTATGGCAAAAATTGATTACTTCATCATGCGGTCTCATACTTCGTCTCATATTGGTACACTTGATGGCTCGAAGTGCGCAAATCCCTGATTTCTTTGCGGTCTGCAGGCAGTTCTTGCAATTTGTCATAGCGCGCCAAAAACAATCCGCCCGCTTCCTTCTGCTCAATCTCAAAATAAAGCGTAGGGTTACTGTCTTCGCTGTCTCGCGTTACTTTCCACGATTTTGGAAGTTTGACGGAATAATCGTTGTGCTCGACCGTTTGTGACAGCGCTTGCGATTGTTCTTTATTTTTCTTCGAAGACAGGTCTGGATGTGATCCGCAAGCTGATGATAATAAAATAGCAGCTACCAAAAATAACACACCGATAGATCTTCTCATTGGCGATACCACCTTTCCAATCGAATCATATACTTGGTTGCGTTTTTGCTAACTAGCGAAGCACCCATAGCGGCGGCACGAACAAGCCGAGAAAGCCGATGTTGAGTAGCACATTGCCCGGAATGTCAGCCAGTAGCGATCCCGTACAGTCCACGATGAACCAAGCGAACAAAGCAATCAGCATGAACCGTGGCAAACCAGGCACCGTCGTCAGAAGTTGTTTTTTTGAAAGGAGCAGCATCAACAGTCCCCATCCGACCATCGTCCCGCCCAGTACGGCATTGACGGCACGCGTGTTCGAGTCGAATGCGCCTGGGTTCCCGTCAAGTGGCCATTTCAGCAAATCAAACAAATAGAGCCACGCAGCCTCTGTCGCTGGATGACTCGCAAGTGCACAAATGACACCCGTCCCTATCGTGATGATGCAGGCGATCTGTAACCAAATAATACTTACACGTTTAGACATTTTCGTTCTCCTTCAACTGTCAGATATTCCGGTCATCAATAAACATCTCGTTGCCGCGAGCAACGAAAGCGCGTGCCATCCGTTGGCCGTGAGATCTGATGTTTTGTTTGCCGACCATTCATTCGTTTACGCCACATGCGAAATGAACTTGCCGTCATCTGTGACCGCATGAATTTAATAAAATCGTTGTGCGAGATGCCAAATTGTCGCTCAATCGCCTCAAACGGTGTGCGGTCCTCCCAGCCCATTTGAACCATTCGATCGATTTCTTGTTGTGTATACTCTCGTTGTTGTTTCATATGTCGCACCTCGGATTGTTACGTTCGCGAATCGTTGCCATATTTTTCATCAAAAAACGTCACGTTTTGTGAACACTCGAAATGATATCAGCAGTGCAGCCAATGACCATGCGGTTAGCACGCTCAATGAAAAACCGAGTGTCATGCCAGCTACAGGAGGTTCGGCATCCTCTAAATAGTCAATCAGGTCGAGGTTGACCATGAACAAGTATTTGGCGCCTTCCCACGATTCGACGAGTCCCGTGAGTATGAGCCCGGCGATGAGGAATGCGAGCATAATGCCCATGCCTGCTGCGGTACTGCGGACGAGCACAGAGAGCATCATCGAGATGGTGGCGACGGTCATCGCGACGACCCATGCAAGGCCGAGTTCCATCAAAATAAACTGCCAAGTCGGCAACATGGTGACGGCTGAGGTGTCGAGTTGATTGCCATCGAGCGTAAATCCGGTTAGCATCGGCGCATCCCATCCTGCGAAGCCAAATATAGCACCGGAAATGAGCAGAGCAATACAGGTGAACATGAGCAACACGAGTGAGACGGTAAGGATGAGTGTAATGAATTTACTCATCAAAATCCGCCAGCGTCGTACGGGGCGAGTGAGCAACACTTTGATTGTGCCGCCGCTATATTCTGAGGAAACGATGTCAGCAGCGATGATCATCACCAATAGTGGCAGTAACAGTGTGGTTGCGTTTTCAATCAACTCTCGGACAAATGTTGGCGCACCTACGGTCGATGGATTGATATCTTTATCGAGATAATACTGGTTTTGTGCGATGCGGATGCGCAGTTCATTTTGTTGTTCGATTGATGTCCGCGGGCTATTGATGCGGTCTTCCCAACCTT
>CANHCR010000023.1 GCA_947459205.1 Caryophanales bacterium | reverse complement strand
CGTCCTGAGCCAGGATCAAACTCTCCAATAAAGTTTCCTTCATCTAAAAAGTTCATCTAGAACTCATGATCTGCTAACGTTTTGTTGCTTTCTTTCCTCATTCGTTGATCAGTTTTCAAGGTGCGTTCCGCCTCCCGCTTCCGAAGGCGCTTTGCTACTATACCACATCCGACAATAGCATTGCAAGATTTCTTCCCGACCAAATTCTACCGGACTTGCAACACCGTTTTTGACGGCGAAAATTACTATACCACGCTCAAAATGAGATTGCAAGTTTTCAAAAAAAATAATTAAAAAAAGCGAATCCGCATCATGCTGAATCCGCTTTTTCTCCTTGATCTTCTGTTTTCGACTTGACCGTTAGTCTATCTTCTCTTCGTGACGATCGCGCTCACGCATCAGCGGGAACAACAAGACATCGCGAATCGAAGGTGCATCCGTTAGCAACATCACCAAACGGTCAATACCAATACCCAAACCACCTGTCGGCGGCATACCATATTCAAGCGCCAAAATAAAATCTTCGTCCATCTCATGCGCCTCGTCATTGCCCTGCTCTTTTTCACGAAGTTGCGCTTCAAAACGTTCACGCTGATCGATCGGATCGTTCAACTCTGAAAATGCGTTGGCGTGCTCGCGACCGACGATGAACAACTCGAAGCGGTCGGTAAAGCGCGGGTCGTGCGGGTTTTTCTTGGCTAGCGGCGAAATTTCAAGCGGGTGACCGTAAATAAAAGTCGGCTGAATGAGCGTCGACTCTACATATGTTTCGAAAAATTGGTTGAGAATGTGCCCGAACGTCATTTCTGGCGTCACCGGTACATTGTGTTCCTTAGCGAGACGATGCGCCTCTTCGTTGCTCATTTGCACGCCAAAATCGACACTAGTCACTTGCTTAACAGCATCTACCATGGAAACACGACGCCATGCCGGCGCCAAGTCGATTTCCGTTCCTTGATAGGTAATTGTCGTCGAGCCGTGCACCTCACGCGCAATGTGGGCCACCATATTTTCCGTAAGCGCCATCATGTCATGATAGTCTGCATATGCTTCGTACAACTCAATCATTGTAAATTCAGGGTTGTGACGCGTCGAAATCCCTTCGTTACGATATACGCGACCGATTTCATACACTTTTTCGATGCCACCAACAATTAAACGCTTAAGATGCAATTCAATCGCGATACGCATGAAAAGTTCCATGTCGAGTGCGTTGTGATGCGTAATAAATGGGCGCGCTGCAGCACCACCAGCAATCGCATGCAATGTCGGCGTTTCCACTTCCATATAACCGTTACCGTCCAAATAACGGCGCATCGCGGTAATAATTTTCGAGCGCAAGACAAAGGTATCGCGCACTTCGGGATTGACAATCAAGTCGACATAACGCTGGCGATAGCGGAACTCGACGTCTTTGATGCCGTGAAACTTGTCGGGCAATGGCTGCAACGATTTGCACAGCACTTGTAAACTTTGCACACGAATCGTCGTTTCGCCTTTGTTCGTTTTAAATACGGCACCACTGACACCGATAATATCGCCCAAATCAAGCATGTCGTATGCTTGGAAAATGTTAGCCTCTAATTCATCTTGGCGCACATAAATCTGAATCCGGCCCGTCATATCTTGAATGTGAGCAAATCCGGCTTTCCCTTGGGAACGTTTTTGCATGATGCGGCCAGCCAACACGACCACCGGCGCCAATTGTTCCAATTCTTCTTTGCTATGTGCCTCATAAGCCGTCAAAACAGTATTCGCATCGTGTGTGCGCACAAATTTGTCACCAAACGGATCAACCTCAAGCGAACGCAGCTGATCGAGTTTGTCACGGCGAATTTGCAACATTTCATTCAATTCCAAATCTTTGCTCAATGGTGTCAACTCCTATAAAAAAGAGCGCCGTTCAATTAAGCGCTCCCTTAATGTTACTTTACTCTCCGATTTTGCTGTCCAACACTTCGTAGCGGACGACGCCCGACGGCACGCTCACTTCGACCAAGTCGCCCTTCTTTTTCTCATTAAGCGCTTGACCGACCGGCGATTCGTTGGAAATCTGATTGAAGTCAGGATCTGCCTCATCCGTACCGACGATTGTGAAATCGTAAACATTGCCGGTGTCTAAATCTTTGACCGAGATTTCAAAACTGCGGATGATGCGAGCGTTTTTCAGTTTATTCTCAAGCGAAGTAATGCGCCCTTCGTTGAACGCTTGCTCGTTCTTTGCTTCCTCGAACTCAAAGTTCTCAGACAAGTCCCCGTGGCTGGTCGCTTCTTTCAGACGGGCAGCGATTTCAGGACGCTTGACCGTTTTCAAGTGCTCGAGTTCCGTTTCCAATTTCTTAAGCCCTTGTTTCGTTAAATATACTTCTTTGTCACTCACGGCTAATCACCTCATTTGCGAGATCAAACACGAATGTATTCTAATGCAGAAATGCTAAAAAGTCAATTTACAGCGATTGCGTCTAATTCGCTGATGTATTCGGAAAGCAGGCGAACGAGCGCTTCACGCTCCGTCTGCTCCATGATTTGGTCTTTAATACGTGCTGCACCCGGCATACCTTTCAGATACCACGCCATGTGCTTACGCATTTCTTTGACGGCAACATGTTCACCTTTGAGGGCGATTAGGCGGTCTAAGTGCAGAAGGGCGATCCGCAGTTTTTCGCTATTGCTCGGATCTGCAGGCAACGTGCCGGTTGTCAAAAATTCGATCGTACGATAGAGCATCCACGGGTTTCCAAGTGCCGCGCGTCCGATCATCACACCGTCACAGCCGGTCGTATCGAGCATGCGCCGCGCATCTTCGGGCGTGAACACGTCGCCATTGCCGATTACCGGTATATTGACAGCCTGTTTCACTTCACGAATCATGTTCCAGTCCGCGGTGCCAGTGTACATCTGTTCGCGCGTGCGACCATGAACACTGACTGCTTGACCGCCTGCCCGCTCGACAGCGCGTGCATTGTCGACAGCATAAATATGCTCGGCATCCCAACCGAGACGCATTTTGACGGTTACCGGCTTATCGACGACATCGACGACAGCAGCTACCATCTCATAAATTTTGTTCGGATCAAGCAACCACCGAGCGCCTGCATCACATTTCGTAATTTTCGGCACTGGACACCCCATGTTGATGTCTATAATGTCGGCATTCGTCTGTTTATCGACAATTTTCGCCGCTTCGACCAAAGTCTCCTTATCGCCGCCAAAAATTTGCAAACTAAGCGGTTTCTCGCGCTCATCGACATATAGCATTTGCAGTGTTCGTTCATTGCCGTGCAAAATCGCTTTATCACTGACCATTTCGGCGCACACGAGACCGCAGCCGAACTCTTTGGCGATTAGCCGAAAAGCGGGATTGCAGACACCGGCCATCGGTGCCAGCACTACATTGTTTTTCGTTTCTACATTACCGATTTTTAACATCGTTATTTCACCTCTTGCTGACCGAAATCGGTCAGTTCTGCCGTTGTAATTCCTAGAGCGTTGCTGATTAGATCCAGCATCTGCGCTTTCGGCGGTCGATTGCCACGTTCGATTTCTCCTAACACCACCAACGATACGCCCAACTTTTTAGCAAAGTCGGATTGTGTATAGCCTTTTAATTTGCGGAACGACCTGATGCGGTTTGCCAGTCGATATGGATCCAAAGTTGTACATCCTCCTTGTCAGGTTGTCGTTGCAAACAGTCAGCGATGAGCGATTGTTTGTTTGGTGAAAATTGACGAACGACGTCAAGCAGCGGTGCCAAGACGAACGCTCGCTCGAACATGTGCGGATGAGGCACGGTTAATTGCGCGCTGTCGATCGTCTGCTCACCAAACCAAAGCAAATCGAGATCAATGATGCGCGGTCCCCAATGTACTTCGCGCGTGCGGCCAAGCGACTGCTCCACAAGCATCATCTGTTCGAAAAATGGATGCGCGTCAAGTGTTGTTTCAGCGACGACGACCATGTTGAGAAAAAGGGGTTGATCGATCACGCCTACCGGTTGCGTTTGATAAATAGGCGAACACCCGACGACGCGAATGCCTTCGCATCCATCTAAGCGTTCGATGGCACTGCGCAAAGACTGCTCGCGCTCACCGATATTGGCGCCAAGTGCGACATATGCCAACGTCGCTCCATGGCTCTGGGATTGTTGATTCATAGACATCTTGCATCACTACTCTCTTTTGCGATGAATGGTGACCGCTACCCCGGCAAAATGAAACGGCACCGGCGGGTTGGGTTTGGTCAAACGAACGTGCGCTTCTACAATTAACGGGTATTCACGAATCAACATCGCTGCAATCGCTTCGGTGACTGCCTCCACCAGTTTGTATGGTGGACCTTCGACAATTTGTTTGACGCGCTCGGCAATTTCCGCGTAATTGACGGTGGCGAACAGGTCGTCGTCTCGTCCAGCACGCACCAAGTCAAGATCAAGGTCAAGATCGACAATGAAGCGCTGACCGAGTTTGTTTTCCTCAGGAAATACGCCGTGATAACCGTAACATTCCAATGCTTGCAACGAGACTCTATCCATATCCCAGGCCTCCTTCATCATGTCCATTTGTCATCTTCATTCGCCGCAATTTTACTTTTCATGCAACATCGCATCGCACATGACAGCTACGCGTTTCATCTGGCGAACATCGTGCACTCTGATCACATGGCATCCTTGAAAAATGCCGTATGCAACGGTCGCAGCCGTACCTTCCACACAATCATCCGCCTCGGCATCGATTGTATTGCGAATGAACCGTTTGCGCGAGGTGCCTAGCACAAGAGGATAGCCTAGTTCGACTAGGTCTCGCAAGTGATTCATCAATTGCAAATTATGTTCGTGCGTTTTGGCAAAACCGATTCCAGGGTCAAGCCAAATGTTGTCTGCGGCGACCCCTGCAGCTCGTGCGAAGGCGATTCCATCCAGTAACTCTTGCTTCACTTCTTCGGCAACTGGCGCTGTGTAATCAGGCTGTGCTCGATTGTGCATGAGAATGACCGGACATTGATGCTGCGCAACGACCGCAGCCATTTGCGGATCGGCGCGAAGCGCAGAGACGTCGTTAATGATATGCGCGCCTGCCGCGAGCGCTTGGCGAGCGACTTCCGCCTTGTATGTGTCGACTGAAATCGGCACTTGCAACGCGTTACGTAGCGCACGAACGACGGGAATGACGCGCGCCAATTCTACTTCCAATGCAACTTTTTCAGCACCCGGCCGTGTCGATTCGCCGCCGACATCGATGACATCCGCCCCCTCAGCAACCATCTGTCTCGCACGGGCAACCGCACGCTCTACATCGTCAAATTGGCCCCCGTCGGAAAAGGAATCCGGCGTTACATTGAGAATACCCATGATGATTGTGCGTTCGCCGATTGGCAAGCCGAGTCTTTGCTTGTCCCGGAAATCATATTGTTTCGCAAGCGGCAAATGGTTGCGCACACTTTCGTAGCGTTGTGTCAACTGAATAGTGAGCGGACCCGTTGCAAATGTATAGGTTTCAGCATTTTCATCAATCAACTGATGAACCGAGGAGATTTCTTGTACGGAGTTCGTGACAAACAGTTCGTCGGCCGTTAGCAAATCTTGAACGGTATACAATCCTTCCTCAACCGCAATACCTAGTTGGCTGGCCAGTTCGATGAGAAATCCGCGCGTGATGCCTGCCAAAATACCAGTCTGCAACGAAGGTGTTTTGAGTGCACCGTCTTTGATAAAAAAGATATTGCTGACCACGCCTTCCGCGATGTAACCATGCGCATCGAGAAACAGCCCCTCCACCTCAGGTGCTACCACTTTTGCTTGAAGCTCGCGTTTGGCCAAAATGTTATTGAGATAATGAAACGATTTGCGCCGTTCCGCGCCCTCTGGTGTGTTGCGACGCAGAGCCAGCACTTGTAACGTTTTGCTCGGACGGTGCGCAAACTCTTGCGCTGGCGAGAGCGGTTTGAGATAGACAACGACTTGCGGCTGATCATATGTTGCGGTCGGCAAACCGAGTGGCGCCTTACCCGCGCTGACACTGATGCGCACATACGCATCGTCCAAGCGATTGGCCGATAGCAACCGTGCGATTTCACTTCGTGCCATGTCTTCCGAATAATTTAGTGTAATGCCGAACTCACGGCAACCTGCATGCAGCCTTTGTAAATGCCGGTCTAGCAGAAACGGCGCACCTCCATAGGTACGTAACGTCTCAAATAAACCGACGCCATACATGAATCCATGGTCATAGACGGATACCGTCGCCTCGCGCTCGTCCAGCAGACGACCGTTCATCATCAGCAGCATCGTTAGGCACCTTGCACGCTTTGGAGCGTCAAAAAGTTTTTCAACAGTTGTTTGCCGTGTTCCGTAATGATCGATTCCGGATGAAATTGCACGCCTTCAATCAAAAATTGCTTGTGACGCAATCCCATAATTTCACCCTCCGCGGTTTCTGCGGTAATTTCAAGACAATCAGGGAGCGTCTCACGCTTGACGATGAGCGAATGATAGCGGTTGGCAACGAACGGCGAAGGCACACCAGCGAAAATCGATTTGCCATCATGAAACACTTCCGACGTTTTGCCATGCATCAACCGTTCTGCGCGCACGACATCGCCACCGAACGCTTGACCGATCGACTGATGGCCGAGACAGACACCGAGAATCGGGAACATACCTTTGAAGCGGTCAATCAGATCAAGGCTAATGCCAGCCTCGTTGGGCGTGCACGGACCGGGAGAAATGAGAATATGATCCGGTTGCAACTGTTCGATTTCATCAAGCGTAATCTCGTCGTTGCGATAGACGCGGATATCCTGTTCAAATTCACCTAAATATTGCACAAGATTGTACGTAAATGAATCGTAGTTATCGATCACTAAAATCATCGCTTAAACCACTCCCGTCTTCGTTTTTCATCTGCTCACTTAAACGGACCGCCGTCCACATGGCGCGCGCCTTGTTGAGCGATTCGACAAATTCTTTCTCTGGCACAGAGTCGATGACGATTCCTGCGCCAGCCTGCACGTGCGCCCAACCGTTGTGAGCGAGCATCGTGCGGATAATGATATTCAATTCCAGATCGCCGTTGTAGTCAATCCAACCGAGCGAACCAGTGTACGGACCGCGGCGCACAGGCTCTAATTCTTCGATAATTTCCATCGTCCGGATTTTCGGCGCACCTGTTATGGTGCCACCCGGGAACGTCGCCGCAATGGCATCGAAAGCAACCAAATCCTCGCGCAACTGGCCCTCCACTTGAGAGACGATGTGCATGACATGCGAATACTTTTCAATCGTCATCAAATCGCTGACGTGAACCGATCCGAGTTGTGCAACCCGGCCGATATCATTGCGTTCGAGATCGACTAACATGATGTGCTCGGCTCGTTCTTTTTCATTCAAAATGAGTTCGGCCGCTAGTTCGCTGTCCAGTTCGGCATCATCACCGCGCGGGCGAGTGCCGGCAATCGGACGAGTCGTTAAGCGCCGGTCTTGCAGTTTGATCAGCAGTTCAGGCGAGCCACATACGAGGTCGAATTCAGGGAATTTCAAGTAACCCATGTAAGGTGAGGGGTTGACTATACGCAACCACTCGTACACATCCGTCGGTTCCGATTGCAACGGTCGACTTTGACGGACGGATAAATTTACCTGAAAAACGTCGCCGGCAGCAATGTAGTCTTGGATTGCTAGAACGGCATCGATGAACTGTTGTTTGCTGAACGAGGTGCGGATTTCGCCGTCATGCCCATCTTGCCCATCTTGTTTCACTCGCTGTGCCTCTGTCCATTGGCTAAACGCCTGTCGGCGCCATTTCCCCATATGCTTCGCTTGCTCGACCCACGCATCCCATTGCGCTTTCATCTGCTGCGATTGCTGTTCTGCATGGTTATACCATTCGCCCAAATCGTCCTCACACAGTCCGCGAACATCGCTGTAACCAACGCACAACAACTGTTGCTGCTGATGATCGACAATCCAGATGTTCTCATAACGAGAAAAATAATAATCGGGAATCGCCAAATCGTCTTGCGCTTGTTCAGGCAATTTCTCGATTGAACGGGCAACATCGTAAGCCAAGTAACCGACACATCCGCCGAGAAAGTCGGGCGCTTCAGTAAGACGTGGCGCACGCAGTTCTCCCATCCATCGTTTGAGCGCAGTTAATGGTTGACCACCTTTGCCGGACACAACGTCCTTAGGAGCGACACCGCAGTAGGTGTAACGACCGCGCTTGCCACTTTCTAAAACGAAGGCGCAACCAGCGCCAGCGGACTGCCACAGCGGTTCCCAAGATAACGGGTTGCAGCGTGCATCCAAATTGTCAGCATGTCCCGGTGAAAATCGAGCGACAAACGGCAAATATTCATATTGTCCGAACCATTCGCGCCATTGCGCAAAAGACGTTTGTTCCATGCTGTCTTTCCCCTGACATACGCCTGACTTTTGCTTGACATGTATTTTTTAAGTATACTTTAATTTCGCCGTATATGACAAATACCCCGCCACCGATTAGGATCGGCAACGGGGGTTGTGTGACGATATGGTGAAAAGCAACGAAAACTAATCTTCGAATTGGTAAAGCGGCGTGCTGAGGTAGCGCTCGCCGTTACTCGGAACAACCGCAACTACGCGTTTTCCTTCGCCCAAACGCTCAGCCACTTTCAACGCTGCATGGATGATTGCACCGGTCGAGATGCCACCCAAAATACCTTCTTTTTGAGCAACTTTACGGGAAACTTCAAACGCCTCTTCCGTTTCAACGGTGATGATTTCATTATATACTTCGGTGTCGAGAATTTGTGGAACGAAGCCAGCGCCAATTCCTTGGATTTTGTGTGGACCTGGTTTGCCGCCAGACAAAACTGGCGATGCAGCTGGTTCAACAGCAACGATTTGAATGCCTGGGAATGCTTTGCGCAACACTTCGCCAGCACCCGTAATCGTACCGCCTGTTCCGATACCAGAGATGAACGCATCCAATTTGCCGTCGTGTGCATTGATTGCTTCGACAATTTCTGGACCGGTTGTTTCACGGTGAACTTTTACGTTCGCTTGGTTGTTGAATTGTTGCGGCATAAAGTAGTGCGGGTTTTCTGCCAAAATTTCTTCAGCACGGCGAATCGCACCTTTCATTCCTTCTGCTCCTGGTGTCAATACGAGCTCTGCACCGTATGCGCGGAGTAAGTTGCGGCGCTCCATACTCATTGTTTCTGGCATAACGATAATCGAACGGTAGCCCTTTGCAGCCGCTACCATGGCCAAACCGATTCCTGTGTTACCGCTCGTTGGCTCGATGATAGTGTCGCCTGGTTTGATCAAACCTTGTTGCTCAGCCACTTCCACCATGCTAATTGCGATGCGGTCTTTTACGCTGCTGCCTGGATTCATGAACTCAAGTTTGACATAAACTTCAGCGCTACCTGCAGGAACAACGTTGTTCAAACGCACTAAAGGTGTGTCGCCAATCAATTCTGTTACATTTTGAACGATGCGTGCCATTTTATTTCCTCCTAAAACGTATGTTTGGTTTAATTCCGACTCAATCAGTTGGATTTAGTACAAATATAATAGCAAAAAGTATCTGAAAGTGTCAAGATAGCAGCTGAACTCATTGGCGGGCAATGAGTCTTTGCAAATCATCGCCGTCAAATAAATATTTGCTATTGCAAAAATGACATGTCAATTCGACTTGACCGTCTTCCTCTAAAATTTCTTGCAAATCTTGTTTGTTGACGCTAATCAGTGCTCGCTCCACGCGTTCTTTGGAACAGTTGCATTTATAGCTCAACTTACCTTCTTCAAGGCGTGTCACGGTTCCCAACACATGCGCTAAAATTTCCGCCAAGCCCAACCCATCATTGAGCATCTGTGTTACGGGAGGCGTCTGGCTAATGTTTTGTTCAATCAAAGCGATTACATCATCTGTTGTGCCTGGCATGACTTGTACGAGAAACCCTCCGGCAGCGATGACCGCTGGTTGCTGTGCCTCGTTCACCAATACGCCAAGCGAAACAGCAGACGGCGTCTGCTCAGATTGAGCGAAATAGTAGGTGAAATCTTCGCCGAGTTCGCCGGAAATGATCGGTACCCCGCCACGGTATGGTTCGCGCAGTCCGATATCTTTCGTGACATGGATGAAGCCCTCGCTCCCGACCGCTCCAGAAACGTCGAGCTTACCGTTCGGCTTCAGTGGCAAATCGATGTGCGGTTCGTCAACATAGCCGCGCACTTCACCAAGCGCATTGGCATCAACAACAATTTGACCAATCGGTCCATTGCCTTTAATTTGAATAGACACGCGTTGCTGGTCTTTCAGCATCACGCCCATCATCGCTCCCGCCGTTAGCGCACGTCCAAAAGCAGCGGTCGTGGTCGGCGTCAAACCGTGGCGCTCGCGCGCATACTCTACAATTTCTCTCGTATCTGCTGCAAATGCTCGGATCTGTCCGTCAAATCCCATGCCGCGAAAATATGTACCCTCCACGCAATCACCTCTGTCGCTCATATAGTATTCGCAACCCTTTTAACGTCAACAAACTGTCAACGACCTCAATCAAGCGCGATTCGCTAGCAATCAATTCCGCCAAGCCGCCGGTAGCAATCACTTTCGGTTTTAGATGAAAGGCAGGCAACATTCGTTCAATGATGCCGTCCACTTGACCAGCGAATCCGTAAATGATGCCGGACTGCATCGCATGCAGCGTATTTTTGCCAATGGCTTGCGGTGGTGCGCTAAGTTCGATGCGCGGTAATTTGGCTGCACGCTGATACAAGGCTTCTGTGGAAATGCCGATGCCCGGCGCAATCGCACCGCCCAAGTAGTTAGCATGCTCATCAACAGCACAGACCGTGGTCGCCGTACCGAAATCAACAATGATTAGCGGAGAACCATAGGTCTCAATCGCCGCCACAGCGTTGACAATGCGGTCGGCTCCTACTTCGCGCGGATTGTCAATTTTCAAATTCAAACCGGTTCGCATGCCAGGACCGACAAACAGTGGCTTGACTGGCAAATATTTTTCGCATAGTTGTTCTAACGTGAATACAAGTGGCGGTACGACTGTTGAAATCATAATGCCTTGAATTTGCTCTATCACAAGCCCGGTGTGACGAAATAAGGCAAGCAGCTGCATGCCATACTCGTCGGCGGTCGCCTGACGATTCGTGCTGATGCGCCAATGACAGCGAAGTTGCTCGCCATCAAATACGCCTAATACGATATTTGTATTGCCCACATCGATGGTCAGAATCATTTCATCGACTCCTTCTGAGCGAATAAATCAAGGCTAATGTCAAGCGCCGGCACAGAATGGGTAATCGCACCTGCCGAGATGATGTCGACGCCGGTCATGGCGATGCTACGCAAGGTTAAGCGCGAGACGTTGCCAGAAGCTTCAATCAAAATATGCGGTTTGCGACTGCGAATCCGCTCAACGGCCTCTTTCATCATCTCAACCGGCATGTTGTCGAGCATGATGATATCCGCCGCCAGTGCCTCCTCAATTTGCTCAAGCCGCTCAATTTCCACTTCAATTTTCATCGTGTGCGGTACAAATGCGCGCGACTTTGCAATCGCATCCGCCAAACTCCCCGCTGCTTTAATATGGTTGTCTTTAATCATGACGGCATCAAACAAGCCAAAGCGATGATTGTGGCCACCACCAACACGGACCGCATATTTTTCCAACATTCGTAGTCCAGGCGTTGTTTTACGGGTGTCGGCAAGGTTCGTCGGCAATCCTGTCAGTTCTTGCACATACTCTGCGGTAATTGTCGCAACACCAGACATCCGTTGCAGCAAATTAAGCGCCAATCGTTCAGCACTCAGTATGCTCCGAGCAGCACCGCTCACTTCAAGCAAATGATCGCCTTTCTCGATGCGGTCACCATCTTGTTTCATCAAGCGCACCTGAAGCGAATCGTCTACAGTCAGAAACACCTGCTCAACAACAGGTAGTCCGGCCACGACACCTTTCTGTTTTGCATGAATGATGGCTTTGGTTCGTTGCTCACTCGGAACAGTCGCCAACGTACTGACATCGCCCATGCCGATATCCTCTTCTAACCAAGCGCGAATCATTGTCGTTAATTTTTCACCATTAAATTCAAGCATCTTCGCATAACTCCTCTGTCACACCATGGTCGCGTTGGAACAGTAAATGTTTACGCCATAATAGGTCATCGCGATCTGGGAAATCTTCGCGAAAATGTCCGCCACGACTCTCTTCACGTAACAGTGCTGCCTCGACCGTAATCAACGCGCACGTGAGCAGGTTCATGAATTCAAAATCTTCGCGGCGCTGCAAGGCGGTACGCATCACTGGCAAATGACGGCGCAACTCTTCCAACCCTTTGTGCAAACCCTTCTCGTTGCGTCGCAACCCAGCATATCTCAACATAATTTTTTGTAGTTTTAAACGTTTTTCAATAAACGGCTGTCCCGCTGGCTCTGAACCAATCTCCGCGAAAACAAGTTCTTCAAGTGTCGGTAAAGCAGACAAGGTGGCAATCGTCTCGACGATTCGTCGCCCGAAAACAATCGCTTCCGACAATGAATTACTCGCTAGACGATTGGCGCCATGCACCCCTGTAGAGGATACCTCACCGCAGGCAAACAAGCGATGTACGGATGTTTCACCATACAAATTTGTTTTGACCCCGCCCATCATGTAATGCGCAGCTGGCGATACGGGGATCCAATCGCTCGTCAAATCCAAACCGTAACGCAAGCAAAAATCATAAATCGTTGGGAAACGAGACTTAATCAATTCCGCCGATTCATGCGTAATATCAAGATAGACAAACGTTGATTTCGTTCGCTCCATCTCACTGACAATCGCACGCGCAACCACATCACGCGGTGCCAATTCCAATTGTGGATGGTAATCTTCCATGAAACGTTCGCCTTTAACGTTCCGTAAGACAGCACCTTCACCGCGCACAGCCTCAGAAATGAGGAAGCGCGGCGCCCCAGGGTACGAAAGTGCCGTCGGATGGAATTGAACAAACTCCATATCTTTAATAACCGCTCCCGCACGATAGGCAATCGCCACGCCATCTCCTGTAGCAATTTCAGGATTTGTCGTGTACCGATACAATTGACCCGCTCCGCCGGTACACAGCACGGTCGCCATAGCCTTGACAAACACTTTTTGTCCGTCTGGTTTCAGTACGATGGCGCCACAACAGACATTTTGATGCGTCACCAAATCAATGACGAAGTGGTCATCCCAAACCTCGATACACTCATTTCGCATCGCTTGTTCCGAAAGCGCGCGCACAATTTCATAGCCTGTCGCATCACCGTTTGCATGCAAAATTCGTCGCTGACTGTGCGCTCCCTCGCGCGTCAAAGCGAACTCGCCATCTTCCAGATCAAACTTTGCGCCCATCTCAATCAAATCGTCGATTCCGCGGGGTCCTTCATGAACGAGCACATCAACAGCAGCAATTGAGCATAGGCCCGCACCAGCAATGAGCGTATCCTGTCGATGATACGCCGGCGAATCATCGGTTGAAATGACAGCCGCAATCCCGCCTTGCGCATAACGAGTATTGCTTTCCAATAATGATTTTTTTGTGACCATCAATACGCGCCGAGTTTTACTGGCTTGAATGGCTGTGAACAGACCTGCGATGCCCGCACCGATCATTAACACATCCGTCTCTTCGCAGGGCAATTCCGAAAGTCGGAAATTAACACTATAGCGTGGAATCATTGGACTTGTAACATCCGTTCCAACGACAAGCGCGCCTTATCTGCAACTTGCGGCGGGACATAAATTTCCGGCGACATCGTCTCCAAACATTTCACGAGTTTTTTCAAATTATTCACTTTCATATTCGGGCAAACCAAATATTTCGTCGCAAAACGGAACGATTTATCCGGGTTTTCTACGCGCATTTGGTAACCAGTACCATCTTCAGTGCCGACAATAAACTCTTTACAGTCCGACTCACGCACATATTTGATTAGCCCCGTCGTACTGCCAACGAAGTCCCCCATTTCCACCACTTCTGGGCGACATTCTGGGTGAACGATAAATTGTGCATTCGGATATTGCGCACGCATCTCCACAACATCCTTGACGGTCAACATATCATGCGTATTGCAATACCCTTCCCAAATGATCATCTTCTTGTCGGTGAACTGCGACACGTAATGACCCAAATTTTTGTCCGGCACCCAAATCACTTCATCGGTGTCCAGCGACTGCACAACCTTCACCGCATTGGAGGAGGTGCAGCAAATATCGGTTTCCGCCTTAATCTCTGCCGAAGAATTGATGTAAGTGACGACCTTCGCATTCGGATGTTTTTTCTTTAAATCTTGAAGCCCGCGGACATTCACCATGTCAGCCATCGGGCAGCCGGCACGCTCATCGGGAATGATGACCGTTTTATTCGGCGCCAAAATTTTCGCGCTCTCTCCCATGAAATGAACACCGCAAAAAACGATCACATCCGCATCCGTTTGCGCCGCTTTTTGTGCCAACAAAAACGAATCTCCGCGAAAGTCAGCAACTTCCTGAATCTCATCGCGCTGATAGTAATGCGCCAAAATAATCGCATTGCGCTCTTTCTTCAACTCAAGCAATCGCTCTTTTAGTATTCGGTTTTGCTCCGCTTTGCGTTCCTGTGCAAGTGCCTCCATGTGCAATCCCCTCTTTCTGTTATTGAAACAAAAACCATTATTCCAGTAATCACACCGAAAATAATGGTTGTCATATGATTTGATTATTCTTTATCTTTGTCTTTGTCTTTATCTAATTCCAACTCGTTCGAGTCGCGTTCATTTTCTTGAATATTCACTTTCACTTCTTTACCTTTGTCAGGCAACGTTCCATGATCAAGCAAATGTTGAATTTCATCCTTCTCGAGCGTTTCTTTCTCGATGAGCGTTTTGGCGACAAGATGAACTTTATCTTCGTATTTGGTCAACACCTCGCGACCACGCTCATAGCAAGTGCGAATGAATGACTGCATTTCTTTATCAATCTCATAGGCAATCGCTTCGCTATAATTTTGCTCATGTCCGATATCACGCCCAAGGAACACCTGGCCCTGTGATGTGCCGAACTGCATCGGTCCGAGTTTGTCACTCATACCATAATCGACAATCATGCTGCGCACAATCGCTGTTGCCTTCTTGAAATCACTGAATGCACCACTGCTAATTTCACCGATGAAAATTTCTTCCGCCAAGCGACCGCCTAGCAAACCGGTTACGCGATCGAACAATTCGGTTTTCGTCGTAATCAACGGATCTTCCGCATCTTTCGGGAACATCATCACATAACCACCAGCACGACCGCGTGGAACAATTGTTACACGGTGCACTTCTTCGGCGTTTTCGATGTAGTGCCCGATGACAGCGTGACCCGCTTCATGATAAGCGACCGTTTTACGTTCACGCTCACTGACGATACGATTTTTCTTTTGCGTTCCGACAATAATCCGATCGAACGCCTCTTCAACCTCATCCATCCCGATATCTTTGCGGTTGCGACGAGCAGCAATGAGCGCTGCTTCGTTCAACAAATTCTCGAGATCGGCACCGGAGAACCCGATCGTATAGCGGGCAAGTGAGTCGAGTCTTACATCCTCGTTCAATTGTTTGTTGCGAGCATGCACTTTCAAAACAGCTTCGCGACCTTTAATGTCTGGACGGTCAACTGTAATTTGGCGATCAAAACGGCCTGGACGAAGCAAAGCAGGGTCTAAAATATCAGGTCTGTTCGTCGCGGCAACGATGATAATCCCTTCGTTGGCACCGAATCCATCCATCTCTACAAGCAACTGGTTCAGCGTTTGCTCACGCTCGTCATGACCGCCGCCCAAACCGGCGCCACGCTGACGACCAACTGCATCAATCTCGTCGATAAAAATAATACAAGGAGCATTTTTCTTCGCATTTTCGAACAAATCACGAACACGGGATGCACCGACACCGACAAACATTTCGACGAAATCGGAACCGCTGATCGTGAAGAACGGCACGCCCGCCTCACCGGCAACCGCCCTCGCCAGCAACGTCTTACCCGTTCCTGGAGGACCCACAAGCAACACGCCTTTCGGAATACGTGCACCGAGCGCAGCGAACTTGCGCGGATCCTTCAAAAATTCGACCAACTCCACCAATTCCTGCTTTTCTTCATCCGCACCAGCAACATCCTCAAACGTGACACGCTTTTTGTCATCATTATAGAGACGCGCACGGCTTTTGCCGAAGTTCATTACCTTCCCGCCGCCACCTTGTGCTTGGTTCAACAAGAAAAAGAACAGGAAGAAAATAATGATAAACGGTATGATCGAAGTTAGTAAGGTCACCCAAATACTCGGGCCCTCTTGCTTTTTCCACGTCTGCTTAACGTCACTTTCAGAAATCAGTTTGACGAAACTCGCGTCAAATGGCGCCGTCGAAACGAACGGTTTTTTCTCTTTTTTCAATTCACCGTTAATCAAGTATGTCAAACCCTGCACTTTAAGGGTTAAATCCTTGACATTTTCTTTCTTAAATTCGACAAGGAATTTGTCATAAGTGATGATTTGGCTCTCCTCGCCCTGATTACTGATATACTGTACAATTCCGAGGACAAGCAAAATAATTACGATGTATAGTCCGACTCTGCCGATGATTTTATTCATCCCTTACCTCCTCCCTAATATTCACGAATATATTTTAACATATTCTCAATACTTTCTCAAAATCATCATTACGAATAAATTTCACGTTTCAAAATACCAACATATGGCAAATTTCGATACTTTTCCGCATAATCCAATCCGTACCCGACAATAAATTCATCCGGCAACAAAAATCCGACATAATCCGCCTTAATGTCTACCTTGCGGCGCGCCGGTTTGTCGAACAACGCGACCACCGAGATCGAGTTGGCCTTTTTACGACGCAACACGTCTTGCAGAAACTGTAGCGTCAACCCTGAATCGGTAATGTCTTCGACGATAATCAAGTCACGCCCCTCGACGGGAACGTCCAAGTCTTTGTTGATTTTTACGACACCGGAACTTTTGGAAGCTGCTCCATAACTCGATACGGCCATAAAATCGATTTCCAACGGAATCGACATTTTGCGAATCAAATCACCCATAAAAATAAAAGCGCCCTTAAGCACACAAATAACGAGCGGATTCTTACCGCTGAAATCTTCACTAAGTTGTTGTCCCAACTCAGCGATTCGCTGTTTCAGTTGCGCTTCCGAAAAAAGCACTTCGCTAATGTCGTTTTCCACGCTTTTCGCCCCCAACTTAAAGTATTAGCACATGTGCTCGCTCATAACCAAAGGACACGGATAACGCGCTTCGTTTGGTGATCGATAGGAGCATGCCGCGATCGACGTAATCCAGCAATCCACAACAATTTACCTTGACTGTCAAAAACGAGCGGCATGCGCGCGCGCGCAGCAGCAGGAACTTTCTGATCAATCATCACTTTTTTCACCTTTATAGACCCGCTCATCCCGAAAGGTTCCAGTCGATCGCCATCCATGCGAGTTCGCACTTGCAGCGGCATGAGCAATTTGTCCGCATCGAACCATGCTTCATTCGCAGGCAACGATGACGCCATCGAAACGTCACAATCGGAAACTGCAATTTCATCTACCTTTATCATACCTTGTAATTCGTGAAAAGAACCATCCTCGAGCGAGAATCGAATCTCATCATAACTGCGCACCATCCGCACCTGCTCGCTAATCGGCATGACGACATTCGGTCGATTCTGCACAATCATCTCAGCGCGAAGCGCTTCAATCGAGGCAAACGTATATTCCGCCTCCGATAGACAGTTCAATAGTAATTTAATCAATCTTCTTTGTAAAGCAACCGGCACCTGTAAAAAACGAGTGCGCGACATTGTATATCCGCGCTCATCTTCGGCTACGATTTGAGCGAACCATTGTTGCGTTTGTTCCGTCAAAAAGGTATCCTCATCAGCCGTTATGGCAGTAAAGCGGGCGAATGCCGTACGATAGTTGGGAAACAATTTTGCGATTTCTGGCAACACTCGCAAGCGCAGCGCATTCCGCGTGTATGTATCAGTTAAGTTGCTTGTATCGAGTCGCCAAGCGAGTTGTTCGCGCTCACAGTACTCAAGCAATGCTTGCTTCGGAATGTCAAGCAGGGGACGAATCAGTGTGGCCGTACCGAGTGGTCTGGCGACAGCGATAGCGTTTACTCCAGCTGTTCCTGAACCGCGCAACAAACGCATCATCAGCGTTTCCGCGAGATCGTCCAAATGATGCGCAGTTGCTACAAATGAAGCTTCCGTCCGTTCCGCCAAGTCACGAAAAAACTGATAGCGGGCCTGTCTCGCAGCATCTTGCAAGTTGCCTCGAGCGCCCGCTTTCCATGATTGCATATCGATTTCTTGTGAGACGAACGGGCATTCAAAGCGCGAGGCCAAACTGCGCACAAATTGTTCGTCTGCATCTGATTCGTGAGCACGCAGTTTATGATTGACGTGAGCGACAACGAGCTCGATCTCCGCAATGCTGGCATACGCATGAAACAACGCCAAAAGTGCCGTCGAATCCGCTCCACCGGATACGGCGACAATCACTTTTTTACCATTCAATTGCCATGCTTGTTGACGAATCGATTGTCTGAACCGCGCCATAACATCCATCATTGATTGCGCTCCCGCCACGATGCCATCCACTTATGGGATGACATAGAGAATCGTGCATATAAATAACAATATAGAGCAAGCAAAGGTGATTTTCAACCAGGATGAAAAGGACTTCGGCAGTGGCATCACCGTTGTCTGACGACGCATCGATTGCCAAGCTACAAGTGCGCTGTCCAGAGAGCCAAAACGCCCTCTCAGCGCCCCGCGCAGAAACGGTCGCAGTGCCACTAGCGCAGTTTCCTGTTCGACCAGTTGCAAAAGGGTCGCCAGCGAACGTTCACCATGCGGTTTCGCAGCCAACTGTTGCAACGATTTAGGAACGATACAATCGATGCAAATCATAGCAAACGCAAACCAGTCATAATCGGCTGATGCGATGCGCTCGCCCGCTCGCCAAAAGCCGCGGTCGGTTTGTTCGGTGTATTGCCGTAACGAACGACCGAATGCCGTCACGCCTCCGTAGTCAATCAGTTGCAGTCGACCATGTCGCTCGACGAGCACATTTTCCGCTTTTAAGTCACAAAATGCATAACCTTGCAGATGGAGTTCGCGCAATTGCCGGAGCATTTGCGTCCCAAGCGGAACCAACCAGTCTCGGCCATGGTGCTGCACATAGGTGCGTAAGTCGCATCCGTCCACCCATTTCATTACATAAAATGCGCATAGTTCGCCGGCCAATTCAAACTCATCGGCATCGAGCACATAACGATGTCCGTTACTAAAGTGTAGCGTCTGCAAGACATTGATTTCCGATTGTAGAACCTGCCATTCAGCAGAAATTTTGAGGGCGCGTTTGCTGCCGTCTGCAGTTTTGACGAGATAGACGTTACCGTTCGCCCCTTTACCGAGCGCACGCACGATTTCGTAGCGATTGCCGTGCCACTTGCCACGGATAATCGTTTTTTCACGAAGCAACAACTGACACCAACTGCTCACACGACGTACTCACTCCACAAGCCACGCTCTTCGTTAACTGCTGGCTGCACTCGTCTCGCCAAAACATAATCGAGCACTTGCAACAATGCATTGCCAGTCGGTGTCACGCCGCGACTTTGCACATCAGCAAATAAGCGTTGCACAGCCGCCAAGTCGCTCGTCCAATCGAGCAACAAACCGGCACCCTGACCATCGCTTCCGGCGGGGAAGTGAAACACACAAATTTCACTTTTGCCGCGTCGTGCACGTAAATTAAGGAGCAAGTCAGCAATCGCTTCCTGCACCGTTTTTAGTTTTGCTTTCATGCTCAAACTGCTATCCACCAGCAAGGCGATGCGCAATCCGCTCGTCTCCTGCAATTCATCCATCACTTGTACGACTGCCGCCTTCTTCTGCGGCGCTAATTGCTCCATCTGCGGTTGTCCGAACACTTGTTGCAATTGGCGATTGACGACTTGTTGGATGGTATGAGCAACCGTTTGCTGGGTCATCATTTGCATCGTTTGCGACAAGCGCCGCACATGAACATTTCGACTCATACCACCACCCGCCGCTGCAATCTCCGCGACTTCACGTGCGCCCTCACTTTCGCCATGCTCGTCGTCAAGAATGCCAATCACATTGACCGTAATTCCGTCACTATACGCTTGGGCTGCAGCCGCCACTGGATTCATCCCGCAATTTGAACAACCGTCTGTCAACAAAAGTATCTGTTTCATCGCTCGGCCTCCTATCATTTACTATCTATAGTTTGACCGTATCCATCTGTTTATAGACGTATTGTCGAAGCAATTAACTGACCACGCGCTCACGGTCGCGATCTCGCTGCGAATCCGTTACGTTTGGCCAAGCGAAACTGGCCCACGGTTCTCGATGACGTTCTACTCTTGTGATGACAATCGTCATATCGTCGTGAATGTGTCCGCGTTGACGGCGCATGATTTTTTCGAGCAGCAAATCGGCAAAACATTGTGCGTCCTCCACATCAATCGTTTGAATGAGTTGCATCATTTGCCGTTCCGACTCGGCATCACAGCCGCCACTAGCAAACGCGCCGTCGGTCATCATGATGAGCAAATCGTCTTCTTGCAGTTGCAGACGAATCAAATCGACGTCAATGTCTTGTAAAATACCGATTGGCAAGTTGTTGGCGCTCACTGGGATAATCGTCCGTCCGCGTTTGATGAAACTGGGCATCGAGCCGATTTTCATGAACGTCGTTTCAGCGTTATATAAATCAATCAAGGCTACGTCTACGGTAGCATATACATCATCGGAAGAACGTAAATTTAAAATGGAGTTTACCGATTTGATTGCAAGGCGCTCATCCATGCCCGATTTCAGCAACTGTTCCAAAATCGTCAGGGCCGAACGGCTCTCCATTTTGGCGCGCTCGCCGTTCCCCATGCCATCACTGATGGCGACGGCAAACTTGCCCCCATTGCCCAAATCGACCGATGTATAGCTGTCACCAGATAGCCAATCGCCACCTTTCGCGACCATCGCCACACCGATATCGGTATAAAACTCTTTGTGCGAACCGAATGTTACCAATGAACAGCCGGCCTGCTCTTGAAAAGCGCGCTCCGCTTTAACGGCGATATTTTCATGCAAAATACTCGAGAGCAGCGGCGAAATCATCATGCGCGACACATCGTGACGCGAATCACCCGGTAAAATCAGCTCAATCTGCACGTTCCCCTCTTCTAGGGAAACCATGTTGATTTGGTAGACTGCCAAGCCAAGTTCCTGTAACGCCCTGCGAATCTGCTCCTCGCGATGATTGCGTTGGCGACCTTCGCGTTTGATTTCGTTCGCCAAATCTTCCATCACCTGTGAAACTCCGGATAGTTGCTCCGCTACGAGTTGCCGGCTATCACGAACTTGACGACGCAAATGTAGGTCGTTTCGATGCCATTTGAGGATGTTGTGCGTCGATTCCAACACACGCTCTGGAGCAATGCAGAACGAGTGCCAGGTCGGCGGCATTTGCTCGCTGAGAGTGTGTGGATGATGCTCGGCTTCATGCACGACGTCGAGAAAATAGAGATACGTCTGATACGGTTGCTCACTCCAACAACGGGCATGATTCGGACAGTCCGCACATGCTTGCTCGGCCGCCATCGTGATTAATTTTTTCGACTCCGTTTGAAGCGTCGGTACTTCGCGCGTGAACTGCATAAAACTGCCAGCCAATTCGCGAAACACACGAGAAAATTGCTCGACGCGCTTCGCTGTCAACTCGCGCACTCGTCTTGTGTATTCGTGCTGCGAGCGGATTTGCTCGCCACTGCCGGGGACGAATGATGCGATGGTGCGAATCCAAGCCTTCGGTGTGAGAAGAAATAAGCCGATGGCAAGTAGCGATTCCCAAGTCGATTCCATTAACATGAGCGGATTTTCGATATAGATTGCCAAAATCGCCGAACCGAGCAATAATCCGAGTGAAACAGCCGGTTTCCCGCCTTCCCGCAGCAATCCAGCCAACATGCCCGAGAACGAGAGCAGACTAATTTGATAAAGCGTATCCTGAACGGCCAAACTTAGCACCAGTCCTGTGATGACGCCGACGATAGCACCATATGAGGCGCCGCCGACAACCGCCAGTAGCAAAATGACGTAGCGCGATAACACATGTTCGGCTGACAAACCGAACAATGTCCAGTCGGAAATGCCGAGCAGCAATGAGGCCGCGACAATCGCACAGCAGATGAACTCTTCGCTGCGTAAGCCACGGTGCTCGCGTGGAATCATGAGCAACGGCAACACCTGGGCGAAAATCAAGGTAAGCACAAGCGCCATGCCTGCCTCTAACAAGAGAAACAAGATGTCAACGAACGGGGCGGAGGCGCTTAGGATTAGACTGCTCGCTAGCACTGCGGCGCTACTGATGAATACGAGCAGTGGCGCAAAATTCAAATCCCCTTTGATGAAGCGTTGCAGACCTTGGGTAAGTCCGGCAAAAACCGCAAATTCAAATAGGAAGCGGACGGTTTGGGGCTCGCTTGTCGTCAAACTGCCCGCTAACAAAGCCAAGGCAACGTGCAATGCGCGATCTTTGCGAATAAAGAAGACGACGGCGAACAGCGCTAAAGCGAATGGGGCAATACCATTCAAAATGACCGCTCGTCCAAGTAAAAATGCGATGGCTACCAACCAAATGGTGTGATTGCCAAACCAGCGATGAAACGAAACCATTGTATGTCCTTGCATAATACCCTCTCCAGACTCATATAAATCGAATTTGAGACTGATTATATAGGGCGCATGATGCAAAGTTTGTCAGTTTAACGAGGTCGACGCATAAATTTTACGACAAATATCGCGATTCGACGTGCAACTATATTTCCATTAAAAAAGCCCGACCCTCAGGTCGAGCTCATCATTTTATCGAAAATTAGTCTCTGCGACCGCCACGGCCGCCACGTTTTGAATCGGTATTTTTGCGCAACGAAGAAATACGCTCCTCGCTGTCTTTGAGGAAACGCGATACCTTATCTTCAAACGTACCTTTACCGCCATGATCAGAATGCTTAGGAGGTCTAGACGAGCGTCCGCCCGGCCCTTCACCATGATGAGGGCGGTGTTCGCGACGTGGTGGTGCCTCTGTTCGCGCTGGTTGATCAACGGCCTTACGAATCGACAAAGCGATTTTACCGCTCGGTTCCACTTGCAGAACCTTTACCGTCACGACATCATTTACTTTTAAATGTTCGTGAATGTCTTTGACATAGTTGTCTGCAACCTCGGAAATGTGCACAAGTCCAGTGACACCTCCAGGTAATTCTACGAATGCACCGAAGTTTGTTATACCGGTCACTTTGCCTTGCAATTTGTCACCAACAGCGATGGACATGAAAAAAAGAAGCCTCCCTGAAAATATCAATCCTACTGTAAATATATCATCAATTGTCGAAAAAAATCAATCTTTTTTTTGAAGAAATTTACATTGACTACTGTGTTTCTGGCACCGAATACATCGTTTCACCCGGTTTTATCATGTTAAACTGTTTGCGCGCCTGCTGTTCTCGATATTCTTTGTCCTGCAAACGATTGATTTCTTGTTCATAATGTTGCTTCATTTCTTGCTCTTTTTGTAATTTTTGTTCTAAATCAGATATGACTTCGCGCTTCTCAGCAGCGATAATCATATTATCGACAATTTTGACGGTGCTCCAAACGATAAGTACACAAAGAGGCAACATCACAAACAGACGAAGCCGACGTTTTAAACCTGATTTTTTTTTGTTATTCCGTTTTTCTTCCGACGACATCTGTTTGACCACCTCTTTCCTACAATGATCGGTAACATTAAGAATACCATAAATTTACGCATTCGTGAACTAAGAACGCGAAAATAAAGCCATCCACCAAGCAATATAAAAATCGGTACATAAATGCGCATTTGTCCGTCATTTGCCTGCATGATGCAATCAAAGACGAACAGCACTGCAAACAGCCAGTAGCAAGCGGCGGATAACCAGCCGAACCAACGACCGATTTGTAATTTTGTTTCCAAGATGTAACACAAATCATATGTAACGCCGAGTATCGCCCCGGCATACAACATGTAACCGACGGTCACCCATTGGTCATGCAAACTCACCGGAACATCTTACCGATCCACGTCTTATTTTTCTTGACGGGACGACCATCGGTATAATGCATGCCATGTACATAACCCTCAATGATGAGTAGACCCTGCTCCAGGTTAAGCGTTTTGATGTGCAGATTTTGACCTTGAATATGAAGTGCGCCACAGTCCGTTTGTAAGTCAAAACGATCGCGATCGAATCGTTCTACCGAGACAACCCCACTCAGTTCCAGCGATTTGCGGATATTCATCTTCAATGCATGCTTCTTTTCTTTCGCCGCTTCCATCACCATAACCTCCTGTAGTGTTTCTACAGTCAGTGTATGCCGAGCGCTCATGGGATAGACCTGTGATTTAAGATACACGCAAGGTCATGCTTGCGGAATGCGCGTTTCTTCAATCAGTGTATACATCGAATCCGCCTGATCTTTGCGCGGCGATTCCGGCAGTTGCTCTACTCTCACTTTGACCAGTTTTTGTCCGAATTGAATCTGCAACTCATCACCAATCTTCACATGCGTGCTTGGCTTCGCTTCACGTCCGTTTAACCAGACTCGTCCTTGTTCTGACACATCTTTAGCGACCGTCCGCCTCTTAATCAGGCGCGATAATTTTAAAAATTTATCTACTCTCATGCTTCATTCCGTACTCCCTTATATACTACTTTTATATATTCGCTATCTTCATGAAAATTCCTGCTGTTTCGCTTCATTCCAAAAGACATCCATTTGTGTAAGCGTCACTTGTGAAAAATCTAGCCCACGCGCCCGCAGTTGTTGCTCAATGTAGGCGAATCGTGTTTCAAATTTACGATTGGTGCCCGCCAGTGCAGCCTCTGGATCGAGTTTTAGAAAACGTGCAGCGTTGACAAGCGCAAACAACACGTCGCCAAACTCGTCTTCAATCTGCTTGTGCTCGCCGCCAGCGACAGCCGCCTGCCATTCCGCGAATTCTTCGTCCACTTTGGCTACAACTTCCTCGTAAGTCGACCAGTCAAAGCCAACGGTCGACGCCTTCTTCTGCAGTTTGAGCGCACGGAGCAGCGAACTTAACTCGCGTGGCAAACCTGCAAGCAACGATTGTGCAGCGACATCGACGCCGCGACGCCGTTTCTCTTCCAACTTGATTTGTTGCCAATTTTGCAACGCCTGCTCAGCGTCGTCCGCTTGTGCCTCGCCGAACACGTGTGGGTGGCGTCGAATCAACTTTTCATTAAGCGTCTGAATAATATCATGCGCCGAAAATTGTCCGACTTCGTCCTCCATTTGCGCATGCAACATGATTTGCAAAAGCAAGTCACCTAACTCTTCGCACATCTCTTGTGGCTCATCGTTATCCAGCGCATCGAGCACTTCACACGTTTCTTCGATTAAGTTTTTGCGAATGCTCTGATGGGTCTGCTCGCGGTCCCACGGGCATCCTTCCGGACTACGCAATATTTCGACAATTTCGCGCAACCGCGCAAACGTCCGATTGAGCAAGCGCTGGTCATCGCTTTTCGGCACCCAAACGACACTCAAGTTTCCGTATCCTTTGATGCGATCCAGTTCATATAACGGCACCTGCACAATCTGCTCGGCACCGCTCACACCAAGCGAATGACCAACATATACAGGATATTCATCAGGATACATGCGCATCAGCGAAAGTTTTACTTCAGAGGCAACCGTCGCATCATACACTTGGCATATGACGGTATGCAAATTCGGATTCCATAAACCCTCATGTACCGCCGTGCCGTCGACACATTGAAATCCTTCCACCGGATCAAAAGCGAACCGCAAGAACGCCTGGTCCAAAAAACTTTCGCCGCCTTCGATGGATAACGTTATGCCATATTGCGGACAGCGGACGCGCAATAACTGCACCGTACGCTCTGCTACGGACGGGTGACCAGGCACAGCATACACCACTTCCGCCGTCGCTGCTGCGACCAGCAAGCGCTCGACAATCTGCTCATACACCTCTTCAAATTGCGACGACTGCTCATACACTTCATCAAAACTAGCCCACTCAACGCCCCGCGCGCGTAAAAAATCGAGCACCGGATGGAGTGCCGTACGGACATACAAATGCTGCGCCTGTTCCAAAATTTGCAAACTACCGAGCGTCAACTGCCGTTCGTCACCGCTCCCCAAACCAATCACCGTAATCCCCATGTGCACGCCCCCCTAACCGAAAAAGTTCAAAAAACTGCACCACGGCGCCACCCGAAGGCGACGCTGCCGATGCAGTTTATTCGTCTTACTGTTCCATCTGTTTTGCCAGAAATGCTGCCGCCGTTTCCGTCATTTTGGCTTCCATCTGTCCCATTTTCACCTGTTCTTGCTTGCTCAGCAGGATGACCGCGCCAATCGGATCGCCTGAAGCAACAATCGGTGCGATGCAGACGGACGAGTAACTTTCCACGAGTTCCTTAAATACCTCGTACGAGCCACCATTCGATTCCAACCATACCCGCCGATTTTCCATCGCCTGCTCAATCATCGGACCGACGGCTTTGTCGGCGTACTCTTTTTTCGCAGGTCCAGCGGCCGCAATGACTGCATCACGATCAGCAATCATCGTCATATGCCCTGTACCTTCCGCAAGCGACTCTGCATACTCTCGGGCGAATTCACCCAATTCACCAATCGGCGAATACTTTTTCAAAATCACTTCTCCGTCGCGATCGACGTAAATCTCAAGCGGGTCTCCCTCGCGAATTCGCAACGTGCGTCGAATTTCCTTCGGAATCACCACTCGCCCAAGATCGTCGATGCGGCGCACTATGCCCGTCGCTTTCATGCCATCTCAGCCTCGCTTTCGTATGAAAATGTGCATCCCTCTGCCGTTTCTGTGTTTATTATGAAATCGGCGGCGACATTTTATACTAAAACGGAAGACGTTGCATGATTTGCTGTTACTTCACGTTGTTTTTTGTAATGATCGGCTTTACCTCATTTTCCATGATGGAAATGAATTCATCTTGTGACAATTTGCCGCGCAGCTCTTCCTCCATCTCAGCAAATGTTTTCACCTTTTCTGCGCGCTTGGACACTTTCATGATATGGTATCCGTATTGCGTTTCGACCGGTTCGCTCAACGTGTTCAATTTAAGTGTAATCGCTGCCTCTCTGAATTCAGGCACCCACTCGTCAACGTTGGCATCCGCATATGTGCCCCCATTATCCTTGGAGCCAGGGTCGTCCGAATATTTTTTTGCAGCCGCCGCAAAGTCAGCGCCAGCCTTCAGTTCGGCCAACACTTCTTTCGCTTTTTTCAACGCTTCTTCCTTGGTGCGTGCATTCGGCTGACCTTCATTGGTACCAATCAAAATGTGGCTGACTGTAGCAACTGTTTGCTTCATCTCACCTTTTTTCGCAGCCGTATCGTATTCCGTTTTTACCTCTGCATCAGATACGCGGTTTGTTACATATTTCATCATGTGGTAACGATCATTCAAATAGCTTGTCAAGTCGGCTTTGCTAAGCGAAAACTCTTTTAAGCGATTGTTAAATCCGTTCTCACCGAATGATTGATTCATCCCTTGCTCAATGCTAGAGATTTGTTGCTCAACATCTTTGCTCATGTCTTTCAGTAACGATGCATCAACTTTTTCTGGCACCACACGGTAAGAAACGTACGCTTCGACCAATTGTGTCATATACCCTGGTTGCTTTTCAGTTTCTTGGTAATCAGGGTTCAAGAAGCGCATCATGTTCATGAATTTCTCGAATTCTGCCTTTTGAACTTTGCCACCTTTGTACTCTGCAACTAGTTCAGGCAGTACAATCGGTTTACTAGCCTCTTGATCGCCTTGCTTGTTATCATCCTGTTTTTGTTCGCCCTGTTTTTGTTCATCCTGCTTCTGCTCGTCGTTTTTCGCTGACTCGTCACCGCCGCCACATGCAGCCAGTAACACTAGAGCAGCGAGCACCATCAATATCGCCAACCAAGTCTTACCGTACAGCCCACCACTAAACTTTTTCAACATTTGCCAGATCTCCTCTCGGAATATACACCTCACCGAACGATTCCAAAAATGTGATGAGACGTTGAACCGCCTTATCGACCGTGATGTCCGGATCATGGAATTGAATTTCGCGTTGCTTTTGCGTGCCTGCAAGCAACAATCGCATCGCACCTTTGTGCTGTTTCAAATAATCATAAAGCAACTTATCGTCGATGCGCTCATTTTGTGCGACGGTCAGCAACAGCGACAACTTCCCGTTTTTATAGGCGATTTTTTCAAAACCGTATGTAGTAGCATACCGTTTCAATTTCGCTATGTTCAGCAAGTTTACCACAGCAGCCGGCATTTTGCCAAAGCGGTCGAGCAACTCCTCGCTCAGTTCGACGGTCTCGGCAATCGACTCGAGTGCCGCAATGCGCTTGTAGATTTCGATTTTTTGCTTACTGTCGTAAATATACAGACTAGGCAAGTAGGCGTCAATCACAATTTGCAAATCGACCGTCGGCGTTGTTTGTTTGTCTGCTTGTTGCTCCTCTGTTTGTGGATTCAAGTCCAGTTTGCGCTGCTCGATTTCCTCCGCGAGCATCTGAGTATACAATTCGAAACCGATAGAAGCGATGAAGCCCGATTGTTCGGCGCCGAGCAAGTTGCCGGCACCACGAATCGACAAATCGCGCATCGCAATTTTGAAGCCGGAACCGAGTTCGGTGAACTGTTTGATGGCCGATAGACGCTGTTCGGCCACTTCCGTCAGCACTTTGTTGCGCTGGTAGGTAAAATATGCGAAAGCGATGCGCCCTGCCGAGCGACCGACGCGCCCGCGAAGTTGGTACAACTGGGAAAGTCCTAATTTGTCAGCGTCATGGACAATCAACGTGTTGACGTTCGGAATATCGACGCCCGACTCAATGATTGAGGTACTGACGAGCACGTCATACTCGCCGTCAAGAAAGTCGAGAATCGTACGCTCCAAAAGTTGCTCTGGCATCTGTCCGTGCGCCATCGCGATGCGTGCTTTGGGCAGCAGCGTACGCAAGTTTTCAACAATCGCTTCCATCCCTTGAACGCGGTTGTACATGTAGAAAACCTGCCCTTCCCGCTCCAACTCGCGCTCGATGACATCGCGTGCCAAAGCAAAACTATGCTCGACCACGTACGTCTGTACAGGTAGCCGATTCTCGGGCGGCGTTTCGATGACAGACAGATCGCGCACACCGATTAGCGACATGTGGAGCGTACGCGGAATTGGCGTCGCCGTCAACGTCAGTACGTCAACGTTACTGCGCAGTTTTTTCAGTTTCTCTTTGTGCGAGACGCCAAAGCGCTGCTCCTCATCGACCACGAGCAGACCGAGATCCTTGAATTTTACGTCTTTCGAAAGCAGACGATGTGTGCCGATGACGACGTCGACCAAACCTTTGCGCACATTTTCCATCACTTTTTTGACTTCGCTGGCCGAGCGAAAACGGCTCAGCACTTCCACTTGGATGGCGAACGAAGCGAAGCGATCGACAAATGTCTTATAATGCTGCTGCGCCAAAATCGTCGTCGGCACGAGTACTGCCACCTGTTTGCCGTCACAAACGGCCTTGAAAGCGGCACGCATCGCCACCTCTGTTTTGCCATAGCCGACGTCGCCGCAAAGCAATCGATCCATCGGACGCGCCAATTCCATATCTGCCTTAATCTCACGAATCGCACGCAACTGATCGGCGGTCGCTTCGTATTGGAACATTCCTTCGAATTCTCGTTGTTCGGGAATGTCATGGGCAAATGCATAACCCTGACGCGCTGCCCGCTCGGCATAGAGACGAATCAATTCATCGGCAATGTCCTTCGCCGAAGAACGCGCCTTCGCCTTCGCACGCGCCCACTCTGCACCGCCCAAACGATGGATTTTGGGCGAACGGTCGTCGTTGCCCATATATTTTTGCACGAGCTGTATCTGGTCAATCGGAACAGACAAACGATCGCCACCCGCATACTGAATGTGCATGAAATCGCGATGCACACCTTCGATAACAATCGTCCCGATGCCCGTATACTGGCCGATGCCATGGTGCACGTGGACAACATAGTCACCGACGTTCAACTCTTTGTAACTTTTGAGAGTCAGCGCATTTTCAGTTTGCTTCTGCTCTGTCCGCACACGCTTCTGGCGGTTGTGAAACATCTCCGTTTCACTGACGACAACCAAGCGCTGCGCCGGCAACTCGAAGCCGTCCTGCAGACTGCCTTCTAGCAGATCGTCGTACTCAATGTTAAAATCATGAAGCATCCGTTGCAGGCGTTCACGCCGCTCCTCATTCGAAGCGAGGAACAGCACTTTAGAACCAATTTTACGCCAGCGCGTGACATCTTTTTTCAAAATATCAAGCCGGCCAAAATAGTTCGGCAATTCGCTGCACGTGTATTGCGCACTATCAGACGGTTTGCCAATCGGCACACTCGCGACAAGACGCGACAAATATAAGCGCCGATGACGTTGACGATGAAACACCTCGTTCGACGGTATCGCCCATTGAAAAGCCGGCAACATACTGCCAGCCGCACTCATCTCCTCGCGCCATTGCTGTTCATCATAATCCATTTGCGTCGCCACATCGCTAAGCCGCGTTGGCTCATCCATGACCATCACGGCATCGTCTGCAAAATAGTCGAACAACGTCTTCTTCTCTGGATATAGCTGCAACATATATTTGTATAAGGCAGGAAACGACTGTTGCTGTTCAAGCATCTCGATGTCCGCGCCAATCGCCTGTTCCATCGTCCGTTTCAAGGATAGATCGGTCGTCACCGCCAGTTGGCGATTGAGCCATTCGCGCACACGACCAGCAGCTTGCTTGAATCGCTCTGCCGTAGCGAACGTCTCGCGGCAAGGCGTCACTTCCACTGCATCACAGCGCTGTCCAGAGCGCTGATCTTCCACCTGAAACTCGCGAATTGAGTCGATTTCGTCGTCGAAAAATTCAACGCGATAGGCAGTATCAGCAATCAGCGGATAAAAATCGATAATTCCTCCGCGCACACTGAACTCGCCGCGATTTTCCACCTGTGGCACATGCTCATAGCCGAGAGCCACCATGCGCGCTCGCAATTGCTGAAAATCGGTTGTTTCGCCGTTCCGCAAAACAGTCCGCATGGTCAGCCATTCCTCTTTCGCAGGCAACAAGCGCCGCAAACCAGCATAAGGCAAGACAAGTACGCCGTCGAAACCATCGGCCAACCTGACAAGCGAAGCCACACGTTGCGCCAACATCTCAGGACTGGCGAGCGACAATTCGGCCGCCAACACCTCGTTCACCGGATACGTCAACACCTGCTCTGCACCGAACCACTCGCGCAAATCGCTCGCTAATTTTTGTGCACCGTGCATATTGTGAGTAACGACAATAAGCGGCACCCCGAGTGAGTGGCGGAGTGCCGCGAGCATCATTGCGCGCGCCGAGCCGAACAATCCAAGGACTTGCTGTTCCTTGTGGCGAGCACGAAACCCATCAACCAACTGTTTAAACTGGCTGTCGCGCAAGAAAATGTCGATTTGCTTGGTTAACATGACATCCTCTTTTCGATTAAGAATTGTATGAGCCCATCACTTTTTCGAAGGGCTTGCTGAGCGCCGACTCCGCCGCGTCACATGCGCGGTCGAGTGCAAGCTGTAAAGTCTCACGTGAACTTTTGGGGAAAGGTGCCAACACATAGTCAGCGATGTTGACGCCCGTAGCTGGTCGGTCAATGCCGACGCGAATCCGGTTGAATTGCTGCGTCCCCATGTGCGCGATGATCGATTTGAGACCATTATGACCACCCGCACTGCCTTGATAGCGCAAGCGAATCGCGCCAAGTGCCGTATCCAAATCATCGTAGATAAGAATCATATCTTGTAAATTGGCCTTATAAAAATCGGCGAACGCGCGCATCGATTCCCCCGACAAATTCATGTACGTTTGCGGCTTCAACAGATATACTTTTTGACCTTGCACACGACCTTCGCCGACGAGCGCGCGAAACTTATCCTGATTGACAGGAATACCCCAACGCTCGGACAAGCGGTCGATCACCATGAAACCTGCGTTGTGGCGCGTATCTTCATATTTTTTACCCGGATTTCCGAGACCGACGATCCATTTCATGACGTCCTCCCGTCAATTCGGTTTTTTGCGGTTGCGCAGTTTCTCCGCATAACCCGGTTTGTTGATTTGCTTCTCGCGGGCAATCGCCAAATCGTTTTCGCTCACTTCATGGGTAATCGTCGAACCGGCGACGACATACGCTCCTTTGCCGACTTTGACCGGCGCAATCAAGTTGACGTTGCTACCGATAAAAGCATCGTCGTCAATTTCTGTCAAATGCTTGCTGTAACCGTCATAATTGACCGTAATCGCACCGCAACCGATATTGACATTTTTGCCGACTCTCGCATCTCCAACATAACTTAGGTGTGAAACTTTGGAATGGTCGTCCAGCGTCGCATTTTTCAACTCGACAAAATCGCCGATTTTCACATGCTCACCGAGACTCGTGCCCGGACGCAAATAAGCAAAAGGACCGATCGTCGTATGCGAACCGACGGTAGATTGCGTCAAGACCGACTGGCGAATCTGCACATCATCAGCAATCTGACAATCGGTAATCTCACTATTTGGACCGAGCACACAATCTTCACCGATGACCGTCTGGCCCTTCAAAATGGTACCCGGATAGATGACGGTGTCTGCACCGATTTGCACATATTTCTCAATGTACGTACTGTTCGGATCAATCATCGTCACGCCGTTCAGCAAATGCCCGACATTGATGCGCGCACGCATCGCCTGCTCGGCTGCGACCAACGCCAAACGGTCGTTAATGCCGATCGCCTCGCTCGGATCAGGTGCACAGTAGGCTGCGATTTTCTCACCTTGCGATTGCAAGATGCCGATCACGTCCGTTAAATAATATTCATTTTGTGCGTTCTGATTGCTAATATTCTTCAAAGCAGCAAACAGCAGTTCGTGATTAAAACAATAGGTGCCCGTGTTGATTTCGTCAATCGCCAATTCGTACGGCGAAGCATCCTTTTGCTCGACAATCCGCAGCACATGCCCTGCCTCATCGCGCACAATACGTCCGTAGCCAGTCGGTTCATCAAGGCGTGCCGTCAAAATGGTCGCCGCAGCACCCGATGACAGATGCAAGTCCGTCATCTCCTGCAATGTTTCCGCACTCACGAGCGGAGTATCGCCACAAACGACAAATGTGATGCCCTGCTCCCCTTGCAATAGCGACTCAGCCTGCATCACCGCATGTCCGGTACCCAGTTGCTGCTCCTGCAGCGCGAACTCAAACCGCCCAGGAAACGTCTGCTCCACATAACTGCGCACCTGTTCCGCTCCATGGCCGACGATGACCACCGCGCGCTCCGCCACACCACTCAACGCATCGGCCACATGACCGATGAGCGGTTGCCCGCATACTTTGTGCAACACTTTATATAATTTTGACTTCATCCGCTTGCCCTGACCAGCAGCCAGCACAATTGCCATTCGTTTTACCAACATCCGTCACTCCCATACCCTTATAACCAAATTTTTCATGAGTCTATTATAGCCAAATCGGCTTCCTTATACAAAAAAAAGCCCTTCACAGGACTTTTCTTTCGTTCGTATTCACTACTCGCCCTCAGCAGGGTTGGCTTCGATCGCCGGCTCATCCGCCGACTGTTCGTATGCCGCCAAAACAGCCAACTGCACCTTTTCGCGAGTTGCTGCCGAGATCGGATGCGCGATGTCGCGGAATTCTCCGTCTGGCGTTCGCTTGCTCGGCATTGCGACAAACAATCCTGTGTTGCCTTCAATGACGCGGATGTCATGAACAACAAACTCGTTGTCAATCGTAATCGAAGCAATCGCCTTCATGCGACCTTCTGCAGCCACGCGGCGCAATCTTACGTCTGTGATTTGCATCTGCAATCACCACCTTCTCATGTTGAATACTTGTATCGTACCCTATATATTCAACGCAAAGGTGAAAATTCCTTCTTTTTTGCAACATTTTACAAAAATATTATACGTATTTGTTTATACAATTTCACATTTTTTACAAATTTATATTATTTCGTATCTACAAATGCAATCAAATCAATTTCTACCGCTACATCTTTCGGCAATCGCGCGACCTGTACGGTCGAGCGCGCCGGTTTGTGTTCACCAAAATAAGAAGCATAAATATCGTTGACAACCGCAAAATCATTCATGTCACGCAAAAAAACGGTTGCTTTCACCACATTGCTTAACGAGCAATCCGCAGCAGTCAACACAGCTTGTAAATTACGAAATACTTGATGGGTTTGGGCAGCCACATCACCTTCAATCAATTGCCCACTCGCATCCAGCGGAATTTGTCCAGACGTAAATACCATATTACCTACACGTGTTGCTTGCGAATAAGGACCGATTGCCGCCGGAGCAGCCGCACTCGATATGATTTCAATGCTCATTCTCATCATTCTCCTGTTTTGACGTTAGTTGTTCGAGAAAATTGCCTGCGGTCAGTTGCGCCACTCGCGCACGCTCATCGACTTTTTGCAGTTTAACGAGTGAAATGACGTCGTCGACCAAGCGATCTTGCGCATCACCTGATTCCGCAAAAATGCCGACTCCAACCAGTTCCGCCTCGAATTCACCGAGCAAATCAATCATCCCGCGCACTGTACCGCCCGCTTTAATGTAATCATCAATAATGAGCACCCGCGCCTTTTGGCGGAGCAGTCGGCGCGCGAGCGACATCGTTTGAATGCGCTTCGCCGAGCCGGATATGTAGTTGATGCTAACGGCCGAACCTTCGGTCACTTTGGCATCGCGGCGAACGATGACGACCGGCACGTTGAGAAAAGAGGCGGTTGCATATGCGAGCGGAATGCCTTTCGTTTCAACGGTCATAATCACGTCGATCGTGCGGTCAGCAAACACGGAAGCAAACAGTTTGCCAGCTTCACGCACCACTTGCGGACGTCCAAGCAAATCCGACATGTAGAGATAGCCGCCAGGCAACACACGCTCGGCTTGACCCAGTTCTGCGCATATTTGTGCGACATAGGCTTCTGCTTCTTCGCGAGCGACACGCGGCACATACTTGACGCCGCCAGCCGCACCAGCAATCGTCAACACCTCTCCTAAACCTTCTTCTTCGAACAATTCCTTAATCATCACGATATCTTCGCTGATGGATGACTTCGCCGATTGATAGCGGTCGGCAAACGTAGTCAACGGGATAAGTGTATGCGGACGCTGTAACAAAAACTGCGTCATTTCGATCAATCTGGATCCGCGCTTTAACTTTTTCATGCCATTCTCCCAACCAAATTCCGAATATTATAAAGACAATATAACACTATTGTACGTGTTTTCTCAACAAAAAGATACAGTTACACGAGCAGGCGTACTGCATGCACCTCACGACAAAAGCCGCGCAGTCCGTTGAGCACGCGCTCCGCCTTGCCTTCTTTTTGTACGAGAGCGAAAACGGTTGGGCCGCTGCCCGACATCAACGTCGCGTCGACACCGAGCCGGATCATCAGTTCTTTAAGTTGCTGCACCTGCGGGTGCAACGACAAGGTCACTTCCTCAAGTGCATTGCCTATGGAGTCGCACAACCGCGAATAATCTTTGTCAGCGATTGCACGTAACACTTGCGGTGTGAACTTGTGCCTGCCCATCGTCTGCGCATCGTATTTGCGATAAACGTCCGCTGTAGAGACGCTGAATGGCAGTTTAGCGAGCACCACCCAACACGGCGGCGGTGCATCAAGCGACTGCAACTGCTCGCCTCGCCCACGCGCAACTGCCGTCCCACCACGCACGCAGAACGGAATGTCGGATCCAAGTTCAGCGGCTAATGTCTCCAAGTCCGATTGCGGGATGCCGAGCTTCCAAAGACGATTCAAACCTCGCAAAGTGGCAGCCGCATCGCTGCTCCCCCCCGCCAATCCTGCAGCTACGGGAATATGCTTATCCAAATGAATGTATACGCCGCGAGTGACTCCGTAACGTGTCTTCAGCAACTTTGCAGCTTGAAACGCAAGATTTTTTTCATCTAACGGTATGTAACCAGCCTCACTGGCCAAAATAATCGTGTCTCGTTCTAAGTCTTCCATCTCGATACGGTCGGCGAGATCAACCATCGTCATCACCATTTCCACTTCATGATAACCGTCATCTCGTTTTCCCAACACGTCAAGCGACAAATTAATTTTCGCCGAAGCCCGCTCAAAGATTTTCATTGCTCATCCACTTCCTGTCTGCACGCGCACTATGGTGAATGTCATCACTCTATTTTATTATAACAAATTGGCAAATGAATACAAAAGCTGAAGCCTACGCTCCAGCTCTCGTTTGCTTAATGCTGTTTTTGACTCAATTTCTGTTGCGCAATTTGAATCGCACGTTTGACCATGTTGCCTGCATCTTGGGCGCGGATTGCTCCCCAGCCATCGCGTTGCACCGTCTCGTAAAACCCGAGTTCCTTGGCCAATTCCATTTTCATCTGCTCCGACATCATGCCGGATCGTCTGCGTGCCATGAGTTATTCCTCCTTAACAAAGGATGAGCATAGCATCGACGAGATGGACGCGCACTATGCTGACAGTTGTTGGATAGAGTCACTTTTTATAAATCGAGTAGGAGGGGACGGTTAGCCCCCGACCTCTCACACCACCGTACGTACCGTTCGGTATACGGCGGTTCATGAAATATAACGCATGTGTTTGTATCGTTCCAACAGACTTTGCAATCCGCATTCTGTCCAGTACTTGTTGTTCAGCACCCTTGAAAGAATCGGACTGCCTGCAATTCGCCAGTATCCTTTTCGTGAATTCCCCCACT
>CANHCR010000022.1 GCA_947459205.1 Caryophanales bacterium | reverse complement strand
CCGCAGGCGGTTTCCGTCAGATTCAGGTCAATGACAACAGCAACACCGGCCTCGACTACGCCAACGTGACTGGCATCATCAGCGGTACGGGTGGCACAGGTGGTACGGGTGGCACGGGCGGTTCAGGAGGTACAGGCGGTACCACGATACCGACAAATCCGACGGACGCACAATACAACAAGATTATTGCATCCACGGAGAGCAAGTTATCTTCTTTGCAAAGCAGATGTTCAAGGAATTTGACGAATATGTATAATCTCTACAAGTCGACGACAAATCAAGAGTTGCAAAAAAAGTACATTGAACAAGGCATTACCGAACTAAATACTTGTGATCAGCGCTTCAACTTGATTTTAAGTGTGATGACGGATCAATTGAGAAACATCGGCCGTTTTCCAGAAGCGGAAGTGACAAAGTATCGCAAACAATACGAAGATGTTAAGCAAAGAAATATGGATAAACTATTGGGCGGTTGAATCGTATGAAGGCATCGTTCATCTTGAACATTTTTGTAATGGCCATTCTTGTGGCCATTCCTTTTTTTATCATCAGTCAATCGACGGAGAGGTCTCTCGATAAACAGTCAACGTCGAATGTCAACCATCTAAAGAATGACAAGCGTCCGTCGGTCGAACAGCGAAATGACGCTGAGATTTTTACGGATAACAATGATCAGCCAAAGCAACCGGTAGCGAAACAGAAAAAAACACCTGAAACTAAGGAGCAAGTTGCTGGTTCGAAGACAACATCTGAAAATGATGAGAAGTTGGCTGCGATTCTCGTGCAAACGGAAGGTCAACTCGTGGCGTTGCGAGGCAGATGCGCAGGTACGCTATCCGGCTTGTTTCAAAAATTCAAATCCACATCGGACAAACAACAGCGCGCTCAACTCGTTGATCAGGGGTTTGCTGCGCTTGGTAGTTGTGACGGGCAATTTGCGGGAATTGTTGGTCAAATGGCGAGTCAGTTGCAAGCCATTGGAGTGAATGCTGCGCCATACGAAGCGCAGTATCGCGCGGCCTATCAAGCGACGAAGCAAGCGGCCATGTCATCGTTGTCGAATTAAGTGTAGAGCGGTTGTCTGCATAATTGTCCAAACCTCCTCATAGCATGTATCATCCGGGATTGAACATTCATGAGGAGGAATGAAAGAATGAGACGTTGGCCGTTTATGCTGGTGATTGCCTTGCTCACCGCGCTTATTTTGAGTGGTTGCGGGCCGAAAACTGCGGATGATGTGATGTCTGATTTGACGAAGCGAATGGAGAAGATGGACAGTTACAAAGCGAACGGGAAGATGACGTTGCTGACTGGCGAGAAGCCGCTGCAATATTCGGTCGAGGTATGGTATAAACAGCCTCATTATTACCGCGTGATGCTGAAGCAAGACGAGAAGAATGTATCACAAATTGTGTTGCGCAACGATGATGGTGTGTTCGTTCTAACGCCGCATCTGAACAAAAGTTTTCGTTTTCAAAGCAACTGGCCGGAACAGCAAGGGCAAGTCTATCTGATGCAGACGCTCGTGCAAAGTATTCAAGATGATCAGCAACGCAAGTTTTCGGACGATAAAGAAACGGTTCTGTTCGATGTGGCTGCCAATTACCAAAACAGTATGTTGGCGCGGCAGAAAATCCGCATCATGAAAGATTCGTACTCACCGAAGACGATTGAGGTGTTCGACAAGCAGGCGGCAAAGTTGGTGCAAATGGATTTTCAGTCGTTTGAGTACGATTTTAAATTTGATGACCGTGCGTTCGTCACGCAAAAAAATATGACCGGATGGCTCAATCCGAGTCTTACGTCTGAAGACGCTTTGCATGAAAAAATGGTGGACGGCACGGAACCGACGCTTGCTGAATCGTCGACTTCCGATCAACCGCAGACGCCAGCGAAACAGCAAACGCCCGTGCAATCGTTTGGCGTGATTGAACCTGGATATTTGCCAGAAGGTGTCGCCAAGCGCGACATGCAGGAGTTTCGCTTGGGTGATCAAAAAGCGGTCATGCTGCGATATGGCGGCAACTATCATTTTACGTTGACCGAATCGCATCCGCAGACGACGACCGTGTCGGCCATGGACGGACAGTTGATTGATCTCGGCCATACGTTCGCGGTGCTGCTTGGCGATGAACAGAAGACGATGACTTGGACTGACGAAGGGGTCGAGTATAAGTTGACGACAGCCGATTTGTCGCTTGACGAGATGATGAAAGTCGCGCGATCGGTCAACGGTCAGATTGGCAAATGAGTCAGTCAGTTGACAGCATCGAGTGTTCCATTTAACATGGATTTGTTAACGAAATTGCAGAAGTTGGGTATCGAAAAAGTAGGTGTATCGTGTGGAACATTTTTATCGTCCGACCTATGTAGAAATTTCACTGGATGCATTGAGGGCGAACATTCAAGGTTTTCAAAACGTATTAGGACCAAAGATGCAACTGATGGCGGTCGTCAAAGCGAACGGTTACGGTCACGGCGCGATCCAGGTGGCGCGTGAGGCGACTGCTTGCGGCGTTTCGCATTTGGCTGTCGCTTTTCTCGATGAGGCGATTGAGCTGCGCGAGGCTGGGATTGAGACGCCGATTTTGGTGCTTGGCTATACGCCACCCGACGGCTTGGCGCTTGCTCGCAAGTATCAGGTGACGCTTGCTGTGTTTTCCGATGATGTGCTTGATGCGTTGGAAAAGTTAGAAAGGTTAGAAGAGTCGGAGGATCAAGTCGCACCGTTACGCGTCCACATCAAGCTGGATACGGGAATGGGGCGGCTCGGTTTGCATGATACGGAGTCGGCGCGGGCGTTTATCCGGCGCGCGTTGCAGTTGCCAAATGTGCAGGTGGAAGGTTTGTTCACGCACTATGCTTGTGCTGATGAGGCGGACGCATCTTATACGAATGTGCAGTATGCAAAGTTCAAGCAATTGGTAGATGAGTTCGCTGCTGAGGGCGTGACATTTCCGTTGCTCCACGCAGGCAACAGTGCCACGGCGATTCAATATCCGGACTTATCTTATAATATGATTCGGCTCGGCATCAGCATGTACGGGCTCTATCCGTCTGCAGAGGTCAATCGGCAGCAGATTGCGCTTCAGCCGGTGATGAGTTTTAAGACGGGCGTAGTCCATGTGAAAACGCTCCCTGCAGGTGCGGGTGTTAGTTACGGCGCGACGTATGTTACCGAGCAAGCAGAGCGAGTGGCGACGTTACCGGTCGGCTATGCAGACGGTTTCACGCGGATGTTGACCGGGCGGGCGGAAGTGCTCGTGCGCGGACACAAAGCGCCGGTCATCGGACGCATTTGCATGGACCAGTGCATCATCAGCGTGCAGCATATGCAGGACGTGCAGAGTGTGCAGGTCGGCGACGAGGTCGTCATTTTCGGTACACAGGGCGAGCAAACGATTACCGCCGATGATTTGGCGCAGCGACTCGGAACCATCAATTATGAGATTACATGCATGGTCTCGCATCGTGTGCCGCGGCTTTACGTACGTGATGGCGTGTTGAGTAGTGTTGTGAACCCGCTGATCGGCAGCAAAGAAGAGGTATTTGTCACCGAGAAACTTTTGTCACAAAACGGTAACAATTTATAGCAGGATTTTTCATACTTTTCTCGAATATTTGTGTTAAAGTTGGCTTATATGTTGCTGGAGGTGCGATGAATGTCCAATGTTTACCCACAAACGAAGCGCATCATGATCAGTCTTCCTGATCATTTGTTGCAGGAGATTGATAGCTTGGTGAATACACAAAATGGAAATCGTAGCGAAATGATTCGTGAAGCGATGAAACAATACATTTTTGAGCATAAAAAGAGATATATCCGCGAAATGATGACACGTGGTTATGCTGAAATGGGCAACATCAATCTGATGATGGCCAGCGAGGCGTTTGCAGCAGAAGCAGAGGCAGACACCACGATGCATCGCATGGTTAGCGGGGGGACTTCATTTGGGCGTTAAACCGCGCGACTTGGTCGTGGTGCGAGGGGATGTATGGTATGCGGATTTGGGTGACAAAACAGTCAACCTTGGGTCCGAACAGTTTGGTTACCGGCCAGTGCTCGTCATTCAAAATGACATCGGCAACCGGTTCAGCCCGACGATCATTGTCGCATCCATCACGGCAGAGTTAGGCAAGGCGAAAATGCCGACACACGTTGAGGTTTCGGCTGAGACGGAAGGCTTTGAGCACGATTCGCTCATTTTGACGGAACAGATTCGCACGATCGACAAGATGAGGTTGCGCAAAAAACTGACGCATTTAGGCGACCATATGATGCGTAAAGTCGATGACGCTTTACAAATCAGTTTGGGGCTCATAGAATTTTAATAGAGATCATACTGCGAGGGTGGATTTGCCCCTCGTTTTTATTTTGTCAATCGATAGCCGAAGGAGCATAGCATCATGCAAAAAACAGGGAACGAGCAGGCGCATGTTAAGGCGGACGTTGGTGCGCAGGTTGTGGTTGAGGAGCGCGCACGGCGTTTGATCAGCCAGTTGGCGCAAGAGTTGAACATCCGTCCTACACAGGTGAAAACTACCGTACAGTTGCTCGACGAGGGCAACACGATTCCATTTATTGCCCGCTACCGTAAGGAGATGACGGGCGAACTCGATGAGACGCAGCTGCGCGACCTCAGCGAACGGCTGCAATATTTGCGCAATTTGGAGGCGCGCAAGGACGAGGTGCTGCGCCTGATTGAGGAACAGGGAAAACTGACCGATGAATTACGGACGGCGATTGAGCAGGCGGCGAAATTGCAGGAAGTCGAGGATTTGTATCGTCCGTATCGACAAAAGAAGAAGACACGTGCCGGGGTGGCGCGCGAGAAAGGGCTCGAACCACTAGCGGAGTGGCTGTTGTCGCTGCCGATGGCCGGCGATGCGCTTCAGGAGGCGACTGCTTATGTCTCCGAGGAGAAAGGTGTGGCGAGCGCCGAGGAAGCGCTGCAAGGCGCGCAGGACATCATCGCCGAGACGGTTGCTGATGATGCGAAGACGCGTGCTTGGGTGCGGCGCTACATGTGGCGCGAGGGCTTGATGGCCAGCGAGGCGAAAGATGCTGAAGCCGAGTCGGTGTACGAGATGTATTACAAGTACCGCGAACCACTGCGCAAATTGCCGCCGCATCGCGTGCTGGCGATGAACCGCGGGGAGAAAGAAGAGTTTTTGAAAATTCGCATCGAGCTCGAGACGCGCGCCGTGTTCGAGTTTTTGGCGAAGCAGTGGATGAAGCGACCGACGATTGTTGCGGAATTGCTGGCGGCTACATTTGAGGACAGTTACAAGCGTTTGCTCGCGCCGTCTTTGGAGCGGGAACTACGAAACCAGCTGACCGAGCAGGCGGAGGAGCATGCGATTGCGATTTTTTCCGAAAATTTGCGACAGTTGTTGCTACAGCCGCCGGTGAAGGGCTATGTTGTGCTCGGCGTCGATCCAGCGTTTCGTACCGGTTGCAAGTTGGCAGTCGTCGATGAGACGGGCAAACTGCTCGACATCGCGGTCACCTATCCGACACCGCCGCTGAGCAAAGTGGCTGAGGCAGAGGCGACGTTCACAGCGCTCATTCGCAAACATGGCGTGCAGTTGATCGTCATCGGCAACGGCACGGCTTCGCGCGAGACGGAGCAATTCGTCGCGGGACTCATCGCAAAATTGCAGCAAGAGTTAAAATATATTATCGTCAGTGAGTCGGGGGCGAGCGTCTATTCGGCGTCCAGACTGGCGCAGGAGGAGTTTCCGACGTTGGATGTGGCGGAGCGCAGTGCAATTTCGATTGCCAGACGTTTGCAGGATCCGCTCGCGGAACTGGTGAAAATCGAGCCCAAAGCGATTGGCGTCGGGCAGTATCAGCATGACGTGGCAGCGAAACGGTTGGAGGACAAGTTGGGTGCGGTCGTTGAGTCGGCGGTCAACCACGTCGGCGTCGATTTGAATACGGCAAGTCCGTCGCTGCTATCGTACGTGGCGGGCGTGAATATGACGATCGCCAAGCAGATCGTCAAGTATCGCGAGGAGCAGGGCAAGTTCAAAAACCGAAAGCAGCTGCAAAAAGTGCCGCGCCTCGGGCCGAAGACGTACGAGCAGTGCGTCGGTTTTATGCGCATTAGCGACGGCGACAATCCGCTCGACAATACGCCGATTCATCCGGAGTCGTATGCGGTGGTCGACCGTCTGCAGATGCTGGTTGGCGGGGCGGCGGGGCGCGCGCAGGGCAAGGCGCAGGCGCACGAGCAGTTGCGCGCGCTCGATGTCGAGCGGGCGGCACAGGAATTGGGCGTCGGGGTGCCGACGTTGCGCGACATCGTCGACAGTTTGCAGCGACCTGGGCGTGACCCGCGCGAAGAACTGGCGCCGCCGATCTTTCATACGGAAGTGCTGCAGATCGAAGATTTGCAGGTCGGCATGCAGTTGCAGGGGACGGTGCGCAACGTCGTCGATTTCGGCGCGTTCGTGGACATCGGCATCAAAAATGACGGACTCGTCCACATTTCGCAACTCGCCGACAAGTTTGTCAAACATCCGCTCGAAGTGGTCGGTGTCGGTGACATCGTGACGGTGTGGGTGCTGTCCGTCGATTTGAAGAAGGGGCGTGTCGGTTTGACGATGCGTGCGGGCGGCTGACGTGTAGCTCATTCTCCAACCTGCGCTTTCATTCATTTTGCCACGCCAATATGTTATAATACTCGAAACTGTTGAATGAGGAGTTAACGCATGCTTGTCAAAGTGTCGATTATCATTCCCACCTATAAACGCGGCGATTCTTTGCTCGATCGTGCGATTCAATCCGCGCTCCAACAGACTCACCCGAATATCGAGGTTGTGGTCGTCGATGATAATCCAGCGTTGCCCGAGCATCGCCTGCAAACGGAGCAGATCATGGCGCCGTATGCCGCTGATGCTCGCATCGTCTTCCTCCAAAACGAACAAAATTTGGGCGGGGCCGGCTCACGAAACGTCGGCATCGAGCGAGCAACCGGCGATTACATCACTTTTTTAGACGATGATGATGTCTATTTACCGGAGAAAGTAGCTGCTCAATTGGCGTATATGGAAACGAACGATCTAGACATGAGTTTTACCGATTTGCGAATCCACGGGATGGACGAGCGGCTGATCGATTACCGGCAATTTGCATCGATTCGCAACTTCACGCCAGCAGCCCTATTTCGCTATCATTTGCTACACCATATCACCGGCACGCCGACCTTCATGTATCGAAGTGAGGCAATGCGGCGCATCGGCGGATTTGATGTGGTGCCGATGGGGCAAGAGTTTTATTTGATGGTCAAAACGATCCGTGCTGAGTTAAAAGTTGGTTATTTCAATCAATGTCACGTGATTGCTTACATACATGATGGTGAAAAGATTTCGAGCGGTCCTGGTAAACTCAAAGGAGAGCGGGCGCTGTACGAATTTAAGAAGCAGCAGTTTAAGCAGTTTAGTTGGCGCGAACGGATGTATATGAAATCGCGGCATCATGCCGTGATGGCGCTGGCGCAACGAAGAAGTGGTCAAACGATGGCCGCAGTGCGTGAATTGCTGCTCGCTGTCATTGCCTCGCCGTGGGCTGCTTTTTCGGAGATGATTCGTTATTTCCGCCGCCTACGCAGTAAATAGGTTGTCAAGCGAAGAAGATGAGTATAAAACGGGAAATTTCAGTATAGAGGGTGCTAAAGTTGTCGATGTTGCAACGCTTAATGAATCGTTCCGAAAAAATCAGCGTCATTGGACTTGGTTACGTCGGACTGCCGCTGGGCATTGAATTTGCAAAAAAATACGATGTGCTCGGCTTTGATATTAATCAGGAGAAAATTGCCTTGTATCGTGCTGGCGTCGATCCGACCGATGAAGTCGGTCCGGAAGTGTTGGCGCAGTCGACGATTCAATTTAGCAGCGATGAGCCCGATTTGCAGTCGTGCCGGTTTCACATCGTTGCCGTGCCGACTCCAATCAAAGTCGATAAGACGCCGGATTTGACGCCAATCATCTCGGCGACGAAGACGCTCGCACGCAACTTGCAGCCGGGTTCGATTGTTGTCTACGAATCGACCGTTTATCCGGGCACAACCGAGGAAGTTTGTTTGCCGATTTTGGAGGACGTTTCTGGCTTGAAATACGGCGTCGATTTTAAGATCGGCTATTCGCCAGAGCGCATCAACCCTGGCGATCAGGTGAATCGTTTGACGCAAATTATCAAAATTGTCTCGGGTTGCGACGATGAAAGTTTGCAAGACATTGCCGACGTGTACGGGTCGATTATCGAAGCGGGTGTGTACCGAGCCGAATCGATCAAAGTGGCGGAAGCGGCGAAAATTATTGAAAATTCACAGCGCGACATTAACATTGCGCTGATGAACGAATTTGCGATGGTGTTTCATAAAATGGACATCAACACGAAGGCGGTGATTGATGCTGCCAGTACGAAATGGAACTTCATGCGTTTTACACCGGGGCTAGTGGGCGGACATTGTATCGGCGTCGATCCGTATTACTTTGTCTACAAGGCGGAGCAGCTCGGCCTGCATTCGCAAATTGTTTTGTCTGGGCGCATGGTCAATGATGAAATGGGCAAGTATGTAGCCGGGCAAATTTTGAAAAAGATGATCAAAGCCGGCTTGTTTAAAAATCGCACGCCGCGTATCGCTTTGTTTGGCCTCACGTTCAAAGAGAATTGCGCGGACATTCGCAACACGAAAGTGGTTGATTTGATCGAAGAGCTCGCGGAGCACAATACGGAAGTGTTGGTTGTCGATCCGATTGCTTCGGCCGACGAGGTGCGCCACGAGTACGGTATTGAGCTAACCGACGAAAAGGACTTGGGAGAGATCGACTGCGCAGTGTTTGCCGTCTCTCATCAAGTGTTCAAAGACAAGTATGACCTCGAGACGATGGACAAGTTGTTCGGATCAAGCGATGGGCGCGGCAAGGTGAAAGTGCTGATCGATATCAAGAGCATGTTCGAGCGCAAAACGTTTGAGCAACAGGGGTATGTTTATTGGAGTTTGTAGGTGTTGGTGTGGCTTTCATTTTTGCCGACCAGGGGCTAGATTTCCATAAAAAAACCAGCAGTCGTTAAGCATTCGCAGGTTGCGCACATCTTTGCGCTGGAACGCTCGCATCAGCTGGTTTTGTAGCCATAGTGGCATCAAGATTTCATCAGGGCAATTCATGGGCATCTCCTCCTTTGATACGATATGGGGGAGGTGCCTTTTGTGTGCATGATTCTGTAGGCGTTGTGCTTGTGTTAGACGTGCAAACCTTCTTCATACTCTTCGTACCATTGCTCCATTTGCGCTTGCAGGGCGCGGATTTCGGTGAGCAGCGAGATGAGCGGGTACGCTTCCTCACGGATGGCGGCGAAACTTGTTTCGAGCGTGTCCATATAGGCGAGACCGCTCAACAGTTCGTACTGCGGATCGATGATCTCGAGCGCGTCGAACTCGGCGATGAGCACCGGTAATGCGGGCACATTATGCGCCGTCAGTTTACTGATTTCTTTGTGCAGACGCTGGTTGAGCGCCGTCAGTTGATACATGTAGGAAGCGGGAAATTCGACAAATTGCAGCTGCTCGTTCCGTTTGAGTAGCGCATATCTCATTAAGTTGGCCATGTTCGGTTCACTCCTTTTCATGATTCCATTTTAATCGGCTGCGCGGTTCAACTCAAGTTTTACAAAAGGTCAAAATTCATATATAATCTTTATCGTAATCATTACGATTAAACAGAAAACGGGCAAGCGTGCCCGTTTGCGGCCGACTACTGGTAAAAATGAAAGTAGAGAGGGCATGCAGACTTTCAATTTTGCCGACTAGGGGCCAAGTTTCAGTAGAAAACGGGCAAGCGTGCCCGTTTGCGGCCGGCTACTGGTAAAAATGAAAGTAGAGAGGGCATGCAGACTTTCAATTTTGCCGACTAGGGGCCAAGTTTCAGTAGAAAACGGGCAAGCGTGCCCGTTTGCGGCCGACGAGGGGCCAATTTTCATATGAACAAAGGGAGAGAGATGGATATGGAGAAGAATAGAATTCCGGTGACGGTGCTGAGCGGTTATCTTGGGTCAGGGAAGACGACGTTGCTCAACCATGTTTTGAACAATCGCGATGGCTACCGAGTAGCAGTCATTGTCAACGATATGAGTGAGGTCAATATCGACGCGGCGCTGGTGCGGGACGGCGGCGGCATTTCGCGCACGGAGGAGAAGTTGGTGGAGATGTCGAATGGCTGCATCTGCTGTACGCTCCGTGAAGATTTGCTGAAAGAGGTCGAGCGTTTGGCGCTGGATGGGCGTTTTGATTACATTTTGATCGAGTCGACAGGTATTGGTGAGCCGGTGCCGGTGGCGCAGACGTTTTCCTATCAGGATGAGGAGAATGGCATTGACCTGAGCAAATTGTGCCGCCTCGACACGATGGTCACGGTCGTTGACGCGTACCGTTTCTGGCACGATTTTTCCTCGGGTGAAAGTTTGCTGGACCGTCAGCAGGCAGCCGGTGAAGACGATACGCGTGATGTCGTCGACTTGCTGATCGATCAAATCGAATTTTGCGACGTGCTCATTTTGAACAAATGCGACATGGTCGATGAGGAGACGTTGCTCGAATTGGAATCGGTGATGAAAAAATTACAGCCGAACGCTTCCATTTTGCGTGCGACTTATGGTAAAATAGAACCTGCGCGTATTCTTAATACGGGACGATTCAATTTTGAACAAGCGAGCGAGTCTGCCGGCTGGTTGAAAGAGTTGCAAAAGCCGGAGCATACGCCGGAAACGGAAGAGTATGGCATCTCGTCGTTTGTATATCGCCGTCGTCGGCCGTTCCACCCGGAGCGACTGGCGGAGTGGTTTATGGATTGCCCGGCTGAAGTGGTGCGTGCCAAAGGGATGATGTGGATTGCCAGTCGTCCTGACCACGGCGTGAGCATGAGTCAAGCGGGTCCTTCGTTACAGATTGGTACGGCGGGCTTGTGGGTGTCGGCATTGCCGGCGGAGGAGCAACAACAGTATCGGACAGAAATGCCGGAGCTTGATCGCAACTGGCATCCTGTATACGGCGACCGTACGAATGAGCTGGTATTCATCGGCATCGATATGGATCGCGCGGAGATGGAGCAGACGCTTGATGCGTGCTTGCTGACGGAGGCGGAAATGGAGCTGCCGGCTGCGAGTTTCGTCGATCCGTTTCCGAAACACCAAAGTGAGTTGGAACTGAGTCAACAAGAACAAACCGTGTAAGTGAGGTGAACGAAATGCGCGTAACTGTTACATTGCAATGCACAGAGACAGGTGACAAAAACTACACGACGTCGAAGAACAAGAAGAACAACCCTGAGCGTCTGGAAATGAAAAAGTACTCGCCGCGTTTGAAACGTTATACGATTCATCGCGAAACGAAGTAATCGATTTACATTTGATGAAGGGCGTCTACGAGCAGATATGCTGTTGTAGATGCTCTTTTTTTTGGGGTGGTGGACAAATGAACACAGACATTATTGTGTTGACTGGTTTTTTGGGTAGTGGCAAAACGACCTTATTGATGCGCATGTTGAGCCACTTGAAGCGTGAAGGCAAACGGCCGGCCGTCATCATCAACGAACTCGGAGACGTAAACTTGGATGGGTTGCTCGTTGATGGTGATGTGCCGATGAGCGAACTGTTGAGCGGCTGTATTTGTTGCACGATTCGTGGCGACTTGGGGCTTGCGTTGACGGATCTTGTTCAGCGTGAGCAACCGGATGTAATTTTGATCGAGTCGACGGGTGCGGCGAATCCAGTGGAAATCATCGACGTCGTGACAGAAGCATCGATGCTTGTCAAAACGCGTCTGCAGGCGGTGGTTACCGTTGTGGATGGTGGATTTTTTATGGAACAAGTGGAGAAGGCGGTCGGCAAGACGTGGCGTTTGTTGCGCGAGCAGGTGCGCGGGGCGACGCATGTGGTGGTGAATAAGGTTGATTTGTTGGGTGCTAGTGGTGCGGATGAGCGAGTGCGGAATGCTGCCACAACGGAGAAGTTGCGGGTGGCGGTGCGAGCGGTGAATGCGCATGCGGCTCTGGAGTTGGTTGAGCGATGTGAAGTTGATGTGGCGAGCCTGCTGGGCGGGTGTGAGGCATCTGCTATTGAGGTTGTTGATGCTGGGAGCGTCGGGCACAAGCACACAGATCATAAGCACGAAGAGCACAATCACGAATGCGGTGCTGGGTGCGAGCACGATCATGCACATACTCATGACGAACATCATCATTCACATTCGCATCTGCTCGTTTTTACGAAGTATTTGCAGGAGAGCATTGATAGCGCACAGTTTACGCGAGAGATGCGCGAACTGCCGGCGAGTGTGTACCGGGCAAAAGGAATTGTGACATTTGCCGATACTGGTCAGCGCGTGATGTTTCAGTATGCGTACCGTGAGTTGGAGTGTATGCCGATTGCGCCGGGGCGGGAAGTGCACGATGTGGCGGTGTTCATCGGCGAGCATTTGCCGGAGCAGGAATTGGAGCGGTTGTTTGGTTGAAGTAATAAGGTGGATATACGAACGGGGATGTCTCAAAGGTTGAAATTACAGACCTTTGGGATGTCCCCGTTTTTGTTTAGCCTTGGATTAAGTTGAGCCATTCACGTGTCAATCGTTCAGCATCAAGGTCGAGGCCGATGATGACGAGGTACGGTTCGCCGCTATAGGTGCTCGGTTGCCAGACGATGTGGTGGCCAGCGTAGTGCATGACTGCACTGTTCATGAAGCCTTTGGCACGAAGCAGTTGTTCGCCTTTTGCTGTGGCCTGACGCCGGAGCCACTGCTCGAGCGAATCTTTGTTCGGCACGCGGTCGCTCGGGATGCGAAAGGAGACGGTGGCGAGTCGCGTGAATGACGGGTCTACGCTCAAGTTTACGTTGACATTGACGTTGAGGTTGAAGGTGCCTGCACCATCTGTTTTTGATGCATCGTTACTGTCGGTGTCGGCTAGTACCGTCTGCGGAACACCGCGTAAGATGTGAAACGGACTGCGTTTGCTAGTCGCCTGATTGGCTGAATCTGCGGGATTGGCCGGATGCAGTTCGGCGGGAATCGGCGTAATTTGGCTAAATAGTCGCTCGAGGTCTATTTGGCAATGGTCGGCGTACAGCACGCGCGCGGCCGGGTTGTGCTTTTGTAGCAGTTTCGCGATTTTGGCGGATGTGGATGCGCTGACGAGCGAAACTTTGTTGACGAGCAGCAGGTCGGCGACTTCGATTTGCCTGCGCAATGTGCGGATGAGCGCTTTGTCACTATGAAAAAAACTGTTGTATTCGAGCACATGTTCGGCGTCGATGACGGTGATGATGTGCCGAATCGATAGTTTTTCGACAAGCGCCGGATCGGCGAGCGCATCGGCGATTTCTTCGGGGTTGGCGACGCCGGTCAATTCGACGAACAGTACGTCAGGTCGCTGTCCGAGCAGTGTTTGCACGGCGAGCGGAATCTCGCTTTTTTTGCTGCAACAGATGCAGCCATCGATCAGTTTTTCGATGGTCAGTGAGCCGAACTGTGAGCGGAGCCAAGCGCCGTCTACGTCCAGTTTGCCGAGTTCGTTCATGAGCACGGCGGGTTGCAGTCCGCGTTCGAAGGCGAAATGCAAGAGCCGGTTGAGGAGCGTCGTTTTGCCGCTGCCGAGAAAGCCGCTTAGGATGATGACGGGAATTTTGATGCGTTCGCTCATTCGCTCTCGATGCAACCGCTGAATTTTTGCTGGAACCAGTCGAGGTCGAGGTTGCGACCGATGACGACAATCTCGCTTTTACGCGATTCGCCGTCGCGCCACTCGCGGTCCGGCGTGCACTCGAAGAGCATGTGAATGCCTTGGAAGATGACGCGCTCCTTGACGTTCTTGATGTTGAGAATGCCTTTGTAGCGGAAGGTGTCGGCGCCGTGGTCGACGATCCACTCGTTGATGAACGCTTCGACTTTGTTGAGGTTCAGCGGGCGTGTGTCGGTCAAGACGATCGACATCACTTCGTCATCGTGGTGGTGATGGTGATGCTCGTCAAGAAAATCTGGCTCGATTTCTAACTTACGCTCGATGTTGAAGGCGTCGATGTCGAGAATGCTCGGCAGGTCAATGCGCGAGCGCTGTGTGTAATGGAACTTGGCGGTCGGGTTCATCGCGCGGATGCGACCTTCGACTTGTTTGAGTTCCTCCTCGCTGACGAGGTCGGTTTTGTTGAGCAAAACAACGTCGGCGAACGCAACTTGGTGCTGCGCTTCGTGGCCATTGCTTAGCTGCTGGTCGATATGACGGCTGTCGACGACGGTAACGATCGAGTCGAGGTTGTAGCAGGCGCTGATCGCCGGGTCGACGAAAAACGTCTGCGCAACCGGTGCAGGGTCGGCGAGGCCGGTCGTTTCGATGACCACGCGGTCAAAGTTGAGCTGACGCTTCGCCTGGCCAAGTTTGGACATCATCAGATCGCCGAGGATGCGCACGAGGTCGCCGCGTACTGTACAGCAGATGCAGCCGTTGTTCATTTCAAAAATCTCCTCGTCGGCGCCGATGACGAGTTGGTTGTCGATGCCCGTTTCGCCGAATTCGTTGACGATGACGGCGATTTTTTCACCATGATCGGCGGTCAAAATGTGGTTGAGCAGGGTAGTCTTGCCGGCACCGAGAAAGCCGGTTAGCACGGTGACTGGTGTTTTTGCAAAATTGGTGATGTCCATGGGCAATCGCCTCCGTTGAGTATTGGTTGTTAATAGTAAAATTTACGATTAATACGATGCTTTCATTGTAAAATGTAGCGTGTCGACTGTCAAATGGTGGTTTTGGCGCACATGTCGATACTATGTACATGCGATTTTTCATAGGATATAATTGAAGGGACTTTGCGATGAGGAACAGGAGCGAACCATTTGCAGACTGATTTGAATATTTTCAAAAACATATTGATAAGCATTTTTCTTGAGGCGATTCCGTTCGTGCTGCTCGGCGTGGTGCTGGCGGCGTTGCTGCAAATGTTCGTGAGTGAGCAGACGGTGCGCAGGTGGATGCCGAAGCATCCAGCGCTCGGGATTTTGTTCGGCACGGGGCTGGGGCTGCTGTTTCCGATATGCGAGTGCGGGATGATTCCGGTCATTCGGCGCCTGCTGCAAAAAGGGATGCCTACATACATTGCAATCGTGTTCGTGATCAGCGGGCCGATTTTGAATCCGATTGTGTTCTTCTCGACGTACATGGCGTTTCGTGCGCAGCCGGAGATGGCGTATGCGCGGATGGGGCTGGCGTTCATCGTGGCGGTGGCGGTCGGTTGGATCATTTTGCGGACGGTGAAAAAGAGTCCGTTGAAGCATTCGCTCGGGGAGTTGGCGATGGGACCGGAGCCGGCGGTGGTAGGTGTAACGGTGGTTGAGCAAGCGCCAATGGCGGGTGCTTCGTTCGAGCAACCGACGGTGGTGGAGCGAGGGCCGGTGCAGCCGCTAAAAGTGACGATTGCTTCGCGGGTGGCGGATGATGATGCGGGCTGGCGCGTGATTGGCGATGATGTGGAGTCGGTGCGCCGAGCCGATGCGGCTGAGGAGCGGGCGTTGACGCTGAATGAGCGGTTGGCGGGTGCGGATGCTGAGTCCGATAATGAGACTTTAGAGGAAACTGAGTCTATCGAGTCTAGTGAGCCAGTCGAGCCAGTCGCCGTGCAGGAGAAAGTCGAAAGTCAGCCTGAGCATGATGCGTCATCATCGGCTGTTACAGATTCCGAGCGCGATGCGCTGATCGGTTGGTCGGCGGAGACGAAAGTGGAGAAGGACTATGCGCAGGATGTTCGTGAACGAGCAGTCCAGGTTGCGGAGCGTGCCAAAGGTGTCGCCAAGGATTTCGCTAAGCGCTTCGTCGAGAGATTCGTTGAGCAATTCGGCAAGCGTGTGTTTAGCAAACAAACGTGGGTAGCGGTGCGTGACCGGTTGGTACGGTTCGAGTGGTCGCAAAAAGGTTCGGCGCTGCTCAAACATTCGTCGCTCGAGTTTTTCGAAATGGGCAAGTATTTGGCGCTCGGTTGCGTGATTACGGCGGCGGTGCATACGTTCGTTGCGCGCGATGTGCTTGTTTCGATCGGCGACGGAGCGGTTGGGTCGCACCTTTTCATGATGGCGTTCGCATATATTTTGTCGATTTGCTCGACTTCGGATGCGTTCGTCGCTTCGTCGTTTGCGATGACGTTCTCTGGCGGTTCGCTATTGGCGTTTCTCGTGTTCGGTCCGATGATGGATTTCAAAACGACGCTGATGATGTTGGCGGTGTTCCGTGCGAAGTTTGTCTTCTATTTGATGATGCTATTGGTGGTGACGGTGTTCGTCGGGTCGCTAATCGTCGGCGCGCTGGTGTTTTGATGGGATTGGTGTTTGAATGGGATGAAATTGATTTGAGGGAGCGTGAACGTGATGTGGGACAAATGGAAGTTGGACCGGCAGGTCGTGCATCTGCTGCTTCGGGTCATTGTGTTGCTTGGGCTTGGGTATTATATTTTGTATCTGTGGCAAACGGATCAGATGCACTACTACATTGCGCCGCGGATGAGCGGGCTGATTTTGGGGTCGGGCGTCGTGTTGTTGGTGATGGCGACGCATCAGTTTTATTTGTTACTCGGGAAGTTGCTGCGGACGGATGAGGCGGAGAGTTGCGATTGTGAGGATTGTATGGAGTCGGATGAGATTCCGCTTGTGTTTCAATGGAAGCAGGTGGTGGGTTATAGTCTGCTGTTGTTCCCGTTGCTGTTGGCGGTGGTGTTGCCGGAGCAGGCGCTGAGTACGGAGATTGCTGCGAAAAAAGGGATGAATTTGACGACGCTGGCGAGTATGGAGGCGAAGCGTTCGGGGGATGCTGCGCTCCGTGAGGAGATTGCGGCGCAGTCGGCGAAAGATGCTGCATCCGGCGCTGAACCGGTATCTGCGGAGGACATGGAAAAACATCGGCAAGCGGTGTTGGCCGAGGGAACGCCGGGACCTGACGGTTCGGTGATCTACGGCGGTAAAAATGGGGTGCCACGGTTCGTGTCGATGGCCGATTTTGATCGAGAGTTTGCCTTGTTTGCGGCGCGCATCTACCCTCAGGACGTAATTCGTGTAGAAGAGGCACGCTATATGGAATATTTGACGACCTTTGATCTTTTCTTGCAGCAATTCCAAGGGAAAAAGGTGGAGATTTCTGGGTTCGTGTACCGCGACGAAACAATGGCGGCGGATCAGTTTGTCGTCGGTCGTTTGGCGGTGGAGTGCTGTTCGGCGGATGCGGCGCCGTATGGGGTGATGGTCAAGGATGCGGAGGCGAAGCGGTTCGCAAACAACGATTGGGTGCGAGTGACCGGTGTGGTCGAGAAGTCGAAGCGCGATGAGTATGAAGTTTTGACGTTGCGGGTGGTTGATGCGGTGGCGATTCCTGAGCCGAAAAACCAGTATGTGTATCCGAACTACGATTTTTTGAAGGAATAGACGGCGATGATGAATGATGAGCAGTTGCAGGCGCTGGTGGAGGAGATTTCGCTGCGCTGGTTTGGGCGGCCGTTTTTGCACAGGGCGACGTTTAATCGGCGGTTGGCGCGGACGGGTGGACGCTACCATTTGCGTTCGCATGATATTGACTTTAACCCGGCGCAGCTGGCGGTGCATGGGATCGAAGAGTTTGAAAAGATTATTAAGCACGAGTTGTGTCATTATCATCTACACTTGCAGGGGCGCGGCTATCGGCACCGTGACCGAGAGTTTAAGGCGTTGCTGCAGCAAGTGGGGGGAACGCGGTTCTGTAAGGCGCTGACGGGGGCGAATGGTTCGGTGGATGCCGACGGTGTCATCGTGCGCAGGCGGGCGGCGTTTTGCTATGTGCTGAAGTGCCGATCGTGCGAGGCGGAGTACCCGCGGCGGATCCGGTGCAACCCGGCGCGCTATGCGTGTAGTCGCTGTCATGGGCGGCTTGATTTGTATGCGTTGGGGCTAGAAACATGAGGATGTAAATTTTTTTGTTTTGCACTTGTAAACTGCATGTTCATTCGATATAATAGATTCTGTTGTGAACGTGAGCCATTAGCTCAGTTGGTAGAGCACCTGACTTTTAATCAGGGTGTCGGAGGTTCGAGTCCTCCATGGCTCACCATTTTTGTCTAAACGAGCGAGAGTGTGCAGCGGGCGGAAATGGATGGCGGTCACGCTCACAACGATAATGGAATATACGATACGCGGTCGTGGTGGAACGGCAGACACACCATCTTGAGGGGGTGGCGGGGAGACCCGTGGGGGTTCAAATCCCCCCGACCGCATCAGTGCCGAAACGAAGAGCTTCAAACCCTTGTGGCGCAAGGGTTTAAGGCTTTTTTTGTTGTGTTCGGATTGGAGTGAAAATGGGGTGCGGTTGGGCGGGGAAAAGGCGGTTTTTGGTGATTTCGTGACATTTTTTTTTGAGTTAGTGATTTGGGTTATGGTTTGGTTCAAACAATATTTGGTTAAATTGCGTGCAACAAGAAAATGAATTCGGTGTAAAATAAATTTCATAATTACTGATTTCAAAAAATCAAAAATGCAACCTTCTAGGACAAAGTTGGATTTTTCATTTTTCAAAAATGTCTGCGTTCATTGTGCATTTGGACTGCTTAATGACTAGACAGCTACTCTCCTTCCTGCAATTGCTGATTCAATCGGTCTTTCGCTAGACACAGCGCGTTGTACACCAGTGTCGTCATGTCCATCTGCATTTTTGCTCGTTTTCCAGTTCGGTAACGAATGTTTTCAATACCGAAAAATTGCTTCAAGTACGCGTTCACCCGTTCCACTGCTGTCCGTCGTTTGTAAATCAGTTTCCACTTCGCACTGCCTCTTGCCGGCGCACAGTATCGCCTGAGGTCATCGGTAATCTTGATTTTGTACACCTTCTGACATTCGCCTTGCGCGGCAAACGGACAGGTGCTGCATTCCTTCGGTTCCGTGTACTTGATGGTTTCATAGGTTGAATCGTAACTGTCGTAGCGGTAGGAATGTTGCTTGATGCAGACCGGTGCAAAATGTTCATCGCAGCCAATTGGACTCGGTTCCCGCCTTCGGTTGTAAGCGATAATCCCTGAAATCTTCATCTTGTTCAACTGCCTGTAAATCGGTTCGTGGTCATATCCAGCATCCATGGTGGCGAATGCTAACTTGAAATCTGGATAGCATTGTTGGAACTGCTTGAGTAACGGGATGGCTGCCTTGCCGTCGTTCAGGTTTGCGGATGAGATAATGGAACCTAAGATGTATTGGTTCTGTGCGCCAACTAGCAAGTGCAACTTGTAACCATACCAGTACATCTGCTGCGTTTCGCTGTTTTTCTTGCAACCCCATTGTGGAGTTGTCGGCATTTCCTGTACCAATATGTCCAACAGAGCTTCCAATTGAGCGACGATTCCCTGTTCGTACAGCGGTCTTGAAGCGAGTTCCGCCACCTTTTCAGCAAGTAACAACGCTCGTTCCGCTTTCGGTTTGCGACCACGTTTTTTCTTCGTGGAGTTTTGCTCGGACTTCTTCGTTGATGTCGTGTAAGGGGCGCGTTCCCGTGCTTCGATGTGCGTGGAGTCGATGGCAATCGTGTCTTCCGTCAGAAACCCTTCTTGAATCGCACGTTGAACGAGTTCCCGCTGAACATCTTGTAGCACATGTGGATGAGCCGATAGTTTCGTCATCATACGGGAATAGGACGCTTCGGACGGAACCCTTTGTCCAACATCGAAGCCGCAACACCAGCGAAACAAAGCATCATGCTTCAGACGACGAACCAGGTCTTTAATCGTCGGAATCCGTTCGATGATGCGTGCGAACAACGAGTACAGCATGGCGGCGTGATCGTTGCGAACGGGAGCACCAGGACCATAATGATACTTTGGAAACACAATTTTGAGCAATGGAGTGATGTCGATGCAGTTGAAAATGGCGTCAAAACGATTTTCTTGGTCCATTTCGAGAAGATCTTGCAGGGAAAACAAGTAGTTTTGTCGAATAAATGCCATTACGGGAGAACCCCTCTCTCATCTCGTTTTGGTTTTGCGGCTACTTAATTAATTCGAGATGTTGGGGAGGTTCTCCTTTTTTCATGCCTTACAAACCCAGTAAACACATGGCTTTCGAATTATGAAATTAATTCTAAAAAAGAAGGATTTTATTAAAAAAAGGATTTTTCGCTCAAATGGAGAATAGTATTTTTTGGTAATACCACACATCATGTGGTGATAATTATCACGAAAATCTATTTAAAAAGGAGTGGTTGTTTGATGCAACAAGAGAATCAAATGGCACCGGTGATGTCGGTCAAAGATTGGATGATTACATATTTGATTTTAATTATTCCGATTGTCAACATCATTATGTTGTTCGTTTGGGCATTTGGGAGTGGCTCCACCGCAAACCCAAATAAAATTAATTTTGCAAAGGCGAATTTGATTTGGGCCGCAATCGTGATTATTCTTTACATCATTATTTTTGTGATTGCGTTTATTATAGGAATGTTACTGGCATCTTCGAGCGGCTATTAAGAACAAAATGTTACATAACAGCCTCACTCCTGACATAAGTATTTGTCAGGGGCGAGGCTTTTTTGTCTGTTTTTGACTAGGCGTCAATCAACCAATCTCTCTTTACAATTCTAATTAATGGTAGTATGCTAATGATGTATATACAATATTCGCAGAACGAGGAGTGTTACTGTTGAAAAAAATGCTTTCTCTACCATTCATCACAAAATCAGCCGCACTAAGTTTGTTTTTTGTTATGGTTTTGTCTGTTGTTGCACATGCTGCAACTTTGACAACATCCAATTCATTTCTAGAAATTAGATATGATGATGTTGATTCGAAGTACACGCTTTGGACAACGGGCGGAGATCCGGATAAAAGTTCGGACAATAATCAGCGTCTGTTGTACGGAAGTGCTCCGGGCACATCTTACGCGAGTATTAAATATAATTCGACCAATATGGTGTACGGCGTTACATCGTTAAGTTCGTTGTCTGGTTGGAAAGATACGAGTGTTCCGATGCAATTGGTTACACCTCCAACAAGAAGCGGCTCTGGCGACACTTCGCTAGTGACTTCGACATACACATACAATAACCTCAACGTAACGCAAAACTTGCGATTTGTTGACGGGAAAGTCTCTGGACGCAGAGACGTCCTTGAAGCGGAGTACGTGCTCACTAACAATTCTTTATCCAGCATTAACAGCGGTGTACGGATCATGTACGATACGATGCTTGGAAGCAATGATCATGCTCCGTTCTATGTACCAGGTGTCGGTTCGCTTACAACGCACAAAGAATTGACGGGTTCAGCCATCCCGAATTATTGGCAAGCGTTTGATAATCTGACTTCTCCGACGGTCGTTGCTCAAGGCACGCTTATTCGCAAAGACGGAGAGAGACCGAATAAAGTACAGTTTACCAGTTGGAGTTCTGTCGTAGGTACAACCTGGAATTACTCGAATATCGAAGGTACCGCTAATGGTGATAGTGCGGTAGTCATGTATTATGAATTCGCCTTGCCTGCCGGTCAAACGAAAGTGGTGCGCACTTATTACGGGGTCTCCGGTTTAAATCAGAATTTGAATCCGCCACTTGGTATTTCAGTGAACTCTGACCCTAGCGTACAAAATGTAAAAGGCGGTTATACTCCGAATCCAATTACTGTACAAACATACTTGAATAACCTTGTCAACTATTCCGTTTCGGCCTCTACGCTTACTTACGAGTTGCCGGCGGGAATCTATATTCTTGATAGCGGCGTGAAAAGGCAGACATTCTCGGTTAGCACAGGCAGTTTCTCAGCGATGCAACAAAAACTATTCACTCAGCCGATTTATGTTGAAAATCAATCGACCGACAAAACATTTAATTACGCTGTAAAATTAAACACCCCAGGGCAGCCGTTGAAGACACTTAATTTGTCGCTGTTTGTTCCTGGCATTGATGCCAGCGCTCCTTCAGTCCCGACCAATATTTCTGCAACAAATGTCACAAGAACGTCAGCGCAATTAAGTTGGACTGCTTCAAACGATAACATCGGTGTAACCGGGTATGAGGTGTATCGCAACGGTACGCTTGTCGGCACCACAATCACCCCTTCATTTACGATGAACGGTTTGGCAGAGGGCCAGACGTATTCGATTACCGTGAGAGCATATGATTCCGCAGGCAATAAATCGAATGCTAGTTCCCCATTCAATCTAACGACGCTTTCGTCGGACACGACAGCACCGAGTGTGCCAAACGGTTTGTCAAAAGGTAGTCCGACGGCAACTGGATATACGATTTCGTGGAATCCGTCTACTGACAATGTGGCTGTCACAGGCTATGAGGTGTATCGCAACGGTACGCTTGTCGGCACTACGTCATCCACCAACTACACATTTACTGGTTTAACCGTGTTGTCTTCACACGCCATTACGGTGCGTGCCTACGATGCTGCGGGTAATAAATCGGTGGCGAGCACAGCATTGAATGCAGTTGTTGACGATGTTGTTGCGCCAAATGCGCCTACAAATTTAATGGTGTCCGCAAAAACGAGCAATAGCGTTAGTCTGAGTTGGTCTGCTCCTACTGACAATGTGGCTGTTACTGGCTATGAAATTTTCAACGGCACAAACCCGACGCCTGTTGGTACAGCAAGCGGCACCTCTTTTACGGTGACAGGCCTGAGCGGTGGAAGTGCGTACACGTTCACAGTGCGAGCGCGAGATGCTGCTGGCAATCGATCGGCGAGTAGCAACGAAGTTGTATGTACATTAGGGAACTCGCCTTCTAACATTTCGTTGAGTACATCGTCAATTACAGAAAACAATGCGGCGAATGTGACATTCGCTACATTGACGGCCACTGACCCAGATCCGCTTGATACGTTCAGTTATTCGCTCGTGAGTGGTACGGGAAGCACCGACAACGCAAGTTTTAGTATTCAAGGCGCTACATTGCGCGCGAATGTATCCTTTAATTTCGAAGTAAAATCAAGTTATTCGATTCGGATTCGTGTAACCGACAGCAACAATCTCACGTTTGAGAAAACATTTACGATTACCATTACAAATGTCAATGAGGCGCCTACAGACATCGTGTTGTCAGCATCAACTTTGCCGGAAAATGCAGGAATCAATGCGACAGTGGGCACGCTCAGCGCAACCGACCCTGATGCCGGAAGCACATTTACTTACTCGCTGGTGTCCGGTGATGGAGCGACGGATAATGGTTCGTTTAACATTAACGGGGCACAATTGCGCGCGACGAATAGTTTGAATTATGAAAGTGCGAGCAGTTATTCGGTTCGTATACAAGTCGTCGATGCAGCTGGATTGATGTTTGCTAAAGTATTCACAATCGGAGTTACCAATGTCAACGAAGCGCCTTCCTCCATTAGCCTTAGCAGTAATCTTGTCGATGAAAATGTTTGGGTAGGCTATATAGTCGGATCTCTTACAGCCACAGATCCAGACGTTGGCGATACCATCAAATTTTCACTCACCGCTGGTGAAGGTGATGATTACAATACTTCGTTTGCGATTACTGGTAACCAGTTGCGAACGGTGGACAATTTTGAATACGTGGAAGATGCCGAATATTTCATTCGGGTGAAAGCAACAGATGCGGCAGGGTTGTCATACGCACAACCAATCGAAATTATTATCACGCAAGCGAATGTAAAACTAGATGACTCCTTCAAACAGTTAACCGTATACTTCCAAGAAAAACTGTGGAACAATACAGCCTCTGTCGAGACGTTGAAAAACCAAATGCTGATTGCTGAGAACGCATCTGATGAGGTTGTGAATTATGAACCTGCGGCAAGTTTGATTGAAAATATCACAATTAACAACAGAGACAATACGGTACTCATTACGTTTAAAACGCCGTTAAAAGCGAATATCTATCGGATGAAATTTGCTGCCAATGCGTTTAGAGACATAGGTAACAACAAGTCGGCAGAATTAGTGACATCGCCGTTTGTTGTTGATAGTTCCGGACCGAAAATCGTAAGTGTCGTTGTGGATAAGAGACAAAGAGTAATCACGATTACGTTCAACAAAACGATTCTCAATGCTTCTACTGCTGCCAAATCAGCGGATAAACTAAAAGCATTGAAGGATGCAATTACAATCACGCGCAACAGCAATGCTGATACTCCTGTGTATAATTTGTTAGATGCTAGAGATTCTGTGTTGTTATCCGGTAAAAAGTTAACGGTTAGATTGTCAAATCGCCTAATCGATTCTAACAATAAGTTAAAAATTGCAGCGGATGCTTTGCAAGATATCGGAGAGAACAAGACGCCTGAATTAAATCCGAATGTAGAGTTAGATACGACTGGTCCATCAATTAGTAAAGTAACGGTAGAATCGAAGAATAAGAAAATTACAATAAGTTTCAAAGATTTAACTAGCAATAATTTGACGCGAGGCAGTGCCGCCGTAAGAGCAGCTGCACTAAAAGCAGGCATTCAATTGACTTCCAATGGTTTGGATTATGCAGCATTAGATGCAAATGACCAAGTTGAATTGATAAGTGGTCAATTAATCATCACATTGAACACTGCGTTGACGGGTTCGCAAAATCGCGTGAAAATCTTACCGAATATATTGAAAGATGAGTATGGTAATGCGAATGCTGAAATTATCAGTTCGGCGATTATTGCAGATGGTACTGGACCAGTGGTCGTTGGCACGCCATCCATTCAAGCAAATTCCGACAACCGAACGATTGAAATTACGTTCGATGAGCGAATTTTCAATGCATCTATGGAGAGATCGACTGCAGTGAGAGCGCAGGCGCTGAGAGCTGCCGTACAATACACCTTAGATGCTGATGCGACTACAGTTACTTGGACGGCTTTGAGCGGTACTTCAGAAAGAGTCATGATTAAAGGTAAGAAACTGATAATCTCATTAAGTAAATCGTTGCCGGCAAGTAAAAACTTCCGAGTGAAAATTGACGCTGCTGTACTGAACGATTTGACAGGGAATTCAACGTTAGCGATTGAGACAGATTTATTTACAATCGATACGACAGGTCCTAAATTAAGATAAAAATCATAAACGAAAACCGCTGGGCTCACATTTTTGTGGCCTTCGGCGGTTTTTTCGTGTTTTGGTTCGTAATTTTTAGATAAATAAAGGAAAAAATCGGTCGCTATCGAATATGAATACTATACGATTTATGTTTGGAGGTTGAGAGGCAATGTATTGTACAAACTGCGGGCATTCAATGAGCGACAATAGCGGGGTTTGTTTGAAATGTGGTTTCAATATGTATACTACGAAGAACCATTGCTATCATTGCGGAGTATCGGTCAATCCAGCGCAGGCAATTTGCACGACTTGTGGTGTGAATTTGAATAATCAAGCAGCGCCTCACAATCATTCAGGGCAGAGGAATCACTATGCAGGCACAGAACCGATTTTGGCAGCACTCGTTTCGTTTTTAATCACCGGCGTTGGACAAATGATTAATCGACAATTTGAAAAAGGTATCGTATTGTTGGCCGTCTCGTTTTTTATGTGGATCATCGGTGTTATTTTGATATTGCCATTGTTATTTGCGTTCGTCTTATGGGTTGTGTCGATTGTAGATGCGTATTTGATTGCACAAAAAATTCGTAACGGGAAAACGGTCGGCGAGTGGGAAATGTTTTAGCATATGAATCGAAAGAAAACGCCCTGGATTGGGGGCGTTTTTCGTTAGGATATTAACTTTAAGGCGACAGAGATTCCCAGTTGACATGAGAACCATAGCAGTTGCGCCATAAATAGAATGATGCCAACTCCAGCCATTAAGCCAGTGACGAATCTGCGAAGATTGGTACTTTCGCGGCGGAAAAATAGCTGCATGACACCGTCTAATGTTCGTGGTCAGTATTGTGGAGTTGATTGCCGCAGTGGTAGGTGTGGTCATTTCCTTTTTCTTGCCAGTGCTCGCTGTTTTCTTTGTTGTGAAGTTCCTGATTGTTGTGATTGTGCTTTTGCTATTTCGGAAGAAAATGTTTGCTAGCCGTATAAATATGTAAGATAACCTAACATAAAAAAGAAGGGTTTTTGAGTCCCTTGTAGAAATATATTATGATATACATATGTCAATTGACGGAGAGGTGTTCGATGATCCAAAACGAGGAGTTTATTCAGGAGTTTGTGGAGGAAGCGACCGTTCATGCGGCGCTGGTCGAGCAGATGCTCTTGGGCAAGCAGTTGCTCAAACCCGCAAATGAGGCGATTCATGAGGTGTTTAGAGCCGTGCACAGTATCAAAGGTACTGCCGGCTTTTTTGGCTTGAAAAAGATTGTTGCGCTGAGCCACGTGATGGAGAGTGTGTTCGGTGAGGTGCGCAACGAGCGCATCGTACTGGATGAGGTGCATGTTGATGTGCTGCTGGCGGCGAATGATTGCCTCAAGTCGATGATTGACGATGTGCTGAACAGCGAGGCGACAGAAATTCGTCTGCATGAGGAGCAGTTATCGCTCATTCTCGGTGTGTCGCTCGGCGAAGTGGCGGAGATCGAAGAAGAGGTTATTTCTGGACCACCTGATGATGAACAATGGCTGGAAGTGGCAGCGGTGCGGACAGCGCTGCAACACGGACAGTCGCTCTATCGCTGGACGGTTGATGCGCAGACGGCGCTTACGCTTGCCCATGTGGAAACGGTGGCGAACGTGTTGGGTGCGATGTATGATGGGGTACGCATCACGACGGCGGGCGAGGCGAAGCAGTGGTTCGAGTCGTTGCGGGAGAATGCGGCGGAGTACCAGTTCACGTGGTTGCTTGCGTCGATTTTGGAGAGCGACCTGCTACATGTGGCGTTGCAGTTGCCTGTGGATACATTGCAACCGCTTACCCTGAAATTGCACGGTGAGCAGGCGGCGTATGGCGAAGTTACGGTCGGCATAGATTCGCTCGATGGAGGTTTAGGTGGCAGTGATTCAGTCGGCGATGGACGAGGCGGTTCGGGTTCGAGTTCTCCAAACCGTGCGGGCGCGGCGGGAGATTCGGAAACGCGTACGGTGCGCGCCGAAGATTCGATTCGTGTACACGTGTCGATCCTCAACGACCTGTTGAACATGGCGAGCGAGATGGTACTCGGTCGTAATCAGTTGCTACGAACGCTCGAGGATTATCGCAAGACGATTCCTGGATTGGGACCGATCTTGCAGAATATCGACCGGTTGACGAGTGGTATGCAGGAAAAAGTGATGTTTACGCGCATGCAGCCGCTGGGCAACGTATTTAACAAATTTCCGCGGATGATCCGCGACATTGCAAAAAACTTGAAGAAAGAAATGGAACTGGTAATCGAAGGGGAGCAGGTCGAACTCGACAAGTCGATGATCGAAGCGCTCGCCGACCCACTGACGCATCTCATCCGCAACGCGGCTGACCACGGGCTAGAGACGCCAGAGCGGCGTGTGGCTGCGGGCAAAGGGCGCGTCGGCACAATCACGCTGAAGGCGTATCATGAGGGCGGTTACGTGTACATCGACATCATCGATGACGGCGCTGGCATGGACAGCGAGAAGATTAAGCAGAAGGCACTGGAGAAGCAAATCATCACGGCGGACGAGGTGCAACGGCTGAGTGAGCAGGAGGCGTTGAAACTGATTTTCCGCCCAGGCTTTTCGACGGCCGAGCAGGTGACGGATTTGTCGGGTCGCGGCGTGGGGATGGACGTGGTGCGCACGAACATCGAGAAGTTGGGCGGGGCAATCGAACTGTTCTCGACGCTCGGCGAAGGCTCGACGGTGCGGCTCATGCTTCCGCTGACGCTAGCCATCATCCAGTCGCTGATTGTCGAAGCGGGCGGCCACAAGTTCGCTTTGCCACAGGCGAATCTGAAAGAGGTCGTGACGGTCTGCGAAGATCAACGCAAGGAGGAGCGGCGCATCGAGACGATTCAAGGGGCGGAGGTGCTACGTCTGCGCGGACGGCTCTTGCCGGTCGTGCGACTCGCACGCATCCTAGGAATCGAAGCGGCGCTGGAACCGGCAAAACTACGCGTGCTGGTGCTGAAAATCGGTTCGCGGATGTTCGGTATCATTGTCGATGACATCCACGGCAGCGAGGAGACGCTCGTCAAATCGCTCCCGGATTATTTGAAAGACTGCCACTGCTACTCGGGCGTTACAATCATGGGCGACGGCAAGACTTCGCTCATCTTGGATCTCGAAGGCATCCTGCGCCTGTCGGAACTGCAGTTCCGCGAGGACGCGGAAACGGCGGAAGACCGTCAGGCGGAACTGGCAGAGCAGGCGCTCGAATCGCAGAACTTGCTACTGTTCCAGTGCTCGGGCAGCGAGATGTTTGCACTCGATCTGTCGATGGTCGCTCGTGTGGAGGAAATCGAGGCGACGCAAATCGAACGCGTTGGCCAGCGGGAGTACATTCAGTTCCGCGGCGACTCGTTGCGTGTGATTCGACCAGAATCACACCTTTCTGTGACGCAGGGTGAGCAGCAACCGCGCAAGTTGTATGTCATTATCCCGAAACTGGTGCATCATCCGATTGGCATCGTCATCCACCGGATTTACGACAACGTGACGACGCGGGTGGCTCTGAATAGCGAGGATGTGCGACTCAAGGGAATTATCGGCAGCACGATTTATAACGACAAGTTGGTGCTGATCATGAACATATACGAATTGTTCGAGCAGGCCGCCCCTGAATTTTATGCAGTCGCTGGCAAACACGCGAAACGTAGTGGCAAGGTACTGTTGGCGGAAGACACGCCGTTTTTTCAGAAGATGGAGAAGAGTTACCTCGAAGAAGCGGGTTATCAGGTGACACTGGCGGTGAACGGCTTGGAGGCGCTGGAGGCACTCGAACGGGAGACGTTCGACATCGTCATCAGCGACATCCAAATGCCGCACATGGACGGGTACCAGCTCGTGAAGCGGATTCGCGAGCATCAGACGTGGTTGAATTTACCGGTGATTGCGGTGACTTCGATGACGGGCGAATGGCATACGCAACATGGGATGGACAGTGGCTTCGACTTTTACGAGGCGAAACTAGACCGCGATTGCTTGTTGCAAACCATTGATAAGGCGATTCGCTTGAGAAAGCAGGTGGCCGCATATGATTAAGGTGCTTAGTTTTCGTGTGGCCGGCAAATTGTTCGGTATCGAAATTACGGAAGTGAAGGAAATCAACCGCAACGTCGAGTATGCGACGGTACCGCGGGCGGCAAAGTACATCGTCGGACTGTTCAATATGCGCGGGCAGATTGTAACTTTGTTCAACTTGGCGACGATACTCGGTCTTGCGGATAGCGGCGAGCGAAGCGGACGCGTGACATGCATCATCTTGAAGCAGGGGGCGGGCAGTGCGAACCAGTGTGGATTCGTGATTGACGAACCTGGGGACGTACTTGATCTCGACTACGCACTCGTCGAAGATCCGCCGTCGCAACTGTTGTCAGACCAATCGGATCACATTGCCAAAGTGGCGCGCTTGCCCGACGAACTGCTGCTCATCATCCAACCGCAAACGGTGTTTGATCATCATAGCTATTAAAATTTTAAAAGGGAGTGTTAGCGAACAATGATGGGAAATTTGAAGATTCGTGCAAAACTAGCAATCATGGTTGTACTGCTTATGGTCGGAATCGGGTTTTATGTGTACTACTCGTACAGCATCGTGGATGAAGTGAAGATTGAGGGTGATATGTACAACCAAATTATTTTGCAAAAAGACTTGATTGCTGACATTTTACCTCCACCTGAGTATATCATCGAATCGTACTTGACTGTCTTTCAGATGACTGAGACGACGAATGCGACCGCTATCGAACAGTTTAAAAATAAGATGGTGACGTTGCAGAAAGATTTTGATACGCGCCAACAATATTGGCTCGAAAATTTGCCGGAAGGTAAGCAGAAAGAGTTGATCACCAAGGATTCCTACAAATACGGTACGTTGTTTTATGACGATTATAAACGGTTGTTCTTGCCACAAATTACTGCAGGTAATATTGCTGAAGCGAAACGTGTGATGAATTCTACATTGAACGCTCACTATGCCAATCATCGTGAAAAAATTGATGAATTGGTCGTGTTGGCAGTCGAGGAAGCGGCGCGTTTCGAGGCAGATGCGGACGAAGTGGTGCAAAAGGATATCATCAGTTTGATCATCATTGGTATCGTCATTTTGCTCGTGACAGCGGTGTTCTTGTTCCTCTTCGCAGGACGATTGGCACGTCCGATTATTCGTGTCAAAGAAAGCATGCAAAAATTTGCTGCCGGTGATTTGACGATTGAGGAGTTACCAATTTCGTCCAAGGATGAAGTTGGCGAATTGACGGTTGCCTTCAATCAAATGTTACTCAACACGAAGCAAATTATCGGGCAAGTAGTGCAGACGACGAATGCTTTGAACCAGTCGGCAGAGCAATTACTTAGTGTTTCCGATGCGGTTGCGACGAACAGTGATACGACGATGCAGAAAACGTCGGAAGTGAGTGGCAGCGTGGAACAAATGACGAGTGGTCTCGAGGATTCAACGAAAGCACTTGCCTCGGCGAGCAGTAATTTGACGATGATTGCTTCTGCGGTGGAAGAGATGAGTGGCACGATTCGCAATTTGGCATCGGCATCTGAAGAGATATCTGCAGAAGTGAATCAGGCCTCGACCGTCATGACGGACATTACGCAGAGTATTGTTACGGTTTCGGGTTCTGCCGAGGATGTCAACAAGTCGGTTGGCAACGTGGTTAATGCTGTAAGAGAGATGAACATGTCTTTGAACGAAGTGAATAAAAGTTGTAGCGTCTCGATGAGAATTACGAGTGATGCGAGCGTGAAGGCCGCTGAGACGAATACAATCATCGAAAAATTAAGTGTTTCATCACGTCAGATTGGCAAAATTGTTGAAGTCATTAACGAAATTGCCGATCAAACGAATATGTTGGCGCTCAATGCGGCGATTGAAGCGGCTGGTGCCGGTGAAGCAGGTAAAGGCTTCGCTGTTGTCGCCAATGAAGTGAAAGAATTAGCGAAACAGACTGCGGAAGCGACGGAAGAAATCAGTCAGCAAATCGCGAGCATGCAACTTAGCATGAATGAAGCGGTCTCAGCCGTATCTGGCATCACTTCGGTCATTCAAGAAATTTCGGGGATCACCAATACGATTGCTTCGGCGGTTACGCAACAATCGGCGACGACAGGCGATATTTCCAACGCCGCCGTGCAAGCTGCTGATCGCGTGACGAGCATTACCAAAGAAATCAATGATGTGACACAAAACGCGCGCCATGTCGCACGAAATTTCCAAGAGTCATCAAAAGGGGTCAACGAAATTGCGCGTTCAGCCACCGAACTTTCGAAAGCGTCGGATGATGTGGCGATGAATTCGGAGCGTGCCTCGACCAACTTATTTGACATTAGCCGTACGTCGCAAGATTTTAACGATCGGATGTCGCTCATTTCCGGTAACTTGCAATTGCTCGGTCAAGCAACAAATGAAGTGACGAATGGCGGTCGCTCAGCGCGCAATGCAGCACAATCTTTGAGCCAGATTGCCAATGAGCTTGAGGCAATTGTCAGTAAATTTAAATTGAAGGATTGATGTATATGCTTCGTGTTATGGTCGTCGACGACTCTGCAGTTTATCGCAAAATATTGAAGATGGCCGTAACAACGACCGGACTGGCACAAGTGGAAGCAGTTGTATCAAATGGAACGGATGCGATTAAGCAGATGCGCCACCAAGCATTCGACGTAGTCTTGCTTGACGTATATATGCCTGACATGAACGGCATTGATGTGTTGATTGAATTAAAAAAAATCGACGCCGACGTCAAAGTAGTGATGGTAAGCACCGCACCCTCGGAACTTGCTGCACGACTGACGGTAGACGCGTTGCAAAAAGGCGCGGTCGATTTTCTCGCGAAACCGCTGGATGAAAATTTTGAAACGAATACGGCGCGTGTTAGCGGTTTATTGACGAACTTGTTCTCGCAGTGGGTAAAGCCGAGTGTTCGGGCGGCAAACGCTCAACAAAATACGACTCGAACAAAAACCGAGCGAGTACCTACAAGACGGCGATTTGACATGGTGGTCATTTCGTCATCTACAGGTGGTCCAGCTGCGCTCGAAAAAGTAATGACTGCCTTACCAGCTGACCTTAACATCCCAGTGGTCGTTGTGCAACATATGCCGCGCGAGTTTACTCGGATTTTGGCGCAGTCCCTCAATAATCGGAGCCCACTACTGATTACAGAGGCGAATCACGAAGAACTGATGGATGTCAAGCACGGCTACATTGCTCCGGGTGGCATACATCTGGCGCTGAAGAAAACCGCGCATCAATATATGTTTGTGCACGAAGACAGTGCGTACGTAAATGGTGTCAAACCGGCTGCGGATGTACTGTTTCGCTCGATTGCTAAAGAAGCGCCAGGATTGCGCGTTTTGGCGGTCGTGCTGACTGGGATGGGCGCCGATGCAACGGACGGGGTGCGCTTGCTAAAAAAACAATCGGACTGTTACTGCATCGCACAGGATGAAGCGACATCGGTCGTGTTCGGCATGCCGCGCAGCATCATCGATAACGGTCTGGCGGATGAAGTGTTGCCGCTGTCCGCAATCGCCGCACGCATCGAAGAACTCGTCAGGTTAGGAGGCGAGCGCGCTGCAAATCAATCTATCTGAGACACAATTCGTACTTTTTCAAACATATATTCAGCAACAATGCGGGATTTTTATTAGCAAAGACAAAAACTATTTGATCGAGTCGCGGCTTACCAAATTGCTCATCGATTCCGGTTTGAAGTCATTCGAGGAACTATACAGTTTGCTGTCGCAAAATCGCGATTTGACGATTCGTGACCGCGTCATCGATGCGCTGACGACGAATGAAACTTCTTGGTTTCGTGACCGTGCGCCGTGGCAGTTGTTGCGCCATACGTTTCTCCCACAATACGTAGAAGCGTTGCGCAGCGGACGAACGAGCAAGATTCGCATCTGGAGCGCCGCCTCGTCTACCGGGCAGGAAGCGTATTCCATTGCGATGACGATTGACCGCTATTTGCGCGACCATATGATTCGCGATGTCACGCTGGAACAATTCGAAATCTTTGCGACCGATATCTCGCAGACAGTGCTCGACATCGCCGTTCGCGGGCGCTACGATTCGATCAGCATCATGCGCGGTTTGCCGGACCTCGAGAAATCGATGTATTTTCAGCGCCACGGCATGACTTGGGAAGTAGATGAGCGCATCCGTTCGATTGTGCGCTTTCAACGCTTCAATTTGCAAGACAGTTTCATCTTGCTCGGCAAATTTCAACTCGTTTTTTGCCGCTATGTGATGATCTACTTCTCCGACGACTTGAAGCGCGATATCATCAACAAATTGAGTCGCTGCCTAACGGACGAAGGCGTGCTGCTGATTGGCGCATCGGAATTGAATACGCTCATCGATCGCCATTTTGAGTTGAAAGATACAACGCATGGTTCATACTACTTGAAAAAGGGGGAACGAGCATGATTTTGCTGACGGTAGAAGATTCGGCGATTGTTCGCAAAATTATTCGGCGCACCGGCGAGGCGCTCGACATGGAAGTGTTGGAGGCGGAGAACGGACTGCAAGGGTACGATATGATTTCGGCGTGCGAAGGCAATATCGACGTCGTCTTGATGGACTGGAATATGCCAGGGATGAACGGCATTGAGTTGCTTAAAAAATTGAAGGCCGACGCACGCTATCGCCACATTCCAGTGATGATGGTTACGACGGAGCGTCATCCGGCGCAGATTATTGAGGCGGTGCAAGCTGGAGCGGCTCATTATATGATGAAACCGTTTACAATTGACGAATTGTCGAAAAAAATCCTGGAATGTTTAGGGCGAGGAGATCAAAATGAGTTCAGACAAAAACTCCATCACGAATGAACAAGAATGGCAGATGCTCGGTCAAGCGCTGAGCAACGTATTGCAGACGATGTCGGGGCTAGAGGCGGAGATTGCCTTCGTCCAACCCGCGGATTGGCCGCTCAATGAGATTGAATTTTCCGGTTTCATGGTGATGACACGTGTGCGTCCGTCGGTGTTGACGATTTCTGCGACACGGCCTGCCATCATGACGATTTTGTCGTATATGACGGGTGAAATGCCGGATGAATTAAGCGAGCAGGAGTTGAATGACGGCGTTTGCGAACTGGTAAACATGGTGGCCGGGGAAGTGAAAAGCCGTTTGAACGACAGCGAGCGAGCATACGGACTTACCTCGCCGATTGCGGCACAGGGAAGTTCGCTGCGATTTTCTTTGAAAAATGGCTTGGAAACGTTTGATGCTTTTGTTACCGTCGATGGGTTGCATCTCAAAATGTCATTGTATATGCTATAGTAGTATCGTATTTATATGGAGGTCACCATGAGTAAACGGGTATTAATTGTCGATGATTCACCGATTGTACATCATTTGTTGCGGAAAACGTTGGAAGCGGCTGGTCACGAGGTATGCGGCGACGCGAAAAATGGTCGTGAGGGTGTCGATTTGTATGGCAAACTGAAACCGGATGTCGTCTTCATGGATGTGACGATGCCGTTGATGGATGGGATTGAGGCTGTCAAAACGATTCGCGCCTCGGATCCTGCGGCGCAAATTATCATGTTGACTGCGATGGGCGACGAGCAAATTATGACGGAAGCGAATCAGGCTGGCGTCACCGTGTTTTTGAAAAAACCGTTCGATGACTATAAAATTATTAGCGCACTCGCCAAACTGGTTTGAGCAGATAGGAGTGTATTGTAGTGGATCAAGAGCTGATGCAGCCCTACATAGATAGCGTCAATGAAGTGTTGCAAATGATGGTCGGTGTGAAGGTGTTGTCGCATTCCGTAACGCCGGTGGAGAAGTCGGAAATCATGTCGTACGGTGTGGCATCGATTATGACCTTTTCCGGAGGCATCTTCTCGGGGCGCGTGGTGCTTGATTTGCCGCCGGAAGTGGCGCTCAAAATTGCCAACCTGTTGCTAGGTGAGCAATTTTCGACGACTCGTGAGCGGATGGTGCTTGCGTCGATTTCAGAATTGAACAACACCATCGGCGGTAGTGCCAACACGGTCATTAATAATAGTACGGGAATCGGCTTGCGCCTTGCTCCGCCTTATGTTTTGACCGGTGATAAGCTTGTCTTTGCTTCGACCAAAGCGAAGTCGGTCGGCATCATGTTCAAGACGAACATTGGCTTCTTCCGCATGTATCTCACCCTCAAGGGGGTGGATTAAATGCGCTTGGAACAATGTATGCGCCATGTGTTGGCTGCAGTTGAAGCGGTGTTAGGTCAGTTCCGAGTCGCGGATATCAAGCGTGAATCGATTGTCCGCAAAGACGAACTTACCTTGGATTATGAGGTGACGACCATCGTTGGCTTGACTGGCGATGCGAATGGCAATATCGCTTACTCATGTTCGAATGAGACGGCGAAAAAACTGGCTTCAATGCTGATGAACGGCATACTCGTAACAGAGATGAATGAACTTGGGCGCAGCGCCATCGCAGAATTGTTCAATATGATTTCGCAAAATGCACTGTTTCGCATGTCGAGCGAAAATGCGCGCATCGATTCGTCGCAACCGTCCGTCATCGCAGGTGAAAATGTGATGATCATTTTGACGTTTATGAGCACCTACTGCGTCACCTATTGGACGCCATTCGGAAAAATTGAAGTTAGTTTTGCTGTCGAATTATAATATTACGATAATCAACAGTCGGCTTGGATGTGGTCCAAGTCGATTTTTGTTGACTTGTTACAACTATGTGAAACTTGTTTGTAAACGCATGAAATTTAAGGAAAATCGTTTGACGCGATTCTCGTTTATTTTTATGATGAAATTAATCAAATAAACGGGAGGATTTTATGATGTTAATAGAGAATAAAAAGATGATTGGACTTGCAATGGTTGTTTTGTTTGCAACGCTGCTTGCGCTATTGTTGGTCACCGATGAGTCCAACGTAAAGCCGCAGACGAACGCGGGGATGGCTGTTCAAGTTTACTATGATAATTATTCGTTTCTCCGTGAATTCCGCGACAAAAACGAGGTGTATGGCAAAACAGTAACTCGCACGACATTGGTCAATCGGCGGACTGTGTTGGATTCTAGTAACCGTAGCACTAAACTTTCACCGACAGTCAGTTATTCCTATTCTCAAAAGACTGGACATAATGTAAATATTAAAATTTCTGCGGATTTCATGAATGTCTTTTCGGCAGAAGCAGGATACGCATTCTTAACAGAGAAAACAGAGACGACAAGCGCTTCCGTACCGGTTCCGCCAAGAACACGAGTCATTGTTAGAGTTTCCGACTCAATTAGTAGAACGACTAACTATGATGTATACGTCACACCGCAACAATGGTATTTAAGAGGTTGGGATGGTTTCGGATATTGGAATGATGGACCAAGAAAATTATCGCCGACAACCAATAATGTTAGAGAGTTTAGTGGTGCTAAGGTCGATTTTTCACACACTGCTATTCGCTAAGTAAATCACAACCAAGCTTAATTAAATGGCGACGTTTAGTTGAGCTTGGTTCTATTTTTAAGGAGGAAGATTCAGTTGAAAAAAATCATTGTGATTTCGACTGCATTGGTACTAATATTGCTGTCTGCAGCGATTGCGTTACTGTTCGTGGAAGAGGAAAAGTGGCAGGAAGGGATTTTCTTTCGCCCAGAAGTTTCTTACATAGGTCACACTGATACGCAAGGAATGACATACGAGTTTAAATTGTACGCAGTTGAGAATGCGAAAGTCGACTTCATCGATGCTACTGTCTCGGATATTTTTCTAGTGGGCGATCAGTCGCAAAAATTAAAAGTTTCAAGTTTTACACTTAACGAAGTTGAAGCAGCAAAACAGTACAAGTTATATCGCTTGAATACGAATTTTACGTTCGAACAAGAACAACGAAAGACGCTGAAAAGCATTGAATTCATCAACAGACAAACAGGCGCCGTAAAAAAATTCGAAGTGGGCAATATCGTGCTGGATTACAAGAAAACGAAGGAGCAACCTCCGGAACTTGTATGGGGTTATTCGAATATCCTCGATAAAAGTAATGAGTATAAATTTACCATTGAAAATAAAGCGGACCGAGCAGTAAAGATTGAAAATATTCATTTTGAGAATCAACAATTCACTGATGTGCCAACGAAGCAAGAGTATGTCGTTGCACCGAAGACGAAAAAGGAAATTGTCGTGCGATTTCCGAATACAGCGAAACAATATGACATTGTTCGATTTAGACCGATTGTCGAATATCGTTTCGAAGATCAAGCGGATGAAGTCTATTACTCCACGATGGTGGTGTCAGCGGTTTACGAAAAAGCCATTGCTCCTGAGGTGCTAAATGACTACTTATCAAAAAGATGATGTACTGTTGCGAGTAGCGGATATCACGTATCGCTATTCGCCGAAAAGTGAAGAAGTGCCGGCGTTGAGCAACATTCAATTTGATATCAATCAAGCAGAGTTAATCAGTATTGTTGGACAATCTGGTTCGGGCAAATCAACCCTGCTTAGCATTCTCGGCGGTCTGCTGAAACCAACTTCAGGCGAATTGCTTTACAAAGGAACGAATATTTACAAGTGGAATGACACACAATTATCCGCTCATCGAAATCAAAATGTTGGTTTTGTGTTTCAAAATTACTTCTTAGATCCGATGTTTTCTGCAATAGAGAATGTGCAGTTACCTTTATATGTGAATCGAAATATGACGAAATCAGAGTTGTTCTTGAAAGCCAAGTCTGCATTGGTCAGTGTTGGTCTAGAACATCGATTGAATCATCGACCGTCAGAAATGTCAGGTGGAGAATGTCAACGTGTAGCGATTGCGAGAGCAATTGTTAATGATCCGGAAATTGTTTTTGCGGATGAACCGACCGGGAATTTAGATTCTAAAAACGGAGGTCTCATCATCGATTTGCTTTCGCAATTCAAACAGGCGAATAAAACAGTGGTCATCGTAACTCATAATTTGGACCAGGCGAAGCAATGTGATCGTATGATTCGATTACTTGACGGAAGGATCGTTCAATAGCATGATGAAATCGTTCATCAGTGTGACGAAAATGTATAGTCGTAAATTTCTAAGGTTAAAAGTAAGAAACTTTTTAACCGTTTTTAATATGGGAATTGGCGTGGCACTTTGTTTACTTATTGCTAGCGTCGGTTTTCACATTTTTCAGTTGCAAACGAATCAGTTGCGTGACTCGGATTACTTTCACAATGTGGAGGTTTATAAAGATAATCAACCTTTTTCTACTAGCGAATTGACAAGACTTTCAAAATTGCCGCATGTAAAGCAAATGAGAGTCGCTAAAAACGGCGATTTTCTGTTAACATCACTTGGTGATCAAAATATGATGGAGCGACCGCTTCAAATCACGAGTATTCATCGTGAATATGATTTTTTGTTCAAAGACACAATCATCGGCAGAGAAATGAAGAATGAGAATGAAATCATGCTCTCTGAACTGCTGGTCAAAAAACTAGGATTTTCTTCGGATTCAGTTATTGGTATGAAGGCCGAAGTGCAGTCAGATCAAACAACGTTTCAAGTCGAAGTGGTCGGAGTGATACAAGACCGTTCCGGACTTATGTTTGATCCGACAACGTATCAAAATGTATTTATGTATCAACCTACGAAAGCGAATGAGTATCAAATTGTATCGCTTCATGTCGCACAACTTGATCAGATACAAGCTGTTGTTGATCGACTTGACGCTTTACAATTTCAACATCGAAACTACACGAAAGAATATAAAGCAGCAAAAAACTTTCACCAAATGAGTTTGATTGCTGTCATCTCGATTGCGATTTTGTTGATGGTTGCTTGTATCTGGGTGCTGAACATTTCATTAACGATATCACTTGATGAAAATTTGCGGTTTATTGCACTTTTAAAAGCACTCGGCTTTAAAAATATATGGATTTATTACTTTGTATTATTTGAGAGTGTGTTGTTTTTCTTGATGTCCTCACTGATTGG
>CANHCR010000021.1 GCA_947459205.1 Caryophanales bacterium | reverse complement strand
GGTGCTTTGATTTTGGCGATATACTCTTCAATTTCGTTCGCTACGTTGAACAAATCAAAATCGAGGCGACCGCACGTTGGACATGAAATCAATGTAGCCGCATTCGATATTAAACCAAACGTTTTCAAAAGTTCTCGGGCCGCTTTTACTTCCTCGACCGGATCTGCGCTCAACGAAATACGCACGGTTGAGCCAAGTCCCATCGAGAGCATCGCTCCCAATCCAGCCGCACTTTTCACAGTACCAGCAAACAATGTCCCCGCCTCCGTTATACCGAGGTGCAAAGGATAACGGAATGCGGATGCTGCTTTCGTGTATGCAGCAATCGCCATTGGAACATCGGATGCTTTTAGCGAGACAATAATGTCACGAAAATCCAACTCTTCTAAGATATTAATGTGAAAAAGAGCACTCTCCACCATCGCATCAGGTGTCGGATATCCATATTTATCAATCAAATGTTTTTCCAATGAACCAGCATTGACACCGATCCGAATCGGAATGCCACGTTCTTTACAAGCTTTAACAACAGCTTCGACTTTCTCACGACGCCCGATGTTACCCGGATTGATCCGGACTTTGTCGATGCCATTCTCAATCGCCATCAATGCTAAACGGTGATCAAAATGAATGTCCGCTACTAAAGGAATCGTGATTTGCTTCTTAATTTCTTTGATCGCGTCGGCAGCTTCCTTATTGTTAACCGTCACGCGCACGATTTGACAGCCGGCTTCTTCCAAACGATGGATTTCTGCCACCGTCGCTTTCACATCAGCTGTTTTCGTCGTACACATGCTTTGGATCGTAACTTCGTTGCTACCACCAATCGTCAAATTACCGACTTTAACTGGAATCGTCTCTGTACGATGATACATAATCTCTCTCCCGTTACGCGCTCTCTTCTTTTTTCTTCGATGTTTTCTCTGGATCCTTCTTCACGAATTCCGGTTTGATTTTGTTTAAAATCGCGTCTTTCGTGATGATTACCTTGGCACCGTCAGGTCGTGATGGTGCTTCGAACATAATATCGAGCATCACACTTTCGATAATTGCACGAAGTCCACGTGCACCTGTGTTGCGTTTGATGGCCTCTGAGGCGATTGCCTGTAGAGCCTCTTTCTCAAATTCCAACTGCACATTATCCATGTTGAGCAACACTTGGTATTGCTTAATCACAGCGTTTTTCGGTTCGCTCAAGATACGGACCAAGGTCTCTTCGTCCAAAGGTTGAAGCGAAGAAATAACGGGCAAACGACCGACGAATTCAGGAATGAGCCCGAATGTAAGTAAATCTTCAGGCAGTGCCAATGACAAATATTCACCTTTTTTCAACTCGACTTTGGTCGGGTCAGAACCGAAACCGATTAACTTTTTACCAATCCGTCGTTGCACAATTTCTTCCAAACCATCAAAAGCGCCACCGCATATAAACAAAATGTTGGTTGTGTCGACTTGAATAAACTCTTGATGCGGATGTTTGCGACCGCCTTGAGGAGGTACAGAGGCAACCGTGCCTTCAAGAATTTTCAGCAAAGCTTGCTGAACACCTTCACCAGAGACGTCACGCGTGATCGAAACGTTTTCCGATTTACGCGCAATTTTATCAATCTCATCGATGTAGATAATGCCACGCTCCGCCTTCTCAACATCATAATCCGCTGCTTGAATCAATTTTAACAAAATGTTCTCGACGTCCTCACCAACATAACCAGCCTCTGTAAGAGCAGTCGCATCAGCGATAGCAAACGGCACGTTCAAAATTTTCGCCAGTCGCTGAGCAAGCAACGTTTTACCGCTACCCGTCGGACCGATCAACATAATGTTACTTTTTTGTAACTCAACATCCGATTGGCGATTATGCGTATTAATTCGTTTGTAGTGATTGTAAACAGCAACGGAAAGCGATTTTTTCGCTTCGTCTTGACCAATCACGTATTGGTCAAGAATCCCCTTAATCTCAAGCGGTTTAGGGATTTCAGTCAGATCAAGTTCCTCTTCATGACCGAGTTCTTCCTCTACAATCTCCGTGCAAAGTTCGATACACTCATCGCAAATATAAACGCCCGGTCCAGCAACCAATTTGCGTACTTGATCTTGCGATTTGCCACAGAAAGAGCATTTCAATTGCCCTTTCTCGTCATTAAATTTAAACAAGAGTACTCACCTCTTTATTAGGCTTTTAAATCGGCAGGCAAAATCACCTTGTCAATCAAGCCGTATTGTTGCGCATCATCAGCGCTCATAAAATTATCACGGTCTGCGTCTTTCTCAATTTGTTCGAACGACTTGCCCGTATGCTTCACATAGATATCGTACAAGCGTTGTTTCGTTTTCAACATCCAATCAGCGTGAATCCGGATATCGGAGGCTTGACCACCTACGCCACCGAGCGGTTGATGAATCATCACCTCGCTGTTGGGCAAGGCAAATCGTTTGCCTGGAGCACCTGCCGCCAACAAAAGGGAACCCATACTGGCTGCCAAGCCAATACATATTGTTGACACATCAGGCTTAATATATTGCATCGTATCGTATATCGCAAGCCCTGCTGTTACTGATCCACCAGGAGAGTGAATGTACAAACTAATATCCTTCTCAGGGTCATCAGCTGCCAAAAAAAGCAACTGCGCGACAATGGCATTGGCAACGTCATCGTCAATTGCACTTCCAAGGAAAATAATGCGGTCTTTCAATAAACGTGAGTAGATATCATAGGAGCGTTCCCCGCGATTGGTTTGTTCAATTACAATAGGTACCAGATTCATCGTATCCTCCACTCATTAGCATTATATTCATTATACCTGATTTTTAGAATAACAAGGGTGCAAAAAGGCACGATTTTCGCGTGCCTTTGTCATTTTCATTACAATCAAGAAATTATTCAGCGGTTGCAGCCTTTTTTCTCGATTTTTTCTGTTTGTTATTGTCAATCAAAAGTTTGATTGTTTTGCTGAACACAATGTCTTGCGCCAAAGAAATTAAACTGCCATTTTCAACGAGCGCTTTGCGCACATCGTCAATTGTCATGTTATGTTGTTGCGCCAATTTCTCAATTTCTTCCGAAATTTCCTCTTCGTTCGCAACGATTTCTTCTGCTTTTGCAATCGCCTCGAGCACTAAACGATGCAATACCGCTTGATCCGCATTTTCTTTCATCTGCTCACGCACAGACTGTTCTGTTTGGCCTGTAAATTGGAAATACAACTCCGCATTCAAGTTTTGTTGTGACAAACGACGCTCAAAGCCAGCATACATATTGTCAATTTCCTGTTCAATCATGACAGCAGGGATTTCGACTTGTGCGTTAGCCGCTGCTTTCTCAACGATTTTCGACTCCAACTCGTTTTCCACTTGTTTCGTTTTCGATTGGAGCATACGAGTTTGCAAATCGGATTTGAATTCTGCAATCGTTTCAAAATCACTTACATCTTTTGCGAACTCATCATCTAGTGCAGGCAACATTTTGCGCTTGATTTCGTGCAATTTCACTTTGAAAAGCGCATCTTTACCAGCTACTTCATCAGAATGGTATGATTCAGGGAATGTAACCTTAATGTCACGCTCTTCATCTTTGGCCATTCCGACGACTTGATCTTCAAAGCCTGGAATGAACGAGTTGGAACCAATCTCAAGTGAGTGTTTTTCACCTTTACCACCTGGGAATGGCACATCATCAATGAATCCTTCAAAATCAATAATCGCAAAATCTCCTTGAGCAACAGCGCCATCTTCCACTACGCTCAATTCTGCATGACGATTTTGCAAACGCGTCAATTCCTCAGTCAGTTCTTCTTCACTCACTGCAGCCGCAGGAACTTCGACATCTAAACCTTTGTAAGTCCCTAGTTTCACTTCTGGTTTGACAACCACTTTCGCTTTAAAAATCAAGGTTTGACCTTTACCAAATTGGATCACGTCAACATCCGGTTGATCGACAGGAACGATACCCGCCTCGTCAATCGCTTGACGGTACGCGACCGGCAAAAGTTTTTCCATCGCATCATTATAAAGGCTTTCAACACCAAATTTGCTTTCAAAAATGGCACGCGGTACTTTCCCTTTACGGAATCCAGGCACATTCACTTTCATCGAAACGGTCTTAAAAGCCTGATCAAGCGCTTGATCGACTTGTGCCGCATCCACTTCTACTTCTAGTTGTACAACATTTGTTTCTAATACTTCAGAACTAACTTTCATTAAACGTTTTCCCCTCTCAAACATTGTTAACCTTAATAGTATACCATGAAAAAAAGCAATGCACAAAAAGATTGTGCCGGGCTTGCAGACTCAACCTATTGCGCATAATTTTTGAGGAGAATATAAGCCTTGCGACGTTGCTCATCAGCAACAGGATCGACGGCGTACAACAGTTTCAAATCTTCGTAGTCAATCGACATTTGCAAAGACTCCAATACAATTTGATGAAGCACAGATGCCCATGCGGCAATCCCTAGTCCCGATTCGTTAGACATGTTGATGTACAACGGAGTCCCGTAAATATAAGAAATAAAATCACACCAAATTTCCTCTGCAAAAAATCCAATCGAAGCATACCTTTGCTCACTCGCCTCAATCACAAGATTCAGCACACGGCGCATTGCCACGGGAAATTGCGTGAGTTGCAAGGGAGTCGCCTCAATGTTGCATTGGAGCACCTGACCATTTTTATGAAGACGCACCGTCCCTTTGGCATTGCGACCGCGCAAAACTTGCAGCGCTTTGAACTGAACGAGCGGATGTATTTGCTTGTTTTCTAGCCATTCGGTGATTTTGCCGTTAATTTGCGGATGGTTGACGACAGATAATTGTTCCAGCGCAAGCAATTGTTTTTCCATTTTCGACGTCTGTGTCAGCGTGTCTAGCACTTTGTCGGCAAACTGCTCTTCTTGTTCGATTCGGTCTTGCACGCGTTGACGGTGAAATTTTTCCTCAGTCCATTCCTCATCGTCAGAATCGTGCGGTTCATCGATGCTGCCGCGCAACCATGTCATTAGCACGTGCCACTCTTTGGACGTTTGCTCATCGACAGAGAAGTTCTGCAGAAAGGTCAAAAGCGACAGCGCGTCGCCGTACCGTTCTTGTTCCAGATAGGAGATCAATTGAACTTGGTAACGATCGATTGCCGTTGGAAACAGTATGATTTTTTCCTTCAATTGCTTTGCGTTTGCCATCATTAGCACCGCCCTTTTCCGGCTTAGAAAATCAATGCCACTGTAGAAAAACACTTTGCAAATGATAATGGCATGTGATAATATATTTTATGTTGTCACGATGTGTCCAAGTAGCTCAGCAGGATAGAGCAACGGCCTTCTAAGCCGTCGGTCGGGGGTTCGAATCCCTCCTTGGACGCTTTTTCACAGCAAACATTTAACCCTTTTCTTGATCTTTGAGAGAAGGGTTTTTCTTGTTTCGCATGACATTCGTATACCAACGCTCCCAATCCTCGATGTTGCCTTTGAGGACCTTGCTTTTTAGAGGTTCATCTACTTGGTCAAAAGCGAGTCCACCGAGCACAATTTTTAAGTGTGGAAAATGCTCAAGCGCTTCGTCCAACCAATGTTGTGCCGGCTTCAAATAGCGCGGATCGGTCAACGACATGAAGATCAATTCAGCCTGCGTTTCTGTAATAATTTCGAATAAATGGGTGTATGTAGTGCTGGGACCTAGGTAGATGACTTCATGACCTTTTTTCTGCATGAACATTGTGAACAACAACAAACCGATATGATGGGTTTCGGTCGGCGGACAAAACGCGATACACTTGGGCATCGTCCGGTCGACAGGGAATAGGCGAACAAATTCGAGTATTCGCTGTTTGGCAAAACTGCTGACGAAATGTTCTTGTGCAATCAACACCTTGCCGTCATGCCATTCCTCACCTACTCTTTTCAGTATAGGCACGAGGATGTGATGAAATACATCTTCAAAATGAAAAAGCGAAAAGGACAAGTCGATGTACGCATGCGCACGAACGTTATCGTAGGCAAGCAATGCATCATACAAATTTGCAGCCATCTCTTCGTAACTGACGTTCGATGTCAACGGTTTATTCGTCTTGCTCACTTCTTCTTGTCTTTGTTTGAGTAACTTGGCCGCCTGACTGATTGGAATGCCGCGATCGACAACTTGCTCTTTCAACCAAAGCAATGTTTGAAAATCTTCTTCGGTGTATATCCGGTGTCCGCCACCGGTTCGTGCAGGGGCGACAACGCCATAGCGAAATTCCCAGGCGCGCAACGTCACCGCGGGAATTCCTAGCCTTTTGGCAATCGTGTTGATGGTAAACATGTTGATCCCTCTTTTTCTATACGGGCTTCTGAACAGGATTGAATGGTAGGTTGTACAATAACTATACAATAATTATACAACCTTGTATAGATTTATTTCGGTACTTCAAAAAATATTTTTTAGATGCGATTAATCGTCCGCACGTGCATATAGTGAAATGATTGCGACTTGAATTTGATCGGAGGCCACCTATCATGTGCGGAATTACAGGTTGGTTAGATTGGCAACAAAATATGCTTGAAAAGGCCTTGATTATTGAGCAAATGAGCGATGCCTTAACTGCACGAGGTCCAGACGGATCAGGGGTGTGGTTATCGCCACGTTGCGCCTTCGGACATCGTCGCTTGAGTGTCATCGACCCAGCGAACGGTGCGCAACCGATGGTGTTCCGCCAGGGCGAGCGCACGTATGTGATTACGTATAACGGTGAGTTGTACAACGCGGGTGAATTGCGTCGCGAGTTAGAAAATCTCGGACACCGGTTTCAGACGAATTGCGACACCGAAGTATTGCTTCACGCTTGTATCGAATGGGGCAAGCAAGCACTGCCAAAACTGAACGGCATTTTTGCCTTCGCCTATTGGGATGACGGCGAGCAAAAAGCCTGGATTGCGCGCGATCGTTTAGGAGTTAAGCCGTTGTTTTATGCAGAGTTGACGGATGGCCTCGTGTTCGCCTCGGAATTGAAAGCGTTGCTCTTGCACCCTGCGATTAAAGCAGAAGTGAGCGCTGATGGGATGGCAGAAATCTGGGGATTAGGTCCTGCGCGCACGCCTGGACATGGGATTTTTCGACAAATTAAAGAGTTGCGCCCTGGGAGATGGCTGGAGTTCTCACGGCAAGGCGTCCGCGAAGGAAGTTACTGGGACTTGCAATATTCCGAGCACACAGATGATGAGGCGACGACGATCGCCCACGTCGGCGCGTTGTTACAAGCAGCGGCACGAAAGCAACTGATTGCGGATGTACCTTTATGTATGTTTTTATCAGGCGGACTCGACTCCAGTGCCTTGACGGCGCTTGCAGCTGCGAGTAAAGCGGGTTCAATCGAGGAACGACTGCGAACCTGCTCGGTCGACTATGAGGAGCAGGCGCGATTTTTTAGTGCCCACGCATTTCAACCGGACAGCGACGCCGCTTACATCGCCAAAATGCGCGATTTTTTGAACACGGAGCACCACATGATCGAACTATCGAATGAGCGTTTATTCGAGGCATTAAGCGATGCCGTCCATGCGCGCGACTTGCCAGGGATGGCCGATATCGATGCATCGTTGATGCTGTTTTGTAGAGAAATTAAAAAAATCGCGACAGTCGCGATTTCGGGTGAAGCGGCCGATGAAATATTTGGTGGTTACCCATGGTTTCGAACGAGCATCGCTGAACTGTCAACGTTCCCATGGGCGCCAGCCGTAGATTTTCGTGAACGGATTTTGTCAACCGAGGCTCGTGAGCGACTGCAACTGAAAGCCTATGTTGCAAGGCGCTATAGCGAGGCGTTGGCAGAGGTTCCCGTTCCACATCCGCACGGATCAAATGACTCAGCGGAAGACACTCGCATGCGCGCCCTTACTTATTTGAATATTACACGCTTCATGCCCGTTTTACTCGAGCGCAAAGATCGCATGAGCATGGCGTGTGGCCTTGAAGTACGTGTCCCCTTTTGCGACCACGAATTGGTCGAGTATGTATTCAACATCCCGTGGAGCCTCAAACAACATGGCGGACGCGAAAAGGGTTTGCTCCGGGCAGCATTGAAAGGCGTGTTACCCGATGATGTGCTATGGCGCAAAAAGAGCCCCTATCCGAAAACTCACCATCCGCTTTACACCACGCTAGTAAAACAAGCAACGCTTGAAATGCTCGCCGATCGCAATGCACCGATACTACCGTGGATTGACACGGCGGTCGTGCGCCAATTCGCAGCATCCGAGGACGTTTCGAGCCATTCACCCTGGTTCGGACAATTGATGAGTGGCCCGCAATTTTTAGCATATCTGTTGCAAATGAACACCTGGTTGCGCGACTATAAAGTCAGTTTCGTTTGACGGAGCGTACGTAACGCCTGACTGCGATGACTCAGCTCATTTTTTTCGGCTACCGTCAATTCGGCCATCGTTTTTTGCAGAGTCGGCAAGTAAAATAGCGGATCATAACCGAATCCGCCGGTGCCGCGCAGTTCCGCCAATATTACGCCGTGACAGACACCCTCCACCTGAATCGCTTCGCCCGTCTCAGGCAAATAAAGCGCCAGCGCACAAACAAACCGTGCCTCGCTCAAATATTCCGCACCATCCTGTGCGCGCGCCAACGGACCGTCGACGACACGCCGCAATTCGCTCAGTAATTTTTCGTTATTTTTGGCATCATTGCCATGCTCGCCCGCATAGCGCGCCGAATAAACGCCAGGTGCATCGCCGAGCGCCGTCACACAAAGCCCTGAGTCATCGGCGAGTACTGGCAGGCTCGTCCGCTCCGCAATCGTACGTGCCTTCAGCAACGCATTTTCAGCAAACGTCGTCCCCGCCTCCTCCACATCGCCCAGTTCAGGCCGATCATGGAGCGACAGCACGTCCACGCCAAACGCAGCAAAAAGGGAAGCGAACTCGTTCAGCTTCCCTTTGTTTTTTGTAGCAATCAATAATGTTTTAAAGGGCACCGGCATGCGTGCTACCTCCAATTTTGTGCGCAATCTCTCCGAGCGCTTGTTTTTGTTGGTCGATACATTGGCGAATGCCCGTTTCCGCCAAATCAAGCATTTGTTGCAGTTGCAACTTCGTAAACGGCGTCTGCTCGCCAGTCCCTTGCAGTTCGACGAACGCGCCCTGACCGGTCATCACGACATTCATATCGACAATCGCATTCGAATCCTCTTTGTAATTTAAATCGAGTAGCGCAACGCCTCCAATCATGCCAATACTAATGGAAGCGAGAAAGTCGGTAATCGGCATCGTCGTGAGCACTTGTTTTTTCATAAGACCTTCAATCGCAAGCGCCAACGCGACAAAACCGCCAGTAATTGCCGCTGTACGTGTACCGCCGTCTGCTTGAATAACGTCGCAATCAATCGTAATCATTCGCTCACCGAGCACTTTCAAATCGACTACCGAACGCAGCGAACGCGCAATCAGTCGTTGAATCTCCATCGTTCGCCCGCTCTGTTTGCCTTTCGCCGCCTCGCGCTGATTCCGCTCATGCGTCGCCCGCGGCAACATCGAATATTCGGCATTCACCCAACCGCGACCTTGGCCACGCATGAAGACCGGCACCTTCTCCTCAACCGTTGCCGTACAGATGACTTTCGTATTCCCAACTTCAATCAACGCCGACCCTTCAGCATGGATGTTCACGTTCGTCGTGATGCGGATGTCACGCAGTTGATCGGCAGTTCTACCGTCACTTCTCATTATCGAATCCTCTTCCTTTTCATCAATCTGACTCGCAATCTTGCTGCAAACAGTATAACACATTATCTCTATATTTATGACGGCGAGACTCATAATATGCCAATGTAGACGATTTGCAAAATACCTCGCATCCGGCACCTGACCGAACACGAGGTAAGTAAACGTTATAATCCTTTTGCAGTGATTTCCGCCAGCACACCGTCCCATAGAGCGATGCGCGCCTGTAGCGATTTACGTGCGACGGCTTGTGCCTGCTCGAGTTTGTGTGGGTCCCCTTCACACAGAGACATTAGCAATCGTTCCGCCAGAGGTCCATGCTCGTCACCGTCCAACTCGATGTGGCGACGCAAGTAGTACTTCAAACCGTCTGCCGGCAAGCCACTTGCCTCGACTTCGTCGACTAACAATTGGAACATATCAGGAATCAAATCTTCACGCCCGAAGAAAAACGCCGAAGCCACTTCATGCGGCGCGCCGTTCAGCGCCAGTTCTAACGTGTTGCTGACGAATTGGTGAACCGACTGCGGAATCCGCGCATCGCTTTGCAATGCCACATTAGGGTCGATGCCCTCGATCAATTTGGCGACAAACGAACGAATGAGTTCTGTGTCAGCGCCGACCTCGTCCATCGCGCGCAAGTACAATTCGAAATGACTGATATAGCCGCCGTCCACATCCTCGTCAGTCTCTTCGCCGAGCACAATCTCATTGATGAAACGTGCATAATCGGCGTGCTGAACGGGAATCCACGGCACCGTCACACAAGTCACCTGTTGCTGTAATTTTTTCAGCAAACTCATAAAATCCCAGACGGCAAACGAATGGTGTTTCATCAACACGCGCACACGGTCGGCGGTGTTCAAATGCTTGTAAATCGGGTGTTGCAATAGTTGCTCACGTACATCTTCAAATCCACTAATGGTTGAAACGGTCATGGTGTCTCCCCCTGTCGCTGATACTGAATGTATGTTTCACCACACCTCTTTATTTTGCGACTTTTTTCGAGAAAAATCAAATGCGCCAACGTCTCCGATAAGGCGAATCGCAATTGGTGAATCGACAATCGGTCACCGAATAAGGCGCGGCAACTTTCGTACGCTGACATCGGTTCAAGCAACCGCTCTTCGAACCATTGCAAACGCTGCTGATGGTGGTGCAGCAACTGGCCAATTCGTTCCGACCAATTGATAAATGGATCGCGATGGCCCGGATATGCGACACGGACTGACAGCGATTGCAGTTGCTCCAGACTCTTCAAAAAAGAATCAAGCGGATTTTCATCGACGCCTGGCAAGTATGAGACGTTCGGCGAAATGTGCGGCATGACATGGTCTCCGCAAAAGATGACGCCGCTCGCCGCTCGATAAAACAGCAGATGTCCGTACGCATGCCCGCTCGCTTCCAGTATTTGATAGGTCTCTCCGCCTAGCTCAAGCGATTCACCCGGTTGTATATACCGCACTTCAGGTTGCGGCGAAACCAACTCGACAAATCCGAGCAAATGTCCGCTCATGTCCGCTTCCAAAGATGCCGGCAAGCCATGTCCGCTGTAGAAATCGAGCATGGCACCTGCATTCTCACGATGCCCCGCACCCCACATGCGCTGCGTTTGTGCATACCCTTTTTCGGCCATCAAGACCGGCGCACTCGTCATTTGTTGCATCCAGCCGGCCAATCCATAGTGGTCTGGGTGATGATGCGTCAATACAATCGAATGTACATCCTGCGGTCTGATTGAAAGTTCGGCGAACACCGCTTGCCAGTGTTGCTCCGCCTCCGCCGTATGAAGTCCGGGGTCGATGAGCAACCACCCTTTGTTATCCGGGATCAAGTAACCGTTGATCCAGCGTAGCGGGAACGGCAAAGGCGCTCGCACTTGGATGACGCCTTGTTCTCGTTCAGTGAATGCATCCATTGTTGTCCGCTACCCCCTTGCCCGTTTTATCATTACAGTTTGGCCCTTGGTCGACAGAAATGAAATCATTTGGCACGTTGTCACTTTCATTTCTGTCAGTGGTTGGCCGACAAACGGGCATGCTTGCCCGTTTTTGACCCACTAGTATCATTCGCTTTGACGCTTGCGGCTCGTACGGCACACCCGTACTATCACCATAAATCGCCTCTATCGTTAATGAGGTATCACTGAGCAGTCGCCGAAAATCAGCAGCCTCATATAGACGCACACATTCTTCGTACCGGCGCTCACCACGCGCATCGGCAAGCACGATGTTCTTTTTGACGAACCCGTCTTCGATCGTGCGGTACTCACGAATCGCCAGTTCCCCTTCCGTACGTTCGGAAAATGGCACCAAGTTGCGCTGAACGTAATGCGGATTGAGGAAGTCGATGAGAAATGCACCTTCGTCTCGCAGCACCCGCTCGATTTCAAGCAACACCTGCTTGTTTTGTGCATCGTCAGAAAAGTAACCGAATGAAGTGAAGAAGTTGACGACAGCATCAAACGAACGATCCGCAAATGGCAACTCGCGCATGTCTCCGTTCAGCCAGCGTACATTTTGCGCTACGTCAAATGCAAGCGCTTGCTGCAACAACACGTCTGACAAATCCAAGCCAGTGACAGCGAATCCATGCTCCGCAATCGTCAACGCATGCCGCCCCATGCCACAGCACAGATCGAGCACCTCGGCGCTAGGTTGTAACGCCAACTTGCTGAGCATGCCGCTCACTTCAAGAGCCGCACCTTGCATGTCGCGATGTTTATAGACAATCAAATAATCTTCGCCAAAACTATGTTCATACCAAGCCAAGCAAGCGCACCCCTTATTTGTGATAAATACATAATAACGAAAAAAAAAAAGAATCGCCATTTTGAGGAATCCAATTATTATTCGACTGTAATCATCAATCTAATTATAGAGATAAAAAATGCCAACCTTTATTAGGTCGGCATCATATAAATTCGCTGCAAGAAGGTATTTATTTTTTAACTGATACGTTCTTTGTTGTAGGTTGAGACTTCGCAGGATCCGGCTTAACCGGCTGCGGGTTTACTGGCGCTGGTTTTACTGGCGCTGGTTTTACTGGCGCTGGTTTTACCGGCGCTGGTTTTACCGGCGCTGGTTTTACCGGCGCTGGTTTTACCGGCGCTGGTTTTACTGGCGCTGGTTTTACTGGCGCTGGCTTAACCGGTTGCGGTTTCACCGGCGCTGGTCTCACTGGCGCTGGTTTAACCGGTTGTGGGTTTACTGGCGCTGGTCTCACTGGCGCTGGTTTAACCGGTTGTGGTTGTACCACTCCAGTTGCCACCGGGAGCGGTTTTACTGGTGCCGGTCTTGTTAGATCCGGTCTTGTCGGATCCGGTTTCGGTTGCCATTCTGGACGGCAATGCAACGCCATACAAGTGACGATATCATCTTTTGGACCAGGTAATGGTTTGACCACTTCTGGAGCGATTGGTAGCGGTTTGACAGGCTCCGGTCTTGTCGGATCCGGTTTCGGTTGCCACTCTGGTCGGCAATGCAACGCCATACAAGTGACGATATCATTACCAATAGCATCACGAGGCACTTTGCTACCATCACTTGAGTCGGAGGCGTTTGCGCTCATGCCGACTATAATGGCAAACATCAACGCAGTAAATAGCAAAGCTTGTGCCAACGTTCTTTTCAAAGTCATTTCAGCCATTCGTATCACCTCCTTTTGTTTGATATTTTATTAACGTTCTGAAAAAGGATAAAGTTGCAAGTTAACCAAAATAATCGTAGGACATTCAGAGTAACGATTAATTTGAGCACGACAATCCCCGAACCCACCCTCGTCGACGATTCAATCAGCACATGGTAATAAAGGTTAAAAAACATACACTTGTACATCCGTGCAACACACTTCTGTAACAGTTCTGGGCATCCGTTGTCAGTGGTTTCGGACTTGGCCCGGCGTCCGCTCTGATAAGTTGCCAACTTCCCGTTAGCGGGTTGTGCTCGCCTTGAATATCGACTACCAACTGTCGCGCGTCATGAACTAGTCGAGCAACTCGACCGTCCAGTTTTTTTCTTGCACGCGCAAATCGAGCTCGCGGTACGTTTTCGATAACTCGTCCACTTCACGTTGCAAAGCGGCAACATCAATGGTCCGATAATATTTGACTTCCATTCGAGTGTAGCGGTCCAATCTGGTCGTAGCATGCTGCAACGTTTCAGATAGTACGCGACGCTTCGTCAAAATGCGGTCCCGCTCCGTCAACACATCGGCAAGTGTGCGCTGCTCATCGAACCAAGTTTGTGCATTCGTTTTGTTAATTTTGCGAATGAGCACATATACCTCATCCACCGTGCGCGCTAACTCCTGAAAAAGTTCATGCGGGTCTTCACCAGGCGTATCATCTTCCTGAACTTTCACGACCTGCTCCAAGCGATGTTTCAATTGTTCAATTTTTCGCTGTCCGTCAGACCTCAAAACTAAAGCTTCTGCCAACTTCATTTCGACCCACTCCTCGTAAACTTTCATCGGGGTTATTATACCTACATTTTGTTGAAAATGTGCCCATCAAAAATGCCGACAACAATTCGGTCGGCATTTTGAGAAACGATGCTATTGGTAATATTTGAAGAATTCACTTCAACCGATGGTGCTATCTTTTTATGACCGGTTGGCTCAACTGAGATTTTGCCGGAGCAGGTTTTATCGGTTGCGGTTTCACCGGTTCAGGTTTAACTGGCGCCGGCTTTACAGGTTCAAGTCTCACTGGTTGTGGTTTCACTGGCTGCGGTTTCACCGGCGTTGGCTTTACAGGTGCAGGTCTCACTGGCGTCGGTTTCACCGGTTGTGGCTTTACCGGTTGTGGCTTTACCGGTTGTGGTTTTACTGGTTGTGGCTTCACTGGCTGCGGCTTAATCGGCTCAGGTTTGACTGGTGCCGGTTTCGCCGCTGCCGGCTTCGGACAGTTGAGCGCCATGCAAGCCAATTCGTTCTTCGCACCGTTCGAAGATGTGGTAACTTGTTTTTCTGCAACTGGCGGTTTCACCGGTGGTTTTGGCGGTGGCGGCGGGAAAATCCCAATCGCACGACCATCATCTTGCAACTTCGCAATCGATTGCTTGAGATTTGCAATTTCTTCATAAGCACGTTTTTTCTCGGCTTCAGCTGTTTTCGAATCGTTAATTAATACATACCACTTCTCGATCGCTTTCATCAACTGATCAATCTGCTGCTGATTCGGCGATGGTTTTGGACAATGCAGTGCCATACAAACGACGACATCATCATTTGGTACTGGCAGTGGTTTCACATTGTTTTCACCGCAAGCGTTTCGAAGTTGTCCGCTCGCATCTAAATAAGCGCCTAAGCAAGGTAGCGGTGGTGGCGGTGGCGGGTAAATTCCAATCGTACGGCCATCGTCTTGCAGTTTCGCAATCGACTGCTTGAGCGCCACAATCTCTTCGTACGCGCGTTTTTTCTCTGTTTCGGAAGCCGCAGAATCATTAAGAACCGCATTCCACTTTTCAATCGCTTTCATCAATTGCTCAATCTGCGATTGATTCGGGTTTGGCTCGACTACAATCGGCGGTTCAGGAATTTTAGGCATTGAAGCGTATAGACTATCCAATTCCTTATGCAACTTGTCGATTTCTTGATGCAATGCATGAATTTTGTTTTTGATTTCGATTGCGCGATTCATCACATCGACGGATGGGAGCGCTGGTTGCGGTTGAACGTTTGAGTCACTCGCCAATACGACGGCTGTTGCGGAGAATACAAATAATAACAAGGTAATTGCCGCTATTTTTACGGCCATCTTCTTAACAGCTGTTTTTGCAAACATAATCATCATCCCTTTCTTGGTTACTATTATAACGTGCTAACGTTGGAAAATGTTGCGTTTTCAAAAAAAAGCGACCATCCGCTGGATAAGTCGCAACATAGCGTAGTACGATCGATTTTTAATCACAAAGAGTTAGTTCCAAAATTGAAACATTTTCGCGACGACAGCGCCCATTTGCGTTGCGTCACCACTCTCCAATGCTTCATCCAATTCTCGCTCGATTGCATCGAATTCGGCATCTTTCTCAGCAAGTTTTGCGTCAATGACGTTCATGTGCTGTTCTGCACGGGTCGTTAATTCCGCCCATTTACCTTCATCTTCCTCGCCACCGGCAGCTTTTTCCGTTTCATGCAACACCAAAGCTTCTTGCACAGCTTGTTCTATTGCGGAAAACCATTGTTTGTCGAACATGGTATCACCTCCTTGTGAAGAAAGCATAACAAGCAGGTGTGGACACTATTTGTCCATATTATCTGTTATTTCCGATCTGTACGCAACTCATTGGTAACCGACTGAATATGTTGCTCGTATTGTTTGACGATTTGTTTGTTTTCTTTGACTAGAAACACACTAAATTCGTTCGCATATTCGTTAAATTCACTTGCGATTTTACGATCGCCTAAGTCTTTAATGTCCCCTTCATAATCCATTGCGTGATTCTCTTCCTGATAAACAACATAAGCTTTTCCATTTTTCACTTCGACAATCGTTTTGATCGACTGAAACGGTGCAGATGCCAAGTAGGCGTTGAATGTATAACGTAACGCTTCACCTTTTTTAAAGGCATATCCATGTTCATTTAGTAACACGCCTTGCCAAGGTTTAAAACTGCCTATGTTAATTGGCAAACTAATCACGGCCCTGCGGGCATCGACCAAGTTCCCCTGATTCAACACGGTCATGTCAGGCTTATAGGAGCGGTCACGTAGAAAAACAATATTCCGCAACGCCTCATACTCTACGATTAGCTCGCTAAATGTTCGGAGGGAATGAGCGGGAACGAATACTTTGTCATTTTGGATGAACGTATTCTGCTCTCCGAGTGCCAGAGAGAGCCATCTTGAACCTTTGTTAATCGTGACGGTTTTCGTTTGACTCATCCACATTACATTCATTTGCAACGAACGCAGGGCCGCGGCCGGTATCATGGATTGTCCGTTTCGTAAAATCGGTTGATCAGCAAGTTGGGCAAATTGTCCATTCATGTTCAGTTTGAGCAACGCGACCGCTGGCCGGGATTTGCTAGGTGCCGCAACGACTGCAGTTTGCGCAGAAACGGATACAAAGGCAAGGAGAAAAACTAGGGAAATGATTAGGCTTCTTGAAATGGTTGACTGATTACACATAAGAGCTCACTCCTTATTTAACATTATATTACTACTATTCTATTTTGTGTACAACTCATTTTTTTGTTGCGTTACCCGTAGAATCACTTTCGGAGCCCCGGAATATGGATGCAACGAGCAAAAAAAATCGTATAATGTATACACGGATAAAAATACTGTAACGAGACTACGAAGACTATTTTTGCGAAAGGGGCGAATGTAGATGTTGCGAAACATACACTATCAAATACTGCTGCTGATTGTCGTCATCGTCGCGCTGATTGTCGCCACTTTTTTCACATATCCATTGAAAGCAGCACAATCTCCTGCCGGTGTTGCAGACATTTATGTAAACGGCAATCTGTTAACAACGAAAGCGCAGGCAGGTCAAGGCGGGCATTGGCTCGTCTCGAGTGCACCGTTCGCCGCAGCCCTGAATGCCAGGTTCACATACAATCGCAGTACGAAAACGATTTCGGTGCAGCGCGGGAAACTACGTTTCTCCTGCAAGGTCGGCGAGGCTCGCGCCGTCATCAATGGCAACACAAGTCGCCTTCCAACAACTTGTCAACAAGCGAATGGCCAGTCCCTCGTACCTCTCCGTCCGCTAGCGCAAGCGATGGGCGCTACAACCGGTTGGCAAGCACATGCACAAATCATTACCGTGAGCACACAGCAGATGGTACGTACACAAGTGATGAAAGTCATAGACGGAGATACTTTGGAAATTCGCTGGAACAATCGCAATGAGCGGATCCGTTTGATCGGTGTCGACACTCCAGAGACGGTGCACCCGCGTATCGGCGAGGAACCGTACGGTCGTGAAGCGTCGAATTTCAGCAAATCTCAACTCACGGGCAAACAAGTGCTGATTGAGCTCGATGTCGAACCGCGTGACAAGTACGGCCGTTTGCTTGGCTATTTGTACTTTACTGACGGCACATTTTTTAACGCTTCGCTGATGAACCAAGGGTATGCACAAATGATGACCTATCCGCCGAATGTTCGCTGGGTGGATTTGTTTCGAGCGTTGCAAACGAGTGCACGAACGCAGGCACGCGGACTTTGGGGACTGCCAAGTGAGGTAGTGACAGTGCCCGACCGTACGATGCCATCCAATTACAATGCGAAAAGTGGTTGTGCAAATCCGCTGATTAAGGGGAACATCAATAGCAAAAAGGAAAAAATATACCACGTTCCTGGCGGAGACTACTACAATATCACAAAACCGGAGCAACTGTTTTGTAACGAACAGGAAGCGCTCAATGCTGGCTTCCGCAAATCGAAAAAATAATGGGGCGTCCCGAAGTCATTATTCATGACCTTGGGACACCCCGTTTTTATTAGCAACCAGCGAACGTGACGATGTACGTCAATTGCCCGCTCGGCGTTGATTCAACAATCTCAATGTCAAACCAGTTACACAGATCCTCTGGCGTCACATCTGGTCTTTGCCCGAAGCAAAAGTAGCATATTTCATCGACCGACAATGTGCTGACTGCCATAAAAGTCAGTTCTACAGGCTCTGGCTCACACACCGTTTCGAGAACGGTGCGAATTTGCCAGACGATTTGCAAGTTTCCGCTCAGTTGCACATAGTCAAGCGGCAACAAACAGTTCAGTTGTTGCTCCGACGCGGTTTGCCCGCACAATGTCAACTCGACGAGCTCGTCACACTTGCCTGGCAAAATTTCAATGCCACCGACACACAAGGAACCACTCGGCTTTTCATCAACCAACTTCAACGCACAATCAATCCGCGGAAGCTGCAATTGCTCGGTTACTTTTCGACCTTCGCGCATCGAGTCTTTTGGACATGGCGGACATGGCGGGTCATCGACACATTTCGGTACCGCAATGTTGCCGCACACCCTATTTTGACCGAATTTCAAATAGAAACAGCCATCTTCGGGTATTGCAAATTGCGGCATCACAAAAGTGAACGTCTGTTTCAACGTATCCGAAGGCAAGTCATCGAACTTAATGCCGAAAAATGTCCCGCATTTTTCATCTTCGCTCACTGTCTTCGGCGGACAAGTTTGCTCCGTCAACTCACACATACCGAGCGAACAAGACACTTTGGGCGGCAAGTTTTTGCAATCCCGCAACTCCAGCACCCAATTGCTAAGGTCTTTCTCGGAACCGTCATTGACAATCGTGTAGGACCACTGATAGCCGCCACTGACAGGTGTTACGCCGTCAAATGTAATCGTAAAACCGCCGATCACGACCTGATTGGTCGCCATTTCCAAAGCCCCCCTCTATGTTTCTAACCACTCGTGTAACAGCGATGAAATGCTCGCTAAAGACAACCCGAGCCAAAGTGGAAATGTCCACGGTGCGAGCAGATAAATTGTAGCAACGATTGAGCCGCACCAAATACCGGCGCACCAATGGCAGGTTAGCAAGTAGCCGATGAGGAAGCGCCAGCCGCTCCCACTGATAATTACTTCCTCATCGTTTTCCTGCAAAAAATAGGAGCGTACTGGGCGCGTGATTGTGTCAAACAGCATCAATCGTACCAAACGGAAGACGGCGAGTGCGAGCACCAACCACTCTACGATTGATAAGGAACTGGTCATCGTTTGCCTTTGTTGCGGCGAGTGAACCGATTGCGAGGAACAGACTTGGTGAGCGGCCTGTCGCCACTCGCAGAGGTGCGCAAATTCCGACTGCTCTGCTCGCTGCTCGGTTTTTCAACTGATTCGCCGTTCACTGGCAAAACCTCTGCCGTATGCGTCGACTCGGTCGTCGGCACATTTTCTATCGTCACTTGCTCTACTTGGCGCTTGCGTGCACCCCCGCAACCACAACCGCTTCGTCTTGGTCGCGCAACATGACGTCCGTTGCTCACTTCACTCATAACGGTGCCGGGCATCCTAAAAATTGTACGGTATAGGTCACTAAACCAGTAAGACTGACACTGTCGATGACGATGGAAAAGTAATCGCACAAGTCGCCGTTGGTGATCGTCGGACGCGTACCGACACAGTAGTAGCACAGTTCGTCAACGTTCACTTTTGCGACGGCATGAAAAAACAGTACTTTCGGTTCGACCAGACAATCTGAAGCACAAATTCCGCCAATATTGAACAACAGTTCGAGATCGCCCTTCAGTTGCAAATAATCGAGCGTCAAACAACAGGAAATCGTCTGCTCCGAGGAAGTTCCCTCGCAAAGCGTGATGTCGACCGGTTGTTCGCAACTGTCATACAAAACATCTACTTCTTCATTACATTGCACGACGTCAAATATATCTTGCGTGAACTCAACCGTACAACTCGAAGGCAAATTCTCAAGTTGCACTTGAAACGTTTTGCCGTCACGCAGCGAATCTGTCGGGCATGGCGGACACAACGTTTCGCAATCGTCTGCGGAAATGAATAGTTTCGCACATGGATCTTGCTGTCCCATCTCTCATCAACCTCTTTCTAACATGGAGTCGCGATATCATATGCAACGCACAGCCTTTTGCGCACTGCAGATTCTCATAGCGCCAAATTTTCATAAAAAAACCGACGCTACCGAAGTAACGCCGGAATTTGTAACATATCGTCGATGATGGTCACCGGTTGAAATTGCTGCAGGTGATCGGCACCTTTTAGCGACCAGGCGACGCCGAGCGCTTTCACACCGGCTGCTTGAGCCGCCAACAAGTCGAATGCACTGTCGCCAACCATGACCGACTGGTTTGCATCCGCGCCCAACAACTGCAACGCTTGAAGCACAGGTTCAGGGTGGGGTTTGGGGTGCTCGACATCTTCCACTGTCACAATGCAGTCAAAGAGTTCCAGCAGATGAAAGAATCGCAAGCTGCGCTCCGTTGATGCGCGCATTTTGGTCGTCACCACCCCGAGTTTCACGCCCTGCTCGCGAAGTTGTTGCAAACATTCGTGGACATTAGGGAACAGTCGCACCATCTGGTTGTGATGAGCGACGTTATATTCGCGGTACGCCTTCAGTAGATTATCGACATCCGTCCGCCCGCTCAAAATCCGCAACTGTTCATTCAGCGTTTTTCCCATTTGCGGGATGATTTCCTCACGCGTCAAATCGCTGCGAACGTCTGCTAACGCATGAAAAAACGACTGGATAATCAACTCGTTCGTATCAATCAACGTGCCGTCCAAATCAAACAGCACCGTATCGTACATGTGCTAGTCACTCCTTTTGCAACTTTTTCCGACGCCAAATCAGCAGTGCGATCGCCGTAATCACAATCAGTAAACTGAGCAACTGCGAAGCGCGAACATCACCACCGGACGCCAACATCGAACCTTGCTCAAAACCAAGCCACGTCATCGGCGCCCAGAGTCCGTTCAGCATCGCAGCTAACCAGTCAAACGCATTGAAAGTCAGACTGTCTTCACGTAGCCCTTCGATAAAGAAACGCCCGAACCCATACCAAAGGAAGTATCCGATGATCATCTCACCAGTGCGAATAAACGGTCGGCGACGCAAATAGAGCAGCAACGCCAAGCCGAGCACATTCCACATGGATTCATAGAGGAACGTCGGATGGTGATAGACACCATCAATATACATCTGCTTGACAATCCAATCAGGCAACATCAAGGTCGATTCAAGAAACGCCTGATCGACCGGACCGCCATACGCCTCGCGGTTGAAAAAATTGCCCCAACGCCCGACGATTTGTCCGACTAGCAAAGAAGGTGCAGCGATATCGGCTATTCGCCAAAATGAATAGCCTTTGCGACGAATGTAAATGCCGCCGCCGATCAGCGCGCCAATCAACGCACCGAGAATTGCGATGCCACCCTCCCATATCGAAAAAATGCTACCGAGATTTTTGCTGTAGTAATCCCAGTGAAACGCTACATAGTAGAGGCGCGCACCGATCAGCGCTGATGGCAGACCGATGAGCAACAAGTCCATAAAAAATTCGGGGGCAATGTTGTGCTTTTTCCCCTCGCGCACCGCCATCCACAAGCCGATGAGAATGCCGAGCGCAATCAATACGCCATACCAGCGGACTGTGAGCGGGCCGAAACTGAAAGCATACGGATCAAGATAAGCAAACCACTGCATAAGCAGGCTCCTTTACGTTTCGTCGTGATCTTCCATATCTTCCATAATCGTTTGCGACAATTGCGTGGTGAACTGCAGTGCCGCATTGTAGCCCATTTTTTTCAAACGATAATTCATCGCCGCCACCTCAATGATGACGGCCAAGTTGCGCCCAGGCTTGACTGGTACCGTGACGAACGGAATCGATGTGTCGAGAATTTGCATGCGCTCTTCCTCAAGGCCAAGGCGATCGTACACTTTCTCTTGTTGCCAAGTCTCCAACTTCACGCAAAGTGAAATTTTCGCGTAATTTTTCACGGCACCAACGCCAAACAAAGTCATCACGTTAATGATGCCTACGCCGCGGATTTCGAGCAAGTGTTTAATCAGTTTGGGCGGCTGACCGATCAGTGTCAAATCAGGCGTCTGCGTAATTTCGACGGCGTCATCAGCAATCAAGCGATGCCCGCGCTTCACTAGCTCGAGCGCTGTCTCACTCTTACCGATGCCGCTGCTGCCGATAATCAGCATACCGACACTATACACATCGACCAATACGCCATGAATCGTAGTCGTCGGTGCGAGCCTGCGCTCCAAGTAGTCGGTAATTTTACTGAACAGCGCCGTCGTCCCCGACTGACTGCGCAAAATGGGAAAATCTCGCTCGGTAGCGACTTGCATCAATTGGTCGGGCACATCCAACCCGCGTGTGACGATGACACACGGCGTCTCCGCCAGACACAACTTCTGCGCACGATCAATGCGCGCTTTTTCATCCAATTTCTCGTAAAAACTAATCTCTGTCTTGCCCAGTAATTGCACGCGTTCGTAAGGATGGTAGGTGAAATAACCGGCCATCTCCAAACCTGGCCGATACAAATCGACGACCGTAATCTCGCGTTTTAACCCGGCGTGTCCAGTGACAATTTCCAACTGAAAATGCTCCGTCAAATCTTTGACGCTTATCGTTTTCGGCATATGCGCGTTCCTCCAGTTGCTTTGAAAAAAACCTTCTGTCCGAAGAAGACAAAAGGTTTTCAAGGTAAATCAATCAAACTTATTTCGATACGTAGTTTTCGTTGAAGAAAATGGAACTCTCCGTCTCTTTGTCAAACATATGAATTTTGTTCATATCGAGCGCAAGTTGGATGGTCTCGTTTTCTTTGATGCCAGAGCGGCCGCTGACACGGGCTATGATGGTTTGGTCACCGATGCCTTCAAGGTAGAGGTACATTTCGGAGCCAAGGTTCTCAGCAACTTCGACGACAACTTTGACCAAACTTTTCGGCGATGCTTCGATGAATGCTGGCTCGTCATGGATATCTTCTGGACGAATACCGAGCGATACTTGTTTGCCGATGTAGCCTTTGCTTTTCAAAACTTGTGCGCGTTCAGCAGGGATCACTAACTCCATGTTTTGGGCACTGAATACGACTTCGCCCGCTTTTTCAGACAAGCTACCTTCGATAAAGTTCATCGCTGGCGAACCGATAAAGCCTGCAACGAACATGTTGATTGGATTGTTGTAAAGCGCATCCGGTGTATCCGCCTGTTGCACTTCACCGAGTTTCATGACAACAATGCGATCGCCCATCGTCATCGCTTCCGTCTGGTCATGCGTGACGTAAATGACTGTCGTCTCTAATTTTTTGTGCAATTTGCTGATTTCTGCGCGCATTTGCACGCGAAGTTTTGCATCCAAGTTGGAAAGCGGCTCATCCATCAAAAAGACTTTCGCGTTACGGACAATCGCACGACCGAGCGCCACACGTTGGCGCTGACCACCGGACAATGCCTTCGGCTTACGATCCAACAAATGCTCGATATCAAGAATACGCGCCGCTTCTTTCACGCGCTCATCGATTTCTGCTTTTGGAAACTTACGCAATTTCAATCCGAACGCCATATTCTCATATACGTTCATATGCGGGTACAAAGCATAAGACTGGAATACCATCGCAATGTCGCGATCCTTTGGCGGAATGTCGTTCACCAAACGGTCGCCAATCCACAACTCACCTTCAGAAATGTCCTCCAAACCAGCGATCATCCGCAACGTTGTTGACTTACCGCAACCAGACGGACCGACCAACACGAGAAATTCCTTCTCCTCAATATCCAAGTGAAAATCCTTAACGGCAATGTTGTTCTCGCCGTATTTTTTGTAAATATGATTCAAACGCAAACCAGACATGTTCCAGCCTCCAAAAGTTAGTGATCAAACTTCTTTTATTTTATAGCAAAATCACGCCGTTGAAAATAAGCAAAATTGACAAAATTAACGTTGCAAATTTGGTGGTTGTGCCAATTGTCGATGTTGGCGCAATTTCAGCGCAATCAATAGCAACTTTACATGCATCGCATGTTCGAACGTGCGCACATCAAATCCGCTATCTTGTTTGAATTTGTCCAAACGATACACAAGCGTGTTGCGATGAATATGCAATGCTTTCGCCGTCTCGCTCATGCTGCATCCATGTGCCAAAAACTGTTGCAGTGTCAGCACCATTTCAGCATCCGCTTCCATTTGCAACCATTCGACAAACCCTGGCAGGCGATTTCGTTGCTCCTCACTAAGTTGCATGACCCATAATTCAAGTTCATATTCACCGGCAAAATAGACAAATACTTGCGGTGCGAACAGTGCGCCAGCGTGTAAGGTTTGACGCAAGCGATTCACCATATCAGGCAAACGTTCAGCAGCGAAAAACGTCTCGCTAACTGACATTCGCACGCCGCCAAGCCATTCACTTTCGAGGATACTATGTAAGCCAGCAATCATTCCCTTACCGTCTGAATACATCGTTGGCGCTGGCAACAGCAACAACCATTCGTTCTGAGACAGTTCCAATACGAGTAACTCACAAGCAAAATAGGCTCGCAACAAAACTTCCAGTTGTTGGGTCCCTTCCGTTCGCGAGCTGTCCTGAACAGAAAATAATACGGCTACCACATTTTCACCTAGCGGAAACAACGGTGCTTTGAAAATCGGCAACGGTAGGTTAGCATGGGGGGTTCGTGTCATCGCTTGCAGCCAGTTTTTCAAACTTTCCGTATCAGACGGATGATCGTTCCATTGCATCAACATACGATCAAGTTGCTGCTTCTCTACTGCAGACAGTTCACTTTTCAAAAACGGCTGCAATTGCTGAATCAGCTGCTCATACGCCAATTTCTTCACATCTATTCAACCCCATTCAGACAAAAATGCAGACCAGTTGCACGAACCGATCTGCATTCCATCATTCCACTTATGGTAATTGTGTCGTTCCCATCAAGTAACGGTCACACTCACGTGCCGCTTCTCGACCTTCGTTAATCGCCCAAACGACCAAACTTTGACCGCGACGCATATCACCTGCTGCGAACACACCTTCAATGTTCGTTGCATATTTACCGTATTCGGCTTTCGCATTCGAACGCTCATCTTGCTCAACGGCAAGTTCTTTCAAAACCGTCTCTTCTGGTCCAAGGAAGCCCATCGCAAGCATCACAAGTTGGCAAGGCCAAACTTTTTCCGAACCTGGCACTTCAACCGGACCAAAACGTCCGTTTTCATCTTTTTTCCATTCGATTTCAACGGTATGAAGTTCCTTCACATGACCGTTCTCATCACCGACAAATCGTTTTGTCATGATGGAATACGTCCGAGGGTCGCTACCGTATACAGCAGCCGCTTCTTCTTGACCGTAATCCAACTTGTAAACGCGCGGGAATTGTGGCCACGGATTGTTCGCCAAACGGTTGTCAGATGGACGACCCATGATTTCAAACTGAGTCACGCTGTTGCAACCATGACGAAGCGATGTACCGACACAGTCTGTACCTGTGTCACCGCCACCGATAACGATGACATCTTTGCCTTTTGCAGTGATGTACTCGCCGTCTGCATGTTGCGAATCAAGCAAACTCTTCGTGTTTTTGTGGAGAAACTCCATCGCGAAATGAATACCTTTCAAATTACGACCTTCAGTTGGTAAATCACGAGGTTTCGTCGCTCCGCCCGCCAAAATGACTGCATCATTATCGGCAATCAGTTGTTTTGCGGAAATGTCTTTGCCGACTTCTGTGTTCGTCACAAATGTTACGCCTTCAGACGTCATCAAGTCTACACGACGTTGGACATAATTTTTATCCAACTTCATATTCGGAATACCGTACATTAACAAACCACCAATGCGATCCGCACGCTCATAAACAGTTACTGTATGGCCTGCCTTGTTCAATTGGCTTGCCGCTGCCAAACCTGCTGGTCCAGAACCAACAACAGCGACTTTTTTGCCCGTACGAGTCTCTGGAGGTTCTGGACGAATCCAGCCCTCGCGGAAGCCGCGGTCAATAATTTCACGTTCAATTTCTTTAATCGTTACTGGGTCGCCGTTCAAGCCTACCGTACAAGAACCTTCGCACGGCGCTGGACATACACGACCAGTAAACTCAGGGAAATTGTTTGTACGCATCAAACGGTCAAGCGCCTCGCGCCACAACCCACGGTACACCAAATCGTTCCATTCTGGAATCAGGTTATTCACCGGACAACCTGACGCCATACCGTTAATCAATGTGCCGCTATGGCAGAACGGAATGCCGCAATCCATACAACGTGCACCTTGCGTTCTTAATTTCTCTTCATCGAAATGATGATGGAATTCTTCCCAATCTTTAATGCGCTCAAGAGGCGAGCGATCGCCTGGAAGTTCGCGCTTATATTCCATGAATCCAGTTGGTCTACCCATCGTTCTGCCTCCTCTTAGTTTCCGCCCACACGGGACAAATCTTTCATATTTTCTTCAAATGCAACAAGTGCCGCTTCTTCATCACTCAAACCAGATTTCTTCACGCGGTCGATGGCATCAAGCATGCGCTGATAATCCTTCGGAATGACTTTCACAAATTTCGTCACATAAGCATTCCAGTTGTCCAAAATGTTCTGTGCATTCGAGCTGTTTGTGTATTTCACTTGTTTCTCAATCATTTCTTTCACGCCAGCAATTTCATCCGCATCTTGCTCGGACAAACGCTCAAGCGTAACCATTTCAAAGTTCGTGCGCACCGCCAAATCGTTATCGCTATCGAGCACATAAGCGATACCGCCAGACATACCCGCTGCAAAGTTACGGCCTGTTTTACCAAGCACAACCACTTTACCGCCAGTCATGTACTCACAACCGTGATCGCCTACTCCTTCGACAACGACGTGCACGCCGCTGTTCCGTACGCAGAAACGCTCGCCCGCAACACCGCGGATGTACGCTTCCCCATTCGTCGCGCCGTAGAACGCAACGTTACCGATAATGATGTTCTCCTCAGCAACGAATGTCGACTTCGCTGAAGGATACACAGCAATTTTACCGCCGGACAAACCTTTACCCACATAGTCATTGGCGTCGCCTTCCAACGTCAGCGTCATTCCTTTCGGTACGAATGCACCGAAACTTTGTCCAGCAGAACCGACGAAATGGAAGTTGATTGTATCTTCTGGCAAACCTTTAGCGCCATATTTACGCGTCACTTCGCTACCGAGAATCGTACCGACAACGCGATTAATGTTATAAATCGGGAACGTGCCCGTTACGTTCGTGCCGTTCTCAAGCGCCGGTTGTGCAGCCTTGAGCAACTCTTTCATGTCGAGCGACAACTCAAGACCATGATCTTGCGAAGTCGTGCAGCGGCGTCCGACCGATGCATCGACATTTGGTTGATAGAGCAACGGCGCCAAATCGACACCTTTTGCTTTCCAATGCGATACCGCTTTACTCGTCTCCAACAAATCGGTGCGTCCAATCATTTCGTCAATCGTACGGAACCCGAGTTCAGCCATCAATTCACGCACTTGCGTCGCGATGAAACGCATGAAGTTGACAACATGCCCTGGATCGCCCATGAACTTCTTGCGAAGATCAGGGTTTTGCGTAGCAACACCTACCGGACAAGTATCCAAATGACATACGCGCATCATGACGCAACCAAGGACAACCAACGGAGCAGTGGAGAAACCATACTCCTCAGCACCAAGTAATGCTGCAATCACAACGTCGCGACCCGTCATCAATTTACCGTCTGTTTCGACAACGATACGGTCACGCAATTTATTCAAAACAAGCGTTTGATGCGTCTCTGCCAAACCGAGTTCCCACGGCAAACCTGCGTGGCGAATACTCGTTTGTGGCGAAGCACCTGTTCCGCCTTCATAACCACTGATTAATACTACGTCAGCGCGACCTTTCGCTACGCCCGCCGCAATCGTACCAACGCCCACTTCAGACACGAGTTTGACGTTGATGCGTGCACGCGGATTCGCGTTCTTCAAGTCATGAATCAACTCTGCCAAATCTTCGATGGAATAAATATCATGATGCGGAGGCGGCGAAATCAAGCCTACACCAGGCGTTGAACCGCGCACTTCTGCAATCCAAGGATAAACTTTACGACCTGGAAGCTGACCGCCTTCACCTGGTTTCGCACCTTGGGCCATTTTAATTTGAATTTCGTCCGCATTGACGAGATAGTTACTCGTTACACCAAAACGTCCGGATGCAACCTGTTTAATCGCACTTCGACGCGAATCACCATTTGCATCTGGCGTGAAACGTGCAGGGTCTTCCCCGCCTTCACCAGTATTGGACTTACCGCCTACACGGTTCATCGCAATCGCCAAACTTTCATGCGCTTCTTTACTGATTGAACCATAAGACATCGCACCTGTTTTGAAGCGACGGCAAATCTCATCAACCGATTCTACTTCTTCAATCGGAACCGAGGCATTCACTTTTTTGAAATCAAGCAAGCCACGAAGCGTGAAATGTTTCTCGCTTTGGTCGTTGATATCTTGCGCATAACTGTTGAACAAGTTGTAGTCGTTGTTACGGCAAGCCTGTTGCAAGTTGTGAATCGTTTTCGGACTATAAAGGTGACGCTCGCCCTCTTTACGCCATTGATAGTCACCACCAGCATCCAATACCGGATCACGACCTTCACGCTCTGAGAACGCCGCTTCGTGATGCACGAGCAACTCCTTCGCAACTTCGTCAATGCCGATGCCGCCGATACGAGATGGCGTCCAAGTGAAATATTTATCGACCAATTCAGATCTCAAGCCAATCGCTTCGAAAATTTGTGCGCCGCGATAACTTTGAATCGTCGAAATCCCCATTTTGGAGAGAACTTTAATGACACCTTTGGTCGATGCTTTGATATAGTTTTTGATAGCTTTTTCATGCGTGATGTTAACGAGAATGCCTTGACGAATCATGTCGTCCAACGATTCAAACGCAAGATACGGATTCACAGCATTACAGCCATAACCAAGCAACAATGCGAAATGATGTACTTCACGCGCTTCGCCAGACTCAACCAACAAACTTACTTTCGTACGAGTGCCTTGGCGAATCAAATGATGGTGCAAACATGCGACCGCAAGCAAAGAAGGAAGCGCAGCATTTTCACGGTCCGTATCACGGTCCGACAAAATCAGCATCGTGTATCCTTTGGCAATCAAACGATCGGCCGCTTCGCACATTTCCTGCAATGCGCTCTCCAATCCTTGGCTGCCATCAGCTGCCTTGAAAACAATCGGAATCGTAATCGACTTGAATCCTGGTCTGCGAATGTGGCGGATTTTTGCAAATTCCTCATTCGACAACACCGGCGTTTTCAAACGAATATGACGCGCTGACTCTGGCGTCGGATGCAAGAGATTGCCCTCGCTGCCGATTGTCGTGCCCGTAGCGGTAATGATTTCTTCACGAATCGCATCGATTGGCGGATTCGTAACTTGTGCAAACAATTGTTTGAAATAGTTGTAAAGGCGTTGCGGACGATCGGACAAAATCGCTAACGGTGAATCGTTACCCATTGAACCAATCGGCTCCACGCCATTTTGTGCCATCGGCTCGAACACTTTGCGCAACTCTTCGAACGTATAACCGAAAGCAACTTGACGTTGCATGACCGTTTCATGTTTCGGTTCAGGTAGTTCTGGCGCATCATCCAATTCTTCCAAGTCAACCAAGTGCTCATCCAACCATTGTTGGTATGGCTTTTGCGTAACGATTTGTTGTTTCAATTCTTCGTCAGAAATAATACGACCTTGAGCCGTATCTACAAGCAACATTCTACCTGGACGAAGACGTTCTTTCAGCACGATATTATCCGGTTCAACGTGAATCACGCCAACCTCAGATGCAAGGATGATCTTGTCATCTTTCGTCACATAGTAACGGGAAGGACGGAGACCGTTACGATCAAGACAAGCTCCGATCATATGACCGTCCGTAAAGCCCATCGCTGCAGGACCGTCCCACGGCTCCATAATGCAACTGTTGAACTCGTAAAACGCTTTTTTCTCGGCGCTCATGCTTTCGTGGTTCGACCATGGTTCTGGAACCATCATCATCACTGCTTCCGGCAATGAACGACCGGAAAGCACAAGAAACTCGAGCGTGTTATCAAACATCGCGGTATCCGAACCACCGTTATCAATAACAGGCAACAGTTTTTGCAAATCATCGGCAAACAGTTCCGATTCACAAACGGCTTGGCGCGCATGCATCCAGTTCACGTTGCCGCGCAACGTATTAATCTCACCATTGTGAATGACATAGCGATAGGGATGCGCTCGGTCCCAACTCGGGAACGTATTCGTACTGAAACGGGAGTGAACAAGCGCGAGCGCACTCTCTAGCGTTTCATCTTGCAAATCCACATAAAATTTACCGACTTGTTCGGTTGTCAACATGCCTTTATAGACAAGCGTTTTGCTGGACAAACTAGGGAAATAGAAATAATCGCTGCCCGCTACCGATTTGTCGTAGCGCAACGCTTTCTCTGCCAATTTACGAATGACATATAGTTTCCGTTCGAACGCCAAAGCATCATTCGCCTTCAACGTACCGCGACCGATGAACGCCTGACGAATCACTGGTTGCACCGATTTCGACGTCTCACCCAAACTAGAATTATTAGTCGGCACCGTACGCCAACCGAGGAACACTTGTCCCTCTGCGCGAACAATCTCTTCAAAAGCTTGTTCGTTTTGTTGACGAACTTGCTCATCCGGAGACAAAAACACCATGCCGACGCCGTACTCACCTACAGCAGGCAACGTAATGTTGATTTTCGCACACTCTCTTTGCAAAAATCCATGAGGAATTTGCAATAAAATACCGGCACCATCGCCGGTGCTCGTCTCACAACCTTGACCGCCGCGGTGTTCCATGTTGCACAACAAAGAGAGCGCTTCTGCAACAATCGTATGCGAAGGTTGTCCCTTAATATGCGCGACAAAACCCATTCCACAAGCGTCGCGTTCAAAAGCCGGATCGTACAATCCTTGTTTTGGAGGTAACCCATTCAGTTTCATGATTTGCAACCTTTCTTTCGTGTAGTCAGTATTCTCGTCGAATATCAATAGAATATATTTTAAGATAAATCTATCGCTTCTACAAGTTTCACACAAACATTATAGCGAAAAACGAACATTTTTCAAAATTCATACGATAAATGTTCAGAATTTTGTCGACCGAGGGCCGCGTTTCATAAAAAAAGCGGGTGCAGCACAAACGCTGACCCGCTTTTCAGTCGAATTGGCAGCAAACCGACTGATTCGGTTTACTCCACCGTCACACTTTTCGCCAAATTTCGCGGTTTGTCGACATCGTTTCCTCGTGCCAAAGATGCGTAGTATGCGAGTAACTGCAGCGGAATGACCGACAACGCGGCGCTAAGGACTGCTCGTGTCCGAGGGATATAGAATACCTCATCCACCGCTTTACCGATTTCTGCATTCCCTTCCATCGCAATCGCCAACACTTTGGCGCCACGTGCCTTTACTTCCTTAATGTTACTGATTGTCTTCTCGAGCAACTCCTCTTGTGTTGCGAGCGCGATTACCGGAATCCCAGGTTCAATCAGTGCAAGCGTGCCATGTTTCAATTCCCCTGCAGGATACGCTTCGGAATGAATATAGGAAATTTCCTTCAACTTCAAGGAACCTTCGAGTGCAACGGCATAATCAAGTCCGCGACCGATAAAAAACAGATGATCATGCGCACTGATTTCTTCTGCATACGTCTTGATGCGGGCCGATTGATGTAACATTTGCTCCACTTGACTAGACAACTGTTGCAAATCTTCAATCACCGTTGCCACTTCCGTAGCATCCGTCTTACCTAACGTTTGTGCATAAAATACGCCGAACAAGAAGAATGCAATCAACTGTGAAGTATAGGCTTTCGTCGAAGCAACCGCAATTTCCGGACCCGCCCAAGTCACAATCACATCGTCAGCCTCACGTGCCACAGAACTTCCGACGACATTCGTAATCGCCAACACATGTGCGCCGTTGCGCTTTGCTTCACGCAAAGCAGCAAGCGTATCTGCCGTCTCGCCGGACTGACTAACGACAATGACCAACGTGCTCGGCAAAATAATTGGCGCTCTGTATCGATATTCAGAAGCAACATCAACATCGACCGGGATCCGTGTCAACTTTTCAATGACATGTTTACCGACCAAACCCGCATGATATGCAGTACCACATGCAACGATATGAATGTTCGTGACGTTCATCAATTGTTCTGCAGTCAAATTTAACTCTGGCAACACTACTTCATTTGCATCTTCCGAAATACGACTGCCCATCGTATCACGATAAGCCTTTGGTTGCTCATAAATTTCTTTCAACATGAAATGGTCAAAACCGGCCTTCTCTGCCGTCACGATGTCCCAGTCAACACGAAACACTTCTTTGGTGATAAAGTTGCCTTCCAACGTCATCAATTGAATCGCATCTTTTGTCAAAAGTGCCATTTCACCATCATTTAAAATATATACGTTACGCGTGTACTCCAAAATCGCCGGAATATCCGAACCGATAAAGTTTTCATTCTCACCAATCCCGATGATGAGCGGACTTGCCTGTCGAACCGCAACCAAACGGTCCGGCTCATACTCTGTCAGAACACCTAAAGCAAACGCACCGCGCATACTTTTCACCGCTGTTTGCACGGCTTTCACAATATCGCCATCATAAACATCGGCAATTAAGTGTGCAATCACTTCCGTGTCCGTTTCCGAGACGAAGCGATGCCCTTTCGCCGACAATTGCTCCTTCAATTCAATGTAATTTTCGATAATGCCATTATGTACAACAGAAAACTTAGAGCTATTGTCAATGTGCGGATGCGAGTTAACATCAGAAGGTTCACCATGTGTCGCCCAGCGCGTATGGCCGATTCCGATTGATCCGACCAACGGACGATTCGACAATTCTCCCTCAAGAATCGAAAGCCTGCCCTTCGCTTTCTTCACTTCTAACCCTTCTTCTGTATAAATCGCTACGCCAGCCGAATCGTACCCGCGATACTCCAGCTTTTTTAAACCTTCGATCAACACGGATTGCGTATTACGATCTCCTATATAACCGACAATTCCACACATGTGACTTCCTCCGCCTTCAAGTTAACGTTCTTGTAATCTAACTGTAACATTTGATTGCCACTAACATCTTATGACAAAATCATCTACTGATGCAACTTTTTTTGATAAGAAAAATGAACTTTTTTCATATTCCATGAAAAAGTTCATTGTTTTTTTGAAAATTGTTGAAAACTACGTCAATTGTGCCTCGACGGTACGTACGATTTGCGCGGTCAACTGTTCCACCGTCTGCTCATCCGGACCTTCGACCATTACACGAATCAGCGATTCTGTGCCAGACGGTCTCACCAACACTCTGCCATTACCATCCAACTGCCGCTCGACGTCTGCAATTTCCGCTGCAATCGCCTCATTCTCGGCCCATTTCGTTTTATCCGCGACGCGAACGTTGACCAATTTCTGCGGATACTTACGCATCATATGTTTCAGTTCACTCAGTGGTTTCTCCGATTTTTTCAGTACACTCGCCAACTGCACACCTGTCAAAATCCCATCGCCCGTTGTATTGTAATCGAGAAAAATCACGTGACCGGATTGTTCTCCGCCTAAATTATAACCGTGTTTACGCATCGCTTCCATCACATAGCGATCACCGACAGCCGTCTGCACGGTTGATAGTTTCAACGCCTCCACAGCCTTATAAAATCCAAGATTGCTCATCACCGTCGAGACTACCGTTTCACTCGCCAGTTTGCCTGCTACACGCAACGCATCTGCACAAATGCAAAGCATGTAATCGCCGTCGACTTCCTCTCCGCGATCGTCCACCGCGATGCAGCGATCAGCGTCACCATCAAACGCCAGCCCCAAGTGCGCACCATGTTTTACGACCTCATCACGCAAATCTTCAGTATGTGTCGAGCCACAATGCTCATTGATGTTCAGACCATCAGGTGTCGCGTGAATGAGCACAACACTAGCACCCAAACCTTCGAACACTTCTGCAGCAACCGGCGAAGCGGCACCATTAGCACAGTCGAGCACGATTTTCAAACCCGATAAATCGCCCTCAATCGTCGTCTGCACATACTGGCTATAGCGTGACGGTGCTTCCGGCCAATCGGTCACTTTGCCAACATCAGCGCCGGTTGGACGCGGCAACCGATCCTCAGGCTCGTCAAGTAACTGTTCGATTTCTGCCTCGACCTCATCTAGCAATTTGAAGCCGTCCTGCCCGAAAAACTTAATGCCGTTATCCTCCACTGGATTGTGCGAAGCGGAAATCATCACGCCTGCTTGTGCGCCTTCCGTCTTCGTGAGATAGGCGACCCCCGGCGTCGAAATGACACCGAGCCGAACCACCTCCGCACCAATCGAAAGCAAACCAGCCACAAGCGCCGCTTCCAGCATTTCCCCAGAAATACGAGTATCTCGGCCGATAAACACCTTCGGCTTACTGACCTGCTTTGTTAGCGCATAGCCGCCACATCGCCCGATTTTAAACGCCAACTCAGGAGTCAACGCTTCATTGGCAACTCCGCGAATTCCATCCGTACCAAAATATTTCCCCATCTGGCCTTATTCTCTCCTTTGTGACGAATCAAACCACTTTTTCATCTGCAAAATCCATCGCTCATACGAATAACTAATTTCATAAACATCCCCGGATACTGACCCGCTCGGTGACATCGAATATTGTCCATCCATCACAATCAAATCACCCTCGACATCACCATCTAGTTGAATCTGTCCGTTCGCCACGTAAATATCGCCGTGAATCACCGCATGTTGTGGTACGTGTACTTTCTCACCATTGATGACGACTCGATCTTCATTCGGAATGTTCACAACGAGACGTTTATCCATATCGAACGACATCATCCATGCACCCATCACTACGAGACCGCAAACCGAAGCAAACGACTTGCCTGGATACAGTTTAAACCAAGAAATAAATCGCTTCAGCGGTTTGACCTTAGGCAAATGTTGCATCACTCGCTGACATAAGTCACTTGAACTATCCATGTCCGGAGCATATTGGATACACGCCAATGTTTTATGCAATTGTGCGAACCGCTCCCTGCAATCCGAACAGCCGTCCAAATGAATTTGCAGTTGTGCCATTCGTTCATCCGACAAATCACCATCCAAGTGGTGATGCATCAATTCCCTCGATTCATTGCATAACATTGTCTTTCGTACCTCCAGCCTTTATACCACTTTCATAAAAAATCGATACCTACAATACGTATCGCAAGCGCCTACGGTTTCAATTATAAATGTTCCAATTTCTTGCGTAAAACCTCACGCCCACGATGAATGCGCGTCTTCACCGTCGACAGTGGTATTTCCAAAATTTCACCGATCTCCTGCAATGAAAGTTCCTGCATGTAGCGCAGTACAATCGCCAAACGATACTTATCTGGGAGCTGCTGCACAGCCTTTTGCACCTGATCCTGCAGTTCAGACAAAATCACTTGATTCTCCGGCGTCGACCACTTATCCGCAATTTTCGCTTGTAGCTCACGATTACTGCTCTCATTCGCTGGATCCGCACTAAACGCATCGAGCGAAACCTGCTCCTTTCGCCTGCGTAGATGATCGATGCAAAGATTCGTCGCAATTCGATAAATCCAGGTTGAAAATTTTTGTGTCATATCGTAGCGGTTGAGGTTGTTATACACTTTCAAAAAGGTTTCCTGCGCCACGTCTTCTGCCTCTTGTCGTTGATTGAGCATCCGAAAACCAAGTTTCATAATCTTCTTCTCGTAACGCTTAACAATTTCCGCAAACGCCTTGCGGTCACCATTTCGCGCCAACGCAGCTAATCTCGACTCGTCCGCATCGACCATGACATCCTCCTTTTAACTCTTGTTATTTCGTTCCGCCACCACAATGCCTGCAATGATCAAGCCAACGCCAACCCACTGCCACACACCAATGGTTTCCGATAAAATCAGATAAGCAAAAAAGATAGCAGCCGGCAACTCCATCGAACCGACCATCGCTGCCAACGAACTACCAATCCGCGGAATCCCAATATTGAACGTAATTGTCGGCAAAACTTGACCGAGCATTCCGAGAATGACGCCCCATATCAACAAGGAAGTCACATCAACAGACGTCACATAGACAGGCGGCCAGATTAGCAGTACAAGCGGTACGGCAGCCGTCCACATCATCGCCGACTTCATCACCGAATCCATCTCCGAGCGAATGCGACCTGTGAAAAAGATGAATGCCGCATACGTAACAGAAGACGCCAATCCAAACAACAGTCCATATAGAGACAACTCCGAGAAATCGGCGCCCGCAATGTTCACTGCTAGCAGTGTACCCGCCATAATGACGACAATACCGATTACTTGATAGCGCGTCGGAAATTGCTTGCGGACAATCGAATCCATCAGCAGTGTAATCCATGTGAATTGAAACAACAGCACAATGCCAAGCGAAGCATCCAAATAGTTTAAGGATGTGTTAAACAAATAAGTTGTCGCAAACAGTCCGAAAACACCAATTCCCATCAATTGTAGCCACGGACCGTTAAATGGATTCGACCAACTTTGTGGTCGCGCCAGTACGATTAGCCAAAGCATAAGTGCACCGCATACCACTTGCGCGCTCGTCACTTCACCGATGCTAAAGCCGTCATAGGCCCATTTGATGAGCACAGATAACAAGCCGTAACTCACCGAGCCAATGAATACAAGCAGTATCGCTGTATTTTTTGCGTGCAGTCCCATCACCCCGTATTTCTCATGCCTAGTGCAATACCGTTGATGGTTAGCAACACTTCGCGCAACAGATGCTGATCGTCGCCGCCACGCTCACGAATGTCACGTAACTCTTTCAACAATTCCACCTGAAGGTAGCTCAACGGATCGACATATGGATTGCGCAATCGGATCGACTCTTGAATGACGAGCACATTATCCAAAATTTCTTTTTGACCGGTAATTGCGAGCATGAGTTGCGATGTCAGTTGATACTCGCGTTCAATCGCACCAAAAATCCGCTCGCGAACTTCCTCACTTTTTACCATACCAACATATTGTTTCGCAATCAGCAAATCTGCTTTTGCCAGCGCCATTTGCAAATTATCGATAAGTGTACGGAAAAACGACCACTTTTCGTACATTTCCTTAAGTCGCGCCAAGTGCTCCGGTTTTCCGTCATAAAAGTTTTGTAGCGCAGTTCCAGCCGCGTACCATGCCGGCAGTAAATAGCGACTTTGCGTCCATGCGAACACCCACGGAATCGCACGTAAATCCTCAAGACTTTTGCTGTCTTTACGTTTTGGCGGACGAGAACCAATGTTCAACTCGCCGATTTCGAGAAGCGGCGTCGATTCATGGAAAAAGTCAATAAAATCATCTTCGCGAAACACGAGGTCTTGGTATTTCTCCAAAGCATCCTCGGAAATTTGCTCCATCACGGGCTCCCATGTCTGCACTTGTTCCAAGCGGATACCACTAATCGCTTTCAACGCCTGCGATAAAATCGCCGAAGTCGCCTGCTCCAAGCTACGATACGCAATCTCCTTCATCGCATAACGTGAGGAGAGCACTTCCCCTTGCTCGGTAATTTTGAACCCCGCACCCAAGGTTTGTGGAGGTTGTGCCTGAATGCTGCGATGTAGCGGCATCCCCCCGCGACCGAGCGCTCCGCCTCGTCCGTGGAAAAAGCGTAACGAAACTTGATGGGCACCAGCGGCACTCGTAATATCGAGCAGCGCCTTACGCAACTCCCAATTGGCAGTTAACACACCGCCGTCTTTATTACTGTCGGAATAGCCAAGCATGATTTCTTGGACATCATTCATGTCACGCAAACTATTGCGATAACTTGGAATCGACAACAACGTCGATACGATTGCTGGCGCAGCTCGCAGATCGTCAATCGTCTCAAACAAAGGCGTCGACTGCAGTGAACAACTGACCGTGCCATCCTTCGCGCGTCGATATAAGCCTACCTCTTTAGCAAAGACCAGCACCTCAAGCAAATCACTAACCCCTTGCGTCATACTAATCAAGTACGTTGTGATGCAATGTTTACCGAACTCTTGCTGTGCATTACGAATCGTGCGAAATACAGCCAAACATTCAGATGTACTTTCCGAATACCTGATATGTGTAGACGTAAGCGGGCGCGGATCTTCCAAGCAGGCCACCAATAACTGAATCTTCTCTTCTTCTGAAAGTTCACCATAATTTTCATGCATGCCGATTTCAGCAAAAATCTCGGTCAGCGCATTCTCGTGCACTTTACTATGTTGGCGAACATCCAACTTAGCCAAATAAAAGCCGAACAACTCGACTTGACGAATCAGTTTTTTTAAATACATATCCGCCAGTTGATCCGCTGCATGCGTACGCAGACTGCGCTCAATCACCTGCAAATCAAGCAAAAACTCGTCAGGCGAGCCATATTTAAAATGCTTATCCTCTTTGCGAACGTTGCGCAACTTTTCCTTCATAAACGTCAACTTTTTACGATACGGTTCTTTCTCGTTTCGCCACGCAAGATCAGGAGACATCTCAGACTGCTCGCTATCAACAAAAATGGACTGCAGCAACTCCGACGATGGTTTAATCAAATTCGTACTAAAACTGAATAGCGTGACCAACTCAGACAAACTCTCTTCATACTTTTTGAGCGCCAAATTACGATGCATATGAAGCGTATCCCAAGTGAAATTCGAAGTCACATTCGGATTGCCGTCACGGTCACCGCCAATCCAAGATCCGAACTTCAAAAATGACGGCACATCCCAAGTTACCTCAGGATAATATTTATTCAGACAACGCTCTAACTCAGCATAAATGTCCGGCAATACGTCAAATAACGTTTGGTCAAAGTAAAATAGACCGTTTCGCACTTCGTCGATAACAGTAGGTTTACGGTCGCGAATTTCATCTGTTTGCCACAACGTCATAATTTCATTGAAAATACGTTTTTCAAGACGCGAACGTTGCACATCCTGCTCCGGTGTTGCATCAAGCAAATGTTCTTCATGTTGCAACAACAAATCTGAAAGACGACGATGCGCCTCCAAAATCGTGCGTCGACTCGCTTCCGTAGGGTGTGCAGTCATCACCAATTGCAATGAGATTTGTCCAATACTGCTTTGAATGTCTGATGTAGCAACATTCTCATCACGAAACTTCTTAATCACACTTTCGATCGAACCTTGCTGAATCATTTGACCGAACGTATTATCGTACTCTTTCTTTCTGCGAATCCGATGATTTTGTTCAGCAATATTGACCAGTTGAAAATAAACGGCGAACGCACGAATGACATTGTGACGAATTTCCGGTTCCATATTTTTAACGATGAGCATGTAGTCCGAAAATTGACTTGCGTCAAACTGAGTGCGCAAATTCTTACTGCGCTCGCGAATGTCCTCAACTACACGGAACGTTTCTTCGCCACATTGCTTGACGAGCACCTCACCAAGTAGTTTGCCGAGGAAATTCACTTCGCGACGTAACAATTGCTTGGTGTCCATACTCTTGCTAGCCTCTCTCGATTCAGTCTGATTCTCTCTAATCATCGGAAACACTCCCATCTCGTCACTCGATATTTTTTGTCTATAAACATTTACTCAAGTATAAACGATAGATTGAATTTTGAAAAATAGACATTATAGTGATTATTTATACAAAAAAAGAGCCGTGCGGCTCAAGTAAAGATAAGCGGATGATGGGAATCGAACCCACGCTACCAGCTTGGAAGGCTGGAGTTCTACCATTGAACTACATCCGCACGGTGGTCGGGACGACACGATTTGAACATGCGACCCCCTGGTCCCAAACCAGGTGCTCTACCAAGCTGAGCTACGTCCCGAAAAATGGCGTGCCCTGAGAGATTCGAACTCCCGACCTTTTGATTCGTAGTCAAACGCTCTATCCGGCTGAGCTAAGGGCACTTAAATATGGAGCGGAAGACGGGACTCGAACCCGCGACCCTCGCCTTGGCAAGGCGATGCTCTACCACTGAGCCACTTCCGCAATTTTGAAAAATGGTGCGCGTGGAGGGACTTGAACCCCCACGGTCGCCCGCCAGATCCTAAGTCTGGTGCGTCTGCCAATTCCGCCACACGCGCACGTTAAAACCACCAAGAAAAAATGGTGAGCCATGGAGGACTCGAACCTCCGACACCCTGATTAAAAGTCAGGTGCTCTACCAACTGAGCTAATGGCTCATAAAAACTGGGGATCTAGGATTCGAACCTAGGCATGACGGAGTCAAAGTCCGTTGCCTTACCGCTTGGCTAATCCCCAGCATGGTGCCGCCGAGAGGACTTGAACCCCCAACCTACTGATTACAAGTCAGTTGCTCTACCAGTTGAGCTACAGCGGCATATGGTGGACGGTGAGGGGATCGAACCCCCGACCCTCTGCTTGTAAGGCAGATGCTCTCCCGGCTGAGCTAACCGTCCAAGTAAATGACCCGTAGGGGATTCGAACCCCTGTTACCTCCGTGAAAGGGAGGTGTCTTAACCCCTTGACCAACGGGCCTTATTTTTTTCCGAAGCTCCCAACCGGAATTGAACCGGTGACCTCTTCCTTACCATGGAAGCACTCTGCCGACTGAGCTATGGGAGCATGGCTCCCCGAACAGGACTCGAACCTGTGACAACTCGATTAACAGTCGAGTGCTCTACCAACTGAGCTATCAGGGAATATGATAAGGATGCCTCGCCCGGCGACGTCCTGCTCTTCCGGGACCTTGCGGTCCGAGTACCATCGGCGCTGAAGGGCTTAACGGTCGTGTTCGGGATGGGTACGCGTGGAACCCCTTCGCCATC
>CANHCR010000020.1 GCA_947459205.1 Caryophanales bacterium | reverse complement strand
TTGCGCTATGAATTGTATCGAAGTAAAGATTCGATGTTTAACTACACGAAAATTCTCGAAACGATAGCGACGAGCTATACAGATACAAACATTGTCCCGTCTAGTACATATGATTATTACGTGCTTGCAGTAGATAAAAATGGCGTGCAATCAAAGCGAAGTCAGGTCCTTAGAATTACGACGAAAGTCGACGTTACTCCACCGACCGCGCCAGTTAAACTACAATTATCTAAATCTGACAGTACATCTGCAGAGTTTAATTGGTCAGCAGCTCTTGATAATAGCGGCGTACGTCACTATCAAGTGTTTTTGAACGGAAATTTAGAAGGTACCACCACAAGTTTGTCGTATGCCTTTCATAACTTGACTGCTGATAATGTATACTCGGTTGCTGTGCGTGCGGTTGATTTAAAAGGCTTAGTATCTTCTGCCAGCAATGTCGTAACGTTCCGAACGCCGAACAAGAAAAAATTCACGTTTTTTTACCGTTATAATGGTTTTTCGATTCCAGAAATCAGGCATCGTCACAACCCTGCAGATGAGTGGACGACAAAAACGATGGACATTTCAGAAGCATTTGGTTTATATAAAAAAGATCTAGAAATCGATGCGAATCGACCGCTTTATGCTCATTTTCGCTACATTGATAACCGTGCTAATTTTTATCCAAACTTTTTTGAAGCATACCAACCGCGAAGAAAGAAATTCGACCTGTTCGGAAATCTAATCAAAACAATCGGATCGAACCCAAAACCATTGCTCGTTTCGGATGATAATGCACCGTTTTATGCGACGCCATTTCCGCATGCGTCTCATCTGTTTACGAATCGTGCGGAAGGTTCGGGAACGTTCTATGCAGGCGTAAACTCAGTATTTACGGAGAAACTCGACGAACACACAGATGAAGTTGTCAAAACGATTGTCAATCCTGTGACGAACAAAACGGTCATTTCGAACACCGTAACAATTTATTACAAAAGTGGTGGACCGATGACCGTGAACACCAATGAAACAAAGAGACAGCCATTTCGCAATCCGTTTATTCATTTTTCGATTGATGGAGTGAACTGGACGAACGATCCAGGATTAAAAATGACACCATCAAAGATTGCTGGATATCACTATATCACGATTGATCTCGGGGAAACTTCGAAGTTATCAAAAATGGCATTCAATGACGGAAATGCAAATGCCGCTTTGCGTAAATGGCAAAATGATAACGGGAACAATTTTTTTAATAAGATTAATGATAAAGTGATGGTTTACGACCCCGTCACGCAAAAGTTGTATGCAGACAATCCGAATGATCATAACATCGCCGTGATTTACTATAAAAGCAATCGGTATACGAACACTGCTCAGAAACATTTTTATCAGTCACCACACATCCACTACACATTAGATGGTACTCAATGGACCGGTACTAACGGTCTTAAAATGAGTCCGTCGATGATTGCGGGATACCATTACCTTTCGATTGATTTAGGCGCAAACGAGGATATTGAGCGATTCGCTTTTTCTGACGGAACATTCAACGACTCACAAGGGGATCGGCGCTTTTTCAACAAAATCAAACCCGGGATAAAACTTTATGATCCTGAGACCAACACAATCGTCGATAAGTCGCCGTTCCAATTTATTCAAAATCAAAATGTTGCGCGAGTTTACTATAAGAGTGATGAGTTGTATACGTTAAGTGGGATGAGCGCTTTGGAAAATCCGCATATTCATTATTCAATGGATGGCAGTAGGTGGACGACGCTGCCAGGCATACCTATGGTTCCTTCGACGGTCACTGGATATCATACTACGCTCATTCCGCTCGGAAGTTTTACGAGTATTAACCAAGCTGCTTTCACGGATGGCAATGGCAATTGGCAAAATAATGGCGGTAGGAATTTCCCGTTACCAAGAGATTATTCGGTTTATTATCCGGTCTCAAGCACACTTGTGAGTGGCTCGCCACGTGAGGTAGTGGGTAGAAAAATCAACCACTCGCAAATGGTTCGCGGCGAAACAAAGATGGCTACCGTATATTACCATAGTGGTGCGGTAAACGGGATTGATGAACCTTATATTCACTATGAATTGAACGGCGTTTGGACGAAAGCGCCTGGTGAAAAAATGTACCCTTCCGAATTGAAAGGGTATCACAAATTCACGGTGCCGTTGACGAATTTGGATAGTTTTCGAGCAGTCTTCACTGATGAAAAGCAATCGTTATGGCAAAAACTGAATGGCAATCCTGTATTGTTTTCATCCGGTACGAGCACATACTCATCTGTGTCGAGTACGAACGGAAAAATTATCGCCTCGAAACCTGAATTTTATGAACCAGAAGACCGGCGGAAAATCGTCATTTTCTTAAGTGACGGTTTGCCCAATGTGGATCCGAATACAGGGAAGTTAGAGGGCAATGGCAATAGCACGCTTATCTTCGGTCAATCTCGCGAAAACCCGTTTGCGCGTAGACTCGGTTATACACATGCCCGAGAGCAATTACAACATCTTGTTTCTACTGGATCTGAAGTTCATGTCATTGCCATCGGTTCAGATAATGCGATTAACATTGATTCTGCAGCGATTGATTTAACGTTTCTTGAGTACATTGCAAAAGTCGGCCGGGGAAGTTTCTTCCGCGCGGAGGATGCAGAACAATTCCGATTGAATTTGGAAGGGATCGTCTCACAACTATCAACCGAAAAATTATCAGAAGTTAGTTTGGTACAATCTGTTCCATCTGGGTTCACTTTGCCTGGCGGGACAAACGTTGCTGACGCAATTGTTAACGACCAAGTGTATCCCAACTCAGTGACACTTAATAACGGGATCTTGAAAATTGCGCTGAATGAGATACCGTTAAGCAGCAATTCGGCGTTCAAAATAAAGGTGAATGTGCTTTCGAATGATGGTGGTGTATTCAAACTAAACGCCGCTAAACTTGAGTTTCCTTACACGGACATGAACTGCTCTGTAAGCGCAAAAGAATCTTATGAGATGCGATTAGCAGCGGTAAGGTATGATATGTACGGTAATAAGTATGTCGGTAAAATCGATGGCACGCTTTCTCGATATAGTGTGAATGGTGGAGTGTTACAATGGACGATTGACCCGTTTGCTGGCGATGGCGCAAAATATCCGATTCGTTCCATCCAATTTGCAAATGATGACACGACCGTTCGAGCGAATCATCATAACACTATGAGTGTTACATCATGGGATTTATTGCCTTCCACACCGACTGCGGTTAGCTATATGACAAATGACAATAAATTTTTGTCCGCCAATTTAAGCAATCGATTTATCGCCAACATTTTACCTTCTACACGCATAACGAGCGTATCTGGTTCAGCGTTGAAATCACCGTTATTAGGCTCAACTCCGCTCAATCCAGAAAACATGTTGCTCTACAATGGTTTTCTCAGTTCATATATAAAAGGCTACGAGTATTCGCTTGATGGCGGTAAGTCGTGGAGCAACTGGAATGCCGAAGAGCGAGTGGTAGTGCCAAGCAATTTTGCCCTTCAAACGCATATGTTCCGTGCATTTACTGATGCTGTCTCTGGTGTAGCGAAAACTGGAGACGAATTTTCAACATCTTTTAAATACCGTTTGCCGAATGAACCGCCTAAAGTGACAAGCGAACCTCCGGTTCAAAACGAGTTGACATTGAATGGTGTAAGGTTCGCCAATCGAACGAACGATATGAGCCTGACTTATCAAATTGCCGACGATACGCCAGTGTCTGATGATTTTCGTGTTACGATTGATGGCAATCCGATTGATAAAAAATTGTTGTCGATTGAAAGTTTGGATAGTGGTTTTGCGAAAAAAATCACACTGCAATGGAGCACATTGTTTGCTGACGAAAAAGTCAGACAAGGCGACAAAAAAATAAATGTCAGTTATCGGGATGAAGGTGGTTTAACGGATGCTGAGGAGCGAACCGTGGGGCTAAACGTTGGACCGTATGTGTCGCTTGTCAATGCATCGACCGTCACATCGAGAGTTCACAATCGTCCCGTCCCGTTGCGTTTCGACTGGAGGTCTATGGTCTCAGGAATGAAACTGACGGCGCCTGAATATCAGATCATCAACAGACCCATCTCGTTTACTGGTACACCGCCCGAACCTTCTGCAACAGGGTGGAAGAAGTTGGGCTCTCGTTCGCTAACCGTCTCATCATCTGGAGTGAATTTTGTTTACGTCCGTTTGCGCGACAGCAAAAATTTGAGCTCTATGGAAAACGGATATTCATCCATTCACAAGCGAGCACCAGTACGGGTACGAATCAACTATAATATCAATATTCATTAAGAGGGGAAATGGCATGAGCAGGTGGCGCAAATGGAACACGTTCATCACAAATCAAGCGGGGCTTTCTTTGGTCGAAGTCTTGCTTAGCGTGTCCATTATGTCATTTGTCTCATTGACCATCATGGGCTATTTCATCCAGTCCGTTGAATCATCGGCGGAAGACAGTCGACGAATCGTGGCAATCAAGCTAGCCAATATGAAAGTGGAACAACTTCGCGAAGCGTTAGCGGATGACGGCTCTACATTTAGCAAATTGTCGATGATGACACCTTTGTTCTCTGGCGAACGAACGCTTCGATTGACGGAGAACCGTTTCAATTCGCCCGTTCTCAACGCTGATTTGCAATTGTTAGAGCCGCTCAGCATAAATACGTTGTTACGTCCGGAAAAATCGGTCAACGGTGTAAATTATCACTACATTTTCGAACTCCAAGCGAATGAACAAACTGGCTATGCCGATGCATTTAAAGGGTTTACGCAAGGTACTTCTAGCAATAAACCGATGGATTTTTTGCTTAAGTTTCGTTTAACTGTTTACTGGGGTAGTGAAGATACGATTGCTGAACCCACTAAAAAAATGTCCACCTATCTCGATTCGTATCTTGTATTCGGGAGGTAGATGAGGACCATGAAACTTTTTAAACCGTTGCATAACCAAAAGGGTCTGACGCTCATCGAAGTAATGACTGCGCTCGTACTGTTCGGGATGATTACCACGATCTTATATTCCTTTCTTTTTATGGGGATGTCGATGTATAAGCGTGTGGCAGCGGAGGCGCAGCTTCGCTCGCAAGTAAACGTGTTCTATAGCCAGTTGCTCGATTTATTCGAACAATCGGTTTATGCTTATCAGGGTTCGCGTGAAAATGAAATTATCGTCATCAAAAAAGAAACGGTAGACGCAGGCCAAAAGACGGACTCAAACTACATTCGCTATTATTCGATCTTACTCAGTCCAGATGAGGAAAGCATTCGTCTCACCCCAGTAACGGGTAGCGGTATCATGGACAAAGATTCGGAAAATTCGATCGTTCGTACGCTTGACAAATCGCAGTTTGATATACAAGACACGTCAAAACTCGCCGTTCGTTCGATTGCAGACAGTCAGTTGGTGTCGGTCGATCTTGTATTTACTTCGAAAAAGCGTGGAAATGCCGTAAAAGAACAGCCTACCATTCGCATCAAAACGGAAATCCCGATTGCTCAATGAGAGGAGTTGCACGAACAGCCATGAACATAGTGCGTAACGAGCAAGGTTCTGCGCTGCTCGTCGTTTTAATCGTCATCGTCGTACTCAGTATTCTAGGCGGCGTACTTTTGAATGTACTGCGCGTGGATAACAAAGGTACGGCTTCTGTTGTGGCGGGCGCTCGTGCTGAAGCGATGGCACAAATGGGTCTTGATGAAGCACTGACACTCATTCGCGAAGCGCTCGTTCGCGGTGAACAGGCTGCGGAGTCCGCTGAAACGAATGTGAGAATCGCACGAGCACAACAAATCAATATGAATTTAGCGACGCTAGAAGAATATCGTGATGTCATTAAATCCGCGAGTGACGGGTCGGAGTCAGGCGAATATAACATCGAAATTAAAAAGTCGATTGCTAGTCAACCGAATGCAAACGCCCCCGATGCGCCCTATTCTTATCGTCTAGAAATCGTATCCACCGGAAGCGTTAAAGTACCGATTCAAATGAATGTAAAAAAACAATTGGTCGTTTATGTCAGTGACATTTTGCCGGTATTTCGTTATGCCGTCTCGACATCGGAGGATGGTGCCGTTACACTGAATGGTTCTCCTTCCGTAATTGGCGATGGCTTAATCTATAACAACTTGGTCGTCAATGATGCAGTCAGCTATTTTGATGAAAACGGTAATCGCCAGACGATATCAGCGGTGGCACCATTTTGGCGCGGTTTTTTGAAATCGAGCGGTTCAGCTGTATCGACCGATGAAGTACAGAAACAAATTGCTTGGCCAGCTCCATTTGTTGAAAAAGTGAACGTTGAGGATGTGCCTCCACCTGGTTTTTCGCCAAACGCGATTGTAGCTGCCAAAGTGCAATCTGCAAGTTTGTTAAGCGGTGTCATTCAACCAATTTCGGATGACGAGGCGGGGACGGAACTCGGGCGGGGAGTGACGGTGCGCGAGGGCTGTTCTGTCAAATGTGGGCTCGACTCTTTCAATACAGATGTCCAATTTCGCGATTGGGTGACTGTCATCGGCAACAATTTAGCAACGGATGATGATCTGACCATTAGCGGACATTTGCTAGTCAATGATGAATTGAGTGACGGTGCGGCGTTTCGTATGGAAAACAATGCACGACTCGTGATTCGCGAGGGATCGCTTTACGTTCGTCAAAAAGACGAAAACATTTCTGCTGCAGATTTAAGTGGCGAAATTGTCATGTTGGATGATGATGACCGCCCTGCACGCAATGCCGAAATTGTCATTAACGGCAACGCGACCTTGTCAGACTTCAAATACAACGGTTCGATGTATGTGCAAGGCGATGTGAAAATTATCGGCAACTTAAACATGCAGGGCGTGTTGTACGTCGCTGGTAGTGTTGATTTGAAAGACATGCGCAGTATTAATCCGCCGCAGACTGAATCGGATGATTCGCTCGGTGAACCGCTAGTCATTGTTGCGAACGGTAAAATCTCGCTCAATTCTTACCGTGACGATTCATTAGCAGCAACGGCCGGCAAATCACTAGCCTCAAAACCGATCAACATTCGTGCGTATTTGTATTCCAATGACGACGTCGAGTTATTCGGTATTGTCTCGAGTTATCGGATTATCGGTGGACTGTTTGGCAAGACGGTAACACTGAATGCGTTGCGTGGCGATTTTGCATCCGTGCCGCAACCTGGTTTGCAGCAAGCTTCACTTGGTTATTATTTCGAAGATCAAAAACAACCGCGATTTTTGCGCAACGAAGACCCGCGTTTGCAAATTTTATACGATCCGCGCTTGTTTTCCAATCCGCCATATGGGATTCCGTGGATGAATGATGTTAGACTGTATGTGACGGAATCGAAAAATGGTAAATAAGCCGATTTGTCAGAGGGAGAGCGAAGTGAATGAATCAAGAGACGTTGTCATTGTTTAAGACGCTTACGGAAATGCCGGGCGCGCCTGGATTCGAACACAACATACGTGCTTTTTTGAAAGCACAAATCGAACCTTTTGCGGATGAAGTCATTCAGGATCGATTGGGCGGGTTATTCGCCGTAAAGCATGGCTCGGGACCGCGCGTCATGGTAGCGGCACATATGGATGAGGTCGCTCTGATGATTACTGCGATTACGGCGAATGGCATGTTGAAATTCCACACGTTGGGTGGCTGGACGGCGCAAGTTCTGCTTGCGCAACGTGTGCAAATCGAAACGAAAAATGGTTTGCTAGAGGGAATAATCGGGTCGACACCGCCGCATTTGCTTGACGACGCGCAACGAAACAAGGCGGTTGAAGTCTCACAAATGTATATCGATATTGGTGCCTCGTCAGCAGAGGAAGCGGTGAGTTGGGGCGTTCAGCTAGGGCAACAAACGGTGCCTGTCTGTCCATTTACACCACTTCCAGACGGTAAAAAAATAATGGCCAAAGCATGGGACAACCGATACGGTGTCGGTCTAGCCATCGAGTTGCTACAAGCCATTCACGGCGAGTCGTTACCGAATCAATTGTATGTCGGAGCCACCGTCCAAGAAGAAGTCGGATTGCGCGGCGCTTCGGTAGCGGCGAATTTGATTCAACCGGATCTATTTTATGCGCTAGATGCGAGTCCGGCTAATGACATGAGCGGTGACCGTAACGCATTTGGCGTTCTGGGCAAGGGAGTGTTGCTACGCATCCTCGACCGCACGATGATTACGAACCCACGGCTTGTCGAATTCATTCGTGACACGGCGGAGAGCGAGCGGATCCCATACCAATATTTTGTCTCGCCAGGCGGCACAGACGCAGGGGCAGTGCATACGAGCGGCATCGGTGTTCCGTCGGCGGTCATCGGCATTTGTGCGCGCTACATTCATACGCCATCCTCGATCATTCATACTGACGATTATGCGGCGGCTAAACATTTGCTCATTACACTCATTCGCAATACGGACCAATCAACAATAAACACCATTCTCGGCTAAACGGGAATGGTGTTCGTTTTTATTATGGGCTAGATTGTAGTAAAATGTTACTGTTAAGATTTAAAACGTGAACCAAATGATTTTATAGCCCATGAGAATGATGACAACAAGAAGAGCTGCAACCAAACCGATGAAGAGCGTTGCACTTTTCTTTTTGTACAAGCGTGATAAAGAGACTTCCATCAAGCCGAACATCACAAGTGCGATCGTTCCTTTGATGTGGTAGAACCCGCCAAGACCACTGAGAATAATCGAGTAAATGCCAAAGAATGCGGTCAACAAAAATGATGCGCGAAGCAGGTTGTGAAGCACTTTCGGCGGGTTTCCTGTACTACGGAAACGAAGCAGTGTTACGACGTACAAGATGATCATGATAAACCAGAACAACGTGTGAATGTGGGGCAGCATCGCAGCCAATGTAATCCAACCTTTCATCAATGTATTTTTGAAACATGCAAATTATAACATATATTCTACTGGAGGAAAAACAGATGTACGGCTCACCATTGACGAATCATGCAAAAAAAGTAATGTTGCTCGGCGCAGGCGAATTAGGCAAAGAAGTCATCATCGAAGCGCAAAGGCTTGGGGTGGAGACGATTGCCGTCGACCGTTATGCGAATGCACCCGCTATGCAGGTTGCGCACCGCGCGCACGTGATTGACATGCTTGACGAGACGCAACTGCGAAGCGTCATCGACGCCGAAAAACCAGATGTAATCGTCCCTGAAATTGAGGCAATCGCAACACATGTGCTCGCCGAATATGAGCAGGCTGGCTTTCATGTCGTGCCGACTGCACTTGCGACGCGACTGACAATGGACCGAGAGGGAATCCGTAGATTGGCCGCCGAAACGCTTGCACTGCCGACTGCGGCTTATGAGTTTGCAACGACGCTGGAAGAGTTGCGAGCAGCAGTTGCCGTCATTGGTCTACCTTGTGTCATCAAGCCGATCATGAGTTCATCGGGCAAAGGACAGTCCGTATGCCGCAGCGAGGCTGACATCGAGGCTTGCTGGCAGTACGCGTTGGACGGCGGACGCGCACATACTACGAAAGTAATTGTCGAGCAATTCATCCGCTTCGAGTCGGAAATTACGCTCCTAACCGTACGCTCCGTCAGCGGCACGACGTATTGCCAGCCGATCGGCCATGTTCAAAAAGATGGCGACTATATCGAATCATGGCAACCGCATGCGATGAGCGATGCGCAAATTGCAGAAGCGCAGCACATTGCCAAAACAGTAACCGACGCTTTGGGCGGCTATGGCTTGTACGGCGTCGAATTGTTCATTACGCCGGAGCGCATCTATTTCAGCGAAGTATCGCCGCGCCCGCATGACACCGGACTCGTCACGCTTGTGACGCAAGATTTGTCGGAATTTGCACTCCATGTCCGGGCGATTCTCGGCTTTCCGATTCCGTCGATTGAACTGCTAACACCGGGTGCGACGAGGACACTTAAGGCCGAACGCGATAGCGAGTCGTTCACCATCGACGGCGTTGGCGATGCGTTGTCCCGCCCGCGTACGCAAGTGCGAGTGTTTGGTAAACCAGTTACGAAACCAGGCAGACGGATGGCCGTCGTGCTGAGCGCCGCAGACACGGTTGATCAGGCACGCGCCGTCGCTTCCGAAGCACAAGCAAGCATGCACATCCGCTATCATGATTGAACGAACAGAATCTCAGTTGCTCTCGATGTTGCCGGACGAAACCGCGCACTTTGCTATTTTCGTCTATACGCCAATGTGCGGGACATGCAAACTCGCTCGGCAAATGCTCGAGATCATCGAAACAACGTATCCGCACCTGACTGTCCATTGCGCTAACATTCAATTTTTGCCCGCATTACGCGAACGATGGCAAATCAGCAGCGTTCCTTGTCTCGTGCGATACAACAACGGCGAACGCCAACCGAACGTTTACGCGTTTCATTCCATTCCCGCACTCATCGAGATACTGACTCCTTGGTTGCATGAGGTGTGATCTTCAGATGTTGAACAACCGCAAAATCACTCGGCGCTCGTTCTTAAAAGCCGGCTTATTCACCGCATTTGGGTTCGCAGGCGCCATGAGTTTCGGCGGATATTATGCGTTTGCCCACGAACCGTTTAACTGGCAGTCGCGCATCATCGAACTTTCGTGGCCGGAATTGCCGGACGAATTAGATGGGTTAAAAATTGCTCATTTCAGTGACACGCACTTCGGCTATCATTACGACCAGCATCATTTCGCAGAGGTGATGCGCAAAATCGACGAATACAAGGCCGATCTCATTGTGTTCACTGGCGATTGGTTTCATCCCGAATGTAGAGACAAACGTAGCGTCGTAAACATGTTCGCTAAATTAAAAGCACCACTCGGCCAGTACGCGGTGCTCGGCAATCACGACTATTTTTTTGGCATCGATTTGATATCGACATACTTGAAGAATGCTCATTTCGATTTGTTGAAAAATGAGCATCGTATACTGTCACGCAACGGAGTCGCATTCCAACTGGCTGGCATCGACGACCAAACGTATGGTCAGCCCAATTTGCAGCAAACATTGGACACAAGCGAGCCATCACTTTTCACGATACTGCTCAGCCACACGCCTGATTTTGCTGACATCGCTCGCTTTCACCCGATCCATTTGCAATTATCTGGACACAGTCACGGGGGCCAACTCCGTATTCCCGGCATAGGCCCGATATTTGGTCCTGCGCATGGTCGCAAATATGTGGATGGCGTCTATACATGGCCTGACTCCAACATGAAATTGTTTACCAACCGCGGACTCGGTACGTCGCGCGTGCCGCTCCGCACCTTCTGCCCGCCAGAAATCAACTTAATCGTAGTGCGCAAAGCTAACAATAGGGAGGCGACATCATGATTGGTGTGTTATTTGTTTGTTTGGGCAATATTTGCCGCTCTCCGATGGCGGAAGCGGTATTTCGTCACATGGTGGCGGAGCAAAACTTGACTGACCACATCAAAGTCGATTCTGCAGGAACCGGCGATTGGCACATTGGCAACTCACCGCACCATGGTACGCAACGGATCCTGGACGTGCACCAAATCCGCCACGATGATTTGCGAGCGCGCCAAGTGCAAGCCAGTGATTTTGAACAGTTTCACTATATTGTCTGCATGGACGAAGACAACGTGCGAGATGCGAAATCGTTTGCCAAGCGCGCACACAACGCAGAACTCGTAAGGTTGCTCGATTATGTCGCGGACGAACCGCTGCGAAACGTGCCTGACCCGTATTTCACCGGCAATTTTGAACAAACGTTCGAACTTGTCGAAAAAAGTTGTAAAGCCTTGCTGCATCACATCAGACGGCAACACCAGATCTAACAACAGGAGATGAGAGAATGCAACAAAACGATTTATTTTTACGAGCATGCAAAAGACAAGCGGTAGAGCGCGTGCCAGTATGGTACATGCGTCAAGCGGGACGCTACGACCCCGAATACAGACAAATCAAAGAGAAATATAGTCTGTTAGAAATATGCAAACTGCCGGAGTTGGCGGCGGAAGTAACGTTGATGCCGATTCGTAAATTGGGCGTCGATGCGGCGATTTTGTATTCCGATATCATGAATCCTGTGGCTTCACTCGGCATTCAGTTCGACATCGTCAAAAACATCGGACCGGTGATTGACAATCCGATTCGCTCAGCAGTTGATGTGGCGCGGCTGAAACCAATCGATGTGGAGGGCGACCTTGGTCATATTTTGCAGACGATTCGCATTTTGCGCGGCCAACTCAAAGTTCCGCTCATCACTTTTGCGGGGGCGCCGTTCACTTTGGCCAGCTATTTGGTCGAAGGTAGACCATCTAAGGGCTATCGATTGACAAAGACGCTCATGTATAGTGATCCGAAAACATGGTTTTCGTTGATGGATAAACTTGCTGACATGGCGATTACGTATTTGCAGGCTCATTTCGCGGCCGGGGCGCAGGCCATCCAGTTATTTGATAGCTGGGTCGGTTCGCTGACGGCGGAGGACTATAAAAAATATGTCTATCCAGCCGTCGACAAAATATTCCGTGCGCTGTCTGATTTCGATCAACCGAAAATATATTTTCCTGGTGTAGCATCGGGCGAATTGTTGCCTGTATTGCGCACACTTCCTGCTGACGTGATTGGCGTCGATTGGCGCATATCGCTAACCGAAGCGCGGGCTCGCCTCAACCATGCGTTTGCCGTCCAAGGCAATCTCGATCCGTACATGTTGCAAGCACCAGACGATGTGTTGCAGGCAACCGTACGACAAATCATCGAGCAAGGCGCACAACAACCTGGGCACATTTTCAACCTCGGACACGGCTTGTATCCAGAGGCTTCGCTTGAGAAATTGCAACAATTGACACAATACATCCAAGAGTATTCGACGCAAGTCTACAAACAATCCGCATTGGAGGAATCGAGATGAGCAACAAAGAAGTGATTGGCGTTTTGGTGATGTCCTATGGCACGCCAGAAAATATGGAGATGGTCGAACCGTTTTTTACGCACATCCGCCGCGGCAATCCGCCGTCGCCGGAACAACTGCAAGAACTTTGTGATCGTTATGAGGCAATCGGCGGTTTGTTTCCGTTAAAAGAAAATACTGACAATCAGTTGCGGGAACTGGAGAAATACCTAAATGAACATTTTGCTGACGAGCAACGGACTTTTCGTTGTTTCCACGGGATGAAACATGTGGTGCCGTTCGTTGAGGATGGCGTTGAGGCAATCGTCGCAGCCGGCATTACAAAGGCTGTCGGTATTGTGCTGGCGCCGCATTACTCGACCATGAGTGTCGCCGGTTATGTGCGTCGTGCGATGGAGACGGCCGCAAAACATTCGTTGCAGTTGACCTGCATCGACAGCTATCATTTGCATCCGAAGTTGATTGAGGCGCTCGTCATCCGTTGGCAAGAAGCGTTCGCACAGTTCAGCGATAGCGAGAAACCAACCGTGCGCACGATTTTTTCGGCGCACAGTTTGCCTGTCAAAATTTTGGAAAGCAACGATCCGTATCCGGAACAATTGCTCGAAACATCGCGCGCAATCGTCGCTGCGGCCGGCGTCAAAGAATGGCAATTCGCTTGGCAAAGCGCTGGCCAAACGGCGATTCCTTGGCTCGGTCCAGACATTAAAGATGTGATGCGTACGATTTACGAAGAAGAAGGTGTGCGCAACGTCATCGCCAGCCCGATTGGTTTCGTTTCCGATCACCTCGAAGTGCTATGTGACATCGACATCGAAGCGCAAGATGTGGCGTCTGAACTCGGTATGAAACTGGTACGCACTCGTTCGCTCAACACGGATCCACTTTACATTGAAACACTTGCGACTAGTGTCGTGACACGTCTCGCACAATGGGAGCAACGCGTGTGAGTACACCGCGCATCGTTATTATCGGTGCAGGAATAAGTGGTTTGAGTGCAGCTTTATATCTCAAACGTCGAAACTTCACGAATATCACGATTCTTGAAAAAGCGGCCGTACCTGGCGGCAAGATTGCGACCTTGCATCACGAGGGTCTAATTATCGAACGTGGCGCCGATTCGTTTCTTGCGAAAAAGCAGGCGATGCTCGATTTGGCTGCTGACCTTGGGTTGAGTGACCAGCTGGTCGGCACTTCACCGTCAGCGAAGCATGTCTATATCGCTGGGGAGCACAAACTGCACCCGTTTCCCAAAGGTTTGCGGCTTGCCATACCTTCTGACATTGGCGCCATTTTACGCACACCTACTTTGACACCGTTCGCCAAACTTCGCGTGCTTGCTGATTTATTGTTGCCGGGCGCAAAACACAATCCCTCCATCGAGGACGAGTCGCTCGGACAATTGTTGACGCGACGTTTCGGTCAGGCATTTGCCGAACAAATCGCTGAACCGATTTTGGCGGGTATCTACGCTGGTGACCTTGATAAAATAAGCGTGCAGGCGACATTTCCGCAGTTTGCTGAGATGGAGCGTTGCAGCGGCAGTTTGATACGAGCGATGCGCAAGCAACTTCGCGCAGAACAGCAAGAGGCGCGCATTCAAAGCATGTTTCTCGCTTTTCGCGGCGGATTCAGTCAGCTCACTAGTGAATTGCTGAATCAATTGACGGATGTCGAACTGCATTGTGGCTGTGCGGTGGAGCGAATCAGCGGCGAAGGACCATACCTCGTTCGAGACGCAGCAGGCAACGAATGGCAAGCCGACGAATTGATTGTGACTGTGCCGTCGTTCAGCGCTCGTAAATTGTTTGCACCGCTTGCAGACATCCCATTTTTCCAACATATCGAACACGTATCCGTGGCGAACGTGATTTTCGCTTTTGATAAGCAATCGGGCATTCGCTTACCTGAAGGTTCTGGTTTCCTTGTGCCGCGCCGCTTGAACAAATTAACGACCGCCTGCACGTGGACCTCGAATAAATGGACGCATACTGCGCCAGATGGAAGTGTGTTGCTTCGAGCCTATGTGGGCCGCGACGGACAACAGAACTGGCAACGATTCACGGACGAACAGTTGACGAGTGAAGTGCTCGCAGAATTGCGTGACTGGATGGATATTCCCGGCGAACCTACGTTCATAGATGTAAACCGCTGGCCGCTGGCGATGCCGCAGTATGCGCCTGGTCATCGTCAGCGATTGCAAGCGATGCGTGACTTTGTCGGGCAGAAACATCCAAACTTCCGACTGATTGGTGCGTCCTATGACGCCGTCGGTTTGCCGGACTGTGTGCTTCATGCGCGTCAAGCAGCGTTTGCGATTGCCGATACGTACAGGGAGTAAAGTTCATCATAAATAACGGGCATGCTTGCCCGTTTGACGGCCGACCAAGGGCTAAACTTTTATAAAAAAGACGCCCGCCGAAGCGGACGCCAACATGGGAGAGGAGACCGGAAGAGGACCTTATGGGGAATGTAAGGATTCTTCGCGGTTCGTGCGACATTCATTCAGGATGTCGACAATCATAATATTGCCTGACTTGCTACATTTTATACAAGGGATGCGAAAAAAATGAGAGTCATTTCGGGGTCGGCGAAAGGCAGACCGCTCAAAGCGGTTCCTGGACAGTCTACGCGTCCGACGAGCGATAAAGTGAAAGAAGCGCTATTCAGCATGATTGGTCCATATTTTACTGGTGGTATCGCATTGGATTTGTTTGCTGGAACAGGCGGACTTTCGATTGAGGCGCTCAGCCGCGGTGTCGAGCGGGCGATTATGGTTGATGCCAATCCAGACAGCATTCGTATCATTAGGCACAACTTGTCGATCACCGGCTTCACGGAGCAAACGGAACTGTATCGCAACGATGCGGTGCGTGCGGTTAAGGCGTTGCTCAAACGTGGTATCACTGTTGATATTGTATTCCTCGACCCGCCATACAAACTTCATGTTTACGACTCGCTCATCCAACTACTCGATGCAGGCGGTGCACTCAATGATCAGGCAATCATCGTCTGCGAGCATGATGCCGAGTTGCAAATCGCACTTGATATAGACGATATTCAACTCATAAGGCATACTGTTTATGGAGACACTGCGATTACCCTATTTCGGAAAGGTGGAGATTCGTGATGAACATTGCTGTATATCCAGGAAGTTTCGACCCGGTCACGAACGGACATTTAGATATCATTATGCGCGGCGCCAAAGTGTTTGACTTGTTAATTGTAGCCGTGCTCAACAATAGCGGCAAAAACCCGATGTTCACTGTTGAGGAGCGTAAGCAACACCTCATCGAAGTGACGCGCAACATCGGCAATGTTGAGGTCGATAGTTTCAACAACTTGCTCGTCGACTACATTCAGGCGAAACAAGCACGGGTCATCATTCGTGGACTTCGTGCGATCTCTGACTTTGAATACGAGTTGCAGATGGCTTCGATCAACCATAAACTGTCCGAGAATATCGAAACATTTTTCATGATGACCAATCCGCAGTATTCTTATTTGAGTTCTAGTATCGTCAAAGAAATCGCCAAATACCAAGCACCCGTCAGCGATTTGGTGCCGAAGGTTATAGAAGATGCATTGCGCATCAAATACGCAGTAAAGTGACGCTGATGATGGAAATCGGCAATGCGACTACCATCTCTGTTAGTCGCCAGACGAGAAAACGTTGGTACGATATCCGGAATTGATAGAGTAAGATTTTGACGACAAGGTGGGCAGCAAAACCGCCCCAAAGCATTAGCGCTGTTGGACCATAGACTAACAAAAACGTGTTGTCGGATTCTTCGGCAGCCAGTTGCATCCAGGCAATGAGTGCCGGTTGCATATCAATCAGGCTGTAGATGAACGGGAGCGTAAAGTGGTTGCTGATTTGCGCTACGACATCGACAAAAATCGCCGTGATCACCGACATAAAAAGGGTGACACTACCTATAGTCATCGTCATCGAACCTGCAAGTCTCGAACTTGAACTGAGCAGGGTGCCAATTGACGTTCGCTGATCCGCCTTAGATTGCAAGACGCCGGCTTTTTGCCAGTTGAACAGCAACGTAACACTGATCGCACATACGTAACAGATTGTGATGGCTAATGCATGTTTGAAACTGGTGAACCGCGCATAGAGAATGAGTATCGCGCTCAGCCAAAGCGGATTTTGTATGAAAATTGTACTGGCATATCGCTCGAGTTGTTCTTTGGATATGTAACTCTTTTCATAGCAATCACGCAGAAAAAGGTAGCTAGCAGGGAAGCCGAGTATAAACATAGAACCTATGACTGCTTTTTTATCGCGCAAAATTGGATGCAACGTGTATTGTAACAATGCACTAAAGAACATCGCCGGAAAAAGCAACGGCGCGATCCATTGCCACCAAAGCGCGACCGCATGTAAAGCAGCTGAAAATGACGACTGCGGATGAGTAATCATCCATGTGATGACGAATACTACACAACTGCTAGCCAACCAAAACGTACGATATTGCGCGAGAAAGATGATTCGCATCGCTTCATTTCCGCCTCCATCTGTCTCACTTATATGAAATCATACAACTTTTTTATGCTCATTTGTTGACAACTACTTTTAAAAATCGCTATAATAATCATTGTTGTTTGGAGTGATTCCGATGATACAGTTTCATTTTCGCACGATGAAAGCCAAGGGAAACCCAGTGCTTGTGTTCGACCAACAATTAACGCTGCATAGCGTGTGGGAAGATCGCACGGACGTCATTACTGGCAGTGAGATCCATTGTCAAGTGGAAGCCCAGCATATCGGTGAAATGGTTACGGTTAAAGGTACTTTAAAGGCTAGGCCGACATTGCGTTGTGCGAGATGCCTTAGTGACTTCGAACATAACATGAATGTGAATGTCATGGAATTGTTTTTCGAACCGTCTGACGTAATGCAGATTGAGGAAGATGAGAACATACACGCCATTCGAGATGATCTTGTCGTGCTTGATCCGTACTTTGCCGAAAATGTTTCGATTGCCATTCCGAATGTGCCGTTGTGCTCGAATCAGTGCAAAGGTTTATGTCCGGAATGCGGTGTGAATCGCAATGAAACAGAATGTACATGCACGTCAGAACGATTGAATCCTAAGTTTGCGGCGCTAGCAAAACTGCTGCAATCGGATTCCACACATTGAAGGTTACGAATGTAAGTTGTTCGTTTTAGGAATTGAAGGAGGTGTTACGAAATGGCAGTACCGCAAAGAAGAACATCGAAAACTCGCCGCGACAAGCGTCGCACGCACTTCAAATTGCATGTGCCGGGCATGGTTGCATGTGATAATTGTGGTGAACTGAAGATTGCGCATCATGTTTGCGCAGTATGCGGACACTACAAAGGTAGAGAGATTGTAAAACAGCAATAGCAAATGAGTACTTCATCGAATCGATGAAGTACTTTTTGTATTGACTCAAAGCCATTTTGGAGGTTTTCTTGTTGCGCATTGCAGTAGATGTTATGGGAGCGGATCATCAACCAGCCGAATTAATACAAGGGCTCAGTATGGCCGCTGAAGAGTGGCCCGATGTTCAGTTAATCGCGGTTGGCGATGAAGCGATTCTTTCGCAATACATAGGCTCCGATTCGAAACTGAAAATTCAACATGCAGCAGATTTTATTCGTCCTGATATGGACGGTGCTCATGCAGTTCGGCGAAACAAACAGGCATCTGTCGTTGTCGCCGCAACATTAGTTTATAACGGTGAAGCGGACGCAATGATTTCTGCTGGCAATACGGGGGCGTTGGTGAGCGCAGGATTCTTATATATTAAACGGCTTGATGATATAAAGCGTGCGGCCCTTGCACCCATGATTCCTACGGTTGATAACGTCGGCGTTCTAGCACTTGATTTGGGTGCAGATATGGACTCCGAACCACTCCAACTTGTCCAATACGCCATTATGGGAAGTGCTTACCGTAAAATGTTTCATGGGATGGAGCGGCCGCGCGTAGGCTTGCTCAACGTCGGAACGGAAGACGGGAAAGGAAACTTCCTGTCCAAACAAGCGTTTGAATTGCTCAAGACGGCGCCGATCAACTTCATCGGTAATGTCGAAGCGCGAGATGTGCTACAGCGAAACTGTGACGTGCTCGTGTGCGACGGTTTTTCCGGCAACATTTTGCTTAAGGCGATGGAAGGTACGGCGAACACGATGTTCAGCATCATTCGCGACGAACTATCTGCTTCATTTTGGACAAAATTGCTCGCTCTGCCGCTTCGCAAGCGACTTCGAGGCATCAAAGACAAGTACAATTACAAGTCGACAGGCGGCGGCATTTTGCTCGGTGTAAATGGATTGTGCTTTAAGGCACACGGTTCATCTGATGCGTTAGCCATCAAAAATGCGATCTCGCAGGCGCGCTATGCGATCAAAAATGATCTATTGAACGTCATTCGTAGTGAGATTAAGAAATTCGATGTGAAATCAGACGGGAAGTGATTACCTGTATGTTCAACAAAGCAGTAGGCATAATCGGCACAGGGAAGTACGTGCCCGAAAAAATATTGACAAATAAAGATTTGGAACAGCTGGTGGATACGAATGACGAGTGGATCGTCACGCGTACCGGCATTAGCGAACGGAGAATTGCCGCAGAGCATCAAGCGGCCTCGGATTTAGCAGTCATCGCCTCGCAAAATGCGCTGCAAGCGGCCGGCATTACCGCCGATCAACTTGATTTGATTATCGTCGCCACTGTTACACCGGACATGGCGTTTCCTTCAACAGCTTGTGTCGTGCAGGAAAAAATCGGAGCAAAAAAGGCGGCGGCGTTTGATTTGTCAGCAGCTTGTTCTGGGTTTATCTACGCGCTGGCAAACGGCAGCAATTATGTGGCGTCTGGCATGGGCAAATATGTGCTTGTGATTGGCGTTGAGATCTTATCGCGAATTACCGATTATACAGATCGCGCGACGTGCATTTTGTTCGGTGATGGAGCGGGAGCAGCTGTGCTTGGCGAAGTACCGACGGGACGTGGTTTCCGCTCGTTCGAACTAGGTGCAGATGGTTCTGGTGCTGAATTGTTGAAAGTATGTGGCGGTTCACGCAATCCATTTAATCAGCAGTTGCTTGATGAGCGCAAACAGTTTATTTATATGGCAGGCAATGATGTTTTCAAATTTGCGGTCCGCATCATGGGTTCAGCGGCTGAGGCGGCTTTAGAAAAAGCGGGTTTGCAAAAGTCGGACATCGATTTGCTCGTACCGCATCAAGCGAATATGCGCATCATTCAATCGGCACTCGACCGGCTCGAATTGCCTGCTGAGAAATGCATGATTAATTTGTCGAAGTATGGCAATATGTCAGCTGCATCGATACCGGTTGCGCTCCATGAAGCGGTCGAAGCAGGACGTGCCAAAGACGGGGATTGCTTGGTATTCGTCGGATTCGGTGGCGGATTAACATGGGGAGCGACCGTGCTCATTTGGTAAACGATGGAACAGGGGGAATGAACGTGGGAAAAATCGCTTTTGTGTTTCCGGGACAGGGAGCGCAAACCGTTGGGATGGCGAAGGATGCTTACGAACAGTATGCGTCTGCGCGTAAAGTGTTCGAGCTGGCTGATGAGTCGCTCGGATGTTCTTTGACTGAAATTATTTTCGATGGACCAGATACTGAACTTAAGAAAACATACAACACGCAACCTGCGCTTTTGACGGCCTCGATTGCGTTGCTTGCTGTGTTGCAAGAAAAGTCCGACGTTCGCGCCGACTTTGTCGCCGGTCACAGTCTCGGCGAGTATAGCGCGTTAGTCGCTGCTGGCGCGATTTCGTTTGCTGATGCAGTCAAAACGGTTCGTGCGCGCGGTCAATATATGGAGCAGGCAGTGCCGAGCGGACTTGGTGCGATGGCTGCCGTATTAGGGGGCGAGCGCGACGCATTGCAATCGTTATGCGATGAAATTACGTCTGCCGGCAGTTTGGTGCAGCCTGCGAACATCAACTGCCCGGGACAAATCGTCATATCCGGCACGGAACAAGGCGTGCAAGCGGTTGTTGAGCGTGGCAAAGAAATCGGCGCCAAACGCGTACTGAAATTGGAAGTGAGCGGACCGTTTCACTCGGCACTCATGGCGCCGGCGGCTGCACAATTAAAACAAACGCTTGAAGGGATACAAATCAACGACGCGACAATCCCGGTGGTCGCCAATGTGACCGCGCAAGTCGCACAAAATGCGGATCAAATTCGTGAACTGCTCGTTGAACAGGTTTGTTCATCTGTGCTGTGGGATGACTCTGTACGTTGGCTGCTTGCACAAGGCGTCGATACGTTTATCGAAATCGGCTCGGGCAACGTGCTATCTGGGTTAATTAAGAAAATCGATGGAACGGTGCGCATCCACACGTTGAACTCAGTGGCGGCCATCGAATCTTTTGTAAATGAGGTGGCAGTATGAATTTGCAAGGGAAAACCGCACTCGTAACGGGGGCTTCGCGCGGCATCGGTAAAGCTATCGCGCTCGCGTTGGCTGAGGCAGGTGCAGATGTCGTCGTCAATTATGCCGGTTCCGAGCAATTGGCGCTCGAAACAAGTGCGCAAATCGTGGCGCTCGGCCGTCAATCCTATACGGTGAAGGCGAACGTCAGCGTCGCCGCTGAAGTGGACGCAATGGTGCAAGGTGTGCTCGATACATTCGGTAAGTTGGATATTCTTGTGAACAATGCCGGCATCACGCGCGATCAACTGTTAATGCGCATGAAAGAGGAAGATTTCGATGAAGTCATCGCCATTAATCTTAAGGGCGTGTTCAACTGCATCAAAGCGGTCACGCGCCCGATGATGAAGCAACGTTCAGGCAAAATCATCAACATTTCATCGGTTGTCGCTTCGCTCGGTAACGCCGGACAAGCGAACTATGTAGCAGCCAAAGCAGGTGTCATCGGTCTTACGAAGACGACGGCTCGCGAACTTGCCTCGCGCGGCATTAATGTCAATGCGGTCGCCCCTGGGTTTATCGAAACTGATATGACGGGAAAACTGACGGATGACATCAAAGAAAGTTTGCTCAAACAAATTCCGTTGGCGCGCTTCGGACAACCGCAAGACATTGCGAAACTGGTTTTGTTCCTTGCATCGGAAGAAAGTTCATACATTACAGGTCAAACATTGCATGTTGATGGCGGCATGTACATGTAATTTTCTCGCAATTGGATAGATAGTGGAAAAGTGAATCGAATTCTATTATAATACTCAAAGGAGGTGAGCAGGATGTCGGTCGAGATTTTTGAAAAAGTAAAAACAATCGTAGCAGAAAATTTGAAAGTGAGCGATCCATCGAGTATTACTGCGGATACAACATTTAAGGATGATTTGGACGCTGATTCGTTGGATGTCGTAGAATTGGTGATGAAACTCGAAGACGAATTCAATATTGAAATTCCGGACGAGGACGCAAAATCAATCACTAAAGTTGGAGAGGCAGTCGATTACATAATCAAACACACTGCTTAATCATGAATGCAAATCATGAAGAGTCCCGTTCATTGTAGCGGGACTTCTCCACATTTATACACTTATAGAGGTGCAGAAGATGAAAAATAGAGTAGTCATTACCGGCATGGGCGTCATCACTTCACTCGGCAAAGACTTGCCGACGTTTTGGTCGAATTTGATGGCAGGCAAATCGGGCGTCAGTTTGATTGATTCATTCGACGTTTCCGAATATCCAACAAAGATCGCCGCAGAAGTGAAAGACTTTCAAGTTGAGCAATACATAGATGCGAGAGAGGCGCGCAGAATGGACCGTTTCGTCCAGTTTGCGATTGCGGCTGCCAAGGAAGCGTTGTCCGATGCGAATTTAGATGTCGAGCGTGACATTAAGCCGAATGCGGAACGAGTCGGTGTTTATGTTGGCTCTGGTATCGGCGGTTTAGGCACATGGGAAGACCAACATAATATTTTGCTCGAAAAAGGACCAAAGCGCGTCAGTCCGTTTTTCATTCCGATGATGATTGCAAACATGGGATCCGGACAAATATCGATGACGTTCGGCGCCAAAGGACCGAATAGTACAGTGGTTACTGCTTGTGCGACGGGCACGAATTCGATCGGCGATGCTTATAAGTTGATTCAACGCGGCGATGCCGACGTGATGATTTGCGGCGGTGCAGAGGCGACGATTCGTCCGACGGGCATGGCTGGATTTTGCGCATTGCGTGCGATGTCGACGCGTAATGATGAACCAGAAAAAGCGAGCCGTCCGTTCGACAAGGACCGCGATGGATTCGTCATGGGTGAAGGATCGGGCGTGCTTATTTTGGAGTCGCTCGAAAATGCACAGAAACGTGGCGCGAGAATTTATGCGGAAGTTGTCGGCTACGGAATGAGCGGTGATGCGCATCATATGACGGAGCCTGCCCCTGAAGGTGAAGGAGCAGCGCGCTGTATGGAGCGGGCAATCAAAGATGCTGGCATTGAGCCGACAGCGATTGATTACATCAACGCTCACGGCACATCGACGCCGGTCGGCGACAAGTATGAGACGGCTGCGATAAAGACCGTGCTTGGCGATTATGCATACAAGGTACCTGTTAACTCGACGAAATCGATGACAGGTCACTTGCTGGGTGCGGCTGGCGGGATTGAAGCAATCATTTCCGTGTTGGCGATGCAAAACGGCGAAATTCCGCCGACCATCAACATCGAAAACCAAGATCCAGAATGCGATCTTGATTATGTCGCAAATGTCGGACGCAAGCATCATATCGATATTGCGATGTCCAACTCGTTCGGTTTTGGCGGACATAATGCGACGGTAATTATTAAACGTTTCAACTAGAATGCGGTGATTGTATGAAAACATTGAATGTAGACGAGTTGTGCAAACTGACCGGCATCCAAGTGAGCGATCTCAAATGGTACGAAGAAGCGTTCACGCATCGTTCATTTCTGAACGAGGCTCCGAAGGGCGGTCTTGCAGACAATCAGCGTCTAGAGTTTCTTGGCGATGCTGTGCTTGGATTCGTGGTTGCCGACCATTTGTTTACGCTCTATCCGAACGCGACGGAAGGCAATTTGACGGAGATGCGTGCCAATTTGGTTTGCGAGTCTTCACTTGCCAAAATCGCGATTTCGTTACAAATCGGCAAACTCGTCATTTTAAGTCGTAGTGAACACATGACAGGCGGGCGCCAACGTCCGTCGTTGCTCGCTGATTTGTTTGAAGCGTTGATTGGTGCGATTTACTCGGATCGCGGGATCGAGGCGGTGCGTGATTTCTTGAATGCGCATTTTTTCCCGGTTGTGCTCAGCGAACAATGGCCGGTTGTATTCAATTACAAAAGCGCACTGCAGGAGTATGTGCAACAGAAAATGCTTGGTCAGTTGCAATATCAAATTGTAGATGCGCGCGGTCCGTCACACCAAATGGAATTTGAAGCGCACGCAATGATTGATGCACGCATCGTCGGGCGCGGCAGTGGTCGCAGCAAACGCGAGGCCGAACAGGCGGCGGCGTGTGACGCTTTGCAGGCGATGAACGTAGAATTAAAAAAGTGAGTTTGAAATCATCGTTTATTTAAACGATGATTTTTACATATGACAAAGTCTTTGAGGTGGAACGAATGTTTCTCAAAAGCATCACCATCAATGGTTTTAAATCATTTGCCAATCATACAGAACTGCAATTCGTGAACGGTATCACTGCCGTGGTAGGTCCGAATGGTAGCGGAAAAAGCAACATTTCTGACGGGATCCGCTGGGTGCTTGGTGAGCAAAGCGCCAAGTCTTTGCGTGGCGGGAAAATGGAAGATGTCATCTTCGCCGGCAGCGATACGCGCAAAAAAGTGAATTTTGCCGAAGTTTCGTTGACGCTCGACAACACTGACCGCGCGCTATCACTCGATTTTGACGAAGTGACTGTGACTCGCCGTGTTCACCGCAGTGGTGATAGTGAGTATTTAATCAACAAGCAAAACTGCAGGTTGAAGGACATTACGGAACTGTTTCTCGATACGGGGATCGGCAAGGAAGCATATTCAATTATCGGACAAGGACGCATCGAAGAGATTTTGAGTTCGAAATCAGAAGATCGGCGCGTCATTTTTGAGGAAGCGGCAGGCATAAGCAAATATAAGCAGCGTAAGCGTGAGGCAGAAAAGAAGTTGGACGATACGGAGGCGAATTTGCTCCGCATTTATGACTTGATCGCTGAATTGGAAGGACAAGTCGAGCCGTTGCGCGATCAGTCGGAAAAAGCGACTGCGTTCAAAGCGTTGCGCGAAAAATTGAAGCAACACGAATTATCGCTTTATGTCTATCAAATCCAAGAGACCCACAAGACATGGCAGTCGTCTGAATCGTTGAAAAAAGTGTTGGAGCAGCGGCAACTCGAACTTTCTACGGTCGTTAATCAGCATGATGCTACGTTGGAGAAGCAACGTTTGGACTTGCGCAGGTTGGAAGAACAATTGGAGTTGCTGCAACAGCAATTTATGGAAGTGAGTGAAAACGCCGAGAAGACGGAAGGTGCACTGCACGTGCTTCATGAACGGCGCTCGCATGCTGAGCAGCATCTTTCGCATGCATCTCTAGTACGTACTCAGCTGAAAGAGCGAATTGAACATAAACAACTAGAGATAAGCAACGAACAAGCGAAAGCAGATCAGGTCCTCCGAGTGTTACAGGAAGTGCAGCGAAAATTGCGTGAGGAGGAGCAACAACTCACCGGCGTTAGTGATTTGGTGCTACATTTTTCCGACGACCAGTTAAAGTCAGAGTTACTAGAGACGTTGAATGAGTTGGCGCGTGTCCGCAATGAGATTCGCTACGCTGAACAACAACGCGATGCAGCCCATAAGCAACAGTTGAAAATGGTAGAAATTGAGCGTTCACTGCGCGAACAATTGCAACAGTATGAATTAGCGCTGGCAGACTGGCATCGCAAACAGCAACAAATCGATGCGCAGATTGCGGAATGTGAGCAAACTGCAGTGGGCGCGGTACGTGACCGCAGTTCGTTTCAGGAACAGATGCAAGAGCTGCAAGCGACGCTTACGCGGTTGAAGCAAGAAGAGGCTGCCCTTCGTTCGCGCTCAGAAACGATGGGTGAAATGCAAAATGATTACGAAGGATACTCTTACGGCGTCAAAGAGGTGCTCAAGAACAAGGGCAAGAACAGTGGTTTAAACGGCATTCACGGGGCCGTCGCCGAACTCGTGCAAGTGCCGAAGCAATACGAAGTGGCGGTTGAAGTGGCGCTAGGCGGTGCGTTGCAGCATGTAGTCGTGACGGATGAGCGTGCGGCGCGTACAGCCATTCAATATTTGAAACAGAGACAATTGGGGCGAGCTACCTTTTTACCGATGGATGTCATTCGCGCGCGTCACATTGCCCAAGATGATTTGGCGAAACTGCAAGCGATGAACGGATTTATCGGGGTAGCTGCTGATTTATTGAAGGCGGATGCGCAATATATGGCAATCGTGCGAAATTTGCTGGGTGCGGTGCTGATTGCCGAGCATTTGGAGTCGGCCAACACGCTGGCAGCTGCGAGTGGGTACCGATATCGCATCGTCACGTTGGACGGTGACGTGGTGAATGCTGGTGGTTCGATGACTGGTGGGAGTTTGCAGAAGAAAACTGGCAATTTGCTCGGCAGACAGCGATTGCTTGAAGAACTTGCTGAACAAATTCGTGTCAAGCACGCGGAAGTGGTCAGTTGCGACGATGAATTGTTGCGCCTCGGTCAGCAAATTCAAGATGCAGACTCTTCGATTGCACTAAAGCGAGTGGAACTTGAAGAAAAGCGCTTATCGCGTCAGGCAGCGCATGCGCAAATGGAGCAAACGCACGTAGATATTCGCGATTTGCAGGAGCGATTAGCACTTCTTTCCGACGATTTGACCGAACAGGTGCAGTCAGAACGGCTATCCGAAGAGCAGATTGCACTTGAGACTGAACGCCGTGATGTGTTGGCGACGAAAGAACGGAATTTGCAAGCAGCCATTGAACATGCCGATGTGTCGCGTAAAGAGCAAGAAGGTGTGAAGGAGCAGATGCAGGAGCAATTAGTAGAGTTGAAGATTAAACTCGCCCAGTTGCGCCAAGAACATCAGTCACTCAATGATTTGTTGCAACGAATGCGCAGCGAACTGTCAGGCCTTGAATTTGAGTGGACGCAAAACGAGGAAGCCTCGCAAGACTGGCAAGAACAGAAAACGCACAACGATACGGAAATCGAAAACAAGCAGACGATGCTCGATCGTTTGAAGACGCAGAAACAGCAGTTGTCGGAGACGTTGGCGTTTGCCCGCGCCGAAAAAGCGCAAGGTTCCTCGCAGTTGGAAGCGGATGAAAGCCTAACACGCGAACAACGGCTCGAGCTGCGTCAAGTCGATGAACAATTACATCAGGCGGACATCACGCTCAATCGCTGTGAGGTTGAACTTGACTACTTGTTGAAAAAATTGAGCGAAGATTATGAGTTGAGTTTTGAACTCGCGCAAAAAAAATATCCGATTCCAGAGGATGTGCCGGTCACGCAGCAACACGTCCGTGACTTGAAGCGGCAAATTAGCGCGCTTGGCGACGTGAATCTTGGTGCCATCGAAGAATTTGCGCGCGTCTCGGAACGTTTCGCATTTTTGACGTCACAACGTGATGATCTCGATGCGGCTAAGCAGACATTGTACGAGGTCATCAAAGAAATTAACGGCGAGATGGGCAAACGATTTTTGACGGCTTTTGAGCAGATCCGTTCGCGCTTTTCTGGCGTGTTTACCAGTTTGTTCGGCGGAGGTCGGGCGGACTTGATTTTATCGGAGCCAGAGCGCATTTTGACAACTGGCATCGAGATTGTTGCGCAGCCGCCGGGAAAAAGTTTGAAAAATTTGCAGTTGCTTTCCGGTGGCGAGCGCGCATTGACTGCGATTGCTTTGTTGTTCTCGATTCTCCACATCAAACCGGTGCCGTTTTGCGTGTTGGATGAAGTCGAGGCGGCGCTCGATGAAGCGAACGTCTCCCGCTTTGCCGGTTACTTGCGTGAATTCGCTCAGCAAACACAGTTTATTGTCGTTACACACCGTAAAGGCACGATGGAAGAAGCAGATGTGCTGTACGGCGTAACGATGCAGGACAGCGGCGTTTCAAAATTAGTCTCGGTCAAACTTGAAGAAGAACGGGGTGTCATATGAGTTTTTTTCAACGGTTAAAAGATAGCATTAAACAAAAAACAGAAGCGATCACTGGCAAATTTGTCGCTGGATTAAGCAAAACAAGTTCAGCGTTCGTTAGTCAGGTGAGCGACCTGTTTTCGCGCCGTAAAAAAATCGACGAAGATTTTTATGAGGAATTGGAAGAAATTTTGATATCGGCCGACGTTGGTGTGCATACGGTTTTGCAGCTGATCGAGGATTTGCGCAAGGAAGTAAGAGTGCAGAGGATTGAGGAACCTGCCAAGTTGCAACCTGTGCTATCTGAATTAATTATGAAACTGATGCGCAACGAGCAATCGCTTTCGCTGAAGCAATCCGATAGCGGCTTGACCATCTACTTGTTCGTCGGCGTCAATGGCGTCGGCAAAACAACGACCATCGGCAAGTTGGCCCACTATTTGAAATCGCAAGGAAAATCGGTGATGATGGCTGCTGGTGATACGTTTCGAGCTGGCGCTATCGAGCAATTGGAAGTGTGGGGCGAGCGTGTCGGTGTTGAAGTGATCAAGCAGCAGTCTGGCGCTGACCCGGCGGCCGTCATGTATGATGCTGTCCATGCTGCAAAGAATCGCAACGTCGACGTGTTGCTTTGTGATACGGCCGGTCGTTTGCAAAACAAATCGAATCTGATGGACGAGTTGAACAAAGTGTTCCGCGTCATTCAACGTGAGGTGCCAGATGCACCTCATGAAGTGTTGCTCGTGCTTGATGCAACGACTGGGCAAAATGCGCTTTCGCAAGCCAAACTATTTGGCGAAAAATCGGGCGTCAGCGGGCTTGTATTGACGAAACTGGACGGCACCGCCAAAGGTGGTATCGTCATCGCGATCCGCAATGAATTGAAGTTACCGGTCAAGTTCGTCGGATTAGGAGAAAAAATGGACGATTTGCAACCGTTTGACGCTGAACAATTCGTACATGCTCTGTTTTCACAAATGAATGACGAAGATGAAGTTGCTGACAAGTAATTCACCTTGACACCTTCCTGACGATGCGTTATATTGTTATAGGCACAGTTCACTGGAGGTGCTTTTATGCGTGACGATCAATTGTTAAGCAAAGCAACGCGCATCAACTTGTTGCTTGATTTTTACGCACCTTTACTGACGGAGAAGCAGGTAACATTTCTCCGCTTGCAGTATGCGGAAGACTTTTCACTGAGTGAAATTGCCGAACAATATGAAGTTTCTAGGCAGGCTGTGAACGATCATACGCGGCGTGCTTGCGAGTTACTTGAAGAGTATGAACGAAAATTGATGTTGGCTGATAAACATTTGCGACGCAGCCATCTGTATCAACAACTACTAGTTACGGTATCGCAGTTGCAAATGAGCAACAATACTACCGTCGAAAGTAGCGCTCAAATTGCTGATTATGTGCAACATTTGAAACGTTTGGACGAGGGGTGAGGATGATGGCATTTGAAGGCTTAACAAGTCGATTGCAACAGGTGTTCGGCAAATTGCGTGGCAAAGGTAAACTCACAGAAGACGATGTGAATGAAGCGTTGCGCGAAGTCAGACTTGCGCTTCTCGAAGCAGACGTTAACTTCAAAGTCGTCAAACAGTTCGTCGCCAAAGTGAAAGAGCGCGCGATCGGTCAAGAAGTACAAAAAAGTTTCACGCCAGGCATGGTCGTGATTGATATCGTCAACAAAGAATTGACCGATCTAATGGGCGGTACCCAGAGCAAACTTGTACGCAACAATAAACCGCCGACGGTCATCATGATGGTCGGTTTGCAAGGTGCGGGGAAAACGACGACGAGTGGCAAACTCGCCAAATGGTTGCAAAAACAAAATCATCGTCCGTTGCTCGCAGCTGGAGATATTTATCGTCCTGCTGCCATCAAACAGTTGCAAATTTTGGGCGAACAAATCAAAGTGCCGGTGTTTTCGCTTGGTGATCAGATAAGTCCGATCGAAATTGCGCGTCAAGCGTTGCAACACGCGAAACAGCACGGTCATGATTATTTGATTATCGATACAGCGGGGCGCTTACACATCGACGAGCAACTGATGGATGAATTGCAACAGGTGCGCGAAGCGGTCCAACCCGATGAAACATTACTTGTCGTAGATGCGATGACAGGACAGGATGCAGTCAACGTTGCTGAAAGTTTTCATCAGCAACTAGCATTGAGTGGCGTTGTGCTCACGAAGTTAGATGGTGATACGCGCGGCGGTGCTGCGTTATCGGTCAAAGCAGTCACCGATTGTCCGATTAAATTCGCTGCAACGGGCGAGAAAATCGATGCCCTTGAACCGTTTCACCCAGAACGGATGGCGTCGCGAATTCTCGGCATGGGCGATATGCTATCGCTCATTGAAAAGGCGCAAGCTGGCATTGATGCAGATAAAGCGGCGGAGATGGAGCGCAAACTGCGCAAGGCCGAATTTACTTTTGATGATTTTCTTGATCAGATGGAACAGATGAAAAAACTCGGACCACTTGATCAAATTCTTGATATGCTCCCGGGAATGGGGCAAATGAAAGGCATGAAAGACATGCGTGTCAACGAAAAACAAATGGCGCGCACGGAAGCCATCGTCAAATCGATGACCAAACAAGAAAAAGGCAATCCGGAACTTTTAAACCTGAGCCGTCGCAAACGAATCGCTGCGGGTAGCGGCACGACTTTGCAAGAAGTAAATCGTTTCATCAAGCAGTTTGATGACATGCGCAAAATGATGAAACAACTGATGGGCTCCTCGGGTAAACCGGGCAAAGGTTTAAAGAATATAAAAAATATGTTCGGCAAAGGCATGAAATTTCCGTTCTAACGGCGCCGAACATTGGCAGGCAGATTAGGGAGGTGAAAAAGATGGCAGTTCGTATTCGTTTGAAACGCATGGGTGCACACAAGAACCCGTTTTACCGTGTCGTAGTCGCTGACTCACGTTCACCGCGTGACGGTCGCTTCATCGAAGAAATCGGGTTTTACAATCCGGTTGCTTCGCCAGCGATTGTCAACATCGACAAAGACAAAGCAATCGAATGGATTGGCAAAGGCGCGCAATTGTCGGACACAGTCCGCAGTTTGTTCCGTAAGGAAGGCGTTTTGCAACAGATTCATGAATCAAAGCAAAAGAAGTAATGACTGATTTGTTAAGGAGGGGCAGCTAATGGAACAATTGATTTTGGTGTTGGCCAAAGCGTTGGTCGATTACCCTGACGATGTTGAGGTCGTTCGTGAAGAACAAGCCAATCGCATCGTTTACAAGTTAACTGTACATCCCGACGACACAGGCAAAATTATCGGTAAAAACGGTAAAATCGTTCGCAACTTGCGAACCGTCATTACTTCCGCTTCGGTCAAAGAATCGAAACCGGTAAAGTTGGAAATTTCGGGTTGAATTCATTCCGAAGCACAAAGGGTTAGGATCCGTCCTAGCCCTTTTGTAGTGTCAACGCTTAATTTTAAGTATCTCGAGGTGTCATCCGATGGAATTTTTTAATGTCGGTAAAATCGTCAACACGCACGGCATCAAAGGGGAATTGAAAGTGCTCGTGACTTCTGATTTCGCAGACATGCGCCTGAAAAAAGGAGCGATTGTCACTGCATTTTCACCTGATGGTACGGAGCGTCGAACACTCGAAATTGATAGCGTGCGTATCCACAAAAACATGTTTCTTCTTACAATTAAAGGCATTGAGAACATGAATGATGCGGAGCGTTTGAAACAGTGGACGGTGAAAATCGAGCGCAGTCAGCTGCATCGTTTGCCAGAAGGCGAATACTATTTTCATGAAATCATCGGCTGTAAGGTTGTTACAGAAGACAACGAATCGCTAGGCGAAATCATCACGGTGCTGACGCCTGGTGCGAATCATGTTTGGGTCGTGCAAATGCAGAATAAGAAGGAAATCTTACTGCCTGTAATTGACGATGTGATTTTAAACGTCGATGTTATTGCCAAACAAGTTACGGTTCGCTTGATGGAAGGTTTGATTTAAGATGCTGATACAGGTACTCACTTTGTTTCCCGAAATGTTCACTGGCGTGTTCGAGTCGAGCATACTCGGCAAAGCACAGCAGAAGCAACTTGTTCGTCTCGAAGCGATTAACTTTCGCGCCTACGCAACGTCGAAGCATCAGACTGTCGATGATACCCCGTATGGCGGTGGCGGTGGGATGGTGCTGAAACCGGAACCGATATTTGCTGCAGTGGACGATTTGACTGCGCGCTCAAGTCATAAGCCGCGTGTCGTGCTAATGTGTCCACAAGGAGCGCCGTTCACGCAACAAAAAGCGTTGGAGTGGACGGAAGAGCAACATTTGATTTTCATCTGCGGTCACTATGAGGGTTACGATGAACGCATTCGTGAACACCTAGTTACTGATGAATGCTCGATTGGCGATTACGTCCTCACTGGCGGCGAATTGCCGGCGATGGTCGTGATTGATAGCGTAGTACGGCTTTTGCCTGGTGTGCTAGGCAATCAAATGTCAGCTCACAGCGATTCGTTTAGCGATGGATTGCTTGAATATCCACAGTACACGCGACCACAGCAATACCGCGGATGGCCTGTACCAGACATCCTTTTATCTGGTCATCATGAACACGTGAATCGATGGCGCAGACAACAGTCATTATTGCGTACCCTCGAGCGAAGACCGGAACTGCTAGTCAACATCGCATTAACCGATGAGGAAAAGAAGTGGCTCGAACAAGTCATACAAACAAGGAATCAGTAAACGAGGTGACCGTCATGAATCACATTCCATATCACGGCAAATCACCTAAAATTGATCCGTCGGTATACATTGCGGACGGTGTGCAGTTGATTGGTGATGTCAAAATCGAACAAGATAGTTCCGTTTGGTTCAATGCTGTTGTGCGTGCCGATTTGGCGGAGATTCGAATCGGTGCTCGGACGAATTTGCAAGACGGAGCGATTGCTCATTTGAATACTGGACAACCTTTAATCATCGGCAACGATGTGTCGATCGGTCATGGTGCCATCGTCCATGGATGTGTGATCGCTAACGGAGCGCTGATTGGTATGGGTGCGATCCTTTTGAACGGTGCAGAAATCGGTGAATGTGCATTGATTGGTGCCGGCTCATTGGTGACTGAAAACCAGAAGATTCCTCCTTATTCGCTCGCTGTCGGTAGCCCGGCACGAGTCATTCGGCAATTAACAGAACATGACTTACAGCGCATGTCTGTGACTGCAACGAATTATGTCAAAGCAGCAAAAAAATATAAATCGGAGCAGGAGAAGAGGGTCAACGATGAAGTTCAGTGAATGGAATGAAGCGGATTGGTTATCTCTGCAACTGTATTTCGATACGTGTATTTTACCGATTACCGCGCTGAGCGGGCTTGAAGCGCCGTGGCAAATGAAACATGCCTTGGAACGATTGCGCGATGCGCTGGACACCGTTGAAGTCCCATTTAAAGGGCGCACTGTCACAATGCCTGCAGTACAGTATCGGATTGCTGATGAACATCTGTTTGTCCAACAAATCGCTGGAATTGCTAGCAACTGTAAGGCATCAGGATTCAAGTATGTGATCGCCATCAGCGCTGCTAATGAACTTCTAAATCTATCGATTCCGAATGTAGATTTGCTGCTTGTTAACCCCGATAAATCAACCTCGCTCAAATTGGTCGGCGAACTGTGGCAAAAACAAGATTAAATCCCGTGTTTCCTTGACGTTAACCTATCATTAGTTTATTATAAAAATGTCATGATTATGTAGTGAACTTTTTCACATTCTACATAGCAAAGGGGGTAGAACAGATTGAGCAACGAACCGAAAAAGCAGAAAAAAGAAGTTACACGTCGTCAGTTTCTTGCCTACACGCTTGGCGGTACGGGAGGATTTCTCGCGGCTTCCATGATTGTTCCAATGGTGCGTTTCGCTGTTGATCCACTTTTGCAAGATAAAGGCGAGTCCGAATTTGTAAAAGTCATTGCGCTCGACAAACTTTCCGATGAGCCTGTTTCTGTACCGTTTAAAATGCTACAGAAAGATGGCTGGGTTGAGGAAGAAGTTGATTTAACAGCTTGGATTACGAAGAATGCAAGCGGTCAAGTGCAAGCACTTTCGCCGATTTGCAAACACCTTGGGTGCACGGTCAACTGGAATACCGAAAAGAAATACCCGAACCAGTACTTTTGTCCTTGTCACGGTGCACATTACGAAAAGAATGGGAAAAACCTCGCGATCGCAACAGCACCGCTTGACGAATACGAAGTAAAAATTCAAGACAACTATGTGTACTTGGGCAAACTTGGCCCGAACACGAAAGTGACTACTTAAGGGGGCGCCAACACAGATGTTAAAGTCAATTTATAATTGGATTGACGAACGTCTCGATATTACACCGTTATGGCGTGATGTCGCCGACCATGAAGTGCCGGAACATGTCAATCCTGCACATCATTTCTCAGCGTTTGTTTATTGTTTTGGTGGTTTAACGTTTTTCGTCACCGTAATTCAGATTTTATCAGGTATGTTTTTAACTATGTATTATGTTCCTGACATTATGAACGCACATGCGAGTGTCAACTATTTGCAAAATGAAGTCGCTTTCGGTAACATCGTGCGCGGCATGCATCACTTTGGTGCGAGTTTGGTTATCGTCATGATGTTCCTCCATACTTTGCGAGTATTCTTCACCGGATCCTATAAGGCGCCACGTGAAATGAACTGGGTCATTGGTATGTTGATCTTCATGGTCATGCTTGGTCTCGGATTTACGGGTTACCTTCTTCCTTGGGATGACAAAGCGTATTTCGCAACAAAAGTAGGGATTCAAATCGCTGCTTCAGTTCCGTTAATTGGCGATCAGATTAAAGAATTGTTACAAGGCGGCGACATTGTCGGTGCACAAACGATTTCTAGATTTTTTGCGATTCACGTGTTTTTCCTGCCGGGTGCACTCCTTGGATTGCTAGGAGCTCACTTCTTCATGATTCGCAAACAAGGTATATCCGGACCACTATAATTTTACGAAAGGAAGCTGAATCATGGCTCAGGGAAAACATTCCGATGAGAAAGTGCTTTACGTAGGCGACTCACGTGTTAGACAGCACAAAAACAGTGAAACGACGCCGCGTGATTATACTGCTTATCCTGGAAAATCAGAAACATTTATCCCGAACTTCCTCTTGAAAGAGTGGATTGTTGCGACAGTATTTATGGTTGGTTTTATGTTGCTCATTATTTCCAAACCAGCACCTTTGGGTGAGACACCTGCCAATCCAATGAATACCGATTTCATTCCAATGCCAGACTGGTATTTCCTGTTCCTTTATCAGTTGCTTAAATATGCCTATACAGCTGATGCATATACAGTGTTCGGAACAGTCATTTTACCCGGGTTGTTGTTTGGTGCTTTAACGCTTGCACCGTTTCTCGATAGCGGTGAAGAGCGTCGCTTTTACAAACGCCCAATTGCATCGTCATTAATGATTCTTTCCTTGGTTGCTGTTGTCTATTTAACTTATGTTTCGTGGACGCATTACCAACACGAACTTGATAAGAAAAATCCTGGCGGTAAAGCGGTTCAAGAAGAAAAGAAGAAACCAGAGAAGAAAAAAGCAAAAGCCGTTGCGCTCGTTGCTGAAGATGATCCTGCAAATAAGAATGTTTATCAGAAATCCACATGTTTGATGTGTCATGGTACCGATCTTAAAGGAATGCCTCCAGGGGTTCCGACTTTACTTGGAATCGGTGATAAATATTCTAAAGAAGAAATTACCAAAATTATTAAAGAAGGTATCGGCACGATGACAGCACAATACGATGCCAACATTGCAAAAGGCTTGACAGATCAAGACCTTGACTCGCTCGCTGAATGGCTTTCGAAACAGAAATCAGAATAATATTATGTAGTGAAAACTCGGTCAATTCGATCGAGTTTTTTTGTTCTAATCGTCATTCTCGTTCGAATAAAATGGACGAGGAGCGTGATGTAATGTATAAAAAAATTTCGGTTGCACTCATTCTTTTCTTTGCAGTGTGTAGTAATGTTTTTGCTTCGCCATTGTCATTGGAATGGAATGCATTTGTAGGTCAATTTCAACAACTTAAAATAGCAGTTGAGCAGTCCAAATATGAAACAGCAACTTATCATTTTCAACGGATGAATAACGATTTTCCTAAAATGTTAAAAACAATCGAATTAACGACGGAAGGTTATCATGAGTTTACAGAATGCATGATTGATCTCGGAATCACGCTTCGTGCTTTGCAAACTGATGAACGACAATTACAGTTTCAATTGAAACGGATGTCATTAGTCGTTGATGCAATCCATAACAGCAAACATCCAGTTTATCTCTCATCAGTGAATGTGCTGCGTGATGATTTGTTGACTTCGATAAATAACAAACAATTGCATCATATAGAACTGCTGAAATCTGCTGTTGAATTGCATTATGATCGATGGAAAATCATTCGTTCCGCGATGATTATTTCAAACAAAACAACATTCGTCAGTAAAATTGATTCCATGTTCACACACATTCGTTCTCGTGATGATGTAGATGCGATGCTAAAGGGTTTGGAATTGCTTAGCAGTGAACTTTCAGACAGTCAACAGACTGTTTTTTTACATGTCGAAGACTTTAAAATGAATCACACATTCATGATTTATTTTGTTATCTTGTTCTTTTCTGTGTCGTTCGTATTGGTATATGCGCTTCGAAAGATTTATCTTCATGAAAATCGATAAATGAATTGCATTTTGTACGCTAAATGTGTTATATTTCTACTTGGTGTGAATACACACGCGGGTCGATTCATTCAAGGTTGCTTCGCATCGAAGTTTTGAATGAAGATGAAGCTTGCGGAGGAAAATCAAAAACAAAGAGGAGGTGTGTGAAGATGGCAGTAATTTCCATGAAACAACTATTGGAAGCCGGTGTACATTTCGGTCATCAGACTCGTCGCTGGAATCCAAAAATGGAACGTTACATCTTCACCGAAAGAAACGGGATTTACATTATTGACCTACAAAAAACGGTCAAAAAATTCGAGGAAGCGTACAACTATGTGCGTCAACTCGGAGAGTCCGGCGGTACGATTTTGTTCGTCGGTACAAAGAAACAAGCGCAAGATTCTGTAAAAGAAGAAGCAGAACGCTCAGGTATGTACTTCGTCAACCAACGTTGGTTGGGCGGTACACTGACAAACTTCGAAACCATTCAAAAGCGTATTAAACGTCTTGAAGAATTGGTGAAGTGGGAATCGGATGGCACGTTTGACGCGTTGCCGAAAAAAGAAGTCATTTTACTCAAAAAAGAAATGGATCGTTTGGAGAAGTTTCTTGGCGGTATTAAGACAATGAAAAAATTGCCGGATGCGTTGTTTATCATCGATCCACGCAAAGAGCGTATTGCGGTCGCTGAAGCAAAAAAACTTGGTATTCCGATTGTCGGTATTGTAGATACCAACTGCGATCCAGACGAAATTGATTATGTCATTCCGGCGAACGATGATGCGATTCGCGCCGTGAAGTTGTTGACTGCAAAAATTGCTGACGCTTTGATTGAATCAAAACAAGGCGAGCAACTCGAGTAGTAAGACAAAAGGCAGGCGGACGGTCCAGCTGAACAAATCGTTTCAGCATGAATCTAACTCTGCCTTTTTATACAATTATTTCATTGCATGAAATCAAGGAGGGAAAGTCACAATGGCAACTGTAACACCTGCAATGGTTAAAGAAATCCGTGAAATCACTGGCGCTGGCATGCTCGACTGCAAAAAAGCGTTGGAAGAAGCGGACGGAGATATGGAAAAAGCAAAAGTCATTTTGCGTGAAAAAGGTCTGGCTGCTGCTGCGAAAAAGGCTGGTCGTGTCGCGACAGAAGGTATGGTTCAAGCTTTTGTTGAAGCTGGCACAACTGGTGTACTTGTCGAAATTAACTCAGAGACTGACTTCGTTGCGAAAAACGACTTGTTCCGTGAGTTTGCTGCAGATGTTGCTGCACAAATTGCGAAAAATGACGTGTCAGACGTTGAAGCGCTCTTGCAACAACCATACTTCAATGATTCTCAGTTGACGATTCAACAACTGTTGAATGAAAAAATTGCAAAAATCGGTGAAAACATCAGTATTCGTCGTTTCGTTCGCTATGCTGCAGAGGGTGGCGTGATTGAATCCTACATCCACGGTGGCGGAAAAATTGGTGTGCTTGTCGAAATCAGCGCGCAAAATGCCGCTGCAAACCAAGATGCGATTCGTGAACTAGCACGTGAAGTTGCGATGCAAATCGCTGCAGAAAGCGCGAAATACATCGAGCGTTCTGAAGTGCCAACGGAAGAGTTGGACAAAGAAAAAGAAATTTTGCGTAACCAGGCGTTAAACGAAGGCAAACCAGAAAAAATCGTTGATAAAATGGTCGAAGGCCGTATGTCTAAGTACTACGAAGAAGTATGCTTGCTTGAGCAAACCTACTTCAGAAACCAAGATGTTACGATTTCACAGTTGGTCAAAGATCGTGGCGCCAAAATTGGCGATACGCTTGCGATTACTCGTTTCTCTCGTTTCCAACTTGGTGAAGGTCTCGAGAAGAAACAAGATGATTTCGTTGCTGAAGTAATGGCACAAACAAAACTTTAATCATTTAAGAATAAACCTTGGAAAGGAACACTCTGTGTTCCTTCTTTTTTAAGCATAGGGAGGATAAAATGTCATGGGGACGCCTGTTTTCAAGCGCATCGTGCTAAAACTTAGTGGAGAAGCATTGGCTGGCCAGAATGGCTACGGAATTGATCCGGAGATGATCCTCTCCATCGCTACACAGATTAAAGAAGTCGTTGAACTGAACGTGCAGGTGGCAATTGTCGTTGGTGGCGGCAACATTTGGCGCGGTGTAGCTGGTAGTTCGAAAGGTATGGACCGTGCAACCGCTGATTACATGGGGATGTTGGCGACAGTCATGAACTCCTTGGCACTTCAGGATGCATTGGAGAAACTCGCTGTTCCTACTCGCGTACAATCGTCGATTGAGATGCGCCAAGTAGCAGAGCCTTACATTCGCCGTAGAGCCATTCGTCACCTTGAGAAAAATCGTGTCATCATTTTCGCTGCTGGCACAGGGAATCCTTATTTCTCGACGGATACTACGGCTGCTTTGCGAGCGGCTGAGATCGAGGCGGAAGTCATTTTGATGGCAAAAAACAAGGTGGACGGAGTGTATTCTGCTGATCCATTCAAAGATGTGAATGCCGTTAAGTTTGAAACATTAACTTACAAAGAAGTCATCACCAATAATTTGGCCGTTATGGATGCAACGGCGTCTTCATTGTGTATGGATAATCACATTCCTTTGATTGTGTTTAACATCACGGAAGAAGGCAACATCAAACGTGCAATCTTAGGTGATAAAATCGGTACAATTGTGCAAGGGAGTGTTTAATGATGCCGGATACAATCAAGAAAAATGCGGAAGAGCGGATGGATAAGGCAATCGCTTCGTTGAAACGTGAATTAGCTACTTTGCGAGCAGGGCGGGCAAATGCATCGTTATTGGACAAAATTCAAATCGAATATTACGGCTCGATGATGCCAGTGAATCAAGTCGCAGGAATATCGACACCAGATGCACGTACGTTGCTTATTCAGCCTTGGGATAAATCAGTAATTGCAGCCATTGAACGTTCGATTATGAAGTCAGATTTAGGTCTCTCGCCGAACAATGATGGTGACGTCATTCGGATCGTCATTCCTGCACTCACAGAAGAACGCCGCGCAGAACTGGTGAAACTGTCTAAAAAATACGCTGAAGAGGCGAAAGTAGCCATTCGCAATGTACGTCGCGACGCGAATGACGAATTGAAAAAGCTAGAGAAAACGGGCTTGTCTGAAGATGAATCGCGCCGTCATCAAGATGATGTGCAAAAGATGACGGATCGGTTTGTAGCTGAAGCAGATAAAATTTTAGCTAGTAAAGAGAAGGAAATCATGGATGTCTAGCAATTTGCGGGGGAATCTCTCATGCTTGCTCTCATAAAAAAATGGTTTCGTGGCGCGAAAATTGATGCGAATCTCGTGTCGTCAACCGGAGACATTCCCCGACATGTTGCGGTCATCATGGACGGTAATGGCAGATGGGCAAAGGCTCATGGAATGCCTCGTGTGCTTGGTCATCGACGAGGTGTTAGCGTTGTCAAAAAGATGGCGATTCTTGCTGATTCGCTGGGAGTCAAATATTTGACACTCTATTCGTTTTCGACCGAAAATTGGAAGCGACCAAAGCCTGAAGTTGACTATTTAATGAGTTTGCCGCGAGAGTTTTTAATCAAAGAACTTGATGAACTCATTGAGAAAAATGTCAAAATTCAGATGATCGGTTTTCGTGAAGGCCTGCCAAAGGATACGCTAGATGCCGTTGAGGAAGCGGAACGAAAGACGGCTAATAATGACGGCTTAATTTTAAGTTTTGCTTTTAACTATGGAAGTCGCAAGGAGATGACGCTTGCTATGCAAGCGATGTTCGCGGACTTTCAGGCTGGAAATCTCGCAAAAACGGAAATTACAGACGAACTCTATTCGTCTTATTTGCTCACGCGTTCGATGCCAGACCCTGATTTACTTATTCGTACGAGTGGAGAATTGCGCATCAGTAATTTTATGATGTGGCAACTTGCTTACACTGAATTGTGGTTCACGGATGTATACTGGCCGGATTTTTCCGAGCAACATTTTTGTGACGCGATTGCCGAATATCAGCGACGAGTTCGGCGTTACGGTGCTTTGTAGAGGATGATATGATTTGAAACAAAGAATATTATATGGCATGCTTGCCGGCACGCTGTTTATCGGTGCATTGTTGGCTGGAGGTTATTGGTTTACTACATTGATTGCCATGATGGCGATCATGGGCTATCGTGAATTTATTCGACTGAACCAACTTCCTACTATGAATGTGCTGGCCATCGTCGGTTATGCTGTTTTGCTTTATCTCGTGTTCCCGTGGGGGAAACTGTGGCCTTCACTTGAACCTGAATACTCGATTGTGTCTTGGTTATACTTGTTGTTTCTCTTGCTTTGCACTGTATTTACACATAATCGCATACATATTGAAACGGCCGCCATTTATTTTTTATCCTTTTTATACATTACGTTCGGCTTTCAATATATGGCCGAAACGATTTGGATGGAGAACGGTCAATTCTGGGCGTTGCTTATCTTTTCGATGATTTGGGCCTCGGATAGCGGTGCATACTTTGCTGGTGTTGCAATGGGCAAGACGCCGTTGATGCCACGAATTAGTCCGAAAAAAACGATCGAAGGTTCGATAGGCGGCATCGTCTTGGCGGTTGGCGTAGGGATGGTGTATGCGACAGTTAAGCCCGATTTATTGAGTTATCTTGATTCAGTCTTTCTATCGATTGCAATCGCTGTCTTAGCTCAACTCGGTGATCTGATTCAATCTGCTTATAAGCGTTTTCGAAACATTAAAGATTCCGGTACGTTCCTGCCAGGTCATGGTGGTATTTTAGATCGTACGGATAGTTGGATTATCGTGTTTCCGTTTATGCATCTTATCTTTTTTTACTCCGGTTGGTTGGGGGCGTAATGATGACAAAAAAACTCGCAATCCTCGGCTCGACGGGATCAATCGGTCGGCAAACGCTCGATATCGTCGCCCATCATCCGCAACATTTTCAAGTGGTTGCACTTGCTGCAGGACAGAACATTGACATGGCTCGACAGCAAGCATTACATTTTCACCCGCAAATTGTTTCAGTTGCTACGAAGGAGCTTGCAGAACAATTGCGCTCAGATTTGCCTGCTTCGATAAAAATCACGTACGGCAGCGAGGGATTGTTGGATGTAGCATCGCATTTCGAGGCAAACTACGTTGTCAATGCTCTAGTCGGGAGCATGGGGCTCGAACCTACATTGGCTGCGATTGGTGCAGGGAAAACGATTGGATTAGCGAATAAAGAGACACTCATCTCCGCGGGACATTTGGTCAATGAAAGTTTGAAAAAGCATGGCGTTAAGTTGTTGCCGATTGACAGTGAACATTCCGCACTCTTTCAGTGTTTGAATGGTGAACAACACAAAGAAGTGTCACGACTTATTTTGACGGCATCTGGCGGCTCGTTTCGGCATTTGGAAAGGGATCAGTTGCAAAATGTAACTGTCGAACAAGCGCTCAATCATCCAAATTGGTCGATGGGCGCGAAAATTACGATAGATTCGGCGACGATGGTGAATAAAGGGTTGGAAATTATTGAGGCACACTGGTTGTTCTCAATGCCATATGAACAAATTGAAGTTGTCATACACCCTGAAAGCATCGTGCATTCATTGGTTGAGTTTGTCGATCGCAGTATCATCGCACAAATCGGTCATCATGACATGCGAATTCCGATTCAGTACGCGCTCACTTGGCCAGACAGGATCGAAAGTCATTGTGAACGTCTTGAACTTGCTAAATTGGGTGCTTTGCATTTCCGTGAACTTGATATGAAGCGCTATCCTTGCGTACAATATGCTTATGAATGCGGAAAGCTTGGTGGTTCTGCACCAACGGTTTTCAATGCTGCAAATGAAGTGGCTGTTTCACGTTTCTTGGCGGGTGAGATTCGGTTTTTGCAGATAGAAGATATCATTTACGATACAATCAGTCAGCATCAAGCCGTTCACAACCCTGACCTGCAAGAAATTTTGCATTGGGATGCCTGGGCGCGTTTGACCGCACAACAATACACTGCTTAGATATGTTAAAGTTAAGACGTGGAATTTCCGCAGCTTAACTTTTTCTTTACAAAGGAGGAAAACGTTTGGATTCTTTGCCGCTCATTGTTGTCCTTACCGTGCTTGTATTCTTTGTGTTGGTCGGCATTCACGAATGGGGACATTTTTATTTTGCGCGTCGTGCTGGGATTCTTGTACGTGAATTTGCAATCGGTTTTGGACCTAAATTGTTCTCGCTCCGAAAAGGGGAAACAACGTATACGTTTCGACTGCTACCAATCGGTGGTTTCGTACAAATGGCCGGTGAGAATGACGATGCGCAAGATTTGTCGCTCGGTCAAAAAGTGTGGCTGCGTCTTGTTGATGATCAAGTTACGCAGATTTATACCGTTGAACGTAACATTGCAAATGATGTTGTCTCGGGTGAATTAGCATATGTTGATTTGAACGACGCGCTCATCATTCGGATTAAAACTGCTACGGATGAAGAGCGAAGATTTGCCGTGGCACGAGATGCAATGATTACTAGGGCGAAGAAGACTGTGCAAATTGCACCGCGCGACCGCCAATTCGCATCGAAAACGGTTGGGCAACGAGCACTCTCCATTTTTGCGGGACCGTTCATGAACTTTATCCTTGCCTTTCTCTTGTTCATGTGCGTTGTTTTATTGCTTGGTCAAGCCAAAAATGTGAAGTTGTCTCATGTTGAACCAGGGTTGCCCGCTGCGACTGCTGGAATGAAAGTGAACGATATCGTGCTCGAAATCGACGGAGAAACAATCGGATCGGATAACATC
>CANHCR010000019.1 GCA_947459205.1 Caryophanales bacterium | reverse complement strand
GTTTCAAACAATTGAATGAACGAACAGACAAATCAAGTTCCTCAATCGTCATATCCAAATTGCCGGATTGAACATTATCACTTACTTCACGATCAATTGAACGATCTTTCGCTTCATGATTCAAACCTTCAAATAATTTCAATTCAGAAATGAGAATTGACGCTGCTTGACTGACGGCATCTTTAGGATTAACACTTCCGTCTGACCATAGTTCAATGTTAAGTTCTTCGAAGTCAGTTCTTTGCTCAACACGAGTGTTGCTAACGCTATATTTGACACGAGTGATCGGAGAAAAGATCGAATCAACCGGAATCTCACCAATTTTCAAATCATCTCTGTTACTTGATTCAGCAGGTACATAACCTTTACCTTTTGACACTTGAATTTCAATATTCAAAGATGCATCTTTAGCTAGGTTAGCAATTACTAAATCGCGATTCACAACTTCAACATCACTATCAGTGAGGATATCTCCTGCAGTGACTACACCTTCGCCTTCGACGTCAATTCGAAGCAGTTTCGTCTGGACATCTTCGGGATGAATCTTCAAAGCCAATTTTTTTAAATTAAGGATGATCTCTGTTGTATCTTCAACAACACCCGGTATGGTAGAAAATTCATGAAGTACGTTGTCAATTTTGATCGAAGTAACGGCAACGCCGGTGATTGATGACAACAAGATACGTCTGAGGGAATTACCCAGTGTCGTACCGTATCCAGGTTGAAGCGGTTTAACAACAAACATCCCATACGTGTCGTCTTCGTTAATCTGAACGATGTCGATTTTCGGCTTTTCAATTACAATCATGCTTCATCCTCCTTAAATACATTGATATCCAACACGTTACTACACTCGGCGACGTTTAGGAGGGCGGCATCCGTTGTGAGGAATCGGTGTCACGTCTTTAATCAAGTTTACTTCAAGTCCCGCTGCTTGTAACGCTCGAATTGCTGCCTCACGTCCAGACCCCGGACCTTTAACCATTACCTCGACAATTTTTAAACCATGTTCCATCGCTGCCTTTGCTGCTGATTCAGCCGCCATTTGCGCAGCAAACGGAGTGCTTTTGCGCGAGCCTTTAAAGCCAAGGTTACCGGAACTTGCCCAAGAAATCGCATTGCCATGCGGATCTGTAATGGTAACGATTGTGTTGTTAAACGTTGAACGAATATGTGCAACTCCGGATTCAATATTTTTACGGTCGCGACGTTTTGTGCGCACTACTTTCTTCGCTTTCGCCATGTTAACTATTCCCTCCTTTATTTCTTCTTGTTCGCAACAGTTCTGCGAGGACCTTTACGGGTACGAGCATTTGTTTTTGTACGTTGTCCACGAACAGGTAATCCACGACGGTGACGGATGCCGCGATAGCAACCAATCTCAATTAAGCGTTTAATGTTTAATGAGATTTCTCTGCGTAAGTCACCTTCAACTTTTACAGTACGATCAATTGCATCACGAAGTTTAGAAACTTCGTCTTCAGTCAATTCACGAACTCTCTTATTCGGATTCAAACCAGTCGCAGCAACGATTTTTTGGGAAGTCGTTTTACCAATACCAAAAATGTAAGTCAATGCGATTTCCAATCTCTTATCGCGTGGCAAGTCAACACCAGCAATACGCGCCATTGTTTACACCTCCTAACCTTGTTTTTGTTTATGTTTTGGATTTTCACAGATGACCATCACCGTACCACGGCGACGGATAACCTTGCATTTTTCACAAATAGGTTTGACTGACGGTCTTACCTTCATGTTGTTTCCTCCTTTACTTGAAGCGATACGTTATTCGGCCTCTTGTTAAATCATAAGGTGATAATTCTACGGTCACCTTATCACCGGGCAAGATTTTGATAAAGTGCATACGTATTTTACCTGAAATATGTGCAAGCACTTTATGTCCGTTTGCCAATTCAACTTTGAACATCGCATTCGGAAGCGGTTCAATCACTACACCCTCAACTTCAATGACATCTTCTTTAGCCACTAAATTTTTCTCCTTTCAATATTTGTGCGTTTGCTGTCAGAATTATGGAAGAGTCAAGATTTCGTAACCCTCTTGTGTAATCGCTACTGTATGTTCAAAATGAGCACAAAGCGAACCATCAACGGTAACTACTGTCCAACCATCCACCAATGTTTTGACATGCCTAGCACCGGCGTTCACCATCGGTTCAATCGCCAACACCATACCCGGCTTCAATCGGGGACCTCGATTCGCTTGACCGTAATTCGGAATTTGCGGTTCCTCATGTAGTTTCGCGCCAATCCCATGTCCAACATACTCTCTCACAATCGAAAATCCGTGATCTTCAACATGACGTTGAATCGCATTCGAAATTGTGAACAGTCGTACGTCCGGTCCTGCAAACGACAATCCTTTGTAGAGAGATTCCTCTGTCACTTGTAATAACTTTTGCGCAACTGGAGAAATATTCCCTACTGCATATGTCCATGCAGAGTCACCGTGAAAACCTTTATAATATGCGCCAACATCAATACTAATGATGTCGCCTTCCTTTAGTTTTCTTGGGCCAGGGATACCGTGGACAAGTTCCTCATTGACTGATGCACAAATACTGCCTGAAAAACCATTGTAACCTTTAAAAGAAGGCGTGGCATTACGACTCATTATGAACCGTTCCGCCATTTGATCTAACTCCAACGTTGAAACTCCAGGCCGAATCGCTTCTTTAAGCAGTTGATGCGTGTGTGCTACGATTCTTCCAGCTTCTCTCATCAATTCAAGTTCAGCTTGTGACTTGCAAATAATCATTCGGCTGGTCCTCGCAAAATCTCATCGATTTGCTTAGTTACAACTTCGATTTCTAATTCACCATTAACTTCTTTCAGTGTACCTTTTGCTGAATAATATTCCAAAAGCGGTGAAGTCCATTTCTCATACTCATCTAAACGTGTTCCAACTTTTTCAACGGTATCATCAGCACGTTGGTAAAGTTCACCAGAGCATTTATCACAAACACCTGGAACAGTTGTCGGATTGAAAACCAAGTGAAAAGTCGCTCCGCAAGACTTACAAATTCTCCGACCGGTTAATCGATCAAGCAGCAGATTACGGTTTACCTTTAAATTGATTACAAATGAAATTTGTTTGCCATCTTGTGCAAGAATGGTAGCCAAAGCATCTGCCTGTGAAATTGTCCGAGGAAAACCGTCTAAGAGAAATCCTTCAGCGCAATCATTTTGTTTTAAACGTTCATTGACAATGCCTATTGTAATCTCATCTGGAACAAGTAATCCTTGGTTTACATATTTTTTCGCCTCAAGTCCAAGCGCGGTCTCCTGACTCATTGCAGCACGGAATGCATCCCCCGTAGAAATATGAGGAATATTAAATTGTTGTACAATTCGCTCTGCTTGAGTACCTTTACCAGCTCCTGGGGGACCCATAAATATGATATTCAAATCTGACAACTCCCTCTTAGCCAGACGGCTTTCTGTTTAACACTATTTATTGATAAAACCTTTGTAGTTCCGTTTAATCAATTGACTTTCAATCTGTTTCATTGTTTCCAAACCAACACTAACCACGATAAGTAATGCAGTACCACCAATGGTCACATTGCTTGGTAAACCAGATAAATTCCCGAAAATCATCGGGAGCACAGAAACAGCTGATAAGAAAATCGCACCAGTCAAAGTAATTCTTGTCAATACTTTTGTGATGTAACGAGTTGTTTCTTGTCCTGGACGAATACCTGGAATAGAACCGCCATTTTTCTGCATTTGTTCCGACATTTGTACAGGATTAATCTGTACAAATGTATAGAAAAATGTGAAACCAAGAATGAGTAGCACATACAATATCATGCCTAACGGGGCTTCATAACTCATATTATCAATAATCCAATTTGCTACGCCGCCACCTTGTGGATCTCTAAAAAATCCGGCAATCGTTGGAGGAAATACAAGTAATGAAAGAGCGAAAATGACTGGGATAACACCAGCAGCATTAACTTTTAAAGGAATAAAAGTATTGCCACCACCATACATTTTCTGTCCAATTACCTTTTTTGCATACTGAACAGGCACTTTTCGTACACCTTGTTGTACGTAAATAACACCGATAACAATAAGCACGACTACGAGCAAGATTGCAACAATTTTTAGAATGTTCAGAAACAGATTTGATTCAGTAGCATCAACGAACTGTGTTTGGTAAATTTGGTTCACTCCATTTGGTATCGCTGCTATAATACCCGCAAAAATCAAAATCGAGATACCATTACCAATGCCTTTTTCAGTGATTTGTTCTCCTAACCACATCAAAAAGGCAGTCCCAGCAGTCAATACAATCGCAATCGTAGTGAAACTAGCAATTGAAGTGTCAGTTACGAGCTCGAACTGATATAACCGATTAAATCCAATCGATAAGCCGAATGCTTGCACAATACCGATGGCAATTGTACCATAGCGAGTTACTTGTGCAAGTTTTTTTCGACCTTCTTCACCTTCTTTAGCCCATTGAACAAATTTCGGTACAACGTCCATCGTCAACAATTGAACGATGATCGATGCTGTGATGTAAGGCATAATCCCCATTGCAAGAATGGAAAAGTTAGCAAGTGCACCACCAGAAAATGTATTCAACAAACCAAACACATCGTTCGTTTTGTCGAAATTAGCAAGAGCGTCAACGTTGATGTTTGGTACCGGGATGAATGAACCAATTCGAAAAACAATGAGGATTGATAATGTAAACAAAATACGATTACGTAAATCCTCTACTTTCATTATGTTGGCCAATGTTTTAAACATTAAATCACCTCAGTAACGGATCCGCCTACAGCTTTAATTTTATCAGCTGCAGATTTCGATAATGTAATAGGAGCAATTACGTTGATTTTTTTAGTGATTTCACCATTACCAAGAATTTTAACGCCATCTTTCGCATTTTTAATAATTCCTGATTCAATCAACAGTTCAACAGTAATGTCAGTACCGTCTTCGAACAAGTTCAAGTCCTCTAACGAAACATTCTCAATTATTTTGCGATGAATGTTTGTGAATCCTCTCTTCGGTAAACGACGATACAATGGATTTTGACCACCTTCAAATCCTGGTCTAACGCCGCCACCCGAGCGAGCATTTTGACCTTTGTGACCTTTTCCTGCGGTTTTACCTGTCCCGCTACCGATACCACGACCGATTCTTTTGCGAGTAGTTTTCGAACCTTCAGCAGGTTTTAATTCGTGAAGTTTCAATGTGTACACCTCCTCTGTAACGATTACAAAGAAATGAATGATTAAGCGTCGACTTCATTTACTTCGACCATATGTTTAACTTTATTGATCATTCCTCTAATTGCTGGATGATCATCATGCAAGACTGTTTGTTGCAACTTACGAAGTCCTAATGATTGAACAGTTTTACGTTGTGTCTCCGATCTGCCAATCAAACTTCTCTTGAGGGTGACTGCTAGTTTTTTTGCCATTGTGAAACCCTCCTAACCCTGAATTTCTGCTACGGTTTTACCGCGCAATTTCGCAACTTCTTCGACTGTTTTCAAACGACTCAAACCTTCCAAAGTTGCATTCACCATGTTAATCGAATTCGATGAACCAAGTGATTTCGTCAAAATATCGCCGATTCCTGCAAGTTCGAGTACTGCACGAACAGGACCCCCAGCAATTACCCCTGTACCTTCAGATGCAGGTTTCAGTAATACCTCACCCGCACCGAAATGACCGATAACGAGGTGGGGAATAGATGTACCTACAATTGGCACGTGAATCAGATTTTTCTTAGCATCTTCAATACCTTTTCGGATTGCATCAGGTACCTCTGACGCTTTACCGATACCTGCTCCAACATATCCGTTTTTGTCGCCAACGACAACAAGTGCGCTAAAACTAAAACGACGACCGCCTTTTACAACTTTAGCAACACGGTTGATGTGAACGACTTTCTCAACGAGTTCTCCTACTGATGCTGGATTAATTCGCAATTGATTACCCTCCTTTGTAACGAATTAGAATTCAAGACCTGCTTCGCGAGCAGCATCGGCTAAAGCTTGAATTCTTCCGTGATATAAATAACCTCCGCGGTCAAAAACTACTTTCGTGATACTTTTTTCAACTGCGCGTTTCGCGACCAGTTCGCCAACTTGACGAGCAGCAGCAACATTCCCGCCATTACCAATTGAGTCTTTTAATTGTGCATCAAGTGTCGAAGCTTGAGCAATCGTTACACCAGTAACATCATCGATCAATTGTGCGTAAATGTGCTTTGCCGAACGGAAAATATTGAGTCTTGGACGCTCGGCAGTACCCGTAACATTTTTACGAATGCGCAAGTGTCTTTTCAATCTAGCCTTATTTTTATCGCCTTTGGAAATCACAATTAGTGCCTCCTTTCATCTCGAGCTATTACTTCTTCTTACCAGTTTTACCCTCTTTGCGAAGGATTTTTTCATTTTCATACTTAATCCCCTTACCTTTATACGGTTCAGGTTCACGTACGGAACGAATCTTAGCAGCAGTAGCACCGACTAGTTCCTTATCAATACCTTTGATAATAATTTTAGTAACACTTGGAACTTCAAATTCGATACCGGTTTCAGCGATGAACTCTACTGGATGTGAGTAACCCACATTTAGTGTCAATTTGTTACCACTTAAAGCAGCACGATAACCGACACCTACAAGTTCCAGTGTTTTTGTAAAACCATCCGTAACACCATTCACCATGTTTGCAATCACACTACGAGTAGTACCGTGAAGCGAACGATGCAATTTATTATCGGTAGGGCGTTCAACTGACAGCGAATCAGATGCAATAACAATTTTCATGTCTTTGTGCAACTCGCGTGACAAGGTTCCCTTTGGACCTTTAACCGTAATTCCAGAATCTTTCAATTCGATATTAACGCCTGCAGGCAGTGCGATAGGTTTTCTACCAATACGAGACATTCTGTACACCTCCATTCATAAAAACGATTTTACCAAACGTAGCAAAGAACTTCTCCGCCGGATTTTGATTGTCTTGCTTCTTTGTCTGTCATTACACCCTTTGAAGTTGAGATTATTGCAATCCCCAATCCTCCAAGTACTCGCGGCAATTCTTGACATGGAGAGTAAACGCGCAAACCAGGTTTGCTAATTCTCTTCAATCCGCTGATAACACGCTCATTGTTTGGTCCATATTTCAAGAAAATACGGATTACTCCTTGATTCTTATCATCGATAAATTCCGCATCACGGATAAATCCTTCTTTTTTCAAGATGTTCGCGATTTCTCTTTTAATCTTGGAGGAAGGAACTTCCACTTTCTCATGACGAACAACGTTCGCATTGCGGATTCGAGTTAACATATCTGCAATTGGATCTGTAACTGCCATTTTTTTTGCCTCCTTCCCAAACGGGTAAAATTACCAACTAGCTTTTTTCACACCGGGAATTTGACCTTTATAAGCCAATTCACGGAAACATATTCTGCAAATCTTAAATTTTCTGATAACAGAGTGTGGACGCCCACAACGCTCGCAACGAGTGTAAGCCTGTACTTTAAACTTCGGTTTGCGTTGTTGCTTAACGATCATCGATTTTTTCGCCACTTTATTTCACACCTCCAATGCCTCGAACTATTTAACAAACGGCATTCCCAATTGTGTAAGCAACTCTAAAGACTCTTCGTCTGATTTAGCAGTCGTTACAATGACTACATCCATACCGCGCACTTTGTCCACTTTATCATATTCGATTTCCGGGAAAATCAACTGTTCTTTCAAACCAAGTGTATAGTTTCCACGGCCATCAAACGATTTATTGGACACTCCACGAAAATCACGAACACGAGGAAGTGCAACATTAAACAACTTATCCAAGAAATAATACATTCTATCTCCGCGCAATGTTACTTTTGCGCCAATCGCCATACCTTCACGAAGTTTAAATCCAGCAATGGATTTTTTCGCTCTTGTAATGACAGGCTTTTGACCTGAGATTATTTCTAACTCTTTGATTGCAACATCCAAAATTTTTGAATTTGCAACAGCTTCACCAAGTCCAAAATTGATAACTACTTTTTCAACTTTAGGAACTTGCATTACTGACGAGTAGTTGAATTTTTGAATTAATCCCGGAGTGATTTCATTAAGAAACTTATCCTTTAATCTAGCTGCCATCGCACTAGATCCTCCTTTCTTTCTTAAAGTGATTCATCAGTCGATGACTTCGCCTGATTTTTTTGAAATTCTTACTTTTTTACCGTTGTCTAAAACTTTATAACCAACACGAGTAGGTTTGTTTGACTTAGGGTCAATCAGCATCACGTTTGATACGTGAATCGGCGCTTCTTTTTCGATGATTCCACCTTGAGGGTTTGCTTGAGAAGGCTTCGAATGTCTCTTTACAATGTTGACACCCTCAACAAGCACCTTGTTCAAACGTGGATACGCAGCGATAATGCGACCTCTTTTGCCTTTGTCCTTACCCGTAATTACAATCACGTTATCATCTTTCTTAACATGAAGTTTATTGTTATAAGACTCGAGACGTTTTTTTGTTCTTGCCATGCTTACACCTCCCAATTTCCAAACAAGTTACAACTTGTCAATTTAAATGACTTCCGGTGCCAAGGAAATGATTTTCATAAAGTCTTTATCACGTAACTCACGTGCTACCGGTCCAAAAATACGTGTTCCACGAGGACTTTTATCCTCTTTAACAACAACTGCTGCGTTTTCATCGAACTTGATGTAAGATCCATCTTTACGACGAACCGGACGTTTTGTTCTTACGATAACCGCTTTGATTACGTCTCCTTTTTTGACAACGCCACCTGGTGTTGCGCTTTTGACCGAGCAAATAATCAAATCACCGATTACCCCAACCCGTCTTCCAGTACCACCAAGCACACGAATACACATCAATTCTTTTGCGCCTGAATTATCAGCAACGCTCAACCGAGTAAAAGGTTGAATCATCTTTCTTCCTCCTTTCACGCTTATGCTTCAATATTAGATGATTACTGCTTTCTCTACGATTTCAACAAGACGCCAGTTTTTATCTTTCGATAACTTTCTGGTCTCCATGATTCTCACGACATCACCGATTTTTGCCTCGTTGTTCTCGTCATGTGCCTTGTACTTTTTCGTATATTTAATGCGCTTATGATACAGTTCATGCTTTTTATAAGTTTCAACCGCGACTACAATCGTTTTGTCCATTTTGTCACTTACGACTTTGCCGATTTGTACTCTTCGTTCATTACGTTCACTCATTGAACATCCTCCTTCCGGCATAATCAGCTGCCAATGCCTAATTCTCTTTCGCGAAGAACTGTTTTCGCTCTGGCAATTTCTTTGCGAACTTCACCAATCCGGTTCGGATTGTCCAATTGACCGGTAGCAAGTTGAAAGCGCAGGTTGAACAACTCTTCTTTAAAACCAGTGATTTTTCTTTCAATTTCAGCAGTGGTTAAATTCCGCATTTCATTAGCTTTCATTGCTATCACCACCCACTTCTTCTCTCTTCACAAACTTCGTTTTGATCGGAAGTTTATGTGATGCCAAACGCATTGCTTCACGAGCTATTTCCTCGCTCACTCCAGCAAGTTCGAACAATACCTTGCCTGGTTTAACAACTGCAACCCATTTTTCAACATTACCTTTACCGCTACCCATACGTACTTCTAACGGCTTTTGTGTGATTGGTTTTGCAGGGAAAATTTTAATCCAAACTTTACCGCCACGACGAATATAACGAGTCATCGCAATACGAGCAGCTTCGATTTGTCGGTTCGTAATCCAGGACGCTTCCACAGCTTGTAAGCCAAACTCGCCGAAAGTCACCTCAGTACCGCCTTTTGCACGGCCTTTCATTTTGCCGCGATGTTCTTTACGGTGTTTAACACGTTTTGGTACTAACATGATTAATTTCCTCCTTCCTCTGCTTCCTTTTTCTTAGGAGTCGGAAGAACTACACCACGGTAAATCCAAACTTTCACACCAATCAGACCATATGTTGTATGTGCCTCAGCCGTACCGTAATCGATATCAGCTCTCAAAGTATGAAGAGGAACCGTTCCTTCGCTGTAGCCTTCTGTACGAGCAATCTCCGCTCCGCCAAGGCGACCGCTTACTGCAGTTTTAATACCTTTAGCTCCTGATTTCATTGTGCGTTGAATCGCTTGTTTCATTGCTCTGCGGAAAGAAATACGTTTTTCTAATTGTTGTGCAATGTTCTCAGCAACAAGAATCGCGTCAAGATCAGGATTCTTAATTTCAGAAATGCTGATTCCGACTTTTTTGTTCGTTAATTTAATCAAAGCTTTTTTCATGTTTTCAACTTCAGATCCACCTTTACCGATAACAATGCCCGGTTTCGCTGTGTGAATCATAACATTCACGCGATCAGCTGTACGTTCGATATCGATATGTGAAACAGCAGAATCTTTCAGTTTCTTTTTCAAGTAATCACGAATTTTTAAATCTTCAAGTAAAAAGTCTGCATAATTTTTTCCTGCATACCATTTCGATTCCCAGTCACGGATAATACCTACGCGTAATCCGACCGGATTTACTTTTTGACCCACGATTTTCCCTCCTTATTATTCAGATACGACTACCGTAATATGACTTGTACGTTTATGAATGCGACTAGCGCGGCCCATTGCACGTGGACGAAATCTTTTTAAAGTCGGTCCAGGGTTAACGTACGCCTCAGAAATCTTTAGTTTGTTCACATCAAGTGAAAAATTGTGTTCCGCGTTTGCGATCGCCGAGTTTAATACTTTTTCAATGATCGGCGATGCAGATTTAGCTGTATGACGCAGAATTGCAACAGCCTCACCTACTTCTTTACCGCGAATCAAATCAATGACAAGTCGCGCTTTACGCGGAGCAATTCGAACATATTTTGCAATCGCTTTGGCTTGCATATCGAAACCTCCTCTCGAATTACAGTTGTATCATTATCTCTTGCCTGTTTTCTTATCGTCAGCAGTGTGTCCCTTGTATGTTCTTGATGGTGAAAATTCTCCAAGTTTGTGACCGACCATATCCTCAGTCACATAAACTGGAACGTGTTTACGACCATCGTAGACACCGAACGTGTGGCCAACAAACTCAGGAAAAATGGTCGAACGACGCGACCAGGTTTTGATCACTGTTTTTTTGTTCGCTTTGTTAAGATCTTCGACTTTTTTCATCAGATGACCGTCAACAAACGGTCCTTTTTTTAAGCTGCGTCCCATATGAGAGCCTCCTTTCGAAATTCAATCATCATGCGATTATTTCGAGCGACCTCGAATAATGAGTTTGCTAGATGCTTTTTTCTTCTTACGAGTTTTATAACCAAGTGTCGGTTTACCCCAAGGAGAAAGCGGGGATTTGCGTCCGATTGGAGCGCGACCTTCACCACCACCGTGTGGATGATCGTTCGGATTCATTACTACCCCACGAACAGAAGGACGTTTACCAAGCCATCTAGAACGACCGGCTTTACCAATTTTAATCAACTCGTAGTCTTCGTTACCTACACTACCAACAGTTGCACGGCAAATTCTTTCGACTTTGCGCACTTCACCTGAAGAAAGTCTGATTGAGACATATTGACCTTCTTTACCGAGCAATTGAGCTCCTGTACCTGCAGCACGAACAAGTTGTCCGCCTTTGCCAGGTTTCAACTCGATATTATGGATGACAGTACCTACCGGAATGTTTTCTAACGGCAACGAGTTTCCTACACGAATATCTGCACTCGGTCCAGACTCGATGACATCGCCGACTTTCAAACCTTTAGGCGCGATGATGTAACGTTTCTCACCATCAACATAATTGATAAGTGCAATGTTTGCCGAACGATTCGGATCGTACTCAATCGTCGCTACGCGACCTGGCACACCATCCTTGTTACGTTTGAAATCAATAATACGATATTGACGTTTGTGACCGCCACCTTGATGGCGTGTGGTGATTTTACCTTGATTGTTTCTACCTGCCTTTTTGAACAAAGGAGCAAGCAATGACTTCTCTGGTTTCGAAGTAGTTATCTCTTCAAAAGTAGATACCGACATGTTGCGTCTGGCAGGTGAGGTTGGTTTATACTTTTTAATTGGCACTTTAGTCCCTCCTCACTTCACTGATAATTATTGCACGGATTCAAAGAAAGCTAATGGCTTGCTATCTTTACTCAAGAAAACAATTGCTTTCTTCCACTCACTAGTGTAACCGCTGTGACGACCGTAACGTTTAGGTTTCGCCGGCACAATCATCGTGTTGACTTTCGTTACTTTCACTTTAAAAATCGACTCGATTGCTTCTTTAATTTCGATCTTGTTAGCACGTTTATCTACTTCGAAGACATAGGTTAGGTTAGCCATCAATTCACTTGTGCTTTCCGTGATAATCGGACGTTTGATTATATCGCGTGGATCTTTCATTAGGAGAGAGCCCCCTCTACTAAGGATACTGCTTCTTTGGTCATAATCAATTTGTCATGAACCATAACGTCAAGCACGTTGATGCCATCAGCAGTCACCAATTTAATACCAGGAATGTTGCGCAACGACAATGCAACATTATCATTGTACTCACCTGCAACGACAAGTGCTTTGCGTTCAACATTTAAGTTTTTCAAAATTTTCACAAACTCTTTTGTCTTCGGTGCATTCAAAAGCAATTCATCAAGGACGATTAGATCTTGATCAATCACCTTAGAGGAAAGAGCAGATTTAATGGCAAGTCTGCGCACTTTCTTAGGAAGCTTAAACGCATAACTTCTAGGTGTCGGTCCGAAAACTACGCCGCCACCTTTCCATTGCGGTGAACGGATACTTCCTTGACGAGCACGACCAGTACCTTTTTGTTTCCAAGGCTTACGACCACCGCCACGAACTTCAGAGCGGCCTTTAACTTTATGTGTGCCGGAACGTTCAGAAGCTTGTTGCATGACTACCGCACTATGAAGTACATGTACATGTGGTTCAACTCCAAAAACGGAATCTGCAAGTTCAAGTTCTTCTACTTGTTGGCCGGTTGTATTTACTACAGATACTTTAGGCATTATTTTTCCTCCTTTCCAATCTTTCTATTGCTTTTTAATCGATGATTTCACTGTAACGTAACAATTGTTCGGACCAGGAATAGCACCCTTGACAAGAATTACATTTCGTTCTGCATCGACTTTAATGACTTGAAGATTTTGCACAGTTACCGTATCCACACCCATGTGACCTGGCAATCGTTTACCTTTTGGTACGCGGTTCGCTTGAATGGAACCCATCGAACCAGGGCCACGGTGATAACGGGAACCGTGAGCCATAGGACCTCTAGATATACCATGTCTTTTAATGGAGCCCGCAAATCCTTTACCCTTAGAAGTACCAGTTACATCGACAAATTCACCCGCAGCGAAGATATCTACGCTAACTGATTGACCCACTTCAAATTGAGCAATATCCACACCTTTAATTTCTTTGACGAAACGTTTAGGCGTAACACCTGCTTTTTTCGCATGGCCTACTTCTGGTTGATTTGCAAAATTGGAGCGTTTTGTGTCCTGTTTTGTCAGACCTTCTGGTCTAACCTTTTTATCAGCAAATCCAAGTTGGATTGCTTCGTATCCGTCTGTTTCGTTATCTTTCTTTTGAAGAACAACGCAAGAGTCGGACTGTATGACTGTTACCGGGATCAGCGTGCCGTCTTCCACGAACACTTGTGTCATACCGATTTTTTTACCCAAAAAACCTTTTACAGCCACTTTTCACACCTCTTTCCTTTCTTGATAAGTCTCATAATGATTACAATTTGATTTCGATGTCTACGCCAGCTGGCAGGTCGAGTCGCATCAAAGCATCAACCGTTTGCGGCGTCGGATTCACAATGTCAATCAAGCGCTTGTGCGTACGCATTTCGAATTGTTCACGCGAATCTTTGTACTTATGAACAGCGCGAAGAATCGTGTAAATTGCCTTCTCAGTTGGCAATGGAATCGGACCGGATACGTTAGCACCGGAACGTTTTGCGGTTTCCACGATTTTTTCAGCTGACTGATCTAAGATACGATGATCATACGCCTTCAAACGAATACGAATTTTCTGCTTTGCCATTTAAATTCCCTCCTTCTATCGTCCTATTCTAGATCGGACATGCTCCGTGAAAATTCTCCTGACATCGACTCATGGCAAAGGAGCCGGGTGTGTCAGCAACCTCTCACATCAACGCGTAATCAGTCCAACATTCAACATTATACTAAATCTCCATTTACAATGCAATACCTAATCGTAAAAAAACATGCCTACCGACATTAATGTCGGCAAGCATGTTTTGATTAATAGTTACATTCAATGAAAAGCAAATTACTTAATGATTGTTGCAACGGCACCGGCACCAACTGTGCGGCCACCCTCACGAATCGCGAAGCGAGTACCTTCTTCAATTGCGATTGGAGCAATCAATTCAACAGTTACTTCTACGTTGTCACCAGGCATTACAAGGTCAGTTCCATCAGGGAGGTTGATGATACCTGTAACGTCAGTTGTGCGGAAGTAGAACTGTGGACGGTAACCTGCTGTAAAGGATTTGTGACGTCCGCCTTCTTCTTTCGTCAAAACGTAGATTTGCGCTTTAAAGCTAGTGTGCGGGTTAACTGTGTTTGGTTTAGCCAAAACTTGACCGCGCTCGATGTCTTTACGATCAACACCGCGAAGCAATGCTCCAATGTTGTCGCCCGCTTGTGCGGAATCAAGAAGTTTACGGAACATTTCAACGCCCGTAACAACTACTTTTCTTTTCTCTTCAGCAAGACCGATGATTTCTACCTCGTCACTCACTTTTACTACTCCGCGCTCTACGCGACCTGTAGCAACTGTACCACGACCTGTGATTGTGAATACGTCCTCAACTGGCATAAGGAAAGGTTTGTCAGTGTCGCGCTCAGGAGTTGGGATGTATGTGTCGATTTGCTCGAACAATTCAACGATTTTTTGAGCCCAGTCACCATCAGGGTTTTGCAACGCTTCACGCGCAGAACCACGGATGATTGGAGTGTCGTCACCTGGGAACTCATATTCGTTAAGCAATTCGCGAACTTCCATTTCTACAAGCTCAACGAACTCCTCATCTTCAACCATGTCGCATTTGTTCAAGAATACAACAATGTAAGGTACGCCTACTTGGCGGGAAAGCAGGATGTGCTCACGAGTTTGTGGCATTGGACCGTCAGTTGCGGAAACAACGAGAATCGCGCCATCCATTTGTGCAGCACCTGTAATCATGTTTTTAACGTAGTCGGCGTGGCCTGGGCAATCAACGTGAGCGTAGTGACGGTTGTCAGTTTCGTACTCAACGTGTGCTGTGGAAATCGTGATTCCACGTGCTTTTTCTTCTGGAGCTTTATCGATTTGATCGAAAGCAACTGCTGCTCCTCCATATTTTTTCGACAATACAGTTGTGATTGCAGCAGTCAAAGTGGTTTTACCATGGTCAACGTGACCGATTGTACCAATGTTAACGTGCGGTTTGTTACGTTCAAACTTAGCCTTACCCATTGTGAATGTCCTCCTTAATTTTCATGTGAAATTTTAGTTTATGTTGAATGCGCAGTAATTACGCACCCTTACCTTTTGCAATAATCTCTTCCGAGATGTTTTTCGGAACTTCATCGTAGTGTGAAAGTTCCATGCTGAATGTTCCGCGTCCTTGAGTACCAGAACGAAGCGTTGTGGAGTAACCAAACATTTCAGACAAAGGCACCTTTGCACGAATGATTTGAGCGCCGCCACGTGAATCCATACCTTCGATACGACCGCGACGTGAGTTCAACATCCCCATCACATCACCCATGTTCTCTTCAGGTACAGTTACTTCAACTTTCATGATTGGCTCAAGAAGTACCGGTTTACATTTGTCTTTAGCGGCTTTAAGCGCCATCGAACCAGCAATTTTAAATGCCATCTCACTAGAGTCAACATCATGGTATGAACCGTCAAAAATAGTCGCTTTGATATCAACAAGTGGGAAACCAGCAATTACGCCGTTTTTCATCGATTCCTCGATACCCGCTTGGACCGGAGCGATATATTCTCTTGGCACGACACCGCCGACAATTTTGTTCACAAATTCAAAACCTTGACCTGGCTCTTGAGGTTCGAACTTAATCCAAACGTGACCGTATTGACCACGACCACCAGATTGACGTACGAATTTACCTTCAACTTCCGCAGTAGCACGGAATGTTTCACGATAAGCAACTTGCGGTTTACCTACATTCGTTTCTACTTTGAATTCACGTTTCATACGATCGACAAGAATCTCAAGGTGAAGTTCACCCATACCTGCGATAATCGTTTGGCCTGTTTCTTCATCAGTATGTGCACGGAACGTAGGATCTTCTTCGGCAAGTTTGCCAATAGCGATGCCAAGTTTATCTTGGTCAGCCTTCGTTTTTGGCTCAATTGCGACCGAGATAACGGGGTCAGGGAAATTCATCGATTCAAGTATTACAGGGTTTTTCTCGTCACATAGTGTGTCACCTGTAATGGTATCTTTCAAACCGACTGCAGCAGCGATATCACCAGCATAAACGATGCTGATTTCTTCGCGGCTATTCGCATGCATTTGCAAGATACGGCTAATACGTTCGCGTTTGCCTTTTGTCGCGTTCAAAACATATGAACCGGAATTCAATACGCCGGAATAAACGCGGAAAAACGTTAATTTACCTACGAACGGATCCGTCATGATTTTAAAAGCAAGAGCTGCAAACGGCTCACTATCAGCTGATTTGCGTGTGATTTCCGAACCGTCTTCAAGTGTCCCTTTAATATCCGGAACATCTACAGGTGCTGGCAAGTAGTCCACGACAGCATCCAACATTAACTGAACGCCTTTGTTTTTGTAAGATGAACCGCAAATGACAGGGAAGATTTGAACTTCACAGACTCCTTTACGAAGACCTTTTTTCAATTCCTCGACAGTGATTTCTTCACCCTCAAGATATTTCATCATAAGTTCTTCGTCAAGTTCTGCTACACGCTCAATCAACTCATTACGAAGTTCTGCAACTTTTGCGTCAAACTCCGCAGGAATCGATGTTTTTTCGATATCTTTACCCAAGTCATCTTTATACATATAAGCGACTTGATCAACGAGATCAATGATCCCTTTGAATTCATTTTCTGCACCAATCGGCAATTGAATCGCTACCGCGTTTGCTTGCAAACGGGATCTCATATCCTGAACAACCGCAAGGAAGTCAGCACCGATGATGTCCATTTTGTTTACATAAGCGATACGTGGAACCCCATAACGATCAGCTTGACGCCAAACCGTTTCGGATTGCGGTTCAACACCTTCTTTAGCGCTGAAAACACCTACTGCTCCATCCAATACGCGCAATGAACGTTCAACTTCTACAGTAAAGTCTACGTGTCCCGGGGTATCGATAATGTTGATACGATGGTCGTTCCATTGTGCCGTAGTAGCAGCCGACGTAATTGTAATACCGCGTTCTTGTTCTTGTTCCATCCAGTCCATTGTTGCTGCACCTTCATGAACTTCACCGATTTTATGAACTCGGCCCGTGTAAAACAGAATACGCTCAGTCGTCGTTGTTTTTCCGGCGTCAATGTGCGCCATAATCCCGATATTGCGAGTATTTTGTAAGGAGAATTGTCTAGCCATGATTCATTCTCTCTCCTTTCAAAATGTTTCTTAATTTTTAATTCTACCAGCGGTAATGAGCAAACGCTTTGTTTGCTTCAGCCATTCTGTGTGTATCTTCACGTTTCTTAACGGAAGCACCTGTGTTATTGCTAGCATCAAGGATTTCCGAAGCTAAACGCTCTTCCATCGTTTTCTCGCCACGAAGACGAGCGTAGTTCACTAACCAACGAAGACCTAGTGAATATCTGCGGTCTTTCTTTACTTCAATCGGTACTTGGTAGTTGGCACCACCAACACGACGTGCCTTTACTTCAAGCATCGGCATGATGTTCTCCATCGCTTGCTCAAATACTTGCAACGGCTCTTTGCTTGTACGAGTGCGAATCAATTCAAAAGCATTATACAAAATGCTTTGCGCTGTTCCGCGTTTTCCATCGATCATCAAGCGGTTAATCAAACGAGTGACTAACTTGCTGCTATAAATCGGATCAGGCAAAACGTCTCTTTTTGTAACAGGACCTTTACGAGGCATTTATTACACTCCTTTCTCTGATTGTTGTAAGGCGACAAAAAGTTAAGTATCCACTATTTTTTCGCTTTTGGACGTTTCGTACCGTATTTGGAACGAGCTTGATTGCGATTGTTAACGCCCGCTGTATCCAAAGCACCACGAACGATATGGTATCTAACCCCTGGAAGATCTTTCACCCTTCCTCCGCGAACCAAAACGACGCTATGCTCTTGCAAGTTGTGACCGATACCTGGAATGTATGCGGTAACCTCTACACGGTTCGTCAAACGTACACGAGCATATTTACGAAGTGCCGAATTCGGTTTTTTCGGTGTCATTGTTCCCACACGAGTGCAAACTCCTCTTTTTTGCGGAGCGCTCAAGTCTGTCTCAACACGTTTTAGTGCATTAAAACCTTTCTGCAAAGCCGGCGACTTGGATTTCACAACTTTCGCTTTTCTACCTTTACGAACGAGTTGATTAATCGTTGGCATTTCTCCACCCCCTTCCGATTTGTATCTATCTGCTCTATTTCATGTCCACGTGTCCAGGCGTTTCAAAATCATAGGACACAGCAAAACATTCAAAAGACACCTTGAAAATAATATCATCGCTACGAACAATTTGTCAAGTTTCTCAAAAAAATTGGGGCACACATGAATCGTGTACCCCAACACCTTCTCATCATTAAGTTAAATAAATTAACTTACGTTGGCCGGATCTTTCGGATTCGTGTCCTGACCGTCAACTGACTCTTGAGAAATCTCAACACCGTTATAGCGGTTCATACCTGTTCCTGCAGGAATCAATTTACCGATAATCACATTTTCTTTTAGACCGACTAACTTATCCACTTTTCCTTTGATTGCAGCATCTGTTAAGACGCGGGTCGTTTCTTGAAATGATGCAGCTGATAGGTACGAATCAGTCTCAAGTGAGGCTTTTGTAATGCCGAGCAATACTTGTTTAGCGATAGCTGGTTCCTTGCCTTCCATAAATGCCTGCTCATTCGCTTTTTCAAATAATTGCAAATCAACCATGGTACCTTCAAGAAGGTTTGTTTCACCCGAGTTGATAATCTTGATTTTTCTGAGCATTTGGCGAATCATGACTTCGATGTGTTTGTCATTGATTTCTACACCCTGCAAGCGATAAACGCGTTGCACTTCTTGTAAAATGTAATTTTGTACAATTTCGAGTGGGCGCTCGTTATCAAATACTTTCAAATGCAAAATATCTTTCGGGTTCAGAGAACCTTCAGTAAGTGGTTCGCCAACCCTAACTTGACTGCCACGAATGCCTTTTGCGTCATCACGTGCACTCACTTTAATTTTAGAACCAAACGGTACATTATACGTTTTAACTTCCGAATCATTCTCGATGACAATTTCACGATGATCTTTTTCATTGCGAATTTCGATTACCGTACCCGGAATTTCAGCAATGGCAGCCTGCCCTTTCGGTACGCGTGCTTCGAATAACTCTTGAATACGTGGCAAACCTTGAGTGATATCTGTTCCCGCAACCCCACCTGTATGGAATGTACGCATCGTCAACTGAGTTCCAGGTTCACCAATCGATTGAGCTGCGATAATTCCAACCGCTTCACCAATTTCAACGAATTTACCTGTCGCCAAGTTGCGGCCATAACAAGTTTTGCAAATTCCGCCATTACGCGCACGACAACTGAGAACTGAGCGAATATAAATCGCGAGTTTGTAGTCTATTTCTTCCAAATATGCAGCATAAACATCCGAACGAGTTTGCAAGTTCGTATATTTCCCGAGTGAAAGTTCTACGAACAACTCTTTTAATTCTTCGAGTTGTGCCGTCGCAGAAGCGATTTTCGCTTTATCATTCGCTTGCTCTGCATCCTGTCTTTCAGAAATTTTCTTTCTTAGTTGCTCCAATGTTTCTTGTGCTTCGGAATACATCTTATGCAATGTATCATCGATTTTTCCAAGTAATTCCGCAGAGTTTTCGTCAATCAGGTAGCCTTTCTCAAACACAAGCAATCCAGTATCTGAATTCCATTTGTTTGGAAAAGCAGTTTGAATGAGCGTGCGCACTTGTTGGAACCTCGAAGTGTTCGGCACTTGGAATTTAAAAGACTGCGCCAGATATCTACCTTCTAGACGGTCACTGATGTTTTGGATAATTTCCTTACCATCGCCCATACGACGAACCCAAAATCCTTTATCCGTACCACAATCGTCTTCACGCACGATAACATCCTGCGCTACGTCGACTAGACGTCGAGTTAAGTAACCAGAGTCTGCAGTTCTTAACGCAGTGTCCGCAAGTCCTTTACGAGCACCATGGGTAGAAATGAAGTACTCGAGAACCGTCAATCCTTCTCGGAAGTTGGATTTGATTGGCAACTCAATAATTTTACCAGTCGGGTTGGACATACATCCGCGCATACCAGCTAACTGTGTAATCTGTGATTTGTTACCTCTCGCTTTGGAATCTTGCATCATCTTAATGGAATTATAACGATCTAATTCTTTCATCAAAATGTCTGAAAGCTTATCCTTCGCCAAAGCCCACTCGTCAATGGTCTTCTTGTAACGCTCTTCTTCAGTGAGCAAACCTCGATTGTAGTAACCAAGAATCTTGTTGATTTTAGCTTGCGCTTCAGAAATAACCGTCTCTTTTTGAGCAGGAACGACAACATCAGAGACTGCGATGGTGATGCCCGCTTTCGTTGAATACGTGAACCCAAGTTCTTTGATTTTATCCAAAATGACAGACGATTGTGTGGTTTGGAAACGTCGGAAACATTCAGAAATAATGACTCCTAGGAAGTCTTTACCTACAGCCTTCAAAATTTCGCCGGCAGCAATTCGTTCACGAACATTCGCACCTTTTTCGAAAATGAAGTGTTTATCTTCCAAACCGATTGTCAAATTATCTTTGTTTGCCTCATTAATGTAAGGCAAATCTTGCGGATAAATTTCGTTAAAAATGATTTTCCCGACCGTTGTAATCAGCAATGCATTTTGTTGTTGTTCAGTAAATGTAATTTTGTTCAGTGCTTTTACCGGGATCGCAGTACGTGCATGCAAATCCACGTATCCCTGTTGATAAGCAGTGACAGCCTCGTTGACCGTCGCAAATACCATACCCGAACCTTTGGCTTTCGGGTTGTCCATCGTCAAATAGTAACTTCCTAAAACCATATCCTGAGAAGGGGTAACGACTGGTTTTCCATCCTTCGGATTCAAAATGTTACCCGAAGCAAGCATCAGAATACGCGCTTCAGCCTGTGCTTCAGCAGATAACGGCACGTGTACCGCCATCTGATCACCGTCAAAGTCAGCGTTGTACGCTGTACAGACTAGCGGATGCAGTTTGATTGCCCGACCTTCAACCAGAATCGGTTCGAACGCCTGGATGCCAAGTCTATGCAAAGTCGGAGCACGATTAAGAAGAACTGGATGTTCACGAATGACATCCTCAAGCACATCCCAAACCTCATGACTGACGCGTTCGACTTTCTTTTTCGCATTTTTGATATTCGAAGCATATTGGCGATTCACCAATTCTTTCATGACAAATGGCTTGAATAGTTCGAGCGCCATTTCTTTCGGCAATCCACACTGGTACATCTTAAGGTTCGGACCGACAACGATAACCGAACGTCCAGAGTAGTCAACGCGTTTACCAAGCAAGTTTTGACGGAAACGTCCTTGTTTCCCCTTTAACATATGGCTTAACGATTTCAAATCGCGATTTCCAGGACCTGTAACAGGACGACCGCGACGACCGTTATCGATCAGTGCATCAACCGCTTCTTGCAACATACGCTTCTCGTTTTGCACGATAATTTCAGGTGCCCCAAGTTCGAGCAATTTTTTCAAGCGATTGTTACGATTAATAACACGACGATATAAATCGTTCAAATCAGATGTGGCAAAACGTCCACCTTCTAATTGAACCATTGGTCTTAATTCTGGAGGGATGACAGGCAACACTTTAAGAATCATCCACTCCGGCTGATTTCCGGAGTTGCGGAATGCTTCCAGTACTTCTAGACGTTTAATCAAGCGATTGTTACGCTGATTTTCACCAGATTGTTTATTTCTGGAATCACGCAGTTCTTGTTTAATCTGATTGATTTCCGCTTCTAAATCCATGCGCTCGAGCAACTTCTTAATCGCCTCTGCGCCCATACCTGCTTCGAAAGAATGTCCCCAACGCTCAAGATTTTGCTGATACTCTTTTTCACTGAGTAACTGCTTTTTTGTTAGCGTCGTTGCACCTGGATCGATGACAACACGGGAATTGAAATAGATTACTTCTTCCAAGTTTTTCGGTGACATGTCTAAAGCAAGCCCCATCCGACTCGGAATGCCTTTAAAAAACCAGATGTGTGAAATATCGGCCGCCAATTCGATATGCCCCATGCGTTCACGTCTTACCTTCGCACGTGTCACTTCAACGCCACACTTATCACAAATGGTGCCTTTGTAACGTATTTTTTTGAAACGACCGCAACCGCATTCCCAATCTTTCGTAGGACCAAAAATCTTCTCACAAAACAATCCGTCTCTTTCCGGTTTTAGTGTTCTGTAGTTGATTGTTTCCGCCTTTTTCACTTCGCCTCTTGACCAAGAGCGAATTTTGTCTGGCGATGCGAGCCCGATTTTCATTGCGTCAAACATGTTTTTATTCTCTTCTGCCAAAGGAGTGCCCCCCTTAATGATTGGTTTGTGATGCAATTTCACTTAACATCAAACTGGTTCAAAAGGTGCTTCACTCGGATCAGGTATCGTCAAAATGTCCCGAGGTTGTCTCTCATCTTCTTCATCGATTTCTTTCAATTCGATTTCCTCTTCATTTTCATTCAAAATCTTGACATCTAATGCCAAACTTTGAAGTTCCTTGATCAAAACTTTGAAAGATTCCGGAACACCAGGACGAGGAACATTTTCACCTTTGACAATCGCCTCATATGTTTTCACACGACCGACAACGTCATCGGATTTTACTGTTAATATTTCTTGCAACGTATAAGCGGCACCATATGCTTCGAGCGCCCATACTTCCATCTCACCAAAACGTTGACCGCCAAACTGTGCCTTACCACCCAATGGTTGTTGTGTAACCAATGAGTAAGGACCTGTAGAACGTGCGTGAATTTTGTCATCCACCATGTGCGCAAGTTTGATCATATACATTACGCCGACCGTTACTTCACGCTCAAAGCGTTCGCCCGTACGACCATCGTAAAGAATCGTCTTACCGTTATCTTGAAGGCCAGCCTCTTTGAGTGCATCGAAAACTTCATTTTCACGCGCCCCATCAAATACTGGCGTAGAAACGTGAATGCCTAGCGCCTTGGCTGCCATACCTAAGTGAACTTCTAATACTTGACCGATGTTCATCCGAGAAGGAACGCCGAGTGGATTCAAGACGACTTCTACAGGTGTTCCATCAGGCAAGAATGGCATGTCTGCTTCAGGCAAAATGCGCGCGACGACCCCTTTGTTTCCATGACGTCCAGCCATTTTATCGCCTTCTGAAATTTTTCGTTTTTGTGCGATGTAGACGCGAACAAGTTGGTTAACGCCTGGAGACAATTCATCGCCATTCGTGCGAGTGAATACCTTAACATCGACGACAATTCCGTCTACTCCGTGAGGTACACGAAGCGAAGTGTCACGAACTTCTTTCACTTTCTCGCCGAAAATCGCGTATAGTAGTTTTTCTTCAGGTGATGACTCGGTTACACCTTTAGGTGTGACTTTACCAACCAATATATCGCCCGATTTGATTTCAGCACCAATGCGGATGATGCCACGCTCATCAAGATTTTTGAGTGCATCTTCACCGACATTCGGAATATCTCTAGTGATTTCTTCGTAACCAAGTTTTGTGTCTCTTGCCTCTGATTCATATTTCTCGATATGAATCGAAGTATATACGTCATCTTTTACAAGTTTTTCACTCAAGAGGATGGCATCCTCGTAGTTATAGCCTTCCCACGTCATAAATGCTACGACCACATTTTGACCAAGCGCAAGTTCTCCTTGTTCAGTTGACGGACCATCAGCGAGAATATCGCCGACTTTGACGATATCGCCTTTTTTACAAACTGGTCGTTGGTTGACACAAGTACCTTGGTTGGAGCGAATAAACTTAGAAAGACGATACATTACTTTTTGTCCATCGTCTTTAACAATGGTAATGTCATCGGCCGTAACTGTTTCGATAATGCCATCCACATCAGAAACTACACACACACCAGAGTCTTTAGCGGCACGATGTTCAACGCCTGTACCAATCAATGGTGCCTTCGGAATTAGCAATGGCACAGCTTGTCGTTGCATGTTCGATCCCATCAACGCACGGTTCGAGTCGTCGTTTTCCAGGAATGGAATGAGTGCAGTTGCGATGGAAACAACCTGTTTTGGCGAGACGTCCATGTAATTTACTTTTTCACGAGGGTACGTCTCAATGTTGCCACGAAAACGTACGACGACATAATCATCAACAAATCGACCATCTTCGTCTAGTGCGGCATTCGCTTGTGCAACGACATAGTTGTCTTCTTCATCAGCAGTCATATAATCGACGATATTCGTGACCCTGCCGTTTTCGTCTACTTTTCGGTATGCAGTCTCGATGAATCCGTACTCGTTAATGCGCGCAAAAGAAGACAAAGAGTTAATCAATCCGATGTTCGGACCCTCTGGCGTTTCAATTGGACACATACGGCCGTAGTGAGAGTGATGCACGTCACGAACCTCGAAACCAGCACGTTCACGTGTCAAACCACCAGGTCCTAGCGCTGATAATCTACGCTTATGCGTCAACTCAGCGAGCGGGTTGTTCTGATCCATAAACTGCGATAACTGCGAACTCCCGAAAAATTCTTTGATCGCACCAATCAAAGGACGAATGTTAATCAGAGAGTTTGGTGTAACTGATCCGCTCTCGGACGTCGACATGCGATCTTTAACATTTCTCTCCATGCGTCCTAAACCGACACGGAATTGATTTTGTAAAAGTTCACCAACGGTACGCAATCTACGGTTCCCTAGATGATCAATATCATCCCTGGTACCGATTCCGTGTACTAAATTAATAAAGTAGTTAATCGTAGCTACAATGTCTGCTGTTGTTAAACACTTTTCATTTTCTGCGATAACACCGTTCGTTAAAACTTTCAATTCTGTTTGTGGTGCTAATTCGTTGTCAACTTCACTCACTGGTGCATAAACATAAAATGCTTGCACGCTAGCTTTGCCTGTTTCCAGTCTTGCACCAGATATGTCGTACTCTTCAGTGTAAATATTGTTTTGGTTTTCGATAAGTAAATCCAGAAGCGCACGGTCAATCACTTGACCTGCTTCAGCAAGCACCTTGGATTCACTGATAATTTCGCCCGTTTCCTCATCAATTTGAGTTTTTGTTAAAACCGGACGTGACAATCTTTGTCCAAGCAAACGATTCTTGAAGTGTAGTTTCTTGTTCACTTTGTAACGACCGACTCGTGCTAAATCGTAACGCTTCGAATCAAAAAAACGACTGACGAGCAACGTTCTCGCACTTTCTTCTGTAGGTGGTTCACCTGGACGAATCTTTTCGTAAATTTCAAACTGCGCTTCTTTCACGGTGCTGAACGCATCTTTTTCTAGAGTGTTGCGCAAAATTTGGCTATCCCCGAGCAGGTTGATAATTTCTTCGTTTGTGGCGAAACCTAACGCACGGAGCAACACTGTAACCGGCACTTTGCGAGCACGGTCGATACGGGCAAAAATGATATCTCGACTATCCGTTTCCAGTTCAAGCCAAGCTCCGCGACTCGGAATGATGGTCGCGTTAAAACTTCTCTTGTTGTTTTTATCGATTTTGGAATCGAAATAAACGCTTGGCGAACGAACCAACTGGCTGACAATCACACGTTCCGTTCCATTAATGACAAATGTACCTGTGTCAGTCATCAATGGAAACTCGCCCATAAACACCTCAGATTCCTTCACTTCACCCGTTTCAAGCATGACAAGGCGAACCCGAACTCTCAACGGTGCTGCATAGTTGGCGTCGCGATCTTTTGATTCTTCAACCGAATACTTTTTCTCACCAAAGGTGTAATCGAGGAATTCAAGGTACGCATTTCCTGAAGAATTATAAATGGGAGAAACTTCTTTTAGCAGTTCGTCCAATCCGAAGTTTTTGAACCACTCATACGAATTCTTCTGGATTTCAATCAGATGCGGCAATTCCATTACTTCCTTGATGCGCGCGTATGATCTCCGCTTTCGTCTACCGAATTGGAAATCTTGATACTTTGCCTCCAACTTCGTCACCCCTCAAATTTGTGTTCGATTTTAAGGTGTTTTCAGAACATCTGAAACAGCATGATTCTCAGTCAGTTACATAGATAATCATAATACTGACATTTAACAATAATACCACGTTAACAACAACCAGTCAAGACTATATTATTTGATCGTTGCCCGAATGATATAATACCCTTTTTCTTTTGTAACAATATCAGTCGCGACAAAAAGTTCTTCAAGTTTTTTTATCGCGGAAGGTGCGCCCTGCTTTTTTTGAATAACAATCCATAGTTGGCCTCCAGGATTTAGATGTTGAACTGACTCTTCAAAAATCTGATGGATTACTTGTTTTCCAGCACGGATTGGTGGGTTCGTTACGATGACATCGAAACTCAGGTTAGTCACATTAGAAAACACATCGCTCTGGACAATGGTGACATTGCGGATTTGATTCTGCTGTGCATTTGCTTTGGCAAGATTTAGCGCCCTCTCATTCACATCAACCATCCAAACATGTCCCTCATTCGCCATTAACGCGGCCGTCAAACCAATGACTCCATATCCACATCCGATATCCAATACATCATGCGATGGCATGATTTGCAGATGTTCGATTAAAAGGCGCGATCCAAAATCGATTGATGACTTTGAAAAGACACCGGAATCGGTTGTGAATTTCATTCTTACACCGCGCAGAACGGTCTCCATCTCTTTTTGATTGCTCTCTGATGAAGGTCTTCCCGAATAATAATGTTCGCTCATTGTATCACTCCAACTCTATTACATGTTAAGCGGGACAAAAATACCCCTTGAAGGACTATCTCCAAGGGGCATTGTGTATTTGCCAAGAATGACACTCAACAAAATTACTTCACTTCTACGCTTGCGCCTGCTTCTTCCAATTTCGCTTTGATTGCATCAGCATCCTCTTTGGATACTTTCTCTTTAACTGGTTTAGGAGCGCCATCAACAAGATCTTTTGCTTCTTTCAAGCCAAGACCTGTGATTTCACGAACAACTTTGATAACGTTGATTTTTGCAGCGCCTGCACTTGTAAGAATGACATCGAATTCAGTTTGCTCTGCTTCAACAGCGGCAGCTGCACCGCCACCAATTACTGCAACAGGAGCTGCAGCCGTTACGCCGAACTCTTCTTCGATTGCTTTTACAAGATCATTTAATTCCAATACAGTCATGCTTTTAATTGCTTCTAAAATTTGCTCTTTACTCATGGGTTAACCCTCCAAATATTCATCGTATTAATTTTGTTGTTTCTTTTGAAAAATAAAAATCTTTTATGCTTCTTGTTTTTCTGCAACAGCTTTAACCGCAAGCGCGAAGTTGCGAACAGGTGCTTGAAGCACGCTGAGCAACATCGAAAGCAAACCTTCGCGTGAAGGCAACTCAGCAAGCGCTTTGATCTGATCTTGACCTACTACTCTTCCTTCAACAACGCCTGCTTTCACTTCCAAATTCGTGTTCTTTTTTGCGAATTCGGCGACGATTTTGGCTGGTGTGACAATTTCATCTTTGCTAAAGATGATGGCTGTCGGACCAACCAAATGTGAATCGAGTTCAGTCAGAGAAGCCTGAGCTGTGGCACGACGGCTAATCGTGTTTTTGATGACTTTGAATTCAATACCTGCATCACGTAATGATTTGCGCAATTCAGTAACTTCCGCTACCGTTAAACCGCGATAATCAGCAACGATTGTGCAACTGCTGGATTGAAACTTTTCAGTCACTTCTGCGACAGCTTGTTGTTTTTCTTGCAAAACTTTTGCATTCGGCATAAGTGCACCTCCTTATTTAATGTTTATGATTTACGCCGAATCGTATGGTGCAAACAAAAACCCTCGTTAGCAACGAGGGTTTCAACAGATGAAATCAAAAGGTTGATTTATCTAAAACACCTCGGCAGGATATTAAGCCCAAAGGCACCTGCTGTCTGCGGTCGGCTTATTCATCTTTTTTAATGCTTCATTACTTCCAAGATTGAAGATTTAACTTCGCACCTGGACCCATCGTCGAACTGATGCTGATGTTACGCAAGTAAACACCTTTGGCAGCCGCTGGTTTTGCTTTTTGCAATGCATCAATCAAAGTTTGCAAGTTTTCTTGAAGTTTCGCAGAATCAAAAGAAACTTTGCCGATTGGCGCGTGAATTTGACCTGCTTTGTCCAAGCGATACTCGATTTTACCTGCTTTGATTTCTTGGATTGCGCGAGTCACGTCGAAAGTAACGGTGCCTGCTTTAGGGTTAGGCATCAAGCCTTTACCACCGAGAAGACGACCGAGTTTACCAACTTCACCCATCATGTCAGGTGTCGCGACGCAAACATCAAAATCAAACCAACCTTGTTGAATTTTGTTGATTAAATCTTGATCGCCGACAAAGTCAGCGCCTGCTTGTTCAGCTTCTTTGGCTTTATCGCCTTTTGCAAAAACAAGAACGCGTTTCACTTTACCAGTACCATGTGGCAATACGACAACGCCACGAACTTGTTGATCCTGTTTCTTAGGATCTACGCCGAGACGTACAGCAACTTCAACGGTTTCATCAAACTTTGCTGTCGCTGCTTTTTTTACTAATTCAATAGCTTCTAATGATTCATAAACGGCTTGTTTGTCAATGATTTGCGTAGCCGCTTCGTATTTTTTTCCTTTTTTCGGCACTTTGTGTTCCTCCTTGTGGTGATATCGGATGTACCTCCCACGATTTAACCGACTAACGGTTCGATTTATTGTACAATTCGATGATTCATTGATTAGTCTACAATCGTAATGCCCATGCTGCGAGCTGTACCTTCGATCATTGACATTGCTGCTTCAACGCTAGCCGCGTTCAAATCAGGCATCTTTTGTTCAGCGATTTCGCGAACTTTGTCACGTTTAAGAGTTGCGACTTTCTTTCTGTTCGGTTCGCCGGATCCTTTTGGAACGCCTGCAGCAATGCGAAGCAATACTGGAGCTGGCGGAGTTTTGGTGATGAACGTGAAAGAACGATCTTCGAAAACTGAAATCTCAACCGGAATGATCAATCCGTTTTGGTCAGCTGTACGCGCGTTGAATTCTTTACAGAAAGCCATAATGTTCACGCCCGCTTGACCAAGCGCCGGACCTACAGGTGGCGCCGGATTCGCTTTACCGGCTGGAATTTGCAATTTCACTACTTTAATCACTTTTTTTGCCATGTAAAACACCTCCTTGCAATATGATGTGGTTCAACGGGATAAACCCTCCCACTCGATTAGAAACCTTAATCTATAACTTCTCCACTTGAGTAAAATCCAACTCAACTGGGGTTTCTCTACCAAATAGATTTACTGTTACACGGAGCTTGTACTTATCAGCAATGATCTCTTCAATCGCTCCAGTAAAGTTTGCAAACGGACCAAAGGTGATTTTGACAACTTCACCCAATTCAAAGTCAACTGTCGGAACCAAGTTCTCGATTCCAATTGCTTTGAATATACCGTCTACTTCGTCAGGTTTTAAAGGGATCGGTTTAGATCCTGGACCTGTAGACCCGACGAATCCTGTCACACCAGGTGTGTTACGAACGACATACCAAGAATCGTCTGTTTGAATCATTTCAACCATAACATATCCCGGGTAGATTCGTTTTTGCACAACTTTCGTTTTACCGTCTTTGTGCACTGTCTCTTCAACAGTCGGAACGAGAATGCGGAAAATAAACTCCGTCATATCCATCGATTCGACACGCTTTTCAAGATTCTCTTTGACCTTGTTCTCGTACCCAGCATAAGTGTGAACGACATACCAATTTTTTTCCATTATAAATCGGGACCGAAATCCCTTCCCCCTTACCGGACATTAGGCATTAAATATTAGCCGCAGTAACTCCGATATTCCCAAATCGAGAAGCCAGAAATAAATCGTAACGAAGATAACCAATAATACGACAACCAATGTATAGGAAACAAGTTCTTTACGCGTTGGCCATTTTACCTTCTTCAATTCTTTCCAACTTTCAGCTAGGAACGTAAAAAAAGAACCGAAGCTGCGTTTAAAACCTGTGCCGATTCTCGCTAAAAATGTCATCGTTACACCTCCATCAACATAGTGACACCTAGATATCTTATCACAGACAATATTTGATGTCAACGCAAACAAAAAGCAACTCTTATCGATTAAGAGTCGCTCAGATTGCAGTTTAATTTAAATATAATAAGCATCAATTCTAGCAGAAATCACGCACTTCCAAGGAATATTCCAATTTTCGTTTGACGCGTTGCAGAGCATTGTCTATTGACTTTACATGTTTGTTCAAGCATCCGGCAATTTCATGATAAGACATCCCGTCTAAATAAAGCGAAAGCACTTTGCTTTCGAATGAACTGAGCAACTCGCTAATCGTTTGCTCTAGTTTGCCGAACATTTCTTGTTTGATGATCATTTCCTCAGGGTCACAACCCTTCGGTGCGCCGATGACGTCGAGCAACGTGCGTTCGGACTCCTCGTCATAAATCGGCTTGTCAAGTGAAACGTACGAGTTAAGTGGAATATGTTTTTGACGAGTGGCCGTCTTTATCGCGGTGATAATTTGTCGAGTGATGCAAAGTTCGGCAAATGCACGAAATGAGGCCATGCGATCAGTGCGGAAATCACGAATCGCTTTGTAGAGTCCAATCATTCCTTCTTGAATGATATCTTCACGCTCGGCACCCATCAAAAAGTATGTGCGCGCTTTTGCTCTGACAAAATTCGCATACTTTTTAATAAGGTACTCCAACACTTCGACATTGCCGCCATGAAATGCTGCGATTAGATCTTCATCCAGTTGGAGGTCATACACTGACTTTGTGATTTCTTGGTAGTCAACGCTCACAATAACCCCTCCGACCATGATAGCGTATACAATTGCATATTTGGAGTATATACGATGTAAGCGCATTCCGTCAACAATTTGTTACAAATTTTCGACAATTGTGTATACATAACGAAAAAAAACGTGAAAATTGTTGAGTTCTGGGAAAACGAATTCAACCTTTTTCACGTCGCCATTGTTCAAAAAGTGCTTTTTGTTGGGCATCCATGCGATCGCCGATAGTGGAACTGTTGGTTTTCATGCGGTTCTCACTTTTATGCTTTGCGCTATCCGATTTTTCTAGTTGCAGTTTGCCCCACAATTCGCGCGCCGTCATGCGATACGCACCTTTTGCAAAGGTAATGGTCTGTTCGAGGTGATCGGCGGTCGCAACGTGTACGATACGGCCCTGGGCAACGATTTCACCGACCAAACTTTCGATGTATTGATCGGCGGTCTGTTGATAGGACGAATAGTGCACAGCGAGTTTGTTCACGACCTCTTGTCGTCCTTCGCCGGGTATCGAATAAGCATCGAACACGACGATAACTTCCAAGCCGGAGTACCCTTGATAGTCTGCAAGCAGATGGATCAATTCCGTTTTCGCGTGTTCACGCTCTTTGTTTTTCAAGTAGCGACATCCGCTCCAAACACCAATAATGTTGTAACCGTCAACAATCAATACATCTTTATGTGCCATCGTCGATCAACCTCGCTCTCCGCTGCCACGTTGACGAACGACTTCATACATGAAAAGTGCGGCGGCGACGGATGCATTCAAAGAATTGATTTGCCCGTGCATCGGCAGTTTCAAACTGAAATCGCATCGTTCTTTAATGAGCCGGCCTACGCCTTTGCCCTCGTTACCGATGACAAGCGCGATTGGCATGCATAAGTCGCTTCCGTACACATTTTGCGCATGTGCGACGTCAGAAGCAGCCACCCAAACGCCGCGTTTTTTTAACTCGTCGATGGTTTGGGCAAGGTTCGTCACGCGCACTACTGCTACGTGCTCGGCAGCACCAGCAGATATTTTGGAGACGGTCGCCGTCAATCCGACCGCCCTACGCTTAGGGATGATGACACCGTGGACACCTGCACATTCTGCGGTACGCAAGATGGAACCGAGATTGTGTGGGTCTTCGATTTCGTCAAGGATGAGGAAAAACGGATCCTGATTTCGTGCGCCGGCAATCCGAAACAGTTCCTCCAATTCGGCATATTGATAGGCTGCAACTTGCGCTACAACACCTTGGTGTTGCACGCCTGGAAGCAGTTCGTCACATTTGCGCTTATCGACTTGTTGGATGATGATTCCTGCTTGTTTAGCGGCATCGTAAATTGCCTGTACACCTGTTTTTTGTGCCTGTTCTGCAATCCAAATTTTGTGGATGGCTCGACCTGAGCGCAACGCCTCTAGGACAGAGTGTCGCCCGCCAATAAATTCGTTGTCCATGTGACTCATCACCTCGTTTTAAGCAGTGAATATCAAATCAATTAATTCGTTGAGCCGCGAGAATCGTTTTTCCAGATACAGAAAGCCGACTAAACTTTCGAAGCCCGTAGCGCGTCTATAGACGAGCGCATCTACATTTTTCGGAACCGTGCCCGAATTTGCGTTGCGGCCACGCTTGACAATATCGAGTTCTTCTTGCGTGAGAATTGGCAACCAACGTTCCAGATAAGCCGACTGCGCCTTAGCGCTAACGAACGCAATCGAGCGTTTGTGGAGATGATGCGGTTTGTGATTGGTTTCGGCCAATAAATGTTGGCGAACGTATAGTTCGTAGACAGCATCACCGACGTAAGCGAGCGCCAGGGCGTTCATGAGGCGCGGCGGACGACCTGGCTCTTCGAAGGTAATCATAGGCGTCTCCAGCGTACGCCTTGAGGTGTATCTTCGAGAACGACCCCTTTGGCTGTCAGGATGTCGCGGATTTCGTCAGCACGCGCCCATTGTTTCGCTTTGCGAGCTTCGGTCCGCTCGATGATGTATTGTTCGATTTCGGCGTCGAGGAGCTCCTCTTCTTTCTCTACATACAGACTGAGCACTTCGTTCATTGTCTCAAATGTCGCGAACAGTTGCTGTAACAAGGCAGGCGACGCATCATTATTTTGCAAACAAACGTTAGTGAGGGTGACCCAATCGAACATCGCCGTGATTGCATCCGCCGTATTGAAATCGTCGCCCATCTTTTCATTGAAGACGGCTACAATCCGGGCTAGTTGAGCGGCAATCGCAGGTTCGACTTCAATTGTTGGTTCGACTTCGCACGCTGACGAAGCGATACTTAGTCGATGTTTGAGATTGTGCACACAATTGGCGATGCGCTCGACACTTTTGCTCGCCTGTGCAATCGCATCGTCAGTGAAGTTGAGCGGATTGCGGTAGTGTGTAGAGAGCACAAAATAACGCAACGTCGCCGTGTCGATGTTCGTCAAAATATCGCGCACAAGGATACTATTTCCGAGCGATTTCGACATTTTTTCATTATTGATGTGAATGTAGCCATTATGCATCCAATATTTTGCGAGGGGATGACCGGTATGTGCCTCGGATTGAGCAATCTCACATTCGTGGTGCGGGAATGTCAGGTCGTGTCCACCACCATGGATGTCGATGGTCACGCCAAGGTATTTTTTGACCATCGCCGAGCATTCGATATGCCAGCCTGGTCGCCCGTCACCCCAAGGAGAAGACCAAAAAATTTCGCCAGCTTTAGCACGTTTCCAGAGCACGAAATCGGCAGCGTTTTCTTTGCGCTCATCCACTTCGATGCGGATGCCGAATTGCAGGTCGTCAAGCTTTTGTTGTGACAGTTTGCCATATTCAGGGAACTTCGCCGTACGAAAATAGACGTCGCCGCTATTTTCATAAGCAAAGTCACGCGCAACCAAGTCTTCGATGAAGGCAATGATTTCGCTCATGTTTTCGGTGACGCGCGGGTTCGCATCCGCTTTGCGCACGCCAAGCTGTTCAATATCTTCGTAAAAAGCAGTGATGTAGCGCTCCGCCACTTCCGGCACCGTACTGCCCGTCTGCTCTGCTTTGCGAATCAGTTTGTCGTCGACGTCGGTGAAGTTAACGATGTATGTCACCTGATATTGTTGCTGTTGGAGGAAGCGACGGACGACGTCGAAGAAGATGAGTGGTCGCGCGTTGCCGATGTGGATGTAGTCGTACACGGTCGGACCGCAGACGTACATTTTCACCGTATTCTGTTCGAGTGGCTGAAACGTCTCTTTGTTTCTCGTCAACGTGTTGTAAATCTTAATCGTCATGCGATTTCTCGCCCTCCCTAATTTGTGCAAGTTGTTGCTGTAATTCTTCAATTTGTTGCTGTTGGCGACGGAACATGTCAATCACTGGGTCGGGCAGATTGGCATGGTCGAGTCGATTGAGTCGCACCCCGTCTTGCTTGACGACACGCCCGGGAATGCCGACGACGGTGCTGTTTGGCGGGACTTCGTGCAAGACGACTGCGTTGGCGCCGACTTGTGAGTTGTCGCCGACCGTGAACGAGCCGAGCACCTTGGCGCCGGAGCTGATGACGACGTTATTCCCGATGGTCGGGTGACGTTTGCCTTTCTCTTTGCCGGTTCCCCCCAACGTGACGCCCTGGTATAAAATGACGTCGTCGCCGATTTCGCACGTTTCGCCGATGACGACGCCCATTCCGTGATCAATGAAAAAGCGCTGTCCAATGCGTGCGCCGGGATGTATTTCGATGCCGGTCATGAAGCGACTGAATTGTGAGATGAGCCGCGCAATCGTAAACCATCGTTTGTTGTAAAACCAGTGGGCCAGTCGATGTGCCCAAATCGCATGCAGACCGGCGTAAGTAAGCGCCACTTCGAGACGGTTGCGCGCCGCTGGATCATTGTCCATCACCGTTTGTATATCGGTTCGAATTTTTGCCCACACAGTACTCACTCCTTTTTCATAGAGCCAAACTTTCATAAAAAAAGTCCCTGAAGCCGTTATCGGCTACAGAGACGTAAAGTTACGCGGTTCCACTCTGCTTGAATCGCATCGATGGCGATTCCTGCTTGGCGTTCGTAACGTGAACGACTCGTCGCAACCTAGAACGGGCGGTGCCACGTGTTCGATTGCGCAGCTCGGGAGTGCACTTCTGCGGTCACTTTTCCAGGCAACTTTCAGCCGGCCGCACGTGATGTGCAGTCTGATTGCCCTCTCTGGGGAAAAGCCGACAGCATACTTTCTCCGTCATCGCTTTTGAAGATATATAAGTTATTATACAAAATTAAAGTTGTGCTGCCAACCGTTCGAGCACTTTGTCTTTGCCGAGCAAGTAAATCGTCATGTTGAGGTCACGTCCGTGCGTTTGTCCGCTGACGGCGATACGTACTGGCATGAACAGTTGTTTGCCTTTGAAGCCCGTAGTTGTTTGAGTTTGTTTGAAAAGAGCGACGATTGCTTCAATCGTCCATGTATCGACTTGTCGCACCAATTCGGCAAAGGTCGACAATACTTGTGTGACATGCGCCTCTGCTAATATAGGGCGGGCGTCGTCTTCCAATGTAATGTCTGCTTCGAAAAAGGTGGCGGCTAAGGCCGGCAACTCGGAAGCAGCGTTCAATTGTTCCTTGTAAAGCGCGGCGATATTGAGCAACCACTCGCGTTGTTCACTTGATAGCGTCTCAGGCGATTGGTTAGCGTCTATCCGCCCGCTCGCTTGCAGATGCGGATAGGCGAGTTCTAGCACGCGCTCAGGAGACGCCTGCTTCATATATTCCGTGCTCATCCAGTTGAGCTTTTGGATGTCGAATACGGCGGGGCTTTTGGCGATGCGATCGAGTGTAAATTGCTCGACCAGTTCTTCGCGCGCGAAAAGTTCGCGTTCTCCCTCCGGCGACCAACCAAGCAGGCTGAGGAAGTTAAGAATCGCTTCTGGCAAATAGCCGAGTTCACGATATTGTTCGACAAATTGAATGATTGATTCATCGCGTTTGCTCATTTTTTGTCGATTTGGGTTGAGGATTAGCGAAATGTGTGCGAATTTTGGCGCAGTCAAACCAAGCGCCTGATAAATGAGCACTTGACGCGGCGTGTTCGACAGGTGCTCTTCTCCGCGCAATACGTGGGTGATGCCCATAAGGTGATCGTCAAGCACGACGGCAAAGTTGTACATCGGAATACCGTCAGGGCGAGCGATGATGAAGTCGCCGATGCCATCCGTTTCAAATTCTACTGTTCCGCGCACCGCATCATCGATGACGACTTTTTGCCCTTCTGGCACACGAAAGCGCAGCACTGGTTTGCGACCCTCCGCTTCGTATTGAGCGATTTGCTCGGCCGACAATTTTCGACATTTGCCCGAGTATTTCGGCGTTTCGCCACGCGCCATTTGCGCCGCTCGCTCAGCTTCCAACTCTTGTTCAGAACAGTAACAATAAAATGCATGACCTTCCGCAAGCAGGCGCTCGACGAACGGTTGGTAAAGATGCAGACGTTCGGTTTGACGATACGGTGCAAACGGTCCGCCAACGTCCACTCCTTCATCCCAATCGATGCCTAACCAAGCCAAACTGCGCAGCAATTTTTGCTCCGCGTTTTCGACGTTGCGCGTCTGATCGGTATCCTCGAATCGCAAAATGAATTGACCGCCGTTTTTGCGGGCATATAACCAATTGAATAGTGCCGTGCGCGCACCACCGATGTGCAAATGACCAGTCGGACTGGGTGCAAAACGGACACGAATCGTTGAACTCATGATGAAAATCTCCTTTTTTACAATGTATGCTTATTGTCGCACTATGCTGATTGCTGCACCAAACAAACGACGGCCTGGGCCGCGATGCCTTCGCCACGCCCAGTAAAGCCGAGTTGTTCGGTCGTCGTCGCTTTGACGTTGATTTGCGACGGTTCCGCTTCGAGCACTTCGCTCATGCAACTGATCATCGCAGGAATATGCGGTGCCATTTTTGGACGTTGGGCAATGATGGTGCAGTCGAGGTTCCCCAAGATGTAGCCGTCGGCGCGCACCATTCGCCATACTTCGCGCAGCAGTTCGACGCTGTCAGCGTCTTTGTAAGCGGCGTCGGTGTCGGGAAAATGCTTGCCGATGTCTCCTTTGCCGAGCGCGCCGAGGATGGCGTCGGTGACAGCATGCAGTAACACATCGGCGTCTGAATGACCTAGCAACCCTTTTTCGAAGGGAATCTCGACGCCACCGATGATGCATTTGCGTCCCTCTACCAATTGATGTACGTCAAATCCTTGTCCGACTCGAATCATTGAACGTTCCCCCGTCGCAAATTTAATATGGATTCCGCCAACAGCAAATCGTCTGGCGTCGTAATTTTTATATTTAGATAGTCGCCTGTGACAATGTGTACCGGACAACCGGTGCGCTCGACTAGAACCGCATCATCGGTACCGATATACTGCTCGCTCATTGCCCGCTCGTGCGCATCGACAATGACAGACACACGAAAAGCTTGTGGGGTTTGAATGGCCCACAAGCGCTCACGCGGCAACGTCTCACAGATTACCTGCGTGGACGAGTCCGCCGTTTTGATCGTATCTTTAACGGGTACTGCTACAACAAGTGCCTCTTTGTTTTGCTCGCGCAGTGCAAAGTCGATTCGCTCGATGATGGCGTCAGTGACAAACGGACGGACGCCGTCATGAATCAGTACATATTCCGTATCGTGCGGAAGAGTAGCAAGCCCAATGCGCGCCGAATGTTGGCGTTCTGCACCGCCGGCTACCACCGCGTGTAATTTACGCAAGCCGTACTGCTCGCGATATGCTGAACAACGATCGACGTCGTTGACGCCTACGACTAGTACAATCGCATCAACCAGTGGCGATTGCTCTAAAGCGAGTAACGTATGTGCCAAGATTGGCATGCCGTCAATCTCCAAATATTGCTTGCTTTCTGAAGTACCCATGCGCGTGCCTTTGCCAGCCGCAACCACGAGCGCCGCCATTCGTGCATGTCGCATAGTTAGCCCCCGAAAAAGTTCTCACTATACTATGAACGAATTAGAGCGCTTTTTCAAGCATTTTGAGGCGTGCAAAGATCATTCTCCCTGCCGAAGTCTGCAAAACGCTGGTGACGATGACGTTCAGTGAGACGCCGATGTATTCTTTGCCGCCGTCAACAACAATCATCGTGCCGTCATCCAAATACGCGACGCCTTGCCCGTTCTCCTTGCCATCTTTAACGATGCTGACCGTCATCTCCTCACCAGGCAAGACGACTGGCTTGATCGCGTTCGCCAGATCGTTAATATTCAGCACGCTTACACCTTGCAGTTCGCACACTTTGTTGAGGTTAAAATCGTTGGTGACGACTTTTCCGCCCGTTCGTTTTGCGAGTTTGATTAACTTACTGTCGACTTCTGGTTGATCGTCGAGTCGCCCTTCGTAAATCGTCACTGGCACAGACAGTTCTTTCTGCATTTTGTTCAAAATGTCGAGGCCGCGGCGTCCGCGATTACGCTTTAGCAAATCGGCAGAGTCAGCGATATGCTGCAATTCTTCGAGCACGAATTCAGGAATGATGACCGTTCCTTCGATGAAGCCTGTGCGGCACAAGTCTGCGATGCGTCCATCGATGATTACGCTCGTGTCTAAAATTTTACAGTCTGACTGACGTTCATTAGTGGCTGGCGGTTGTGCTTTGAAAAATGTTGTGAGGGCGAGAATCGTGCGAATTTCCGCGCGACGTTGCCATAGTATGCTGCACACGATAATAATCAACAAAGTATTGATCGCGATGAGCAAAGGTGGTGGTACTGTAATGTCTCTGAAAAATGTGAGCATCAACGTTTGCGCCAATAACGCACCGCCGACAACACCGAGCAATCCAATTAAAATGTCAAAAAAAGTGTGCTTGTGCCAACGTTCACGCAACGTTTGTAGCGTTCGTTGCCAACGGTAGTGCATTGCGAGTCCTGCAAATAAGGCCGCGCCGCCTCCAAGAACCATATAAATGAGCGAAAAATACGGAGTGCTCGACCACCAAGATTGTAGTCCCGCCGCCCATGAAGGAGCGTTCGTGTACAGCGAGTGCCCACTCCAAGCGCCACCAATGACCAATAGCATAAGTACGATTTGTTTCATCGTAGTTCACCTCCCATGCACATTATGTGCGAAAAAAGTGAAAATTATCCTATGCTAAATAAATGATTGTATGGTCATATTATTGCAGTTCTTTTTTCTTAACGAAGCCGTAAATCGTATAGACGAGGAATGGCACGAGAATAAGTTCCGCCAACTGTTGCGGAAACCAGATGATAACGACTAGTGTCAATACAAGCAGTCCGATAAGTACCCAAGTCAATGATTTGGGAATGCCGGCTTTTTTGAAACTCGGATACTTGTGTTTGCTCACCATCAAATAGGCAAGTAGCACCGTCAGCACCATCAGCACGTAGACATGCGTGTATTCGGTGATGCGTTCATGAAAGATGGCAATCATCGCCAAGGCGCCACCGGCCATCGGAATCGGCATGCCAATGAAGTAGCCTGGCGTATCATCGGGTGCCACGTTGAAACGTGCGAGACGGAGGGCGCCACAAATCGGAAAGATGACGGTGACGATCCATGAGAGAGCGACGTTTACCGAAGCCTCGCCTTGAAAAGCCATGACATACATGACGAATGCCGGTGCCACGCCGAACGAAATCACATCGGACAAAGAGTCGAGTTCTTTACCGAATTCACTTTGAACGTTGAGCGCACGCGCGACGCGACCGTCCAAACCATCCATTAACATCGCAATGATAATCATAATCGCGCCGAATACGGGCTTATCATTGAAAACAAGAATAACCGCGATGATGCCCAATGCCAAATTTAACAAAGTAAAAATGTTGGGCAGCGATTTTTTAATCATTTCAGTCCACCTGTCCTTATCATTTCTAACGCTCAATCAAGTGCTGCGCCTGCAAGCGACGCAAACCTTCGTAAATCATACGGGCCGTACCTGGACCGACACCATCGACTTCATCGATTTCTTCTAAAGTCGCCGACATGAGTTCCGGCAAGCGACCAAATGTTTCAACGACTTTATTGATAAGTGCCGGACGGAATTTCGGGTTTACACGCCATAACATACGATATCCGCGCGGTACGAGTCGTTCCTCCAAGGCACTTGTTTGCGCCGAGAAACCGAGCAGTTTGATGATCCGGGCAGAGTCGATGAGCTCACCATGGTTCTGTTTTTCGCCCGTTTTCTTATGGTATGAGAATATGTCTTTTAATTCAAGTTCCGTTTTGCTCGTGCGCTGATAGTCACGCAATAAACGTCGGGCTTCGTCTTCGACATTTTTCATCAGGTCATCGAGTTGCATTTGCAGCAACTGTCCTTCTGATCCAAGCTCGACGATGAAGTTTTCAATCTCGTTACGGATACGCAATACGATATCGATGGTTTGAATAATGGGCACGACATCTTCTAATGTAACTAATCCTGAAAATTCAAGCGCACCAAGTTCGACAAGTTGGTCTTTTAACACGGTTTTGTAGCGCTCAAGCGTGCGGATGGCGTGCGCTGATTTGGTGAGGATGACGCCGATATCTTTTAATTCGTAGTGCAGGTTGCCCTTGTAGAGTGTGATAATGTTGCGTCGTTGAGAGACGGAAATGACCAATTTGCCAGTGTGCCGGGCAATCCGTTGTGCGGTTCGGTGACGGATGCCGGTCTCGTCAGAAACGATTGATTTATCCGGCAATAGTTGTGTGTTAGCGTATAAAATCAAGGTCGCCTCATCGTTCAAAATGATGGCCCCGTCCATTTTTGAAAGTTCATACAGGTGACTCGGCGTGCATTCGCAGTCAATCGAAAAACCGCCGTCGACGATTTCCATCAGTTCGGCGTTGACGCCGACGACAATTAGTCCGCCTGTCTTGGCGCGCAACACGTTTTCCAAACCCTCGCGGAGCACCGTACCTGGTGCCACCGTTTTGATCATTTGTAAAGTTTGTTTTGAAATATCGTCTCTCATTGACTCACCTCTTCATTATAATTTGCCCGTCTTTGCCTAACGTTTGGTCGATGGTTATTCAAATACAGCATGCAGTGCTTCAGCAATCGTCTCCACGCCAATGACTTCAATGCCTGGTGGCGCCTCAAATCCTTTGAGGCTTTGGCGCGGCACGATGACGCGCTTAAAACCCAGTTTTTGTGCCTCGCGGACACGTTGGTCGATGCGCGAGACGCCGCGCACTTCGCCAGTTAGACCAATCTCGCCGAACACAGCATCATCTGCGCGCGTTGGTTTATCGCGAAAACTGGAGACGAGGCTAACGGCAATTGCTAGGTCGACGGCCGGTTCGTCCAATTTGACGCCGCCCGCTACGTTTAAGTATGCATCTTGGTTTTGCAAAAAAATCCCGACGCGTTTTTCTAAGACTGCGATAATTAAGTTGACACGCTGTAAGTCGACTCCGTTTGAGACACGGCGCGGAGCGGCAAAGTTGGTTGGTGCAACAAGTGCCTGCAGTTCGACGAGAATCGGCCTTGTCCCTTCAAGTCCAGCGACTACAACAGATCCTGACACGCCTAGCGGTCGTTGGGCCAAAAAGAGTTCGGACGGATTATGTACTTCGCTCAAGCCAGCTTCACGCATTTCGAAAATACCGATTTCGTTGGTCGAGCCGAAGCGATTTTTGACAGCGCGCAGGATGCGATACGTGTGATGTCGCTCACCCTCAAAATAGAGTACGCAATCGACCATGTGCTCCAACAGACGCGGTCCAGCGATGGCGCCTTCTTTGGTGACATGTCCGACCAGTACAGTGGCGATATGACCCGTTTTGGCAATTTGTAGAAAGCGGTTCGTACATTCTCGCACTTGCACGACACTGCCCGGCGCAGACTCAACTTCGCCATGGTATACCGTTTGAATCGAGTCAATGACGAGCAGGTCCGGTTTGATCTGATTGACCGCCTGTTCGATGACCTCAAGATTGGTTTCGCATAGAATATACATTTGCGGTGATAAAGCTTGCAAGCGATCGGCTCGTAGCCGCGTTTGGCGAATCGATTCTTCGCCTGACACATACAAGACGGTGCGCCCGACGGATGTGAGCGCATGTGATGTCTGCAATAGCAACGTTGATTTGCCAATCCCAGGGTCGCCGCCAACCAAGATTAATGATCCAGGGACGATGCCACCGCCGAGCACACGATTGAGTTCGCTGATGCCAGTGACGATGCGCGGTTCCTGTGTCGTTTCGACTTCTGTAATTGGCACAGGTTTGTCTCCCGCTCGACCTACTCCTGCACCCGAAAGTCCAGAAGACAGCCGCTCGGGTCGTTGCAATTCCTCAGCGAACGTATTCCACGCCTGACAGGAAGGACACTTGCCAAGCCACTTCGGCGACTCATAGCCGCATGTTTGGCAGACGTATTTCAATTTCGGCTTACCCATAGACCGATTGTACGCTCCTCATTCGTTATCATTCTTATTATACAGAAAAATCATGTCGTTGGCATGGAATGCGCACAAAAAAATATCAACCCTAGAGGTCGCTATGAACGACCCCAGGGTTGATGGCAATCGGTTGATGTTATGATGTCTGCTGTGATGTCGGTACTGGCTTCGGTTTGACTACGAGTTGACCTTCCTCTTCGTCGATCAACAACTCGTCGCCTTTTTTGACGTTACCGCGCAGCAATTCTTCGGAAAGACGGTCCTCGATATGCTTCTGAATCGCACGGCGTAGTGGACGTGCACCGTATAGCGGGTCGAAGCCTTCTTTCGCCAAGAATGCTTTGGCCGCATCGGACAGTTCGAAATCGACTTCCTGCTCTTTGAGGCGCTTGCGCAAGTCATCGGCCATGAGCGTAACGATTTGTGCGATATGTTTTTCTTCCAACTGGTGGAAGACAATCACTTCGTCGATACGGTTCAAAAACTCAGGACGGAAACTTTTCTTCAGCTCGGCCATCACTTTGTCTTTCATATTCGCAAATTCCTGCTTCTGTTTGTCTTCGCCGCTACCCGCCAAGAAACCGAGCGAGGAGTTGCGCTTGATCGCTTCCGCACCGACGTTCGACGTCATGATAATCAGGGTGTTGCGGAAATCGACGACGCGCCCTTTGGAATCGGTCAAACGACCGTCTTCGAGCACTTGTAGCAAAATGTTAAACACTTCTGGATGCGCTTTTTCGACCTCGTCAAGCAAGACAACAGAGTATGGCTTGCGGCGTACTTTTTCTGTTAATTGACCGCCTTCTTCGTAACCGACGTAGCCCGGAGGCGCGCCGACTAGACGCGAAGTTGTGTGTTTTTCCATATATTCTGACATGTCGATACGAATGACCGCGTTCTCGTCGCCGAACATCGCCTCGGCCAAAGCCCGCGCCAACTCGGTTTTCCCAACGCCAGTCGGTCCAAGGAAAATGAACGAGCCCATCGGACGTTTCGGATCTTTCAATCCTGCACGTGCACGACGAACAGCACGGCTAACCGCCTTGACGGCATCATCTTGACCGATGACACGCTCATGCAACAAATCTTCCATTTTGAGCAGGCGCTCTGTCTCTTCTTCGGCCAATTTGACGACCGGAATCCCCGTCCAACTAGCAACGATTTGTGCAATGTCATCCATCGTCACTTCGGAGTCAGCGCGACCTTGCGCCTCTTTCCATTCGTTTTTCAACTCTTCCAAGCGGTCGGACATCACTTGTTCTTCGTCACGAAGTTTAGCAGCTTTCTCAAATTCTTGGCACTTGACCGCAGAATCTTTCTCTTTACGCATGTCTTCGAGACGTTTTTCCATCTCTTTCAAGTTTGGTGGCACCGTGTAGGAACGCAAGCGCACACGCGATCCAGCTTCGTCAATTAGGTCGATCGCTTTGTCCGGCAAATAACGGTCGGTAATGTATCGGTCGGACAGTTTGACTGCCTGCTCGATTGCTTCGTCGGTAATTTTCACGCGATGATGCGCTTCATAGCGGTCTCGCAGACCATGCAAAATTTGAATCGCTTCTTCAGCGGATGGCGGATCTACGGTAATCGGTTGAAAACGTCGCTCCAAAGCAGCGTCTTTTTCGATATATTTGCGATATTCATCAAGCGTAGTGGCACCAATACATTGCAGTTCACCACGCGCCAAAGCCGGTTTCAAAATATTCGAAGCGTCGATTGCGCCTTCCGCACCGCCCGCACCGATTAGCGTATGCAATTCGTCGATAAACAGAATGACGTTGCCAGCAGCACGAATCTCATCCATGATTTTCTTAAGACGATCCTCAAATTCACCGCGGTATTTCGTACCTGCGACGACCGTACCCATATCAAGCGTCATCACGCGCTTATTGCGTAGCGTCTCTGGAATTTCGTTGTTGACGATGCGCTGTGCCAACCCTTCGGCAATCGCCGTCTTACCGACGCCTGGCTCTCCAATTAGCACCGGATTGCTTTTCGTACGGCGGCTAAGCACCTGGATAACGCGCTCTATCTCTTCTGCACGACCGATGACCGGGTCAAGATTGCCTTCACGAGCGAAGGCTGTCAAATCGCGCGACAAACCGTCCAAAGTTGGTGTGCTGGCGTGCGTTTGGGAAGGTGTCATCGGCGAACTCGATTCGCCTCCACCCAACTGCATCAACACTTGATCGCG
>CANHCR010000018.1 GCA_947459205.1 Caryophanales bacterium | reverse complement strand
CACCGTTTTGATCGTAAACTTGTACGTTTGGTCTGGCGTCAAGCCGCTTACCGTGTACGGCAACGTAGTCGTTGTCGCAATCTTCACGCCGTCTTGATAAATCTCATACTCTTTCACGCCAAGGTTGTCCGTGCCCGGAGTCGTAGCGTTCAACGTGAACGATGTGCCCGTCACATCTTCCGTTTTCAATCCGCTCGGAGCGGTAGGCGCCGTTACATCAGTACTGACTGTAATTTTTTCACTTTGTTCGGACTCTTTATCGTCCAAATCAATCGTAGTCATTGTAAACTCATATACTGAGTTTGGTGACAAACCAGTAATTGAAAAAGGAAGTGTTGTCGTAGTAGCAACTTTCACACCGTCTTGATAAATCCAATATTCCTTCACATCATCTGCAGAAATGGATGGAGTCGCATCCAAGTCTACTGAACTTTCTGTAATGTTGGTTGCGGTTAGATCCGTCGGACCCTCATCTTTGGTGTCATCTAATGTAGTAATAGTAATTTCATTACTGAAATCTGATTCATTATCAGAATAGTCGATTGCAGAAACTTTGATAACATAGTCCGTTCCTGGTTCTAGACCCTCTAGTATGAACGGCGAAAATTCTGCATCAGCATAATAAACACCGTCGACCCAAATCTTGTAGCCATAAACTGCTACGTTATCCGTTGATTCGACCCACTCAAGAGTGACAGAATTCGTTGTCACATCTGTAGCTTCAAGTAACGACGGATCGGTTGGAGGTTCCAAATCCACGCCCAAATAAGTGAATGTCATTTCTTCTGAAAATAATTGTTTGCTGACAGAGCCGTATCTGTCAGTGTAAACCACTGTCATTTTTATCTCAGCAGTATATGTCGATCCTGTCGCGGCCTCCAACGGAATCGATACGGTTCCATCAGTGGCAATCTCGACATCGCTATCTCCTGAAACTTTACTCCATTGGAATGTTGGAATTCCTGAAGGCAATGTAAAATCATATACTTTGAATGTCGGATTAAAGAACTTAGTATATCCAGCATATGTTTTTTGGATCGTCAAACCATCACGTGCATAGGCAAAGGATACACCCTTATATCCTTCCCAGTTCGGATCCACAGCGTCATGGATTCGATTTTTCATATCTTCAAGTTGCGCAAAAGTTATTCCGATATTATTGAAGATTTGGCTCAATTTATAGGTATTGTCCTCGAGCACAAGACGCACTTTGCCCTTGATAAGCGTCTTCATCGCTTGCACATCTAAATTCGCCATCGCATCTTCAATTACTTTTTTCTCAACTGCATAGAAAAAGTCAACGAAATCATTCGGAACTAAATCAATCGGATTTTCAGGATCTGGACTTCCCAATTTCCCTAATTGATCCATGACTGGACGATGTTCCGGATGAACACGTAATGCTTCAATTCCCGAAGGGTCGGCATACGTCATGAGTGCCGACTCTCTCATCAACTTCAAAATACTTACTGGTGTCAACAAATTGTACTCGCTTGGATCAGGTGACAATGCAATTTTATTTTCGATGTTAACCCAAACGTTATCAAGAACAACGTTCACATCACTTAAGTTAGCCATCGCATTTTGAGCCGCATCGATTTTTGCAACATCTTCCGGTAAAAACTTTGAAGCCACTGAATTCATTTTGTCAACAACGACTTGCGGAATCGGTTCAAGTGGCGTATAGACAGCCGCATTAACATCACCATAAATTCCAACAGATTGAAAACGATCAACCAAACTTAAAGGTGCAGCCGCGAAAGAACTAAACAATAAGCTGAACGATAATGTGGTTGAAATCACCTTTCTTTTGATACTCATAAACAATTCACCCCGAGAATATGTAAATTTTTTTGTCTAAACAAATAAATTAAAATATAACATTCTAAATTATATCACACCGCAATCAAAAAAAATACCACTTTCTTTTCTGCGTTTTCTCCAACCTAGTCTCGATTTCCTCATTATTCACTGCACGCAAAGCATTTTTCTTTAGCATGAGCGAATATTCAGAATCGAACTTTCGTTCGACCCATTCATAGGCGCCTGATAACTGCAACATTCGATATTCCGTGTCGTGCGCATCACTAGCAACAAAATGAACAAGTCCCTCTCTTAACATCTTTAATGAGGCACTCTGTATTTTCTCGCCAAACAAACCTGTGACGGAATGAGCAGTCAATTGTGCCAGTGCGCCTCTTTCTACACAAAATTTCAATTTGGAAATGTCTTTTGCGAATACTCCGTATCGCTCTGGATGCGCTATGATAGGAACAAAGCCGGCGACACTAAGTTCATGGATAATTTCTTCCATTTCAACTTCAAACCTCTGATCGAGAGTCAGCGCATTTGAACATTCGACTAACATATAACGTGAACCATTGATTGCTGTTAATTTGTTCGTTGACAAATCATCCAACCAATTCCGATAAGTGTGTATCTCTTGTCCTGGTAGCACAGTCAATGGAATTTGCGATATTCTTAGATGTTCATTTAAATCATCCGTCAATCTATGTATGTCCGGCGCTTCGTTGTCGAATCGACCGTTTCCGTGATGCGGTGTTGCAACAACTGCCGTGATTCCGTCCGCAACTGCTTGCTTCGCCATTTCTAATGCTGTCTCTATGTCAATCGCGCCATCATCAACAGTTGGTAAAATGTGACTATGTATATCAATCATCGCGCTCACCTTTCTGAAACAATTCCCTTGCACAATTTTATAATACCACAAAAAATACCCGCGATAAGCGGGTATTTCAAGGAATTTTATGAAGTTATTGCATGAAAAACAAACATTTTGTGAACGGCTTACATCATGCCGCCCATACCGCCCATGCCACCCATATCTGGCATCGCAGGCTTGTTAGGTTCTGGCTTATCAGCAATGACTGCCTCTGTAGTGAGGAACATCGCTGCTACTGAGGCAGCGTTTTGCAATGCGGAACGAGTGACTTTCGCAGGATCGACGATGCCGGCTTCGAACATGTTGACCCACTCGCCAGACGCAGCGTTGTAACCAGTGCCGACCGCTTCTTTTTTCAAACGCTCGACGATAACTGACCCTTCTTGACCAGCATTGGCAGCGATGGTACGCACTGGCTCTTCCAATGCGCGCAAGACGATGTTAACGCCTGTTTGCTCGTCGCCATTTGCTTGCACGGCTGCCACTGCACCGTACACATTGACAAGTGCCGTACCGCCACCAGATACGATACCTTCTTCAACAGCAGCACGTGTTGAATTAAGTGCATCTTCAATGCGAAGTTTGCGCTCTTTCAGTTCTGTCTCGGTTGCGGCGCCGACTTTAATAACCGCTACACCGCCAGCCAGTTTCGCCAAACGCTCTTGCAACTTCTCACGATCAAAATCAGAAGTAGTCTCTTCGAGTTGCGCTTTGATTTGCGAGATGCGTGCACCGATATCCTTTTTGTCACCAGAACCATCGACGATGATTGTGTTTTCTTTCGTCACGCGCACTTGACGGGAACGGCCGAGTTGCGTCACTTGTGTCGATTTCAAATCCAATCCGAGTTCTTCCGTGATTACTTGACCGCCTGTCAATGCAGCGATATCTTGCAACATTGCTTTGCGGCGATCGCCAAAACCAGGCGCTTTAACAGCCACACAAGTGAATGTGCCGCGCAATCTGTTGACGACAAGCGTTGCAAGTGCTTCGCCTTCTACGTCCTCAGCAATGATGACGAGCGGACGACCTTGTTGTACTACTTTTTCGAGGACCGGCAAAATTTCTTGAATGTTAGAGATTTTTTTGTCAGTTATCAAAATATACGGCTCATCTAAAACAGCTTCCATTTTGTCTGTATCCGTAATCATGTACGGTGAAATGTAACCACGGTCGAATTGCATACCTTCAACTACTTCGAGTTCGGTAGCGAATCCTTTCGACTCCTCAACCGTGATGACACCGTCGTTGCCGACTTTCTCCATTGCTTCCGCAATCAATTGCCCGACTTCATCATCCGCAGAGGAGATAGCAGCGACTTGCGCAATCGATTGTTTGCCTTCGATTGGTTTCGCAATTTGTTGCAATTCGGCCACTGCGGCACGAACCGCCTTCTCGATTCCTTTGCGAATGACCATCGGATTTGCACCCGCAGTCACGTTTTTCAAGCCTTCACGAATCATTGCTTGCGCAAGTACTGTAGCAGTCGTCGTACCATCACCGGCAACATCGTTCGTTTTCGTCGCTACTTCTTTCACGAGTTGCGCACCCATATTTTCGAATGCATCTTCGAGTTCGATTTCTTTCGCAATCGTCACACCGTCATTTGTGATCAACGGGCTACCGAATTTTTTCTCCAATACAACGTTGCGTCCTTTTGGACCGAGCGTTACTTTCACTGCGTTCGCAAGTGCATCGACTCCGCGCAACATTGCACGGCGTGCTTCTTCACTGAATTTAATGTCTTTTGCCATCTTTCTATTGACCTCCTGAGTATACGTATTTTAAGAAGTAATTATCCAAGCACGGCAAGAATGTCGCTTTCGCGCATGATTAGCAATTCGCGACCTTCATACTTCACTTCAGTACCAGCGTATTTCGAAAAGAGAACACGGTCGCCCTCTTTCACTTCCAATGCAACGCGCTCTCCGTCTTTCAAGTGGCCGCTACCTACAGCTACGATCACGCCTTCTTGCGGCTTCTCTTTCGCTGTGTCAGGAAGTACGATTCCCGAAGCAGTTTTCTCCTCTTTGGCCACCGGTTCAATGACTACGCGGTCCCCCAATGGTTTAATCATGAACAAACTCCTCCTTCAATGTGTGTTTTTATCTTTTTAGCACTCGACAAGGCCAAGTGCTAATAACAATACCTATCATACCCATTTTTTTTGCGCAATGCAAGTCTTATTCAAATAAAAAAAACGGCTACTCGATGGTGGCCGTTCATTACGCTTCCGCAGGTGTCGAATCCGACTGTAAACTTTTTTTTCGATAAACAATGCTCGACAACCAAACGCTCATCTCATATAACAAAATGAGCGGAATGCCGACAAGTAAGTCGCTAATCAAATCCGGTGGTGTGATCATCGTTGCAACAATCACCAAAATCAAATAACTGATCTTGCGTGCCGCTCGAAGTCTCTCGGGATTCAAAATGCCCAATTTGGTCAAAAACATGACGAGCACCGGCATTTCGAACAACAGCGAGACCGGCAACAAAATATTGAACATAAATGCAAAATATTGCGCGATGCCGTACGTCTGCGTCAAGCCCAAATAAAGTGTCACCGACTCTGTGAAATGAAACGCTAGTGGAAAGACGACAAAATACGCAAACGCTAACCCTGCCACAAAAAACACGAAAGCAAGCGGAATGTACTTGATGGTCGCCGTGCGTTCCTGCTCTTTCAGTCCTGGTCTGATAAATGCCCACAACTGAAACAATATGAAAGGCAATGAAATAGCGAGTGCAATGATGAACGCTACTTTCATATAAATCGTAATGCTATCCCATGGCGAAAACACGTTCCACTCGATGCCAAGCGCAGGTTCTGAATTTTTCAAATATTGAACCAATGTTTCAGCCGCGACGAGACCACCGATCAGCGCCAAAATAAATACGACAAGCGACCAAATGATTCGTTTACGCAACTCGCCGAGATGCTCGAGAAAAGGCTTTTCCTCTCGATCTTGCATGCCGTCACACCGTCCTGTCCATTAGTCAGGCAAACGCCGCGACTGTTCCGCCCCGCTCGGCGAAGCTTCTACTGGTTTCGCCTGCGCTTCCTCAATAACTACTTCTTTACGAGGGCTTGGCTCGTCCACGTTCACTGCATCGCTAGCACCCTTCTTAAATTCCTTAAGTGTGCGACCGACAGCGCGACCTAGTTCAGGTAATTTGCTTGGTCCGAACAGCAACAAAGCGATCAATGCGATTAATAAAAAACCGGTTATACCAATTCCACTCATTATTCATCACTCCTAAACTTGCGTTACTTTCATTATAATTGTTCATGCAAACGCATAGCAAGTCACGCCTCGTTCAGTAGCTTAAGTGCACGGTGCAGCGCAGGCATAATCGTCTGCATGTGATCGAGAATCGCACGTGGGTCATCGACCAAATTGACAACTAACGCCTGACCCTTTACACCGGCCATGCCACGCGACAACATCGCCAGCGGATCTCGCGCGATGGAAGCTGCGCGCATCGATTCCGCCAAACCTGGCAAACTGCGTTCGATTACACGCTTCGTCGCTTCCGGCACAATATCATTGGCGCCAATTCCGATTCCGCCCAAGGTGAACACCAAATCACATTGAAAATAGTCCATCATTTCATAAAGTGTTGCTGTCACTTCTGCGGTTTCAGATGGTACCAAACGAACTTCTGTGACCTCGCCTACCAAATCTTCCTCGACCATTTCGCGTAACACCTGAATGGTCGTTTCGTCCGCGTCTATCTCGGCGGCATCAACATAACAACGTAAAATCGCAACTTTCCACTTCATTCATGCCACCTCCAAACCTCATCTTACCGATTATCTTGGCAGTTGACAAGCGCTTGTTCCGTAACCAGCCAGTCGACAGATACATCGTGAGACTCCGCAGGAACCGCTGTAAATACCTGCATAGTAAACGCAGGCGCGATGATTTTTGTTGCAGCTAGTTGCGGAAGCAGGCGGTCATAAAAGCCACCGCCAAAACCTAATCGCTTGCCGCTCGAGTCATATGCAACACCAGGCACAAGCGCCAACGCTAGCGATTGCCACTCAGACGACACCAACGGCTCACCCTGCGGTTCTTCGATTCCGTAGCGACTTTTGCGAAACTCGGTCTCTCGCAAATAGCGATGCAAAGTTAGTGTACCCTGTTTTTCATCGAGCACACGCGGCAATAGCAACGAATGTCCGTTTGCAAAGCACCAATCATGAAATGAACGCAAGTCGACTTCATCCGCCAACGCCATATATGATAAAATAGTCAGTGTCTTCTCTCGATTGTGGTTTGTCACATCAATAAAATGTTGTAGTTTTTCGCAAATTTGCTGCGAGAACTGCGCTCGCTGATTAGCGTCCATTGCTCGACGCTCAGCCAACACCTGTTGACGGAACTGTTTTTTTATAACGTGCATATCCATTGCCGACACACTCCGCGTCGCATGTATTTTGTATATCAAGGAGGACCAACTGTTGTTACTGCAAGTATACAAAGTAAGCAAAATGTTTGCTGCTACCCCTATTTTAACAGAAATATCGATGCAACTCGAGGCACGAGAACGAGTCGGGTTGATCGGCGTGAACGGCGCTGGCAAGACGACGATGCTGAAACTGATCGCTGGGCAGATGACGCCGGATGCTGGTCAGGTGATGTTCGCCAAAGGCACGACCATCGGTTATTTGGAGCAAATGCACGGTTTTAACGAGCGCAATAGCATTTGGCAGGAAATGCTGAGTGTCTTTGCCGCGGTCGTCGAATTGCAGGAACAACTCCGCGAACTTGAACAGCAATTGAGCAATCCCGCGTTGTTGCACGATGCGGAGCGCTATGAAGCGCTAACGACGCAGTACGGCGAATGGTCAGAGCAGTTCCGGCAGTTGGACGGATATGCCTACGAAACGAAAATTCGCTCGATATTGCACGGTATGGGGTTCGCGAACATGTCGCCTGACACTGCGGTCGGGTCGCTAAGCGGCGGGCAGAAGACGCGACTCGCGCTTGCCAAATTGTTGCTCCGCCAACCCGATTTGCTCATCCTCGACGAACCGACGAACCATCTCGACATTGCCACGCTCGAGTGGCTAGAGCAATATTTGCGCAGCTATCCAGGCGCCTTGCTGATCGTCTCGCATGACCGCTTCTTTCTCGATGCAGTCGTCAATGTGGTCTATGAATTGGAGCGCAAACAGGCGCGGCGCTATGCCGGCAATTATTCGTTTTATATGCAGGCCAAGGCGGCCATTTATGAGCAACAAATGAAAGAGTACGAGCGCCAGCAAGCGGACATTGCACGGCTCGAGGATTTTGTGCAGCGCAACATCGTGCGCGCCTCGACGACCAAACGTGCGCAAAGCCGGCGCAGAACGCTTGAGAAAATGGAGCGCCTCGACCGGCCACTCGGCGATTTGAAGAAAGCACATTTCGCCTTCGAAGTCGAACGCCGTACAGGCAAAGAGGTACTTAAGGTCGAGGGGCTACGGTTCGCGTTTGCCGAACAGCCGCCACTTTTCGAGCAACTTCAGCTCATGATGACACGCGGTGAGTCGATTGCCTTGCTCGGTGCGAACGGTGTCGGCAAATCAAGTCTGCTCAAGGTGCTCGTCGGCAAGTGGACACCGCAATCCGGGTCGATTCAATGGGGTGCCGGCGTGCGCATCGGCTATTTCGAGCAGGAGCAACGCGCGCTCAATCCGCAGAAAACAGTACTCGACGAGTTATGGGACGCGTTCCCTCAACTAGAAGAAGTGCGCATCCGCACCGTGCTCGGTCACTTCCTGTTCAGCGGCGAAGATGCGTTCAAAAAAATTGCGTCTCTCAGCGGTGGCGAAAAGGCGCGCGTCGCCCTTGCCAAGTTGATGCTTGACCGGCCGAACGTGCTCATCCTCGACGAACCGACCAACCATCTCGACGTGCATAGCAAAGAAATTTTGGAAGAAGCGCTGTTCGATTTTGAAGGGACGCTCTTGTTTATCTCGCATGACCGTTACTTCATCAATCGGTTGGCGGAGAAGATTATCGAATTGACGCCTAGTGGTTTGCAAGTGTACGAAGGAGATTACGATGAATATCGCGCAAAGCTGCAAGCGCAGATCGAGGCTGAACGACGACTGGCGAGTGAAATGGAGGGCGACAAAAAAACCGCCGGAGCGGCAGCTGATCAGCTTCAACAAGCGAAACAGGTGAAGCGCGATGAACGCGCTCTCAAGCGGCGCATTGAGCAAACGGAGAGCGAAATTGCCGCGCTAGAGACAGAAATCGCCGAATGCGAGCAGTCCTTGCTCGATCCGGCGCAACAACAAAATTATTTATTTCTGCAAGAAGTAAGCGAGACAATCGCCCGCCTGAAAGCGCAATTGAGCGACAAATACGAGCAATGGCAAATGTTGATGGAATCATAGTCATAGCCGCTCTGCCGCACTCATAAAATGCATGCTTCACCAAGCTTCCAACGACAGCAGCGCCTCCGCTTTCAAATCGAGCGGATGGAACTGCTGTTTTTTCCATTTCACGAAGGCGGCCGCAGCAATCATCGCCGCATTATCAGTGCAATAGGCAAACGACGGTATGAGCAGCGGAATCCGCTCCTGTTCGCAGCGAGCCTTGAGCGCCGAACGCAGCCCGTGATTCGCCGCCACACCGCCCGCCAAGAGCAACTGGCGCGCACCATATTGGCGTACGGCGCGCACCGCCTTTTCGACGAGCACTTCAACGACCGATTCCTGAAAGCCACCCGCAACATCGGCATCGGCAAGCGTTTGCTGTTTCATCTTCGCCTGATTGATGGCCGCCAACACCGCCGACTTCAAGCCGCTGAAGCTGAAATCATAGCTGTCCGGCTCTAACCAAGCGCGCGGAAAGCGAATCGGCGCCGTTGCTTGCTGCGCCAAGCGGTCGATGTGCGGTCCACCTGGGTAAGGCAGTCCGAGTGCGCGGGCGATTTTGTCGAATGCCTCGCCAGCCGCATCATCACGCGTTTGTCCGATGCGCTGAAAACGCCCCTCTTCCGCAAGCAACACCAACTCCGTATGACCGCCAGACACGACCAGCGCAAGTGCCGGATACACGATTTCGTGTTCAATCTGATTGGCATAGATATGACCGGCGATATGGTGCACACCAATGAGCGGCTTGCCCGTTACCATGGCCAGCGTTTTCGCAGCGACCATGCCGATCAGCAACGAACCCGAGAGCCCCGGACCGTGCGTGACCGCAATCGCATCGAGTTCTGACAAGCGAACGCCCGCCTGCGCGAACGCCTCAGCCAAAATTTCGCTGATGACCTCCACGTGTTTGCGCGACGCCACTTCTGGCACGACGCCGCCATACTGCCGGTGCGTCTCGATTTGACTCGACACCAGATTGACCAACACCTCGCGCCCATTGCGCACGATCGCCACCGACGTCTCATCACAACTCGTCTCAATCGCCAAAATATTCACTGCTTTTTGCACATCATGCTGACTCATAAAAATAAATCCCCGCTCCCCGTATCATCCGCCAATTCGGCCCACATGATCATTGCGTCTTCTTTATCGCTGTAATATTTTTTGCGCACCCCGACCGAACGAAACCCGTGCTTGCGGTACAATCTTTGCGCCGGTTCATTCGACGGCCGCACTTCCAACGTCATACGCTGCGCTCCGAGAAATCGTGAAAGCGCCATCAATTGCAACAACAACTGCTCGCCCACTTTTTGACCACGATAATCTGGATGCACCGCAATGTTCGTCACATGCGCCTCGTCCAGCATCACCCACACACCGCCATAGCCGATGAGCGCGCCGTCAAGCTCAACGACGATATATTGTGCCACATCATTATTCGTCAATTCCTGAAAAAAAGCTTGCTGCGACCATGGCGTTGCGAATGAGTGACGCTCAATCTCATGGACAGCGACAATATCGTCCATTTCCATCGGTCGAAACACGAGCTCCTTCAGCGGATCGTTTTCCTCATTCATCATCTACGCCTCCGACAATTCACCGGTTGTCTGCGGACGAGTCGCCGCCGCCAGCTTCGCTTCCGCTTCTGCAAGTTGCGTGTAATTCGGCGTGAAAGTATGCAAATCATCGCAATCACCGTTTATAAACCGGCTTCGCGCCAATAATCCGACATGATACGCCGACAACAAATGGCTCGTTTCAACACGAAGCTGGATACCTGCATCGACCACAGCCAAGCGATCTTGCCATTGCTTGATCAAGTCAACGAACGGCTCTATATCGCCGCTCAACACCACCTCGGTCAGCCCGCTTCCGTTCTCCGCCATTTGCTTATGCATTTGCTCTGCCCGCTCAGCAACGAGCGCCAACCACTGCTCGGCATCAATAATCCGATCCTCGATGACCGTCTCCCACCAACCGTCACGATCTGCATACAAGCCGCTGTACACCTGACCGCGCCGTGCATCGAACATCGGCACGAACAAACTTGTGCCAGCCACATGCCCGCGAGTACCATGCGCGAGCGCTGACAGACTGGAGACACCAATCAGCGGGATTTGCAGCGACCACGCCATTGTCTTAGCGACCGTCACGCCGATTCTCACACCTGTATAAGAGCCGGGGCCGCGACCAACCGCAATCGCCTGCAACTGTTCAACGACAACCTCACACGACGCCAAAATACGTTGAATGACCGGCAATAAATAAATCGAGTGGTTGCGTTCGGCCGTCATCCCTTCTTCCGCCAAACACTCCGCACCGCGCAGCAAAGCCACAGTCAACGCTTTCGACGACGTATCAATCGCCAACAAATATTGTTCCATTCGAATCACGTTCCTCCCGATTCATTAAACCAGCCGCCAGCCATTGCTCGCACCATGCGTTGTACGGCTCACCATAAGGTGTGATAACAAAGCGTCTGCGCTCGTCAAAATCACCGTACGCATCATCAAAAATTCGGCCGATGTGAATGGCCATGTAGTCGCGCGGCAAGATGGCTTCAATCAAACGAGCCCACTCGACCATCGTCACGCCGCCGCCAAAGAAATATTCGTCCAAGCCAAGTTGTTCGGCCTGAGCATGATCGATGCGATATACGTCCATATGAAAAAACGGCAATGTCCGCCCTTCATATTCTTTAATAATCGTAAATGTCGGGCTGTTGACGACTTCTTCGACCCCCAACTTAGCGGCGACCATCTGTGAAAATGCCGTCTTACCCGCACCCAAGTCACCGTCTAGCGCAAGCAACGTGTTCGCCTGCGCACGCTCGCCAATCGCCGCCGCCAAACGCTCGCTATCCGCTTTGCGATGAGCGACAAATTCGTATTGTTTCCCTTGATTCACAACAATCACTCTGCCTTGTCGGGAAAGTGGTTATATCCCTTTTTTTCGATTGCTTGCTCGCGCCCGTCAGCAAAGCGCAAACGCACGCCAACAAACGCATCACTTACTGTACCAATCGCGCAGACCGCGATTCCTTGTTCGCCGCACATGCGATGTAACGCTGGCCATGCAGCGCTTGATGTTGTCCCGATCAGTTGGTAATCTTCACCGCCATACAGCATCCACGGCAGCGGATCAAGCCCCGTTAAGTCCGCATACTCGCGTAACGCCTCAGCAATCGGCAACGCTCGTTCATCAAGCAGCAAACCGGCACCCGACGCCTCCGCAATTTCCCACGCCTCGCTCGCCAACCCATCGCTGACATCATTAAGTGCATGCACCAGCCCGCTCGCTCCGAACAACGCTCCCGCCTGCATTTGCGGTTGCGGTGCCATGTGCTCCGCCATCAACTGTTCTGGCTGTGCACCATTCAGCAATGCGTGCAACCCAGCAGCAGCCAATCCCACCTGATTCGTCAAAAACACGACGTCGCCCGCCCGCGCAGCGCTGCGACATAGCGGCTCCTGACCAACCGGCAACATCCCGACCGCCGTCAGCGAAACCGCCAAATCACCACGGGTCGACACCGTATCGCCACCCACCAACGCCACGCCATATCGGTGCAGGCAGTCAAAAATGCCGTCATACATCGCACGCAGCCATTCCGCTTCGATACGCGCTGGCAATACGAGCGAGACGGTAACATACTTTGCTGCCCCCCCCATCGCCGCAATATCACTGATTGTCGAAGCCGCAGCCTTATATCCGATGTGATACGGGCGTGAGGTGGTCGCACTGAAATGAACATGTTCGACCATCGCGTCGCAACTCATCACGAGTCTCGCACCTGCCGGCCAGTCCATCACTGCCGCATCATCGCCGATGCCGACCAGCACGCCAGCCTCATGCTCTTCTTCGTTACGAGAACTCGGCGCACGCTTCTCCGTCAAATAGCGAATCAAAGAAAATTCGTCATGTTTCACGCGGCGCACCCCCACTTCCTGTACAACATCTACACAACATTTGAACAACAAAAGAGACCAGCAGTCGCTGCGTCTCTTGTATGCCTAACCTTAACTGCTGACGCGTGGCGCCGTTTCGTGAAACGTTGAATCGGCGAGTTTTTCCTGCATCATGCGAAGCGCGTAATCGTTATCGAACAAACCGACATATTGCTCAAAGCGGTCCTTCACTAGCAGCGAGTTGATGCGGAAGTTTTTCGCATCGATTTTGTCCGTACCGCCGGCGACAACCCAGCGCGCCAATTGGAACGACAGACGCTGCAACTGAATGTCGACGCCATATTCAACGCGCATCCGGTACTCGAACACTTCGAACTGCAACTCGCCAACGCCGCCGAGAATCGTATCATCGAACACACCCGCTGTGGTGAATACCTGAATCGTGCCTTCCTCCGTCAACTGCGCCAAACCTTTCTGATACTGCTTATACTTCAGCGCATTTTTGATCGACACTTTGGCAAACAATTCCGGTGAAAAAGTCGGCAGTTCATGAAACTCCAAGTTGCCACCCTGCACGAGTGTGTCGCCAATCTGGAAAATGCCCGGATCGAACAGTCCGATGATATCACCGGGATAAGCCGTATCGACAATGTTGCGGTCCTGCGCCATAAACTGCTGCGGTTGCGCCAATTTAATATCTTTACCAGCACGCACATGACGGACGCCCATCCCGCGCTCAAACTTGCCCGAGCAAATGCGCAGAAAAGCGATGCGATCGCGGTGCGCTGGATTCATATTCGCCTGAATCTTAAAAATAAAACCGCTGAACTTTTCATCCGTCGGCCGCACTTCCCCTTGACTGCTCTGACGCGACGTCGGCGTCGGCGCCAATTTCAGAAAATGCTCAAGAAACGTCTGCAAGCCGAAGTTGTTAATCGCACTGCCGAAAAATACTGGCGTCAACTCGCCTTGCCGAACTTTTTCGAAATCAAACGGGTCACCGGCAATCTCCAGCAACTCCATATCTTCCGCCAGTTTACCCGCCAAATATTCACCGGCAATTTGCTCAACTAGCGGATCATCATAGCCACTGACCGGGCGCACGTCGATTTCGCGGTGATCTTCGTCGCTCTTAAACAACTCCAATTGACTGCTGACGCGGTCGTACACCCCGCAAAACTGCTTACCCGAACCAATCGGCCAGTTCATCGGATACGAACGAATGCCGAGCACCTGCTCAATTTCGTCGAGCACGTCGAACGGGTTTTGCCCTTCGCGGTCGAGTTTGTTGATGAACGTGAAAATCGGAATGCCGCGCATCCGGCAAACCTGGAACAATTTCTTCGTCTGCGCCTCGACACCTTTCGCGACGTCAATCAACATCACCGCACTATCGGCAGCCGTCAACGTGCGATACGTATCTTCACTGAAATCTTGGTGACCTGGCGTATCAAGAATATTAATCTGATGATCAAGATAAGAAAACTGCAACACACTCGACGTTACCGAGATGCCGCGTTGCTTCTCAATTTCCATCCAGTCGGAGGTCGCGTGTTTGCTTGCCTTGCGCGCCTTGACCGTCCCCGCGAGACGAATCGCACCGCCAAACAGCAACAACTTCTCCGTGAGCGTCGTCTTCCCCGCATCCGGGTGAGAAATAATCGCGAACGTGCGCCGCTTGCTGACTTCCGTCTGCAATTCTTGCTGTAAATCGGTACTCATCATGCCCAACCTTCTTTGATGCCGTCAATCAGCAAAGCACGAGCCGGAGCGGCATCGATTCCTTCTAATTTGAGCGGCGCAATCACCATGAAATATTCACCTTCCGGCACGTCCTTCAGGCGCAATCCTTCGACAATCAGCACGTCGTGTTTAAACAGCGTCTTGTGTGTCGGGTGTCCCGCCTGACTGCGTTCAATCCCGAGCGCATCCGTCCCGACGCCGCGAATGCCGCGCGCCGCCACAAACTTAGCCGCCTCTTCATTCAAATAGACGAAATCAAAGTCGAATTCCTCGACGTTCGAGTTGCGCGTCTTGAATAGCAACCATTCGTTCTCCTGTACATCGTACTTCTGCAAATCTTCGACCGTAATCGCATCGCTGACGTGCGTCAAATCGAGCACGCGCGCTGGTCCAACCAACTGCTCAAGGCCTATCGTCTCAATCGTCGCCCCGCCTGGCACCATATGAAGCGGCGCATCCAGATGGGTACCGCAATGCACGTCCATATCGACGCGCGACTCATGCGCGGTTGCTGTCGAAAAATCTTGCACGACGCGAACGTTCGGTTGCTTCTCCGGCTTGTTTTTATAGACGGTCATGCCATCCTTGATCGTCACGGAAATATCGTAAATTTTCATTGTCATCACCTTCCATTTATGATGCTATATGCTCTCCGCGTACCACAGCGCATCGCGGTCCGCCTGACCGCTCACCGGCCACCATTTGAAGCCGTCTTCCTCCGGCAAGCCGTTACCTTTGCTCGGTCCCCAACTGCCCGCCGCATAAAACTGCAAATCAGCAGCATCGGTGCGCCAAGCTTTGGCAATCGGATCGACGAAACGCCACGCACTCGCAACCTCGTCCCAACGTGTAAAGTAACTCGAATCGCCGCGCAACGCATCGTACAGTAAGCGCTCATACGCTTCTGGCACCGAACCCGGCGGTTTGCCCTTATTATTGTTGAAATCAAAGTCGACCGGCGTCACTTGCGCAAACGTCCCAGATTTCTTCGTATTAAAACGGATATGGATGCCCTCATTCGGTTGGATGCGAATGACGAGTAAATTCGGCAACGGCTGCACTGGCACACCGCCAATCGCCATGTCCGTCGTTTTCAACTCAATCACTATTTCCGTCGCCTTCACTGGCAGACGTTTACCCGTCCGCAAATAGAACGGTACGCCCTGCCAGCGTTCATTATCAATCATCATGCGGGCCGCAAAGTACGTTTCCGTCGTCGACTGATCCGACACATTCGGTTCTTCACGGTACGCCGGCAATTGTTTGCCATTGACGACACCCTCAATATATTGGCCGCGCGAGACGTTCGCCCGCACCTCGTCATCAGTCGTGAACTGGCGTAACGCTTGAATGACTTTGACTTTCTCATCACGAATTCGCTCCGACTCGAACGAACTCGGCTCATCCATCGTAATCAGCGCCAACATTTGCAACATGTGATTTTGCACCATGTCGCGTAACGCGCCCGACTGATCATAGTATGTCCCGCGTTCCTCTACGCCGATCGACTCGCTCGTCGTAATTTGTACGTTGGCGATATGATGCCGGTTCCAGAGCGGCTCGAACAAACGGTTAGCAAAACGAATCGCCTGAATGTTTTGCACCATCTCTTTGCCGAGGTAATGGTCGATGCGGAAAATTTGTTGTTCACTAAAGACTTCATTAATTTGCGCATTCAGTTGCTCAGCTGATGGCAGGTCGTAGCCGAACGGCTTTTCGATGACCAAGCGATGCCAGCCCGCCGTATCCAACACCCCGCCGTCGCGCAAGTTTTTGCCGACTTTGCCGAACAGTTCTGGTGCGATCGCCAAATAAAACAAACGGTTTCCAGTGAGACCGAATTGCTGTTCCAACGCAGACGCCACATTTTGCAAGGTGACGAAATGCGAGATTTCATTGATATCGAGCGATTGATACACAAAATGAGCGGCAAACGCTTGCCAACGCTCATCATTTTCGATGCTATGACGCGCAAACTCTTCGATCGACTTGCGCAACTCTTCGCGAAACTGCTCATTCGTTCGTGGACGCCTGGATACGCCGACAAGCGCGAACTTTTCTCCTAATTTGCCTTCACAGTATAGACTGTAAATGGCTGGGTAAAGTTTGCGTCGCGCCAAGTCTCCGGTCGCGCCAAACATGACAAGCAAAGCTCCGTCCTGCTCTATCATTCGCGATTAACTCCTCAAATCAAAATTTGCATAGAAACTCCTATGCACAGTATCTCTATGTTAAACAAAAAACGTTCGAACTTCAACTTATGACCGCAATCGGCAATTGGATGCGAAACGTTGTGCCTGCGCCCACCGTACTTTTCACGTCAATCATCCCGCCCCAAGCAGTAATTTGTGAATGTACAAGATCAAGTCCGACGCCCCGTCCTGCGCGTGTCGTAACAACTGCCGATGTGCTCAATCCTTGTCGAAAAATAAGTCGTAAATCTTGCTCGTCGGCTGAATCGACGATTCCTTTACTGAGCGCCGTTCGGCACACCTGCTCTAAGTCTATGCCGCGGCCATCATCACTGACTTCAATCAACAAATGATGCTGCTCACAAACACCGTGCACGACGACGCGCCCTTTGCGCGGTTTGTCACTCTGGTCGCGCTCATCTGGCGTCTCGATGCCGTGTACTGCGGCGTTGATGACGAGCGGAATTAACAGAGATCCAAGCAGTGGCCACGCTACGGCAAGCTTTCCGCCGGCAAAACCATCACACACGAACTCGAACTCCTTGCCTTCTTCCGCGCTCAAGCGCCCGAGCAACGATTGCAGCGTCGCAGCGAGATGCTCATCGTACGGTTGCAACAGTTCCACAACGACCTGCTCTACATCTGCCAGTCCCAGCAAAAACTGCTGCAACTCCGCGCTCGCTGCATTAGCCGTACTCTTAGTTCTCGTAACAACCACGTGTTCATCGCAAAGCAAGTCCTCCCCGTCCACCAGTTGAGGCTCCTCGCTAATCACACGAAATCGCTCGGCAAGCGCCTGATAGATGACCAAGTGACGCGCCGTTCGCATCACTGTCTCTTGGTTCAACTGAACAGACACGAGACAGACGTGCATTCCGCTCGCCCATGCCTGCTCAATCTCAGCAAATTGTGACGGAATTAAGCCCATTAGCGGCGAACGAGGCACCGTGACCATTTCAGATTGACCCAACCGATGTCCTGCTTTAACTGGCGGGCAAAGGTTCTTCAACTTTTGCAAGGTCACTTCCATCTCAGAATTCTCAGCATCTGACGAAACAAGACCTAACCCCTTTTCATGTTCTAGCCCACCCGCAGTCGTGCCCCAAAGACCGTCCGCGATTGTGCGAAGTCGCCGCGTACTTTCGACCAGCACATCGACAACCGGCGTGGTCACCGCCATACTTCCGTCGAGCAAGTTTTCTAGCACATTTTCCATCTGATGCGCCAATCGCCCGGCCGATTCGACACCGATCGTGAGTGCGGAGCCCTTCAGCGTATGGACGGCGCGAAACGTTCGCTCGAGTGTTTGCCGGTCGCCCTCGCCCGCGAGCAGCAGTGGCACATTCGTTTCCAACGCATGCAAAACACCGGTGAACTCTTGTAAAAATGCAGTGAGATACGCTCTCGAGTGCATCATTTGAGCGGATTCATCCCAAGTTCATTCAGTTGCGCGCGCGTGCGCTCGCCGTCTCGTTGCCAGCCCGCCGTCTGCCAGCAACAGTCAAATGCTACGTCCCTACTGATTGTCGCCAGGCGCCGCGACAATTCGACCTGCTCGCGATGTTGCACCAGTTGCAGTTTCAACTTACCCTGCACTTCCTCGATGTTTGCGTACAAGCGGTCAATGTCGTCGAACTGTTGGATCAGTTTGAGCGCCGTCTTCGGTCCGACATTCGGACAACCAGGTATGTTATCCGAGGCATCGCCCATCAGCGCTTTCATTTCAATCACTTGTTGCGGCGTGCGCAGTCCATTATATGACTCCAGCGTATCAACACTAACCGTCTGATAATTGGAGAACCCTTTTTTCATCAAAATCACTTCCACGTTCGGGCGCAACAGCTGCAGCACATCACCATCACCGCTCAAAATTTGTATGGGCACACCTTTTTCGGCATAATGCTCAGCCATCGAACCAAGCAAATCGTCTGCCTCGTAGCCAGCAATCCCAACATACGGAATCTCGTACGCCTCGAGTACCGTGCGCAACATATCAAACTGCGGCACCAATTCGGCCGGCGGTTCGCCGCGATTCGCCTTATATTGCGGATACAGTTCGTTGCGAAACGTCTCGCGTCCCATGTCGAGCGCACAAATGACGTGCGTCGGCGCAAACGTTTTGACGGCATCGAACAAATAGCGCCCGAACTGCTGCAAACCGTTCGTATAATGTCCTTTGGCATTTCGCGTCGGCGGCCGCATCATCGCCGAGGCATAGTAGCCGCGGAACAGCAAAGCAAAACTATCGACCAACATCAAACGTTCATTCCCCTGCAATTGCATGTCGCTGCGCCTCCCAAAATGTTTTGATCCGTTGTGCCGCCTGCTCTAGCCGTTCCCATTCCTGCACAAGCGCGATGCGCACAAAACCTTCGCCTAGCGTGCCGAACGCATCGCCCGGCGTCACCACCACGCCCGTCTCCAGTAGTAGCGTGCGCGCAAACTCGCGTGACGTCCAGCCCTCCGGCACCGGCGCCCACACAAACATCGTCGCATCCGAGTCAGGCACCTGCCAACCGAAACTACGCAGCGCCGCCACAAATCGCCGACTCCGCTCTTCATACAGCGCACCTACAGTCGCGTCCGACTGCATGTCCTCCTCAAGCGCAATGACCCCCGCCTCTTGAACGGCGAGAAACACCCCGTAATCGATATTCGCCTTCAACTTGCCAAGTGCGGCAATCGCCTGCTCATTGCCGGCGACAAAGCCGATGCGACAACCGGCCATATTGAAACTTTTCGAAAACGAATGAAATTCAATCGTTCGCTGCTTGGCGCCAGGCACTTGCAAGGCACTGAACCGTTCGACCGCACCAAACGTCATTTCTGAGTACGCATAATCATGTGCGAACACTAGGTCGTACTGCTCACAAAACCGCAGCGCTTCGGCAAACAGTTCCGCCGGAGCCTGCACCGCCAGCGGATTGCCGGGATAATTGAGCAGCAGAAAGCGCGCTCGCGCCGCCACTTCGGCGGGAATGTCATCGAACTTCGGCAAATAGCGCTGCTCGGCACGCAACGCAAGCAAATGCGCCTCCACCCCTGCGAGCGCCAAATTCGCCTGATAGATGGGATAGCCTGGATTCGGCACGAGCGCTACGTCGCCTTCATCTGCCAAAGCAAGCGCCAAATGAGCGAGTCCATCCTGCGTGCCCATCAGCACTAGCACTTCCCGCTCGGCATCGAGCGCAACGCCAAATTTATGCGCGAACCAGCGACAAATCGCCTGCCTAAGCGCCAACGTACCGTTCGATGTCGGATAGCGGTAGTTGTGCGGTTTGCGCACCGCCTCTGCCAGCGCCGTCATCACCTTTTCTGAAGGCGCACGGTCGGGACTGCCGATACCCAAATCGATGAGCGTATGACCTGCCGCTGATGCCGTGCGCTTCCATTGTTCGATTTTCGCAAAGATCGCCGAACCCATTCGTTGCAGGCGACGCGAGCCGATTGTTTTCAAGCCGGACCCTTCCTTCTCTATCGATAAGTACTTAAAGATACGGAACTAATTTAAACCGCTAATGCCAAGCAACTGATGGATCCACAGCATTACGCCGATAATTGCCAGCGCCAACGTTGCATAAGCCGCCCCGTACGCCCAACGAACGGCCGGTTCGACCTCATAATAGCGGTCATTTTCATGAATGCGCGCATCGACGCTCACTTCCACTTCGAAACCGACCATCCGTCCATCCTCGTATAGATGGCGAATGTCGGTGACATGCACGCGATCAACCAAACATTGCGTCGGCAAATCGAGTTTGCCCTCCAGTTCGATGCCATCCCAGCGGAACTCGACAGTCTGCTGTCCGTCGAGCGATGAGTACGTTTCCCAAGGCAATTCGCGCCGATGGTTTTCGCCTGGCACAAACCACGACGGCATCATCGCTTCGTCAATCGCCACCTGAAAACGGCCACCCAATTGTCCGCGCTGTCCGTCGCGCCGCTTTTTCAGCACATACTGGTTGAACAAACTCCATGCGAACATCGCCCAAATGATGAAAAACAGGATGCTGCGTAGGTAAAACACAATCAAGATTAAGCCGCCGATCAGACCAAACAGCCACAGCCAGCGACTGACCGCTACGGAGATGCGGCCGCCGTCGAGCGGATGGATTGGCAGCAGATTAATGAGATTCATTAGCAAACCTAAATAAGCAAGCTGAATGAGCAGCCCATTGCCAAATGCCAAGCCGAGCCAAAGGAAGACGAGCGCACCCAGCGAGCCGATAAGCGGTCCGCCGAACGCGATGAACGCTTCCGTCTGTGCGTCACGCGGGTTGCGTTTCAACATAATGAGCGCACCGATGAAAGGGATGAACAACGGAGCAGTGACAGGAAATCCTTTGATTTTCGCAGCCCAAACGTGCCCGAGTTCGTGGATGAGAATCAGAATTACGAAGCCAATCGCAAACTCTAGCGGTGCAATCAGTGCGTAGGCGCCAACCGAAACGAGCATCGTCAGAAACGGCGTCAAAAACTTCGCCGACTTCAAAATCATGAATGCGTTTTTGCCGAACGTCAGTAAAAACAAGCCGATGGTCGCCCAAAACGTCAAGTTGCGTTTGCGCTTGCCTTGCGGTTGATTAGGTCCCATACGGCGCTCCCCACGTGTCGGCGAATGACTGTTCCTTAAATCCGACCGTCACCTGCTGACCGTCCGTGCAAAGCGGCCGTTTGATCAATTTGCCGTTGCTCGCCAAAAGTTCGAGCATTTGCTGTTCGCTCATTGCCGGCAATTTGTCCTTCAATTGCAATTCACGGTACATTTCACCAGACGTATTAAAAAATTTACTTAGTGGCAGACCGCTCTGTGCGACCATTTGCCGCAACTGCTCAACCGATGGCGGTGCTTCCGTAATTTCCGTCCAGTTCGCATCAATCGAATGCGCCTGCAACCACTTCTGTGCGTTGCGGCACGTGTTGCATTTGCTATATCCCCATATTGTGATGCTCATGATGTCAGCTCCTTTAAGTATTCTTGCAAATCTGCCGGCAACGGACAATGAAACTCGCGCCACTGACCGTCCGCGGGATGATGAAAGCCCAGTGTGGTGGCGTGCAGCGCGTGCCGGCCAAGCAGACGTTCGCCTACTCGTTGCCGCTCTACACCATCCGCTTCGACCGACGCCCGCGGCAAGCCGTACAGCGCATCGCCGAGCAGCGGATGACCAAGATGCTCCATGTGAACGCGAATTTGGTGCGTCCGTCCGCTCATCAAGCGCAAGCGCAGCAGACTGCACATCGCAAATCGCTCTAGCACCTCATAGTGCGTCAACGCCGGCGCCCCGCCTTCCAGCACCGCACGCCGGTGAGGCTCGTCCGACAAACGGTCAATCGGCGCATCTACGGTGCCGCTCTCCTGCTGCACCCGTCCGCGAACAACTGCCAAGTACTCCTTTTTCACCGTATGCTCGATCAATTGCAAAGATATGTATTGATGGGCGTATGGCGTTTTGGCGATCAGCAACAGCCCCGACGTCTCTTGATCGAGCCTTTGCACCGGGCGAAAGCGATGGCGCACGCCTTTTTCCTGCCAGTAGTGGACGACGCCGTTTGCCAGTGTGTTGATATAATGCCCGTGCGTTGGGTGGACGATCAGCCCAGGCGGTTTGTTGATGATGAGCACTTGACCGTCCTCATGAACAATATCTAGCGCCATCGGCTGCGGCAAAATGTCGTCCGACTGTTCCTGCGGCATACGCACTTCGACCACGTCCCCCTCGCGCACGAGGAAGTCCATATATTGGCGTACGCCATTCAGCAAAATGCCACGATCAAGCAGTTTCAGGCGCACGATCAGTTGGCGCGAGACGAGCATTCGCGTCTGCAAAAAAGTGCGCAGCTTCCAGCCGTCTTCTGCTGCCGTGACCGTTCGGCGCAACGGCTCATAGTACGGCTCATCGTATTGTTCCATGCGAACGATGTTCACTCCATTCAAAAAAAGAACCTCTTACGATGACGAGGTTCTTAAGATAACAGTGGGCGCACGACCGAGCCGATGCGCTCCAACGCTTCCGTCAAATTGCTGACCGAGGTAGCATACGAGCAGCGGATGAAGCCTTCACCGCCGAGTCCGAACACGTTGCCCGGTACGACCGCGACGCGCCCCTCTTGCAGCAGGCGTTGGGCAAATGTCTCCGAATCGAGGCCGGTATTCTGAATCGAGGGAAACGCATAAAACGCCCCCTGCGGCTCATGGCACTCCAGCCCGATTTCGCGGAACCCTTTGACGACCAAACGCCGCCTTTGATTGTAGGCATCGACCATCCGCCCTTTTTCCGCCAGCCCCTCGCGCAATGCCGCAACTGCCGCCACTTGCCCCATGATCGGCGCACACATCACCGTGTACTGATGAATTTTGAGCATCGCCGCAATCAATTCGGGATGCCCGCAAGCATAGCCAAGGCGCCAACCGGTCATCGCAAACGCTTTGGAAAATCCGCTGACAAGAATCGTTCGCTCCATCATTCCAGGCATCGAGGCAAAACTGACATGTTTGCGGCCATACGTCAACTCCGCATAAATCTCGTCGGAAATGACGATCAGGTCGTGCTCTTCCACCAACTGCGCAATCGGCAGCCAGTCCTCATACGTCATGATGCCGCCCGTCGGATTGCTTGGGTAGCACAAAATGAGCACCTTCGAGCGCGGCGTCAACTTGGCGCGTAGCGATTCGGCGGTAATTTTGAACTGATCTTTAGCGAACGTCTCGATGCCGACCGGCACACCGCCTGTAATCGCCGTGATTGGCGAGTAGGAAATGTAGCATGGTTCCGGAATGAGCACTTCATCACCTGGAGCGATCAGCGTTCGCAGCGCCAAATCAATCGCCTCGCTGCCGCCAACCGTCACCAAAATTTGCTGTGTCGGCTCGTAGCGCAACTGAAAACTGCTTTGCAAATACTCGGCAATCGCCTCGCGCAGCTCGACCAGCCCTGCATTCGGCGTGTATGACGTGCGGCCGCGTTCGAGCGCCATCACACAGGCATCGCGCACCGACCATGGCGTCACAAAATCGGGTTCACCGACACCAAGCGAGATAATATCCTTACTTGCGCTGACCAGGTCGAAAAATTTACGAATCCCCGATGGCGGGATATCGCGCACGACCGGCGCAATATACTTTTGCATAAACACCTGTCCTTTAAATGGGAGTTTTACGGCGAGACACTCATCCGTTGGTCGCCTTCATGCTCCTCGAAAATAATTCCGTCTTGCTTGTACTTTTTGAGGATGAAAAACGTCTTCGTCGAGAGCACGGATTCAATCGGTGACAACTTATTCGACACGAACGAGGCGACTTCCTTCAAAGTGCTACCTTCGATTTCGACGAGCAAGTCATAGGCGCCTGACATCAGGTAGACCGACTTCACTTCGGGATGCAAATAAATCTTCTCGGCGATCGCATCGAATCCGCGCCCGCGCTCCGGCGTGATTTGCACTTCGATGAGCGCCGTCACCTTATCATTATCGACTTTGCTCCAATTGACGACCGTCGCATATTTGACGATGACGTGCCGTTCTTCAAGGTCGCGAATAATCGTGCGCACCTCGTCCACCGCCAGATCAAGCATCGTCGCAATCGTTGCGGCATCACGGCGCGCATCTTCCAGCAACAGTTCGAGAATTTTCAACTGCAGTTCATTCATCGTAGAAAGCCTCCGTTTCGAGTCCATTTTAATAAATATAGCACTAATGTCCGGCGTGGGACAATCAAAAAATATCCATGCTCAAGTAGCGCTCGCCAGAATCGGGAGCGATGCATAGCACCTTTTTTCCCGCACCGAGACGCTGACCGACCTGCAATGCCGCCCACACCGCCGCCGCAGATGAGGGACCGACGAGCAGTCCTTCCGTGCGCGCCAACGTGCGACACGTCTCGAGCGCGTCCTCATCGCTCACCTGGATAATCTCATCGTATACATTTGTATTCAAAATCGCAGGAATAAATCCTGGGCTTGTGCCGACCAGCTTATGCGGCCCCGGTTGACCGCCGGACAGCACCGGCGAGCCTTTCGGTTCGACAACGAACACTTGCAAGTCAGGAAAAGCGGCGCGCAACGTCTCGCCTGTTCCCGTGACCGTGCCACCCGTTCCTGAGACTGCTACGAACGCGTCCAACCGACCGTCCATCTGTTCGATAATTTCTTGCGCCGTCGTCTGCCGGTGAACATCGGGATTGGCGCCATTCTCGAACTGCTGCAAAATGACGCTGCCCGCGATTTCCGCCTGCAATGCCAACGCCTTTTTGACCGCGCCACCCATCCGCTCGGCAGCCGGCGTCATCACCACTTCGGCGCCGTACGCCTGTAAGATGCGGACCCGCTCGAGCGTCATATTGTCAGGCATCACTAGGATCGCCCGATATCCCTTGGCGGCTGCATTCATCGCGATGCCGATACCTGTGTTGCCACTCGTCGGCTCAATAATCGTCGCTCCTGGTAGCAATCGTCCTTCTCGCTCTGCCTGTTCGATCATGTTCGAGGCCGCCCGGTCCTTCACGCTCCCGCTCGGGTTGAACTTTTCTAACTTCACGTAAATTTGCGCACCTTCTGTGGCGCCAGGATATCGATTCAGATGCAGCACTGGCGTTTGCCCGATCAGCTCGGTTATGTTCCGTACCATTTTTCTCGTCATTGCCCGCTTTTCACCTGTGATAGCCATTTGTGCTTATCAGTCAGCGACAACACTTGTTCGAGTTTATCGCAGTTCGGACAGATGAACACCTCATACGAAAATGGCGCCTGCAATATGGCTCTGCCCTGCCATTTGCGCGCTTGAAAACGGTTGGCATCGAGCGTCTGCGTGCCGACGTGAACCATCGGTTCCTCGCAGTGTCCACACAGCAGCCACTCCTCTTGCTCTTGCAGCACCTTGCGCGCAAACTGGAGCAGTTCACCGCTCGTCTCCACCTGCACCACATTCGGCATTTGCGAGGTAGGCTGTGCCGTACCGCCAGCTTCCTCATCGTCCACCACACCGTCTAGTGAAACCGAGCGGTAATTCCCTAATTCATTGAAACAATGCGGACACATTTCCTCGGGACCAATTTCCTCATCCCAAACGATTTCCGCATCACACCACGGACAAATGGTTTGCATCTGAAAACCTCCTGAAAGACGACTAACAGTCGTCAAAATAATCGATTACAAATTCATAAAATAGATGACGCCGACCAGTATGAACAAGATACTGACGGCAAATAGCGTGCCCCATAAATACTTCATGTTTGTCGGCCTCCAGTGACAGAAAATTCTCTCCTCTAATAGTAAATTGCCTCGTATATTTTGGCAACTTTTACGCCATACTATTTGCGATGAATTGTATAAGTATTGTATAATCTTTGTGTAACAAAAAAATGTTTAGAACAATATGAGGAGGAAGACAAATGTTGATAAGATGGATGTTGCTGCCTTTCCTGTTGTTGTCCCTGGTTGTGCTGCCGGCGTGCGGTGGCGCAGAAGAACAAACAGCCAAACCTTCTGAACAAACAGAAGTAACTGAAGGTGTTGGCAACGAGCAAGTGGTGAACGTAACCGCAACAAATTTTGCTTTCAATGAAAAAGAGTTTACAGTGAAGGCCGGTCAACCAGTGAAGATTTCTTTCAAAAGTGAGCAAGGCGTGCACGGCATTGCAATTACCGGCACAGACATTAACTTGAACGATGGCGACAGCGAGACCGTCACCTTGACAGCTGGCGAGTATAACATTATCTGCTCCATTCCTTGCGGTAGTGGCCACGCGCAAATGGTTTCCAAATTGATTGTTACGTAGTTCGAACATTACAATCACACATATGCACAAAAAAAGTTCAGCAAGCAGTCTGCTGAACTTTTTGTTTTATTCTAAACACTCGGCTTGTCCACTTTTTGTTTCAATTCGGTGTAAGCCGCACGCAACTTCGCATAATCCTCACGCAGTTTGAGGTGCTCGTCCCGCAACTTTTTGTAGGTCGCCGATTCGGTCACATCTTCTTGCGCATCTTTCAACGTTTCATTTTCCTTTTCGAGCATAATGTTTTCATCCGCAAGTTGCAAAGCAGCCAAAATGGCTAAGCGCGACTGATCGAGCAATGGAAATAACTTTTCGTTTTTGTCCATCAAGCGGTCGACGAGATGCGCCATTTTTTTCATATGAATCGGACTGGCATCCGTGTTGAACGTGTAGGTGATGCCAGAGATTTCGACTTGCACTTGGTTTTTTACTGATTCTTTCATGCGGATGTAACACCCTCCCTAAGACTATGATCGCAAGATAGCAGCAAACGTATCGGCAAGCGCCTGCAAGATGCGTTCAATGATTGACTGAACTTCTTCGTCTTGCAAGGTACGGTCATCATGGCGGAACACGAGCGAAAACGCCACACTCTTCTTCGAAGCGTCGATTTTCTCCCCTGTATACACATCAAACACCTGTACTGATTGTAACAATTCGCCGCCAACTTGTCGAATAACGTCGACCATTGTCGAAGACGCCACCTCGCGACCGACAACGAGCGCCAAGTCTCGTTTGCTTTCTGGGAAACGCGGCAAGGCCCGATAAGCGATTTGTGTATCTACTAGCGAAGCGATCACATACATGTCGAGCTCAGCGACATACGTATCCGCTAAATCTTGTTCCTGCTGCACTTGCGGGTGCAACTGACCGGCGACGCCCAAAACGACCGTTTGTCCGTTGCGCTCAACCGTCAATTGCGCCGTCCGCCCAGGATGAAACCCGTCAGCGGCATGTAGCGAATATGTGACATCGAAAATGCCGAGCGATGCGAGCAAACGCTCGAGCACGCCTTTCAAATCGAAGAAATCGACGGCACGGCCAGCCTGAAGCCACTGCGCTGATTGCATCAAGCCGGTCAGCAAAAGTCCGAGGTGGAGCGGTTGCTCTGGCAATTTGCTCAGTTTCTCTTCATCCGTGACAAACACATGTCCAATTTCAAACACAGCGACATCCGCTTGATTGTGGTTGCGGTTATGCGCCACCACGTCGAGTAAATGCGGAATCAAACTTTGACGAAGCACGCTTCGCTCTTCGCTCATCGGCAATGCGAGTTTCACCGCTGGTTTATCGCCGTATACACCAGGCACGACCGCCGATTTTTGCGGGTGCGTAAATGAATAGTTGATGACTTCATCCAAACCAAAGCCAGCGAGCGTTCTGCGCACCGTACGGCGCACCGCCTGCGCCGGCGACAAAGCACCGACCGTCGTATCGCCATACACCAAACTTGTCGGGATGTTGTCGTAACCGTAAAGCCGCGCCACTTCTTCAATCAAATCGACGTCGCGCGAGATGTCGCCGCGTCGTTTTGGAATCGTCACTTGAAAAGCGTCGTCCGCACTCGACCACTGCGAACCTAAGCGCAAACGTTCAAAAATTGCCTGCACTTCCGTACCCGTAAGCGACGTGCCTAAATAATCATTAATTTTCGTCAGCTTGATGCCGACTGTCAGCGGATCAGTTGTCGCCGTCGACGCACTTACAATCCCTTCGGCAATCGTGCCACCTGCCAGTTCAGCGATCAGCACCGCCGCACGGTCGAGCGCCGCCATCACCGCATCGACATTCACTTCTTTTTCGAAACGCAGGCTCGACTCCGAGCGCAGTCCCAGTTGGCGCGACGTTTTGCGTACCACCGCACCAGCAAATTTCGCCGACTCAAGCAAAATCCGCGTTGTCTCCGCCGTCACTTCCGAACTCGCTCCGCCCATCACACCGGCCAAGGCGACGGCCTGCTCACCGTCAGCAATCACGAGCATCGAAGACTGCAACGTGCGCACTTGTCCGTCGAGTGTCTCGAGCGATTCGCCTTCGCGAGCGAATCTCACCTTAATTATACCTTCAGAAAGTCGTAGTCGATCAAAGGCATGCAGCGGTTGACCATATTCGAGCATGACAAAGTTCGTCACGTCGACGACATTGTTAATGGGACGAACACCAGCAGCCAACAAACGATTTTGCAACCATTGCGGCGATGGTGCGATCCGCACGCCATCGATGATGCGCGCACTGTACAAAGAGCACCCCTCGCTTGCTTCGATGTTCACCTTCACATGATCAGCAGCCGACAAATCACCATTTGCCAAAGCGGACAGCGCCCCATTCACTTCCGGCAACTGTACGTCGCGCCCTAGCAATGCCGCAACTTCATACGCCACGCCAAGCATACTCAAACAGTCGGAACGATTTGGCGTCAAACCAAGTTCGAGCACCTCGTCCGCCAAACCGAAGAAATCTTGGATCGTACGGCCGATTTCACTATCTGCCGGCAATACCAAAATGCCTTCCTGCTGCTCTTTCGGCAACATTTTTTCATTCAAACCGAGTTCTTTCGCGCTACAAATCATGCCGTACGACTCGACGTCGCGCAATTTCGCTTTTTTGATTTTAAAATCGCCCGGCAACACCGAACCGACCGTAGCGACCGGCACCTTCTGCCCCGCCGCAACATTTTGCGCACCGCAGACGATTTGCAAATCTTCGCCCGCACCGACATCGACCGTACAGACACTCAACTTATCAGCGTTCGGATGCTTTTCGCGCGCTTTCACATAGCCAACGAGCACACCCTCACTCACGCCGGCATTGCGCGACTCGACTGCGTCGACTTCAACACCGCCACGCGTCAGCAATTCGGCGAGCGTGCGCGAATCGACGTCTTGCAAATCCACATATTGTGACAACCATTGATACGAAACGTTCATCTATGTTCACCCTTCAAATTGTCCGATTTTCGATTAGAGACGTGCGAACTGTCGCAAAAAGCGCAAATCACCCGTGTAGAAATGGCGGATGTCGTCGATGCCGTATTTCAGCATCGCAATCCGCTCAACGCCCATTCCGAACGCAAATCCAGAATACTCCTGCGGATCATAGCCAGCCATCTCCAACACGCGCGGATGGACCATGCCCGATCCGAGAATTTCCAACCAACCCGTCTGCTTGCAAACGCGACAACCGTGCCCTTTGCACATCACGCACGTCACATCGACTTCCGCGCTCGGTTCCGTGAACGGAAAGAAACTCGGGCGCAAACGGATTTGCGTCTGTTCGCCGAACATTTGCTTGACGAACTGCAGCAACGTCCCTTTCAGGTCGCTCATGCGCACTTTTTTATCAATCACGAGCCCCTCAATTTGCGTAAACATATGCGAATGCGTCGCATCGTCGTCGTCGCGCCGATAAACGCGCCCCGGGCAAATGATTTTGACCGGCACCTCACCCTTTTTCGCAAGCATCGTCCGCACCTGCACCGGCGACGTATGCGTGCGCAGCAAAATCTCCTCGGTCACATAAAACGTGTCCTGCATGTCGCGCGCTGGGTGGTCTTTCGGCAAATTGAGCATCTCAAAATTATAATGATCCTGCTCGACTTCCGGTCCTTCCTCGACCGTGTAGCCCATGCCGATGAAGATATCTTCCACTTCTTCGATGATTTTGTTAAGCGGATGAAGCGCCCCCGCTCTGACCGCCCGGCCAGGCAGCGTCACATCGATCGTTTCACTTTGCAAACGGCGCTCCGTTTCGAGGCGCGCAAACAAAGCCTGCTTCTGCTCGATGACATCCTCAATCGCCTTGCGTGTCTCATTGGTAACTTGTCCGACGAGCGGCCGTTCTTCTGCCGACAACTGCGCCATGCCACGCAACACTTCCGTCAACTCGCCCTTTTTGCCCAAATATTGAATACGCAAATCGTTCAATTGTTGCTGTGTTTCAACGTTTTGTAAATCTGCGAGCGCCGCCTGTTGCAACGCCTCTAATCGCTCTCTCATACTGTTCCTCCCAATGGCAGTTCATAACTGACATTATATTTCATTTGGTGCCGTCATAACAAGTAAGCATGGCGCCTCACAACACTTCACGGCGCACGTGCGTTTCCTCAAAATCGGGCGGATTAAACCAGTTTTTGCCGCTCGAATGCCAAGTTGCATCCAGCGGTACCCATTGCCCGTCTGCAAGCCTTACTTCGTTCCAAGCATGCGGTCCATAGCCGCCGCGACCATCATAGCCAAGCCCCGTCACGATGCGCACTTCGAGCTCAACCGCACGCGCCATCACAGCGTAAAGCCGCGCATAATCGATACATACACCTTTGCGCGTTCGAAACGTATCTTCCGGCGTTTGCTCGAGCCACGTACCATCTTCCTCATAGCGCCGCACCTTCTCCCAATCATACGAGATGCGCGAACCGACCCAACGATAAAGCGCCTCAGCCTGCTCGTCCGTCGTCTCGTAGCGCTCCGTAATGACCGCTGCAGCTGATGCCAAATCAGCAGGAATGTCGGCGTCCATCCAAGCATATTTTTGCGTAAAAAGCTCCTGCAGTTGCCCTTCCAACTGCTCCGTCCACACTGGCACCTTATTTTCAATAAAATCACCGCTGAACGGGGCGATAATTTGCCCAGCACCTAACTGGTATGCCGCCGACTGTTGGACATAGTGAACAAACGGCGCTGTCGGAAAGAGGACGAGTGTCACAAATAGAACAGTGATGATCACCAAGCCGCGCCAACCGCCGATAATCAGTCCGACGAAGCCACCGGCCAAACTGTGCAACCAGCGCATGAAATTGAAGTTCCGTGTCGAGCGACGTCGCGGGCGCTTGAGTTGTTGCCCGTCAGTTTCCTCATCTTCGTCTTGCTCATCGTCCTCTTCGTCATCATCATCGTCTTCATCATCACTTCCAGCGCTCTGCTCTTGCTCGCGTTGAAACGGTAAATAACGCACCGCCCACAAGGCCAAGCGACGAATCGGCCGGTCAATCAGCAAATAGATGATGAAAAAAAGCAAACCGAAACGCAGCAAGCCAAAGTCACGCACCGCCTGCAACAGCAGCTTCCATGTGCGCTCAAACGTACCCGCGTCAACTGGCGGTACCGGCAAGTCGAAACGAGTCAGGCCGTCGCGCACCAGCGGTGCCAGCCAATCGGCGATTTGCCAAGCCAAATAGATCGATACGAGCATCGATAGACCACTGAAAATAAGGACATACAACTCGCGCACCGAACGCGAGGCGCCTTTCAAAAGTCCGCTGACCGCAGCATGCAAGACAACGGCGACGATCAACAAAGTTACCCAGTTCAATCCGGCACATCCCTCGCTTATCAGTTGCTGTTCGCTTTTGCCTGCTCGATAAACTGCTGCAACGGTCCGCTGAGCGTTACGGGAAATTCTTTATCCCTGTAGACGATGACCGCATCCGTCGAAGCGACCGCACCTTTCAAAGCAAAATTCGCCGTACGCACTTCATATGTACCGTCCGCATTGAGCGTGTAGCGAGCATCCTTCACTTCATTGATTAGTCCGTCGACCGCCTGCTCTTTCGTGTAATCCGTCGCTTTCTGAACCAAGTCCTTGCCCGTGTCGAGCAGTTTGCCACCCTCATAGTTCATCGCGAAATAGACGAGCGCAGCACCAATCGCTAAAATGATCAACCAACGGATGACATTTTTGAAAATTTTGATGACGAGAATCACCGCAACTAATGCGATGATGACATATAGCCATTGCTCTTCGACAAATTGCAACACTGAATCTAACATGTTCGAGCCTCCCTTTGAATATCCTTTTTCATGTCATATTATATACAATTTTCGGGAGCGTTTGCCAATGAAAACGGTGATGTTGCTGTATCTGTTCTTACTGATCGCATTTTTCGACTTGCACGCACAGTATCCGATTTTATCGCCGTTCGCTGTCTCGCTCGGCGCCACGCCTGTCATGATCGGCCTGTTGCTCGGCGCTTACGCTATTGCGCACATTCCTGGCAACCTACTGGCTGGTCGTGCTATCGATCGCTTTGGCAGTCGTCCCTTCATCAGTATCAGTCTGATTCTTGCCGGCGTCATTTTGCTCGCACAGGCTTTCATTCAGTCGCCCGAGCAACTGTTGCTTGCGCGCATCGCAAGCGGTTTCGTCCTCGCATTTCTCTCGCCCGCCTGCCAAGCAATGCTCGTGCGAAGCGCCTCAAGCATCGCGCATCAAGGATCGTTGATGGCCGGCAGCGGCATCGTGCACATGCTCGCCTCCGTAGCGGCACCTGGTCTCGCCGCGCTCTATGTCGCGCAATATGGCTTCAGCAACACCTTTCTCGTGCTCGGCAGCGGCTTAATTATCACTGGCGTATGTGCGCAGTTGTTTCTACCAAAATTGCCACCCCATCTGCACACGCAAGCTCACCCTTCGGCTACTCGAACACAACATTCACTACGCATCAGCGACTTCGCCATCCCGTTCGCCGTCGCCTACTCACAAGCGGTCCTATACTTTGAGTTGCCATTGCGTGGGGACGTCATTTCCTCCGCAGCCATCCAACAAACCGGCATCCAATTCGCGCTCATCAGTCTGGGCGCGGTCATTACGCTCTCGATGCTATTCCTCAATCGCTTGCCCGCCATCCCGCGCATGATGTGCGCTAGTCTCGCACTGGCAGCTCTCTACTTCATCCTTGCCGTGCACACGCCGATTGCTTTCAGCGTCATGCTCGTAATGATTGGCATGGCGAAAGGTATCATATACCCAGCGATTGCGATGCACTTGTCTGGACAAACGAACGAAGGTCATCTCGGTCGCGTGTTCGCCTACTTATCTGTCAGTTACTCACTCGGTGCATTTCTCGGGCCGCTCATTGCAGCACAGACACGCACCTTCATCTCCCCTTATTTTACCGCCTTTTTGCTGCTCGGAGCCGCAGTTCTGTGGCTTTCGGCAACATTCGACAATTGCCAACGAGCCGCCTATCAAGGATAATAGACGTATGCCGATTACTATCATCGTAGAAGGAAAAAACGACCGCAGTCGCTTGCGCCGCTTGCTCGCCGATGATGTACAAATCATTTGCACATTCGGCACACCGAGCGTCGAGCGTCTGAACAAAATACGCCGCGAAGTGAAACATGCTGAAGTGTTCATTTTCACAGACAACGACTCGTCGGGCAAGAAAATTCGCTTTCTGCTCAGCGAGCTTTTTGCCGATGCGAGCCACATCTATACGCGCCGTGGCTATGCCGGCGTCGAGGGTACGCCCGACGAATATTTGCTGCAACAACTGGACAAGCACGGGTTAGCGGACTACATCAAAAGTCAGGGGTGACATCATGTTAAACAACTATCGCAAACAAATCTTTTTCACTTTGATGTTATTCGTCGTCGTGTTGTTCGTTCTAACCGCTATCATCACAGTCCGGCTCGTCGAAAAACAACAGACGGAGTCGATTCGACAGACGTTGCTAGACGAAGCGGAAACGGTAGCGGCGATGCTTAATGAACGTTCTCAACCACGTAGCATCCTCGTCAATCAATTGGAGCAAACGACGGGAGCCAGAATCACGTTTATCGCAACCGACGGAACGGTCATCGCCGATTCAGACGCAGATGCCAGACGCATGGATAATCACGGAAAGCGCCCTGAAATTATCGACGCTGGTAAACAACGATTTGGTTCCGACATTCGTACTAGCAGTACGACCGGCATCAAGATGATCTATGTTGCTATTGCCTTGCCAACATCAGGCGCGAACGAAGGATATTTGCGCCTTTCCAAAAGTTTGAGCGAAGTCGAAGCCGCTTCTACGAAAATTGTCAGTCAACTGTTGCTCGCTCTGCTCATCTTGTTTATCGTTGGTGCACTCGTCAGTTGGCGGATTGCCCGTTCACTTAGTCAACCCGTGCACGAACTGCGGGAAGTCGCTGAACATATCACGCTCAATGACTTTTCTAGACGTGTCCACTATGATAAAAACAATGAAGTCGGGCAACTAGGACGGTCCATCAACGAGATGGCAGACAGCTTGCAGTTGCAGATGAACCGCATCACGGATAGTGAGGGGCGTTTGAAAAACGTGCTTGACCACCTCGCCGTAGGCATCGCTTTGACCAACGACAATGGAGATATCCTCGTCAACAATCCGTTTCTTGAACGTTTCAGCAAATACAAACAATTGCGCGGCTTGAGGCTTGAAGATCTTCATTTTTCACCCGAATTCATGCAAAATTGGCGCATTGCTCTCGAAAAAAAATCGGACGTTGCATTCGAGTGGCGCGCTTATTTCCCAGACGAGCGAATCATCGACGTACATTTCGTACCGATCGCATCTGGAATGCTCATAACACTGCATGATTTAACTTCGATTCGTCGTTTGGAAAGCATGCGCAGCGATTTCGTCGCCAATGTGTCGCATGAACTACGCACACCGCTCGCCTCGATCCGCGGCTTTGCCGAGACGCTAAAACTCGGCGCACTGCACGATCCGGAAAGTGCAGCGGCGTTTCTACAAATCATTCTCGATGAGAGCGATCGCCTGAATCGTCTCGTAAACGACCTGTTAGATTTGTCAAAAATCGAGTCCAATCGACTACCTCTGAAATATGAATCAATCAACGTTTCATCACTCATCACAGAGATTGCACAACTGCTCGACCGGGAACTCGCACAAAAACGACTCAAATTACAACTGCTTGGCGAGCACCATCTGCAAGTCGAAGCGGACCATGATCGTTTGCGCCAAATCATCATCAACTTGCTCCACAACAGCATCCAGTATACGCCTGAAGGTGGTAGCGTCAACGTTTCGTGGACGACGAATGCCGAACATCTTTCCGTCAGCGTAAAAGACAGTGGCATTGGCATTCCCAAAGAAGATGTCCCGCACGTCTTCGAACGATTTTTCCGAGTCGATCGTGCCCGCAACCGACAATCCGGCGGAACAGGTCTCGGACTATCGATTACCAAGCATTTGATTGAAATGCACAAAGGAACAATCAGTGCTGAGAGCGAACTCGGACACGGCAGTACGTTCATCTTCACCATACCGTTGAAACAAGCAGACGAGTTTTAAACAAGTAAAGATACTCATTGATATAAAAAACTTCTCCGTCAAGGGAGAAGTTTTTCTGCATCTTCGATGATTTGCTTAACTTGAATGGCCTGTTCTTTATAGTATTGGCGGATATTTCCCTCTTGATCGATCAAAGCGACCTGATTATTGTGATAAACGCGATTATCAGCATCAAGCACCACACCGACCTTGTACTTATTCGCGACCTTCTTCGTCGTCTCGAAATCTGTGAATAAAAACGACCAGTTATCAAGTTGAGCACCGTTTTTCGCGGCGAATGCGTTTAGTTTCTCCGCATTGTCATTTTTCGGATCGACCGTAACCGATAGGAACTGCACATCTTCCGCACCATATCCGCGCTTCTTCAACTCACCCTGCACATCAGCAAGTTTCTTGGTTGTTGGCGGACAAACATCGGGACAATTAGCAAAGAAAAAGTAAACCAAACGCACCTTGCCATTTAACGAATTCATCTCCACTTGAGAACCGGCACTACTCGTCATCGTGAAATTTTCGGCCTTCCCTAAATCAGGCAATTGATTTTTCAAGACAAACGATTGATATGCATACAAACCAGCAAACAACAAACACAAACCGATGACAGACCATTGTAAACTGCGGCGAAACACTTTTGAGTCCAAAAAAATCCTCCTCTACCCTTTCACCGTATCGACCATTATCAAAACAAACAGTAGTATCAGATATGCGATCGAATATAAAAACGTATTGCGCGCCCAGATTGTCTCGTTTTTCGCAAAAAAACCACGAACCGCAAACAGCAACCATACGGCGGTTAATACAAGTCCACCAATCAAGTAAATGATGCCTGCGTAACCGTAACCATAAAGCAACCATATGCATGGCACCATCAGCACAATGTAAATCACCATTTGCACTTTAGTAATCGGTATCCCTTTGACGACCGGCAAAAGCGGAAACTTTGCGGCGCGGTACTCTTCGACTCGGCGAATCGCCAAAGCGAAAAAGTGCGGTGGTTGCCAAATGAACAAAATCAAAAATAATGCCCATGCAGCGATGTCCATCGACTCACTAACTGCGACATAGCCAATAACTGGTGGAACCGCTCCGGAAATGCCACCAATCAGTGTGCTGTGCGTCGAACTACGTTTCAACCACAACGTGTAGATGACGATATATACGAACATGCCCGCGATTGCCCAAATAAGCGCCCAGAAATGCACGAACAGTGCAAACAACGCAAGCCCGGCAACACCGAGTAATATCGCAAAAACAAGCACATGACGCGGCGCGATGCGACCAGTGACAAGCGCTCGATTTTGCGTCCGCTCCATTAAATAATCACGATCACGATCGAAATAATTGTTGAACACACAAGCAGACGCCATTACCAATGACGTTGCAAGCAGAACAAGCAGCAACAACACCCAATGAGACGATAATTGCCCTTGGGCAGCTAACCAAAAGCCACCGAACGTGGTAAACAAATTCGAACGGATAATGCCCGGTTTCGTTAACGTAACATACTCACGCCAAAGAGGCTGCAATGCCTGTTCAGCGGTTGGACTCACATTCACAGTTGCGTCCTCCTACATGATGAATTGAAAATTACCAGCCGAATAATTTTTCGACAACACTTACCGTCTTACCACCTGGGTACAAGATGTATAACAGTACATACACAGTCACACCAGTGATGGCTGTCACAAACCAAACAACCGCAGTCGTCGGCCCGAGTTTGCGATGTTTCTCAAATTGTTTTTTCCAAGCGCGGTACAAAGTAACCAAACCTAGTATAGCCGCGACGAGTGCAAGGATGATATGTGAAAACAGGAAAATTTGATAAGGTAATTTCAATGCTTCAGGACCACCAAAAGAAGTGTTGCCGACAAAAATCGTTCGGGACACATAAATGATGAAAAAGATGACTGCAGCAATCGCCGCCCATACCATCGTCCGCTCATGTGCTGCGCGGTTCTTCGTAACAATAAAACGCCAACCAATGGCCACCAAAATAGCACTAAGCACAATAAATGAAGTACTGATTGTCGGTAAAATCGTATGCATTTGCTCCACCTTCCTAATTATGAACTCGTTTGACTTGAAGTACTCGATTCTGCGCGATCTTTCGCACGTTCACGATAAAACCAACGATAAAAAATGATGCCTAATGCCAACCCATATACAGCTTCCTGCATCAACTTCATAATGACGCCACCCAGTTGTTGGTCATCCAGTTTAGAAAAAATTTCAAACACAACGGGTGTATTCGCGTACGTTTCATAAAGCACACTATCGGCAAAAATAATCAACGCACAAGCTGGTGTCAACAATACACCGTTAGCAAAAATATAACCGATTTTTTGCAATGGACGCAAACGATCTAAACTCGGAATCGGCGAGATGATTTGCAACCACATTTGTATCGCACAAAATTGTAACCAGAAATGATACAAATAGTGGTACGTATGATTGGCTGTCATCGCATCAAAAATGTGCGGAATGTGATAAAACGAGAAAAATACGTTGAAATTCAGCAAGGCGAACAATGGGTGTTGGATGATTTTAAAAGCAATTACTACCGCCCGCTTTTTTGCTAGCGGTTCAAACCACCATGTCGGTAATCCCATCAGAATAAGCGGCGGAACCGCCAAATAAAGAAGTGATTGTTGCATCATATGGGCACTGAACATGTAGTCATGCCCTAAAATCGCTAAAGGAGAACCAGAGGAGAAATAAATCAGCAACAAACCAAGACCGAACATCCATTTACGCCAATTCGAAAATTCAGGCGCATCTTTCGATAACTTATGACGCCAAGCACCGGTAAACAGCAAGTATGCAACAAAAATCAAAATCAACAGAACGATCATCCAAGGTGTCCACAAATCTGTAAATGTCAATTGCGACCATTCCGGAACATTACCGTGATGGTGGCTGTGATCATGAGCTGTATGATCCATTTTGTCTATGCCTCCGTATAAGTCTCTTGCCTATAAAACAAGGGGGCCGAAGCAATCCGACCCCCTTCCTTTTACCATACCCAATAAAGCGCCATGATGACAGCCGTCAATGCAACGAATGCACCCGTTGCAATCCCGATTATCGGCATCAAGTGACCCTTCTCATTCATGTGCATCCAGAAAATCAATTGGAACAACGCTTGCGCAATCGCCAAAACAATCATAAACGGAATTAAAAAGTTACCGCTCGTATCGAGTTTGGCAACAATGTAAAACGTGATCACTGTCAAAGCAATCGATACGGCAAACGTCAACCAATAGTTGCGAGTACTACCTGCTTTATTCCCTGCCATTGATTAACCCACCCTTCCCATCAAGTAAACGATAGTAAAGATGAATACCCATACTAAGTCGACAAAGTGCCAGTAGAGCGCGGCAACATAAAACTTTGGCGCAGTAACAGTAGTCAATCCCTTTTTGTAAGACTGGATGACAAGCAAAGCAATCCACAGAATACCAAAGGCAACGTGAGCGCCGTGGAAGCCAACAAGCGTATAGAACGCACTACTGAAGGCCGATACAGTAAATCCTAATCCGAGGTTCAAGTAGTGAATAAACTCATAAATCTCAAGACCAAGGAACCCTGCACCAAGTAGTACCGTCACGATAAACCAGAGACGCATCATTTGCACATTGCCGCGATGCATTTCAACAATTGCCATAACGCTCGTCATACTACTTGTGAGAAGTAGGAACGTCGCCCAAGCAACGATGTTGAATTCGAACAAATCCATACCGCCAGGACCGTCATTGACTTGATTACGCAAAGCAAGGAATGTCGCGAACAAACAGCCGAAAAGCACAGTCTCTCCGCCAAGGAAGAGCCAAAAGCCGAGTACTTTATTGCGGCCTTCAAGAGTTGCTGTTTCAAGTCTGCCATTGACTGCTTCATTGGAATGTGGTGCACTCATGAGTGGGCCTCCTCTGCTTTGGATTTCGGAACCTCAATACCTTCTGTTTCACATACTTCTTCCACCGAAATGTGGAAACCATGATCGTCATACACAGAACGCAGGAACATGCAGACTAACGTAATGACGATACCGATAATTGCAATCTCGTAATGACGATACATAAAACCAAAACCAGAGACGAACAATCCAAATGACATCGCAATTGGCAACCATGAAGGAGAAGGCATGTGAATTTCACCAAGCGGTTCCGCCGGTTTCATTTTGCCATCGCCGTCATCAGCTGTTTTCTCGTGCCACAAAGCGTCGAGTCCACGAACAAGTGGTGTTTGCGCAAAGTTGTATTCAGGAGCAGGTGATGAAATTGCCCACTCAAGCGTACGACCGTCCCAAGGATCTGCACCAACACGTTTGTTTTTAATCGTGGTTACAACGATGTTGTAAATCAAAATTAGTGTACTGATGCCCATCAAGAACGCACCGAGCGTACTGATGTAGTTACCAAGTTCCATACCGACACCTTTTTCGTACGTGAATACACGGCGTGGCATACCAAGCAAGCCGAGGAAATGCTGCACGAAGAATGTCAAATGGAAACCGATAAAGAATGTCCAGAACTGAATTTTACCAAGCGTTTCGTTCAGCATCGTACCGAACAATTTTGGCCACCAGTAGTAAAGACCCGCGAAAAATCCGAGAACGAGACCACCGACGATGACGTAGTGGAAATGCGCGACGACAAAATAACTGTCATGGAACTGGAAGTCAGCGGATGGTACCGCAAGCAATACGCCAGTAACCCCACCCATAACGAACGTCGGAATAAACCCAGTAGCGAATAAATTCGCTGTTGTAAAACTAATCTGACCGCCCCACATCGTGAACAACCAGTTAAATATTTTCACCCCGGTCGGAATCGCAATCAGCATCGTTGCAATGGCAAACAATGCGTTTGCTGTAAACCCAAGACCAACGGTAAACATGTGATGCACCCAAACCATGAAACCCAAGAAACCAATGAGAATGGTAGCGAACACCATCGTGCTGTAACCGAACAACACTTTGCGCGAGAATACGGAGACAATCTCAGAAATAATCCCGAATCCTGGCAAAATCAAAATGTAAACTTCAGGGTGTCCGAAGATCCAGAAGATGTGTTCCCAAATGACTGGGTTTCCACCGTCGACCACGTCGAAGAAATTGGCATCGAACAAACGGTCGAACATCAGTAGTACCAAACCGACTGTGATTGCCGGGAAAGCGAACAAAATCAATGCGGACGTAATGAACGACGCCCAAGTGAACAATGGCATACGCATGTAACTCATACCAGGTGCACGCATGTTGATGATCGTAACGAGGAAGTTAATCCCCCCGATTAACGTACCGATACCAGCAACCTGCAGACCAAGAACGTAGAAGTCTACGCCGCCAATACTTTCAGAGTGTGCAGATGACAATGGTGCATACCCTGTCCAACCTGCATCAGGCACACCCGTTGCTCCAAAGTAGTTCAAAATCCAACTAAGGTTCATCAAAAGTCCGCCGAAGAAGAACAACCAAAAACCGAGTGCATTGACGAATGGATAGGCAACGTCACGCGCGCCAATCTGTAATGGAACGATCGCATTCATAAATCCGAAAATAATCGGCATCGCTGCAAAGAAAATCATCGTCGTTCCATGCATCGTTGTTAACGCATTGAACGTCGCACCTACGAAGTACGTGTTATCCGGATCCATCAACTGAATCCGAATCAAAATTGCTTCAAAGCCACCAATCAAAAAGAACAGACCGCCCGCAAGCAAGTAGAGAATCCCAATTTTTTTGTGGTCAACCGTCGTCAGCCAATCCAACAGACCGGTATACCGTTTTACTGCATGTCCTTGAGCCAAGACATTTACCTCCTCAATTAACGTTTGTTGACTACTTATTGTTCAAGTTTCAAACCGGCAAGGTATTCAATGAGTGCGTTTTTCTCTTTGTTGGTAAGTGGAATAATTCCCATCTTATTGCCTGGTTTGACTGTGTTCGTGTTCGTCAACCAGTTATCCATATTGTCTCTGAAGAGTTTTGGATTGACTTCTTGACCGAGTTTCGTTTTGTCGTTCGGAAGAATCCCTGCAATTTCCGTACGATCACCGATCGTCGTCAAGCTCGGTCCAATTTTACCGCCGGCTTCACCGACTGCATGACACATCAGACATTTGTTCGCGAACACTGCTTGTCCTTCTTTCGCATCAGCAGTTTTCGGATTGTCTTTTAATGCTTTGAAATCCTTCGCCCACTTTTCAAACTTTTCTGGGCTGATAGCGATCACCTTGAAATCCATCAACGCATGGGATGCACCGCAAAGCTCAGCACACTTCCCGCGGAAAATGCCTTCCTTATCCGCTTGGAACCACATTTCGTTGTTTAATCCCGGATTGTTATCCGTCTTACCTGCAATCGCAGGCACCCAGAACGAGTGGATGACGTCGGATGCCGTCAAATCGAACTGAATCTTCTTGCCGGTCGGAATATACAAATCTTGAGCCGTTGTAATGCCCATATCTTTGTACTGGAACTCCCACCAGAATTGGTGACCGACAACTTTGATCTGCAACGCTTCTTCTTTAGAGTAAGTCTTCTCATGTTTGTAGAGCGACGTCAGTGTAGGCACAGCAAGAATGACGAGCAAGATGAACGGAATGACCGTCCAAATAATCTCGTATAGATGATTGCCTTGCACTTGCTTGTCAATCGCTTCTGTTTTGTCCTGTTCACCTTTACGTTTACGGAACTTGTACAAAACATACCCCCAAATGGCAAAAACGACTACGACTACAAATACCATGATGGTGATACCTAACTTCATCAACCACAGTTGCTCCTCAGCTACAGGACCCGAAGGTTTCATAACTGAAATCGATTCATCACCACAGCCGGTTAGCACGAACACCGATACCAACACGAGCAGGATGACAAGCCATGACGACTTCCGCTGACTGAACATGATTTTGGATTACCCCGCTTTCAAAATTTAAGCTTTGTGCCGCCGTTGCGAATTTTCGACAAAACGAACATGCAAGCGACAAAAAACACGCCACTTACTATTCTAAATTGTAAAATACATTTGTCAACAAATAACGCGCACAACGTGCACAATTTCACATTGATTCTATTGTAATATATTTTCGCGCAAAAACAAAATACCGCACCGTATTTTTTCGATGCGGAAGCGAATTATTTTTCGTTTGTTTTGTATATATGGTTGCGGAACTGCCCCGCTAATTGGCGAAACAGCCGCTGCAGTTCCCATGCATGCCTCGCCAACCCCGATACTACTACCCCTGAACGGTACGCCAAACTCGCACCGACCTCCATGTTCAGCGTCAATTTTGACGATTGCAATTCGCTCTGTATTTGTTCCAAAAATAGTTCATCCGCCGCATCTGAAATGAGCAACAATGTCCCAAAATGCGTATATCCGCCCCACTGCCCGGTGGCACTCGCGCTCAACAGCGCCGGTTGCACGCGCAAGCGATTGGCATAAATCAAACCGCCCTCCCTAAGCAGAGTAACATTGCCGTCGTACAGTGCAAACTGAAACAACTCCCCGCGCAAGGCTCGACCGGGACAGATGATCTCATGAAACGCTAGATGGCTACCCGCCTCCATCGTGATTTCAACGACGGAACGAAAGCGCGCATCTTTATAAAGCATCGTCGGTTCGACATCATAATCCAAAAATGCGCTAGCGCCAACCGTCAAACGTTGCACCATCACGCCACCACCATCGATGCCATTAACGCCATCAACACCATCAATCCCGCTGCGCACAGGATGCACCTTCGTAAATGACTGGTTCGTCACATGCACATCACAACCAGGCTGCAAGCGCACATCAATCGAATAGTGGTCGCCGCTTAACACGCCCGGCGAGCAATCCATCATGCAGATGCCTGCCCGTCCGTCCGGGTAGGCAAACGATTTCGCCAATTTCAACGGCGTCCGATGCGAGCTATAACCGAGCGCTGTCTTGCCGCCGACACGCACGAATTCGGCCACCAACTCACCTGTCACACTATGCTTTGCTATATTCTCCGCGAATCCACTCGACAATTCGATCAAGCCCCTGTCCGTTTTTCATATTCGAGAAAACAAACGGCCGTTCGCCGCGCATCGCGATCGTATCTTCTTCCATCACTTGCAAACTCGCACCAACAAATGGCGCCAAATCGATTTTGTTGATCACCAACAGATCAGAGCGCATGATGCCCGGCCCGCCTTTACGCGGAATTTTCTCACCCTGCGCGACATCGATGATATAGATGAAGCGGTCCACCAACTCCGGACTGAAAGCCGCAGCCAAGTTATCGCCGCCACTTTCGAGAAAAATCAACTGCAAATCGTCGATGCGCGCCTGCAGTTCCTCAATCGCCTCGAAATTCATCGACGCATCCTCGCGAATCGCCGTGTGCGGACAACCGCCTGTCTCCACGCCAATGATCCGCTCTGCCGGCAACACATCAGCGCGCATCAGAATATTTGCGTCCTCTTTGGTGAAAATATCGTTGGTGATGACCGCCAAACTGTACTCATCTTTCATGTGGCGCGCCAACTGCTCGACCAGCGCTGTTTTACCCGAACCGACCGGTCCGCCGATGCCGATGCGAAACGGCCTGCGAAGCGTCATTTGTGCCTGCGGCGTCTCCCACTCATGATGATGATGACCTGAACCTTGACACATACTGCTCATCCTCCCAAAGTTTTTCGAATGTTTAAATTTGTTATGACATAAACAACCTTGAATAAAGTGTTTCGTGACGCATCATCGCGATGTCCGCTTGAGGTACGGCCGTGTACGCCTCCTCTGGCGACAACTCGTGCACCAACCGCATCACCTCCGAGCAGACTGGCAGCAGACGCACCAACAACGTTTGTCCCTCCGTTTGCCCGATTGACATCAAGCGCAGCGCACTGTTGATGGTGTTCAGCACACTGTTGTACAAATAGCCCTCGACCGCAGTTTGCAACGGCGCTCCAAGTTGCTTGCTAATCCAGCCATGCACAAGTGGATACGTGCCTGGACAGTGCCCCGAGCGCACTGCCTCCTCTAGCGTCGACCACTGCAACTGCGGATACATTTGCGCTCCCAACTTCAACAACCTGCGTCCCATTTTATGCAGACCCTCACGCGACTCGCGCGCCGCTCGCTGCACGTGCAGGCGCAAGTCTAGTCGCCACACTCGCTCCCATTCGCCAAGCGCACCGTATTCATAAACCGCCTTAATCACCATGCAGTCGCCAGGCGCCCAGGCGTTCATGAGCATCACGCGAATGTAACTTTCCAAATCAGCGCGCGTGCGAATACGCCCGTCATGCACGAGTGTTTCTAGTCCGAACGAGTGTGAAAAGGCACCGATCGGCAACGCCGAGTCAAGCAACGGTTGATACTGTAAGCGCGAAAACGTCTGCTCCATCTCCTATCCCCCTAAAACTGCGCTCCCCCTAAAACATGAAGTATCGCTGAGCCATCGGCAATTTGACGGCTGGCTCACAGGTCACCAATTGGCCGTCGACTTTCACCTCATACGTCTCTGGATTGACCTCAATGCGCGGCATCAAGTTGTTGTGTACCATCTTTTCTTTCGACACGGTGCGACACCCTTTAACAGGCTCGATGCGCTTCTGCAACTTTAGACGTTCGTGCACTTTGTTAGCAAAAGCGGCCTGCGATACGAAGGTGATTGAATTGCCGTAAATCGAGCGACCATATGAACCGAACATCGGCCGGCCATACACTGGTTGCGGCGTCGGAATGGAGGCGTTCGGATCGCCCATTTGCGAGTAGACAATCACTCCGCCCTTCAAAATCTGCTCAGGCTTGACGCCGAAAAACATCGGTTG
>CANHCR010000017.1 GCA_947459205.1 Caryophanales bacterium | reverse complement strand
TGAAAGCAATAAGGGAAGCGACTTTAAAAAATTAGTTAACGAATTTATTGCAAAACAATGCCTGGATGAGTGGGTATGGTGATTGATTTTTGCGGGTTTTTCCGTTAAAAAGTTATTCGTTAAGAATGACAAGCTCATGTGTATCATAAATAACGTATAAAAATCATGGATTTATTGAAGAATTACAAGGAATCCGAATTTTTTTATACAAAGAATGAGCAAGAAAAGTCAAAAAAGAATGGATTTATTTTGCTATCATATCATTATAAATGCTTTAGTGGGTGGTCCATCAATGACAACCATTTCCGAACGATTGGCTGAGGTTGCTTATCTCATTGAAACGGAGTTCCAGCGTTTCAAAGACCTTGGTGAATTGGCAAAAAGAGTGCATATCTCGAAGTTTCATTTTCATCGTATGTTCGTAGCCCAATTTGGTATATCTCCAGCTGATTATTTGCGAAAACATAAGCTTCATCGAGCGGCGTTTCAACTGGTATATACAAGAAAATCTGTCTTAGATATTGCCCTGAGCGTCAGTTACAACAGCCAAGAAAGCTTTACCCGAGCATTTAAGAAGGAATTTGAACTGACTCCAGGTATATTTCGCAAGCAACATCATATCGAATGTAAGACGTTTTGTTCGAATACGTGGTCGGATTTTCAAAAAGAATATGAGTTGTCCGGACCTGTTCAAATGACTTTTCATCCGCTAAACATGCTGACTTACAGGTATACAGGGCTTTATGATAACCTTCATGAAGGGTGGACTTGGTTTCTACGTGAGATAATGAAGCAGGAACTTGATTGTGATGTTCGTCAAACATGGATGTTGCATCTTGATCACCCGAATTGGACTGCGCCGACAGAGATGCGTGTTGATTTGGCGGTTGAATATGCAGGCGAACAGCTTGCAGAACCACCACTCTATTCAAAAAGCATCCCCTCTTTTCAAACATTAAGATTCGAGTTTCGCGGCGATCTGTTGGACTTATCAGATGTCTATGATGGAATCTATTCCTTATTCATTTTGCCACAGCAATGGAAACTTGCCGATTTCCCATTGATGGAAGCCTATGATGCAGAAAAACTAGTGATATACATACCGATTTTAAATTAGGGAGGACTCGTTCATGGCGAACAAAAAGATGAAGACTTGGAATGACAAACTGACTGATGGTAAACCCCATCATGTGAAGAAATTGGATAAGAAGTTTGTTGATATTCCTGAAAACAGTAGGATGCTTGTTGCAAATCCGCAAATATTTGAGGACTATATTCGTGCCATTCCGTACGGAAAATCAGTTTCGCTTAAGGAAATACGCAGTGACTTGGCGCGTGAGTATATCGCCGATCATACTTGTCCGGTGACAACCGGCATGTTTGTGCGAATTGTTGCGGAGGCTACGTATGAACAATTTTTGCAAGGGGTTCCAGAGGAACAATTGACTCCGGTGTGGCGCGTGATCGATGCAAAGTCATCGGTGGCCAAGAAAATTTCGTTCCCGTTCGAATGGATTGCGGAGCGTCGGGCAAAAGAAGGGCTTCAGTGAATGTAAAAAATATCAAATTCTATCGAAAAGTATTTATATTAAATCTTGAGTTTACATTTTATAATGAATGTAGAATCAATCTTTACAAAGCTCGCCGAAAGGAGATGTTATCATGGCAATCTCTAAATAATTAGATGATGCGACGTATGCGCAGTTGTGGAGTATTTTCTCGAAAATGAATATGAGTCGAAACAAAGTGGTTGTTGATTTTCAGAAGAAAACGATTGAAGTTGAGGATGATTATAGTATTGATGACATCATAGCATCGGCAGGCATATTAATACCTGATCAAGGTCATCAGTTGATGGCGGATATCAAAAAAAATAGAGAAGAAGATTGGGACTGATATGACTAGTGGATTTTATTTTTGAAACTGCTCAACAGAAGATTCCGATCTATTTTTCGATGATTACCGAATGCGAAGTAGTGAGCAGATTGCGTTCCGAGGAGATGCAGGTTCAAATCAAACTTTTTAATAGTTCTCGATGCCTGGAAGTTACGTCGGCTATCGCCAATCGTGCGGGAACGATGAGAAGAGAACAGAGAAACAAAGGGCGAAAACTCAAAACGCCAGATGCATTAATCATTGCAACTGCCATAGAACACGGGTTTACGCTTGTGTCGAGAGATCAAGACATGAAGTTTGTCGAGACGCAGTATCAACTGTCAATGAAGGACATTTTATAATGAAGCAGCCGAGAGGCTGCTTTTTTCAAACGAAAAAAGTTATGCATTTGGAGTGATAAGCTCACGGGGCTCGTGGGTGTGGAAAAGAGAACTTGAAGGCTGTAAATCAGGTGAATTTTTCGAGTCCAACTCATTCAATATTAGGTATAATAAAATTAAGGATTATTATTTTTCCGATTCGGAGGAGATTACCATGAGCCCGAGAGAAGAGGTAGTACGTCTGATTCAAAGTTTGCCGGAAAACGTATCGCTGGAAGAAATCATGGCTGAGTTGTATGTTCGAATGAAAATTGAAGCGGGTCTGAAACAATTAGATGCCGGAGAAGGAATCGAACATGAAGCAGCCAAGAAGCGTTTGGGTAAGTGGCTCTCAAACTGATCTGGTCACAACTTGCTATCGATGATCTGGATGACATTGCGAATTTCATCGCAATGGATTCGGAGGATTATGCTAAAATCTTTGTTCGCAAGATCGTAGATCAAATTGAACGTATTCCTGATTTTCTGCAATTAGTTCGAGTGGTTCCTGAAATTCAAGATGAGCAAGTGAGAGAACGCACGTATCAAAATTATAGACTGATTTATCGCGTCAAGAATGACACCATTTAACCGTGCGCATTTTTCATTACGGTAGTCAATTGAATCCATAACTTGCAACGAAATCGCCTTAAAAAATGTAAGGCGATTTTTTGGTTTGTCAGGTGCTCCGATCCGCAACGACCATGTCGCCATGCTGTACTCGTTATTCGCACGCATCATCGAGCGGATTCCGACGTTTAAAGACCTGGTTCGCCGTCCGAAGCGTCATTCCTACTCGCGCGTGATTTAGCACAAAGCACCAGTATATCTTGGGCGCGATACTCTCTTCCGCTAACATGAACGACGTCAAGGCAGTCATCCCGTTACTCAAGCAGTTCAACAACGAAATCCAGATTTCAAGTTGGCATTCGCCACCATGGACGCTGGATATGGCCACGAACCGATCTTCAGGCAGTTGCACAAGATGAAGTTTTCAGGCAATATCGCATACAACTGAGGACGGGAACCTCCTCCGATTGGCTGTGATGAACATTTCGCGCCAGTCCGTTTGTCATGCAAAGTAAAACGAGCGATGATACAAACTGATTTGAATCAACAGTTGAGTGCAACAGTCGAGGCCGTAATGAAAAATCCAACTTTGCTGAGAAAATTGCATTTTGATAAAAATATGACACTTTGTAACTATGCAATCGTTGAATAAATGATTATTATAAAATAGTGTGTATATATTTATAAATTCAGTAGTCTACGAGTAGAAAGGATTGATTTTGTATGGCAAGAGTGAAAATGAGAGGGACTTTTGCAACGCTACTTGCATTTTTATTGCTTGTAAGCGGTGTTGTGCCAAGCGGGATTTTCCAATTAGAGGATTACGAAGCGTTGGCCAACACATCACCAAGTGTGACGCAATACATCAATGCCAATATTGTAGAAAATTCGGTGGCGGCATCCGGTGCAGCGATTGCGCCGAGTTTGACGGTGGAGACGAATGTTGCGCCAATCAACTCGTCATCGAGCATAAATGGTGCTACGGTCGTCATCAGCACCAATTTTGACTCGGGCAAGGATTCTTTGTCGTATACGGGCAGTTTGCCGTCCGGCGTGAGTGTGACTGCATTCAACACATCGACGGGAGTGTTGCGCTTTAATGGTTCGACGACACCGGCGAACTGGCAAGCATTGTTGCGTACGGTTCGTTATACGACGACTTCAACGAACAATGCGGTGCGTACCGTCCGTTTTACGTTGGGCCATGCGATTCCGCTCGAGTTGTCCTCCGGACAAGTTAATTATTACGAAGTCGTTAATACTAAAATGACTTGGAATAATGCCCGTTCAGCAGCCGAAGGTCGTCAGACGGCGGGGGTTTTGAGCGGCTACTTGGCGACATTAAATACGCAGGCAGAAGACAATCACCTGGCGCGCTTTTTCGGCGTGCAAGGTTGGTTGGGCGGTAGCGATGAATTTTCTAGAATCAATAGTGCCGTCGGTTCGACGTTGTTTGCTAACCAAGGCGCTTCGGAAGGGAAATACTATTGGGTAACGGGACCTGCAGCGGAACGCGGTGCAAATTTTTCCGACGGAAATTCGCCGAATGTTTCGGTCCCGCAGAATCAATTCGCACGTTGGGCGAACGGTGAGCCGAACAACACTTCCAGTGAACATTTCGTTGAGTATGTTTCCGGGGGTTGGGTTGACCGTAAGGAAAACAATACAAGTACCTATACGTATGGATGCGGGTTTTTAAATTTAGGTACGTGTACCGGAACGAATGACAACAACCCGGCAAACTACTATGTCGAATATAGCGGGGCCACAGCTTCATTAAGTACAAAAGTCGAAGTGTATCGCACGTTGAGCGTAGATTACGAGGAGAACGGTGGAAGTCTCGTGAACAGTGAAACGGTACGCGCCGGACAAACGGCGACTGAGCCGGCTGCGCCGAGCAAAAGCGGTTACGCATTCATGGGATGGTTTACCGACGCGGGCTTAACGAGTGCGTATAGTTTTTCCGCACCGGTAACCGGCAATCTGACACTCTATGCGAAGTGGGTCGCCTATACGGTCAGTTTCGTTTCAAATGGCGGAAATGCTGCAAGCAGTCAACTGGTTTTGCCGAATCAACTCGCAACTGCACCGGCGGTCACACGTAGCAACTATGTGTTGGAAGGCTGGTATACCAACAGTGCGCTCACCCAAGCGTTTTCCTTTGCGACACCGGTCAACAGTGACTTGACTCTCTACGCGAAATGGCGTCCGAACGGCGTGTTCGGTCAAGACGGATACGGCTACAGCGGTATCGTTGCCAACCCCAAATCGGTAAATAATCCGTTAATGACTGGCTACAATACGTGGCCGAGCGGATTCACGAAAGGCTTCGATTCGTTTTTCGGCGGCGTATACGACGGTACAAACATCTGGATGGTTCCATCGACCGGTAATCAAGTCGTGCGCGTCAATCCGTCGACTGGCGCGATGACCGGTTTTTCCTCGTGGCCGAGCGGTTACACAAAAGGTGCTGAGGCGTTCTCAGGGGGTGCGTACGACGGCACGTACATTTGGCTGGCTCCGTACAATGCGGACCGTGTCATTCGCGTACACGCAACGACCGGGGTAATGACCGGCTACAACACGTGGCCGAGTGGATTTACAAAAGGTTCCGATGCATTTTCCGGGGCCGTCTACGACGGTACCTATGTATGGCTCATTCCGGAGGATGCGGACCGCATCATTCGCGTCACGCCATCGACCGGCGCAATGGTCGGCTATAATTCGTGGCCGGCTGGTTTCACAAAATACGCAGGTTCATTCAAGGGCGGCGTGTTTGACGGCACGTATATTTGGCTCATCCCGAAAGTGTTTGTCTATTCGCAAAGCGGGATTTTGGTTCGTTTCGATCCCGCGACCGGTGCGATGGTTGGATACAATTCGTGGCCGGCCGGTTTTGTGCACAACACGTACGCCTTTGCCGGCGGTGTAATTGAAGGAGACAACTTGTGGCTGGCGCCGTCGAACGGCAATATGGTCGTGAAAGTGAACCGATTCACCGGAACAATGACGGGCTATAATTCGTGGCCGGCAGGATACAACAAAACTTCGACCGGTTCAGACTTTGGTGGGGCTGTTTACGACGGTAATAGCATTTGGCTCATCCCGGACCGCAGTAATCATTTGGTGCAAGTCAATCCTGCAACGGGCGCGATGACTTCTCATCAAGGTTGGCCGACAGGCGGTTCCGGCGGGTATGCCTATAGTGATTGGTCTCCGGGTCCGAAAGCGGGTGGTGCCGTCTATGACGGTACGAATATTTGGCTCATCCCGAATCATGCCAGCCAGTTAGTGAAAGCAAGCACACGCTATGCCGTGCAATTCAATAGTAACGGCGGCAGCGCAGTGTCAACTGCGTATGTCAATCCTGATGTTGCGGTGGCTCAACCGAGTGCACCGACACGCTCCGGTTTCGTATTTTCCGGGTGGTTTAGTGATGTCTCGTTGACAACTCCTTATAACTTTAGCGCACCGGTACCGAATGACTTGACACTGTATGCAAAATGGCAAGTGTCCGTTACGTTTGTCACAAACAGCACCACCTCGATTGCGACGCAAACGCTCGATATCGGCAGTTTGGCGACGGCTCCGACTGCGCCGACGAAAAATGCGCACACGTTTATCGGTTGGTTTACCAACGCCGGTTTGACGCAACCGTTTGATTTCAGTTCACCTGTAACGTCCAATACAACGTTGTATGCAAAATGGACGACAAGCGGCACAACGGTACAAGACGGATTCGGTTTTTCAATCGGAGTCAGCGGATTGACGCCACTCAGTCATTTGTCAATGACGAGTTACACGTTGCCGTTTACTTACGGTTCCGATGATCGTTTTTCCGCTGCCGTGTCGGATGGAACGTATTTATGGCTTGTGCCGATGGACCACCCGTATTTAGTCAGAGTGAATGAAGCAACAGGCGAACTAAAGCATTATCATCTTTTGATTAACAATTCCGGCAATCCAAAGTTCAGTGCCGGTGTATTTGACGGTGAAAACGTATGGTTGATTCCGCAACAAGCAGAGAAAGTTGTGAAAGTGAATGTCACGACTGAGGCAATTACCTATTACGACGGATGGCCGTCCGGCTTTAACAAGCAGTCATCGACGATGAACACGTTTGTGAGCGGCGTGTATGACGGTCGCTATGTATGGATGATTCCGACCGGCACGGGTGCAAATCGCATCATTCGCATAAATCCGGCTGATGGCGCGATGACGTCATACAGCGATTGGCCTTCCCTTGCAAACTATTACTCCGATAATTTCTCCGGAGCTATCTATGACGGATCGCATATCTGGCTCATTCCGGATTCCGGAAGTTCATTGGTGAAATTCAACCCGGCAGACGGTTCGATGACGTCACACGGCACTTGGCCGGCAGGTTTTACGAAAACGACGCTTACCGGATTTGCCGGCGGTACGTTTGACGGTACACACCTCTGGTTGGCGCCGGCAGATCATACAACAATCGTCGTCAAAGTCGATGTACAGTCGGGCGAAATGACCGGATACAGCAGTTGGCCGACCGGTTACACGAAATCGACCTTTGACAAATTTAAAGGAGCCTTCTATGACGGTGCGCACGTTTGGCTCATTCCGAACGTGAACAACTATGCGATGATTCGTATTCATCCGACGACCGGAGCGATGAGTGCGTTTAGTAACATACATGGCGGTACCATTTCGAGTGGATTCGCCGGGGCAACGTATGATGGCGCCAATTTGTGGCTTATCCCGGAGGACAACAATTTGCTGGTTAAAATCAGCGAGCGCAAGTTCAATGTGATGTTCCATACGAATGGCGCAGGTTCGGTGGCGACGCAAATGTTAACCTACGGGCAGACGGCAACGCAACCGACGCAACCGACGAAAGCAGGGTACACATTCCAAGGATGGTATACCTCCCAAGGAGCGTATGACTTCAGCACGCCAGTTACGGATGATGTGGCGATTTATGCGAAATGGAACGAATTTTATTTGCAAAATGGAACGAGTTTCACCGGCACTGTGGTGACGCCGGCGCCACTTGTCAATCTGACGGCGAGCGGGTTTAACAGTTGGCCGAGCGGGTTCACGAAAGGTACTGATGATTTCACTGGTGCAGTTGACGATGGCACGAACTTGTGGCTTATACCGAACAAGAGTTCGAAATCGTTGGTGAAAATGAACAAATCGACAGGTGTGATGACGGCATACAGTAGCTGGCCGGCGGGCTTTACTTGGTCCGGATTCGGCAACAATTTTGCCGGCGGTGTATTTGACGGCACACATGTTTGGTTGATTCCGTCCAACGCGAACCAAATCGTAAAAGTGGATGCCTCCACCGGTTCGATGAGCTCGGTCAGTTATACTTCATTCGAATCGAGCAATCGTTTTGCCGGCGGCGTGTTTGACGGTCGCTATGTGTGGTTGGCACCGCATTATGAAAATTCGATTTTGCGCTTCGATCCGGCGGATAACTCCGTGAAGTCTTTTGCCTTACCGAGTGAGATTGCAAGTTTTACTAATTTGCCGATGTTCTCAAGCGTCTTATATGACGGTATTCATCTCTGGCTGACGCCGGCAGGGTTGTCTCATCCATTGAATCGGGTGTATAAAATGAATACACAGACAGGCTCGTTTACCGGTTACAACCAATGGCCGAGCGACTATTCTGCGATGAAATTTGCTTCATCTGCTTATGACGGGCAAAATATATGGCTTGTACCTGGAGCAGGTTCGCTTAGCGATCACAATGCGCTCGTCAAATTGAATCCGACCAACGGCATGATGACCGCTTTTACAAATTGGCCGAACAACTGCAGCATCGGCGCATATTTGGGTACGACAGGAAGTGTTTTTGACGGAACGTATTTGTGGGTTGCCGCCCGCGACAGTTGTTTGGTCCGTGTCGATGTTAGCGATGGCTCGATGAGTACGTTCAACAGTTGGCCGAGTGGTTTCAATTCGAATCCGTTCGGAGATGCATTTACCGATCTTCTCTACGATGGTCGCGCCGGATGGGTGATTCCATATGAGGCGGATCGCGTCATTAAATTGACACCGACATTTACAGTGGCGTTCAACTCGAACGGCGGCAGTGCTGTCGCCTCGCAAGCGCGCGCGTTCGGCCAAACGGTGACGCAACCTGCGAACCCGACACGCAGTGGATTTACATTTGGCGGTTGGTTCTCCGATAGTGGACTGACGAGCGCACATTCATTCTCTACAGCAGTCAACGGGCCGCTCACTCTCTATGCAAAATGGACGGCTAGCGTTACGTTTGATACACGTGGTGGGTCGGCAGTCACGACTCAATTACTGGCAGCGGGTGCAACAGTCAGCGAACCGACCGCTCCGACTCGTGCGGGGTACCAGTTTGTCGGATGGTATAGCGATGCGGAATTAAACAACGCTTACGACTTTTCTACGCCGGTCAGTGCCGGGTTTACGCTATACGCGAAGTGGTTGTTATCGACCAACGGAATTATTTTGCAAAACGGTAATTCGTATAGCCGCTTTACGACTTCGTACAGTCAAATTACTGAACCGACGTTGGCGTCTTACAATATTTTGACATCCACAGGGATGAGTATATGGCAAAGTAGTTTTGTCGATGCGGTGGATACCGGCACGCATGTCTGGTTCGTTCCGCAAGGGCGAATTGATCAACTGCTGAAAGTGAACAAAGCGAACGGTACAATGACCACCATCGACCTTGAAATCAATGAAACATGGATTGACGATTTTTCCGGTGCGGTTTATGACGGTACGAGTATCTGGCTTATTCCTGACGGTACCAACAAAATCTATAAAGTGAATGCTACCACGCATGAAATCGTGACGATTACAACGATTCCGGGTTGCCTGTCGAGTTGCTATTTATATTTTGCCGGCGGCATTTATGACGGTCAGTATGTTTGGCTGTTCCCGAAATCGGACCGTTTCTACAGTCATGCGAACGGATTTTTGCGGATTGATCCGAACACCAATGCAATCAACAAATATACGAGTTGGCCGGCGAGTGTGCAAGCTGCGGAATATGCTGCAAACTACTCACACGGCGTTTATGATGGACTTAACATTTGGCTTATTCCAGCGGCCCATAATAACGGTTCGATTGTCAAGTTCAATACGGTTACGCACAGCATGACGACCTATTCCGAACGGACCGCTTTAAATTCTTTGACGTTTTACGTGTCGGCCTTGTTCGACGGCTCGCACATTTGGATGGTACCGAATTCCACGGCTAAGCCGCTGGTGAAGATTACCGTTGCCGATGGCACCGTATCAGAAGTGAGCAACTGGGCATCTGCCATTCATATCGAGCATGGACCGACATCTTACGGGATTATCGATGCGACATATGATGGTCGCGATATTTGGGTGTCTTACGGACAATCAAACTTTAATATGCAGAGTGCGCTCTTGCGTTATCGGATTTCGAACGGTCAATTATCGGCTTACAATAAGACAACCGTAATTAATAATGATCTTGTCGGTACGAAACCGTTTAACCGCCTCATCTTCGCGGGGGACAGCATCTGGTTAATGCCGGATAGTCAAAATCTTTTGTATAAAATGACTTCTGGGCGAACGGTCTCGTTTGAGTCCAATGGTGGAACAGCGCTTTCTCCAATCCAAGCGGACACACAAGGTAGAGTTACGCTCTATCGTGGTTATTCATCTGAATATGCGTGGCCTTGGCGTGCAGCGAACTATGTGTTCAAAGGTTGGTTTACGGATGTTGCGTTGACCACACCGTTCGTCGAATATCGCGCAGGCGCCTTGAACTGGACTACAGTCTCTAGTGACCTGACGTTGTATGCAAAATGGGCACGTGTCGTCATCCCGACGGCGCAAATTTCGGGCAACACGATTGATCTCGGTTGGGATGAGTTTGAGGGTGCGACGACGTATAATGTGTATTTGAACGGACAGTTGGTGGCTTCCGGATTGACCTCGCGAACGTACACGTTCACGACCTCCGCGTGGAAATGGGATCAGCTGTATTATGCGCAAGTGAGTGCGGTTGTCGATGGGGTTGAAGGTTCGCTCAGTAATAACACCTATATGTATCGTCCGAGCGCTGATGACGTGCGTCTCATTTCGTCTGGTTGGCAGCATGGTGTTGCAACCATGGGGAATGGAACGGTTGAAGAGTGGGGCTCCAACACGATGAATCAGTTGGGCAAACCGCAAAATCTGAGCGATGTTGTCGCTGTGAAGGCAGGTCGCTTCCATAATCTTGCGTTGAAAACGAACGGCACAGTCGTCGCATGGGGTCGCAACGGGGACGGGCAAACGAATGTTCCTAACGGTCTCAAAGATATCGTCGCGATTGCTGCTGGCGGATACCATTCATTGGCTCTCCGCTATGACAGCACGGTCATTGCTTGGGGTTTTAACGGCAATGAAACGACGAACGCCGCCGTCGCTACTGTACCAAGCGATTTAGAAAATGTCGTGGCGATTGCCGCTGGCACATTCCACTCTTTAGCATTAAAAGCGGACGGAACGGTCGTTGGCTGGGGCTTGAATACAAACGGTCAAGTGACGATTCCAGAAGGCTTGAGTGGCGTCGTGGCGATTGCCGCCAACGGCAACCATTCCTTGGCGCTTAAAGCGGACGGAACGGTCGTTGCCTGGGGCGCGAACGAGTCCGGACAAACGAACGTGCCGAGTACTTTGAACGGCGTCAGTGCCATCGCTGCGGGCGGGCAACATTCGATTGCCCTGAAATCGAATGGAACGGTCGTTGCCTGGGGCCGAAACACGAACAATCAAGTAGCCGGTGTTAGCGCTTTGAGCAATATTCTGGATATTGCCGGTGGCGCCACGTACACGATGTATTTGAACAGTAATCAAACGGTAGAAACGACGATTGCATTGCAACCAGTTGATACGCTCATTCCGGCGGTGCTCGGCGGTGATCGACTTGCACCGACTGTGCCTTCTGGTGTAGCGGTCAGCAATGCCCGTCCAACCGGGTTTAAAGTCAGTTGGAATGCGTCGACAGACAACGTCGCGGTGACCGGCTATCGAGTATTTGTGAACGGCGTCGTTACGCGCACATTGCCTGCCAATGTGCTCGAAGTCGAATTGTTCGGCCTCACTTCCGGTGCGAATTTCTCAGTTCAAGTGTTGGCTTTTGACAAGAAAAACAATGTCTCGGCATTGAGCGCACCGATTAGTGTATCTACGCCTGATATCATCCCGCCGACAACACCTTCTAATTTAACAGTTGCATTGTTGTCTGCGACAGGCTTCCGATTGAACTGGACAGCATCTACAGATAACGTGGCTGTAAAAGGATACAATATTTATCGCGACGGAGTACTGATCGATACTGTGACAACCACAACGTACCGCTTTGCGGGGCTGACTGAATTGCAGAGCTATAATATTGAAGTGATGGCAGTTGATACTTCAAATAATCGCTCGGCGAAGGCTTTGCGTAATGTGACAACGATTGACATGACACCGCCAACAGTTCCGACAAACGTCACTGCGACACAGGTGACAAAAGATAAAATTTTCGTGACATGGACGCCATCGACAGACAATGTCGGTGTTACTGGATACAATGTTTTCTTGAACGGTGTGTATGTAAAAACAGTACCGCGTGCAGAGACTGAGTTCCTTGGTTTAGCCAGTAGCACAGCGTATTCGATTCGTCTTCAGGCAGTTGATGCCGCGAAAAATCGTTCGGGTATGACAGATGCAATCAGTGCAACGACGCTCGATGGGATTGCGCCGACGATTCCAACAGGTCTTACTTTAAGTAATGTAACGAAGACCGGATTCCGTGTGAGTTGGAACGCATCCACGGACAATCAAGTTGTTGCCAAATACAACGTTTATCGTAATGGTGTGTATGTTCAAACTGTACTGGGTACTAACTATACGTTTAGCGGATTACCGTTTAACTTGTCGCATCAAATCCGTGTCCAAGCGATTGACAATGCCGGAAATCGTTCTGATCAGTCGATCGTCTTGAACGCTGCAACAACGTACACGGTAGATCCGATCGCACCAACGGCACCGACGACAGTAAACAGCAGTCTCATCACATCTACAGGTTTCCGAATTACTTGGTCGCCGGCATCGGACAACGTAGCAGTTACACATTACAACATATATCGAAACGGTACGTATGTTGCTACCGTGGCAGGGATTGTGAACAACTATACATTTAAAAATATGACAGCTAATACGACCAGCAGTATCACGATTCGTGCAGTCGATGCAGAGAAAAACTTGTCCGTACCAACGACTGCGTTGAGTGTGACAACCTTACAGTAGCAAGTTTGACCATTTTCCAACAACAAAAAAAGAGGCGGGCGAATGCCTGCCTCTTTTTAACGCAAAAAATCCAATATCCCAGAGGATTCGTATTTATTTCCGAACAAGTAGCTTGTAATTTTTTTTGAACTGAGTAAAGAAGTTTTAAAATCCTTATGAAAAATAGCAACAATCAAGTAAAAGTTCATTCGTAAATCAAAAACGGTATGATGTGTTTGGGACGGATGTTTTATGGCGATTTCAAGAAAATTAGATGATGAAACTTGCGCACAATTGTGGACAGTTTTTTTTGGAATGAGTATGTGGCGAAACAAAGTCATCGTGGATTTTCATAAGAACACGATTGAAGCAGTGGAGACAGAATATCAACTGCCAATGAAAGATTTTTGATGATAAGCAGCCTGCGTGGTTGCTTTTTTCAAATGACAAAAAGTTATGCTTTTGTACCGTTAAGCTCATGGGACTCGCGGGTGAGGGAAAAGGGGTTTTATTATAGAAAAATAGGACAACTTTTATTCTCAAAAATAGACTGAATAAAACTACTCAATTTCTCAAGTCCGTTTATACCCTTTTGGGTATTTATTTAGGTTTCATTATAATCTGGAAAAAGTTGTTCCTCAACGGTCGGAGTACCGAAACATAAGATTTGAAATATCACTTGCACTCTTTACAATAGAATCGTATGATACCTTATAGGGTATATTTATAAAAAGGTGTTTTTGAGATGAAAACCAACTATGAGGCAGATGTGATGAAACGTTTGGAACGGATTGAGGACCAGATTCGTGGCGCTCAATTTGGAACAATGCATTCTTGAAGAGCAGGCTAGAGGTGGCGACACGCGCAAGGTGGTTCAAGAAGCTGTTGATCTTTTAATGAAGAGCAAGTAAAAATATATGTTTCGGAGGAACGACCCATGACAGAACAAAGAAAACGAATTTGCATCGTTGGCGGTGTTGCCGGAGGTGCGTCAACGGCAGCGCGTTTGCGTCGTTTAGATGAGCATGCGGAGATTATTATTTTTGAACGTGATGAACACATTTCTTTCGCGAACTGCGGCTTGCCATATTATATCGGTGAGACGATTATGCAACGCGAGAAATTGCTAGTTGTCACCCCTCAGTTGATGAAAAATCGATTTAATCTGGATGTGCGCGTATTTAGCGAAGTGATTGGCGTTGATTTTGCTAACAAAACGATGACAGTTCGCAACACGAATACTTCGTCATATGAGCTAGCATATGATGCACTCGTGCTTTCGCCTGGAGCAAAGCCGTTGCGGCCACCGATTCCTGGCATTGAGTCATCGCGCATCATGACTTTGCGAAATCTAGCCGACATGGATCGCATCAAACAGGTGATTGATCAATCGGACGCGCAGCAAGTGGTTGTGGTTGGCGGTGGTTATATTGGGATTGAGATGGCGGAAAATGTTGCCCATCGCGGTTTGAAAGTGACCGTCGTCGAAGCTGCACCACACATTTTGGCTCCGTTTGATACAGACATGGTTGTGTTTGCCGAGCAGGAATTACAAGCAAACGGTGTCGAACTTGTTTTGGGAGACAGTGTGACTGCGTTTGAAGAAAATTTTGTTACTTTGAAGAGTGGCCGTCAAGTTTTTGCAGACTTGGTGATATTAGCAATCGGCGTGCAACCAGATACTGCATTTTTGCAAGATTCCGGACTAGAATTAGGACCGCGCGGACATATTCTCGTCAATCAGCATATGCAAACCAATCAGAACGGTGTCTATGCGTTGGGCGATGCCGTCGAAGTCGTGCATTATATCAATCAACAAAAGACTGCCATTCCGCTCGCCGGACCGGCAAATAAGCAAGGAAGAATTGTTGCTGATCACATTTGTGGGCTCGATTCGAAATACAAAGGAACGCAGGGCACGGCGATTATCAAAGTGTTTGAGTTGACGGCGGCCTCGACCGGTTTCAACGAACGCGCACTTCAGGCGACTGGGATGAAATACCATGTTGTACACGTTCATCCGAACTCACATGCAGGCTATTATCCCGGTGCTTCTCAATTGTCATTGAAACTGATATTCGGGGAAAACGGCGAAATTTATGGTGCTCAAGCTATGGGCAAAGAAGGCGTAGATAAACGGATTGATGTGATTGCGACGGTCATCAGAATGGGGGGCACAGTCGATGATTTGACCGAACTGGAATTGTGTTATGCGCCTCCGTTCTCATCGGCCAAAGATCCAGTCAATCTAGCAGGGTTCGCCGCACAAAATATTCTCGTAGGATTAGTTGCAGTCGTTATGCCAGAAACGTTACTTCAGCAATTGCCGGAGGGAGTCTTATTGGTAGACGTGCGAAGTGCCGCAGAACATAGTCGTGGAGCGATTCCGCATTCGCTAAACATTCCAGTGGATGAATTGCGCGATCGATTGGATGAACTTCATGCCGTCGATGAAGTGTGGGTCTATTGCCAAGTCGGCTTTCGCGGCTATGTGGCATCGCGGATTTTACAACAGTATGGCTTTCAGCGGGTGAAAAATATATCGGGTGGCTACAAGTCGTACAGTATGCTAACCAATCATTAAAAGCGTTGGGAGGTGGACCGAAGAGAGCGGAGTATAAAGTTTTTGTTCACAAGCACCGTTAGTGTTTTTATCGAAAGCATACCCAATGCGGAAGATGATTACGGTAAATAAAAAGGAAATGTGAAACGAGAGTCATCGTTGAGCGACACCGAACTGATCTGGGTGTTGATTACCGAGAAAATTAACGCTTTAAACAAATACTATGAATCGCTGCCTGCAGTGTCAGCAGATGAGAAATTGAGCGAACAATAAAAGAAATGAAACAAATAAACACAATAGGTTATACATTGATAAAACGTCGGCTTTTGTTGGCGTTTTTTAGTGTCAAAGCGGACTCGAATCAGCGAAAAAAACAGGGGAAGTTTCTTTTTGGTGAATACAATTCTTGATTGAATTTGATAGTTGTATGATGTAAGGTGATGTTGATCATGAAACGCGCCATCGTTATTTTTTAGTCATTTAAGGATAGATGATATAATATCGCTGAAATCAGTCAGGTGCTGGTCGAATGCCGTGGAATAAGTTGACCAAGATTGGCGTTTCGTAGTATGCGGGGACATGCGTATCAAGTAACCGAATACATGGGATTGTAGAATCCGAGGATGTCTGATCTAGGTTCAGACACCCATTCGTTTGCGCTGATTATTCGGTTTTTTGTTGTTTTGGTTTTTCATAGTGGGAATGCCATCGGACGATTGTGCCCCACTAAAAGATTGTCCGTTTGATTTCGCCCGCGCCTGCGCTTCTTTTTTGCGAGCGAGCAACTGTTTGGCAATTTCTGCAGCGGATAGTGGCTTCGTCTCTTTGTTTTCCGCGGAATTGTTTGTGTGTTCAGTCATGGTCGACACCTCGTATAAAAATGTAGTTCTCATTTAGTATATTACATAGTGTGTGTGAGATGCTAGACAACAATTGACCATCCTTCTTTGTTATCGTGGATTTATTCACTTAGGAGGTGTTGGATGTGTCAAATTGGTTAGTTTCTGTAACGGGAACCTTGGCGAGGAAACCGCCAATGGAGATTCGAAGTGGTTGGTTGAAACGCTTTTCGTGGTTTCTAGCGGCGAATGCTGCCGTAGTCGTTTCGCTTGCCATTATTACTGGTGGCGCTGCATTGTCGCTCGCGCCGTACTTGCTGCTCTTTAGTTGCACGATTCCATTCTTTTCACTGCTTTTTTCGAAGTGGTCAGCCAAAAGAGCGCATGGCATCTATGTGATTGAGCCCAATCATTTTAACAACGAAACAGAGCGCAATCTGTATCGCTTGATTGAGACACTCAGTCAACGTGCTGGCTTGCAACGTGTGCCTGAAGTGGGGATTTACGAAAGTGCCGATGTGAATGCGTTTGCTACTGGTGCCACGCGGTCATCCTCGATGGTCGCTTTTAGTACGGGGCTGTTGGAAACGTTAGACGAAGATGCGATTGCTGCAGTGGCTGCCCATGAAATTGCGCATATTGCGAATGGCGACATGGTGACGTTGGCGCTTGTCCAAAGTGTAATCAATACGGTCATCTACATCATCACGATACCATTGTGGCTGATTAAGTGGACAGCATTTTTCTCCGATCAAGTGAGTGCGTTGGCGTTCTGGCTCATTACGATTGCCAAATTTTTGATTACCGTATTCCTTGTGTTTCTTGGGAGTTTAGTTGCGAAAGCATTCTCGCGCCATCGCGAGTTTAAAGCCGATCAGTTGGCCGCCCAACTAGTCGATCCACAATCGATGATTCATGCGCTTGAATCGTTACGGCAGGTACCCGTCATCACAATCAAACAACAACAATCGTATGCTGCTTTTAAAATAAACGCGGGCCCATCGATACTCGATCTCTTTTCGACACACCCTTCATTGGAGCGAAGAATAGCGCGCTTGCGAGCGATGGACGATTTTGGTACATGAGTAATTTGTGCAATTAGCAAAAACGAGTCCACCTTGGATGGAGGACTCGTTTTTTTGTGCGGTGAATGCTGAATAAACTGAAATTCAATTAATTCTTCGTCATCGTGACTTCCGAGCCATCTTCAAGTTTGAAGATGAGCTGCTCGTCACTCTCGAATGAAAACTCTGATTTATAGAAGTTTTCATCATCGCCGATGTCAGAAATCAGAATCATCGCTGGATAATCTTCGCCGATAATCTTGTATTGTAAGGTTTTCTCATCTCCGTCTGCATTAAACAGAAACGTATTGTCATCGTAAAACTCCATTTTTCCCGTGGAACCGTCTTCAGCTACATTCGACCAGGTACCCAACAGTTTTGCCTGCAGCGGATTTTCGCTCGAACATCCGATTAGCACAGCACTGGTCAAAATCAACATCAACGCCAGTCCGAAAATGAGACCTGTCTTTTTCTTCTTCATTTCTATCACCTCTCATTAGATTTTTGTTGCAAATCTAGCGTAACGAAAGAGGTTGTACGGAAAGTGTCCATGTGTTAAAGATTTTTTCTCGAGTCAAAACGGACAGGCTACTGGTTTGCGCCCGCGGAAGAAGTACCATTCTTTATAGCCGATGTCTCGCAGCGCCGCTTTCACTTCTTCGCGTTGCCACGCTACATAATATGAATCATGTGCATCAGAGCCGAACGTGACGCGCACGCCGTAGTGGCAGGCTCTCTCCAGCAACTCATGACTTGGATACCAGTTCGCCGTGCCATTGGAAAAATTGTAACTAAACGCGCTGTTTACTTCGATGACCTGTTCGGACTCCGCAAGTAATTTCAGTGTGTTATCAACCTCGGTTGTAGGAATGTCGGCGAACGTAGCGAAACTCGGTGACGGAAGTGTATCTACACACTTTTGATACGAAACTTTCAGTGCGTCCATGTGTCCGATGATGTCATACATGCCACTGAGGATTGAACCTTGGATATAACGGTAGTAGCGTTCTTTGAGCATGATGATTTCTTCGTCCGAGCGACCAATCCAATTTTGTGTGCGAAAGACAGTTGCCCCGGGAACGACGATGTGCACGGACCCAATGACATAGTCAAACGGGAACTGGGCGAGTTTGCTTCGGTATCGCTGTTCGAGTTGCGGATAGTAGTCAGCCTCAACGCTCTGCAACACCTTAATTTTGTCGCATGATGATGCCGTATAGGTGTTATGGGCGCTCCTTGTCGGAGAACCTCTCTGATATAGTCTTCAATCGTGCCGCTTGCGTGACCGCAACGTTGGTGATGGGTGTGCATGTCGAATTTCATCAGTTAATCGACTCCTTTTCTATGATTGATGTATAATGATGCTATCGATAACGCATATGTACATAACAACTATTTTGGGAGGAAAGTGTCAGATTATGATTCTTAAACACATTTTTGTGAACCTGCCTGTTTCAGACTTGAAGAGAACGCAAACCTTTTTTGAAAAGTTAGGATTTTCATTCCATCCACAATTTACGAGCGATGCCGCGGCGTGCATGATCATTCACGACAACATTTATGCAATGTTATTGACACACGAGCATTTTGCGACTTTTACGAAGAAAAAGATTGCCGATGCCCATCAAGTGACGGAAGTGTTGATTGCGCTCAGTGCAGAAAGCCGTGAGGAGGTCGATCGATTGGTTGATCAAGCGCTAGCACTTGGAGCGACTTCTTATGCAGAGCCGGCGGATCACGGATTTATGTATCAACGTTCATTTGCTGATTTTGACGGACACCAATGGGAAGTGGCGTGGATGGATCCGGCATTTGTTAAGTCTTAAACGGCAACAACGAAGTGATCATTTGGCCTAGGAGTTGGAAGAAGTTGAAATGGTTGCTTGATAAATTACGCATGTTTTTCAGTGATACGAAGCCCAATGAAAAACCGAAACAAAAGATTAAAGCTGCACGAATCGGAGCATTAGGCGAGTACAAAATTGAAATACAATTGTCCCAGTTGCCACAGGAATACATACATATGAGCGATATAATGATTGCCAATCCGAAATCGCGGACTCAATATTCGCAAATCGATCACATTGTACTAACACCGTATGCTATTTTTGTTGTTGAAACGAAGAACTATAGCGGTTACATAAGTGGTAAAAAGGAACAAGCGAACTGGTATGTCAACAAACGGTTCAAAATGTACAGTCCCATTCGCCAAAACTACGGACATATTAAAGCGCTCGAGCGACTTCTATCTGATCACAAATTAGTACCGTTTGTATCGATTGTTTCGTTTAATCGGCGTTGCACATTTCAAGTTGACGCTGAACTTCGGAATATCCAGTCGAACGAATTGGTCGTCTATGATACCGAATTTAGCGAGTTTGTCACCCGAAAATGTTTTAGAATGAAGATGGAAGGCGGTGTGTCGCCATTGTCTATGTCTAGTCTCGAGGTGATTGAGAGCACAATTAGGCGTGCTAATATTGTTGATCCAGAAATCAGAAAGCGTATCGTCACGCAAACGAATGAGAGCTGATTCCATTGAACGCTGACCAATTAAAGCGACAAATCATGAATCTAAGTATTTGGAAAAAAGGACAGCAGCGAGCGCCGCACAAACCGCTGCTACTTTTGTATGCGCTTGGTCGCGTTCAGACAGACAAAGTGAGTGAATTCAGTTACAATGAAGTGCGAGAGCGTCTTGCTTATTTACTGCGTGAGTATGGTCCACCACGCAAGACGTACCATCCCGAAGAACCGTTTGTTAGGCTGCGCAATGACGGTGGTATTTGGGAACTGAATTTGCCGATTGACAACCGCGAGATTAAGGATCGCTATCTTTTGCAGGAAGGATTTGCAGGTCGCTTTCGTGCAGATGTGCAAGCGCTGTTGGAGCAAAATCCTGCGTTGATCACCGAACTGGCGCTGCTGATTTTAAATGAGCATTTTCCCGAGACGATGCATGAGGACATTCTCAATGATGTCGGACTGAATCCGAATGTGCGTCTCGTCAAATCGCGTGCTAGGGATCCGAAATTCAGAGAACACATTTTGCGGGCGTATGAATACAAATGTGCTGTCTGTGATTTCCAAGTGCGTCTCGGTCACATCTTGGTTGGCGTGGAGGCGGCACATATTCAGTGGCATCAGGCAGGCGGTCCGGATGACGAAAACAATGGTCTCGCTTTGTGTTCGATGCATCACAAGTTGTTTGATCGCGGGGTGTTCACGATTGATCATGACACGCGACGCTTTCTCGTGTCCGATCAGGCGAATGGGAACGGCGGGTTCGAGGAGTGGTTGATGAAATATCACGGTCGATCGATTCGAATGCCGATTGCGCCTGACTATCAGCCGAAAGATCGTTATTTGCAATGGCACTTTAAGGAAGTGTTTCGCGGCAATAAGCGCTACTCGTATTGAAATGGGGATCAAACGAACATGAATCTCGAATGCAAACGGCTAATGAGCGAGATGGAGAAACACAGTGACCCAGTCTATGCAAGTTGGTGCAAGCAATATATGCGCGGTCAGTTTGAGTTTATCGGCGTCCCTGTACCGTTGCAACGTCAACTTACTAAGGCCTGGGTGAAAACAATCGATAAGCCAAGTCGATCACAATTACGGGAACGAGTCCAGTATTTTTGGGGATTGCCGGAACGTGAATATCAGCGCGTTGCACTGGATTTGCTCGATACTTGGCGCAAACAGTTGACGTTTGACGATATCGCTTGGATCGAACAACTGATCACGACGAAATCTTGGTGGGACACGGTCGATACGATTGCGCCGAATGTCATTGGCTTCCTGTATGTATCGCAACCGCCCGAAGTCACGAACGAAATCTCGAATGTGCTCGAAAAGTGGAATCGCAGCGATAACATCTGGTTGCAACGTACGTCGATTCTTTTTCAACTGTCTGCAAAGTCGCGCACCAATGAGCAATTGTTGTATCGATACATAGAGAATTTGGCGGCTAGCAATGAGTTTTTTGTGCAAAAAGCGATTGGCTGGGCGCTACGCCAATACGCTCGCGTTCAACCGCAATCCGTGTTGCAATTCGTGCACTCCTGTGAGTTAAAGCCGTTAAGCAAGAGAGAGGCTCTGAAACATCTCGTATGACACTTATCTTAAATAAAGAGGTGCAAGTCATGAATCCAGTAGAAATGAATGAGGCTGCGGTCCCTGTAGCCGCGAAGGATCGGATCGTTTGGCTAGACATGTTGCGCGGTTTTGCTTTGCTAGGCATTTTGCTTATCAATATCGTTGGTTTTGCCTGGCCGTTGATCTATGCGGAGATGTTGCACCGAGACATTCCTGGGAACGCTCTGGACGATGTGGTTTTTCATGTCGCATCGTGGCTGGTGCAAGGAAAGTTTTATACGCTATTTTCATTGCTGTTCGGCATCGGTTGCATCATTTTTATGATGAATGCGGAGAAAAAGGGGAAGTCGCCGCGTAAGTTGTTTTTCCGGCGCGTGCTTATCTTGCTCGTGATTGGTATTTTGCATGCTTTGTTTCTCTGGTGGGGCGACATTCTCGTGATGTATGCGCTTTGCGGCATGCTGTTACTGCTATTCTATCATTGCAAACCGCGCACGTTGCTCATTTGGGCGGGTAGTCTGTTTGCTGCCTTTGCATTGTTAATGATTGTCGGGACTGGGCTGATGTTTGTCGCTGACTCGTTAACTGGTGGAGGCGAAGGTTCACTAAAATCAGAGATGAACCTCGAATACCAGAAGCTGTATGAGCAATCGATCGCCAATTATGGAGCGGGCGGATTGTCCGACATTCTCGCACAGCGTGCGACAGACTGGGGGCAAACGCTGTCCAATTTGGTCGTTGTGCCGTTTATGATTTTGCCGATTTTCTTGATTGGTGCCTATGTGATTCGGAGCGGGCTACTGCAGCGAATGCAGACCGAAGTCGCAACGCTGCGTAAAGTGATGATTTGGAGTTTCGGTATAGGCGTTGTGTTCACAATTTTGAAGGAATACAGTTCCGCGAATATGAAGCTCGATGCAACGAGCATGTACGATGCCGTACAACCGCTATTCGGATTCTTTGGGGACTTGGGACTCGCTGGTTTTTATGCGACGGCGCTGCTCGCTTTGACGCGTATGGAAACTTGGAAATCGTTGCTATCATCGCTACAGTGGGCGGGGCGGATGGCGTTGACGAATTATTTGCTACAATCGGTCATTTGCTGCTTGCTGTTTTACAATGTCGGACTTGGCTTGTATGGCAAAATCGGCGTCGCTGGCTTGGCGTTGATTGCCTTCGTAATCTTCGTAGCTCAAGTTTTGTTTAGCCGTTGGTGGTTAACGCGCTATTCCTTTGGACCGATGGAGTGGTTGTGGCGCCGCATGACGTACGGCAAATGGTCGTCAGAATAAGTTGGGCTCACCGCGGGCAGACTGCGGTGGGCTTTTATTTTTCGCGAATTTTGCGTTATAATGTAGAAAAATGACGCATTTAGTCGGAACACTTACTAGGCGTCGCAGTCAGCGAAGGGTGGCTTGATGACATGAGTCCAATCGATGCAATTCTCGCCCGCGCAGTAGCCGGTGAGCGTTTATCTTTTGAGGATGGCTTGGCTCTTTATGATTCGGATGAGATCGAAAAAATGGGGGCGGCGGCGAATCAGGTAATGCTGCGCTGGCATCCGGATCCGATTACGACATTTGTCGTTGGGCGCAACGTCAATTACACGAACATTTGTGACGTCTATTGCCGATTCTGTGCGTTTTATCGTGCGCCGGGTTCGAAGGAAGGATACGTGCTCGATGACGAACTGATTTTTCAAAAAATCCAAGAAACGATCAATGTCGGCGGTACGGAAATTTTGATGCAGGGTGGCACAAATCCGAATTTAAAATTCAGTTACTATACGAATCTGCTGCGTGCGATCAAACAACATTTTCCGAACATCCATATGCACTCGTTCTCGCCAGCCGAGATTTGGAAAATGAAAGATGTGTCGGACGGCTTGTCGCTTGAGGAAGTCATTCGTCAGTTGCACGAAGCGGGGCTCGACTCGTTGCCCGGTGGCGGTGCAGAAATCCTCGACGACCGGACGCGTCTCAAAATTAGCAAGTTAAAGGGCTCGTGGCGCGACTGGATTCAGGTGATGAATACGGCGCATCAAATCGGGATGCATACGACGGCGACGATGGTCATCGGCTTCGGCGAGACGATGGAGGAGCGCGTCTTGCACTTGCTGCGTGTGCGCGATTGTCAGGATGAATGCATTCGCGAGGGCTACCCATCGCGCGGCTTCCTCGCTTTCATTCCGTGGACGTTCCAACCAGAGAATACGAACTTGAAGGCGGACAAAGTCGGTCCCGATCAGTATTTGAAGACACTGGCGATCAGCCGCTTGATGCTCGATAATATTCCAAACTTCCAGTCGTCTTGGGTGACGATGGGGCCGGAGATTGGCAAGTTGTCGCTACACTATGGTTGCAACGACTTCGGTAGCACGATGATTGAGGAAAATGTGGTGTCGGCGGCGGGCGCGACGCATAAAGTCAATATCTCCTCCATCCTTCAGTTGATTCGCGAGGCTGGCAAAATTCCGGCGCAGCGCAACACCCGCTATGAGATTTTGCAAGTGTTTGATGAAAACCAGCAAGTAGCAAACGATTTTGTGATGCAAAACTAATTTGGCATATGAAACGGAAAATCAGCATCTAATGTTAAGGCTCCTGATTAGCAAAGGCTAACGGGAGCTTTTGTGTTAATTTGGCCCTTGGTCGGCAGAAACGAAAGGAGTGTAATCGGTGATGAGGAAACGATGGTTGATGGTGACATGTTTGCTATTAGTTAGTTTGCTGTTCACAGCATGCGGAGCGGACACGGAGGAGTCTGCCGAATTGCCAGCCCCGTCTGCGAAAGAAGTTTTAGTGTTGCTGAATGATGCAACGGAATTGGACAAAAGTATCTATGATCAGGACGGCTTGACAACGGCTCAACTGTACGATTTTTACAAGCCGTATTTTACAAAAAGTTACGTTGATGAAGTCATTATTCCTGGTGGGAATCTGATGCAGAATGATGGAAAATGGGTGGTTGCTTTTCAGGACACAGAGCCGTTGGAGGGGACAGTGATTATTCCGCCGTTGGATGAAGCGGAAGTACGCGTTACACCGCGCGATGTGGATGGCGAAGTGAATGTGCGCTATGAGGTGCCTGAAGAATTGTATCCTGCGCACACGCAAAAACTGACGTTGGTATTCAAAGACGGAAGTTGGAAAGTCAACTCGTTGGAGTGGTGAGTACAAATTGCGCGTAAAACGTGATATGCTAGTAGCAGCATAGACAGAAGAGGTGCTTGCCTTGAATGGTGGTACGTTTCATCACAGGAATATAATCGAAATTTTTGCAGACGGATTTTATTATTATGGCTATAACGAGCAGAAGTGTTACATCAACTTTCGTGAGTGCCGCTCCAACTGGGTGCGCTATGTCAATGAGTCGCCGGATTTTCCTGAGACGGATTTGGAAGATACCGCTACGAAAATTGTTGGATGGAGAGCGCCGTCTGAGTTGTATGTCGAGTTTTTTTCGGAACCGCGTACACGATTCGTATTTACATACAAGCGAAATTTCTGGGAATGGTTGCTTGGCAAACCGTCGGCGAAAGCGATTCGCGCCTACATTGAGTTGACGGAAGAGTTGATCAAACTCGGTTGGCGGATGCACGATCGCGAGTCGGAAAAAAAGGAGTTTTCGTTTAAGTTGCTATAGTATTCCAAAATGAATAAGAGATTGAAGAGGCTGCCTTGAGGGTGCCTCTTTTTTTGTGTCCAAATTGTGACGGAATTTGTCGGACGGGTCGATTTTTGCGAAAGTTCACGAGTTTGTCACAGATTTTTGGGTGTAAGACTGATACTATTTTGAATATATTTGAAAGCGTTTGCAAATTGGAAGAGGAGGGTTTTTCATGTCAGTCTTCATTCAGCGTATCATTTCGGTAGTCCTTATTATGTCTTTGCTCGCCGTATGCCTACCCATACTTCCTAGCACCCCTGTCAGCAAGCCGATGGTGGCGGTCGCAGCAAGCAAAGATAACATGACGGTTATGCAATATTTTGAGTGGTATTTGCCTGCCGACGGCAATCATTGGCGACGCTTACAGTCAGAGGCCGGTGCGCTCCGCAACGTCGGTGTGAACGCCATCTGGCTCCCGCCCGCATACAAAGGGCAAACGATCAATGACGTGGGCTACGGCGTCTACGATTGGTACGATCTCGGCGAATTCGATCAAAAAGGTGGCGTACGCACGAAATACGGCACAAAATGGGAACTGAAAGAAGCGATTTCAACACTGAAATCCAATCAAATTCAGGTATTCGCAGACATCGTTATGAATCACAAAGCAGGTGCGGACGGCACTGATCAAGTGAATGCGATTGAGGTCGACAAAAAGAACCGCAACGTCGAACGGTCCGGCGCGTACCAAATTACCTCATACACACGATTCTGGTTCCCAGGGCGCGGCTCCAACCATTCATCTTTTCAATGGAATGCCAGCCATTTCAACGGCGTCGATTATGACGGACAAGGCAATCAACAAAAGTTATTTAAATTTCAAGGCAAATCGTGGGACGTCGAAGTCGACAAAGAAAACGGCAACTACGACTACTTGATGTTTGCCGATTTGGATTTCGACAATCCTGACGTCGTCAACGAAATGACGAACTGGGGCACATGGCTCGTCAAAGAACTCGATCTCGACGGATTCCGCTTGGATGCGGTGAAACATATCAAGTTCGATTTTATGAAAAATTGGCTGACCAATGTGCGCAAAGCGACCGGCAAACCGCTATTTACGTTTGGCGAATATTGGAGTGGCAACACCGACTTACTGGCCAACTATTTGACAAAGGTCAACAAAACCATGTCCGTGTTGGACGTCGATTTGCATCATCGTTTTGAAAAAGCCTCAAACGCGAACGGCAACTATGACATGAGACAGTTGCTCGACGGCTCATTGACCGATTTGCATCCGAATCATTCGATTACCTTTGTCGACAATCATGACACGCAGCCAGGTCAGGCGCTACAATCATGGGTCAAAGAGTGGTTCAAGCCGCAATCGTATGCGTTCATCCTCACTCGAAAAGAGGGTGTGCCGTGCGTCTTTTACGGCGATTACTACGGTATTCCGAACAATAACTTGCCAGCACTGCGCTCGAAAATCGACCCGATTCTGAAAGCGCGCAAGGACTATGCGTACGGGGTGCAACACGATTATTTGAACGATGAAGATGTCGTCGGTTGGACGCGCGAAGGCGAAGTAGGCAGGCCGATTTCTGGGTTAGCGACGGTCATTTCCGACGGACAGCAAGGTTCGAAAAAGATGTTTGTCGGCAAACAACATGCTGGTGAGCGCTGGCACGATATGACAGGCAATCGCTCCGATTTGATTCGCATCGGTGCTGATGGTTGGGCGACGTTCCCGGTGAACAGTCGATCGCTCTCGATTTATGTGCAAAAAGAGGCGGCCGTACAGGATAGCGTGGCACCAAGTAGCCCGCAAAACCTTGCAGTTAGCGGCAAAACAGACAGTACGATCAGCCTCACTTGGACAGCGGCTACAGACAATCTCGGTATTTCCGGCTATGAAGTGTATCGCAACAATGTGCTGATTGATACGGTGGAGGGCACCACATTTACTGACAAGGAATTAAGTCCAGAAACGACGTATGCCTATCGGATTGTGGCGGTTGATGGGGCCGGCAATCGCTCGACTGGAGCTGCAACAATCAGCGGCAAAACAAATACGGAAAGCGCCAACACGGTTACGATTTATTATAAAAAAGGGTTTGCGAAACCGCATATTCATTTTCGTCAAGCGAACGGCGAATGGACGGCTACGCCTGGACGTGCGATGAGTGGATCTGAGGTGCCAGGATATTACAAACTTACGACCAATATCGGTGAGCAGTCGCAGTTAGAGGCATGTTTCAACGATGGAGGTTCTAAGTGGGATTCGAACAACAAGCAGAATTATGCGTTTAAGCCAGGTGTTTGGACGTTTGTGCCAGCTGCGAATGGTGGCCCGGGTACGATTAAATCGGGCAAACCGACGACTTCGTCACAACCGGTAGTGCCAACGCCTGAGCCGGAGCCGGAGCCGGAGCCGAAACCGCCTGCGAATCAAGAGAACGGAACAAACACTAATGTGAAATCTGTGACCATTTATTATAAAAAAGGGTTCGCGATCCCGCACATTCATTATCGCCCGAATGACGGCAGCTGGACGGATGTGCCAGGTGTACCGATGGCCGCATCTGAGGTCGACGGCTATCACAAAATAACCGTTCCGATTGGCAATGCCGATGGACTTACAGCTTGTTTTAATAACGGTTCGGGTCTTTGGGACAGCAACTCCGGAAAGAATTACAGTTTTGCAGCGGGTGTATACACTTACCTGCCGAACGCGAATGGCAATGCGGGTAAAATCGTTAGCGGCGCTCCAAGTACTTCGAATGTAAATTCTTCATCCAATAACACATCGTCGAACAATCAGAGTAACGATGCAGTCTCTTCGAAAGATGTCGTGCTGGTCGTTGGAAACCAAATATTTTTTAACGGTAAGCGTCTAAACACGCCGATGCAACCGCGCCGAGTCAATGGACGAATCGTCGTGCCGTTTAAGGTGTTGTTTGAATCGTTCGGTGTCAATGTCAATTGGAATTTGCGCACGAAGACGCTGTCAGCGAAGAGCGAGGGAATTGATTTGTCGATGCAGGTTGGCAGTCGTGCGGCTCGATTGAATGGAAAAACGTTGAATTTAGATGCACCGCCAGTCATTATCCGTGGAACGACATTCGTGCCACTTCGCTTCATTGCAGATTCTCTTGGAGCAGCAGTTCAGTATCGTCCAAACTAAATAGTTACTTTTGTATAGTATTTGTGAACATCTTGTGAAAATAATTGTGACAATCCTGTTAATGTGTATCTTTTGCTATTCAATTTATCGTGGAGACTACATACACTTATCAATGAGATCAAGATGAAGGAGTGTCTGCGATGCAAAAATTGAACATCATATTTTTTGCAGTGGCAGTCTTTTTTGCATTCATTTCAGTCAACCAAGCCGCTGCACTGCCACCATCAGAAATTCAGGTGAAGTTGGACGGATTTAAGTCGAGTGATTTGATTATGAAGGGGACGGCTTCTGTTCAGGATTCTGGTAGTGAGGCTGGTTACTTAAGATTGACGCCAGCCGTCCCTTATGTTGCGGGTAGCGCTTTTTATCGCGAAGCGTTAGACATCTCGAAAACGCGCTCGTTCAGCGCTTATTTCACGATGAAGATTAGTGATACTGGGTTGCGAGGTGCCGATGGCTTGATGTTTATCATTTCCGATCAAGCGTACGAGCCCGGCAAGAATGGTGGCGGTATCGGCTATCATGGGGTGCGAAACAGTGTGGCGGTTGAATTTGATACCTTTCATAACCTAACACTTTATGGTGATAAAGATGGCAACCATATCGCGATCAATGCGAATGGCGATCTCAGCAAACCGCTGGCGATCACGGGAATCGGAGAACTAGACCAACAGGGAATCGTGCTGGACGATGGTGCACTCCGTCACGTTTGGATTGAGTACGACGGCGCTCGTTCAATCATGGAGGTGCGTGTTGCTGGTGATAGCAAAAGACCGGCTAGCCCGCAATTACAACTGCCTTCATTCCGACTTGACACAATCATGAAACAACCAGAGATTCATATTGGATTTACTTCGGCTACGGGTAAATTTTACGGAAGTCATAAGGTCGGAAAACTGTTTTTTGACAACCGATATTATGAACACGGAATTCCATTGGATGATGTTATGAAAATACAGTTAGGCGGTTCTGCTAATTCGTTGTCGATTAATACAAAACCTACTGTCGAGGCGGGGAATTGGACGAATGAGGTTGGAATGCGATTTGTTAATGGCAAGATTGTGGCAAATGATATTGAAAATGATACGCTCAAATTTTTCGTTACTGAGTTACCTAAACATGGTACGCTACAACTGAATAATGAAACAGGATCATTTGTTTACACAGCACATCATCGCTATGAGGGTGCGGATTCATTTAAAGTGAAGGTTAGTGACGGCAAACTACTATCAGACGAGTCGGTGCAGTCATTGAATCTCTTGAACGCGAATGAATTGCCTGTTTTGGAGCCGCAACAGGTAAAAGTGGTTGCGGGTGATGGGGTAGATGGAATCATGAAGGGTCTTGATAAAAATAATGACGAATTGTCATTTGCCGTTCATTCCGCGCCACTCAAAGGTAACGTCGTGTTGAATGAGTTCACTGGAACATTTCGTTACATTGCAAATGAAGAATCGAAAGGGAACGACCGTTTCTATGTAATCGCAAACGACGGGATTGGCAACAGCTCTCCTGTCCTTGTTCAAATTAGCATCTCACCCAAACCTATTCATGCATTAAGCCGTTTCGAACAAGTACTTTCTGCTGTTCGTTACGAAAACATGCTTCTCTATGCGCCAACTAATCGTTTGCGATCATCTCTGAAATTTTCAATCGTCGAATCAGTCTCAAGCGGTACATTGACTTTAAATCCAAACGGCTCTTACCAATACATTTCCGATAAGGGTTTTGTTGGTAAAGATCGTTTCACTTTTATTGTCAAAGAAGGAGATTATGAGTCAGCGCCAGCAGAAGTATTGCTGAACGTTGAGGCCGCACCGAGAATTGCTTACATGTACGGTTACCGCGATGGGCTGTTTAAACCGCAACAAGCGATTACACGCGGAGAATTGGCTGCGGCAATTGTTCGACTTACTGAAATGCAACAAACAAACGAAAGATCTACGCGCAGCGGAGCGAAATCACTCTTTGTCGACGTGAGTATGCAAAATTGGATGTACCGCGAGATTGAAACGGTTCACACACATCGAATCATGAGTGCTGACCTTAAAGGCAACTTTGCACCGAACCGTCCGTTAACTCGTCTTGAAATGAGAATGGTGATTCAACGTTTGCTACAAAAGAAGCACATCCAAACTGATGGATTTAAGCAAGCCGTTCGTGAAGTCTCGTGGTTAGCGAATACGGCGACTGCTCAAACGAAACGCGATACATTGAAAGTTTCTAGATTGGAAACTGTAAAAATCATGAATGCGTTGTTCAAACGAAAATTGAGCGCAAACACCATTTCTGGAAAAACGGTATGGCATGATGTGCCTCCTACTCATCGGAATTATTCAGAAATCATGCGTGTAGTTGAGTAAATTTGGTGTATAATGAATTTACAAAAATTATTTCTGATGAGAAGGTGGTCTTTGTGATTAAAAAACGTGCATGGTGGATGTTCAGTTTGGCTTTTGTGATGGCGTTCGTTGCAGGTTGTCAGTCAATTTTGGGTGTAGACATGTCGAAGGTGCTATATAATCCGGATTTAAAGTCATACGAGGGGACGACAAGTATTTCGCTTGCACTAGATTATGTTCCACAAACTACTCGTGATGAAGATCATGCAGAAGAGCAAGCGATGATGCAATTGTTCAAGAATGCAAAAATTGTAATGCGTTCAGTGCGCGTCGAAGATACAAATAAAATGTCGATGGAAGGAACAATCGAAGTCAGTAAAGGCTCGGTTCCATTTCAAGTTTCGATGAATGATGAGCAATTGGTCGTCAAATTGGACGGTGCCGGTGAACCAATCGTATTCCGCACGCTAGGCATGGGCGGAATCAATAAAGATACCTCAGGTTTGAACGAAGAAGCTTCAAAAAAACTGATGCAATCCTATGATTCGATTGTCGATGCACTAATGAACTACGTAGTGAAACAATTGCCAAATCCGAATACGATTGATGTTCAGGATGCAACCATTGAGATTAACTCCGAATTGCTGAATCTAAAACATGTGACAGCAGAGATGAAAGCGAGCGAAGCGGCTGATTACGTACTGCAATTTTTGGCAAATATTATTGCGGATAAAGACGGGCTTAACGCTTTGATTGATCAATTATTCGATTTAATTGCACCGATTTATACGGTGCAAATGGAAGAAGACACAACAACAGCTGAGCAAATGTTAGCCGACATGAAAGCAGAAAAAACACAAATTGTGGACTCTATTTTGGAAATGGTAACGAGCGCTCATGATGAACTTGATAAAAATTTAAAAGAAGATCCCGAGTTTGCCCTGAATGCAACGGAACTTGACCCTAATTCATCCTTGAAAGTTGATTTATATGTGGATGAGCAGTTCAATACGCGTAAAGCAAAATATGAATTGTTCCTTGCACCGAAAGCCAATATTGCAGTTAATGAGGAATTGAAATCAATCAAAGTCATCATCGAAGAAGAAAAATGGAATTTGAATGGTCCAGTAGTAGCAAATCAAATTGCAGTAGGACCGAATGCGATCATTGTCGATGAAGACATGAGACCTCGTAAAATGATGCGTTCGATGAACGCGGCTTCCCTTGCATATGATATTTTACGCAATGATTTGCACATGACGCGCCAAACGGCTGCGTTTGTCATGGTTCCGTATGACATTCGTATTCCTTCCGATCCACAACCGTACATTGTGAACGGCACATCGATGGTACCTTTACGAAGTGCAGCTGCGAATTTTGACGCTAAAGTAGCATGGAACTCGCAAACGAAACAGGTAGAGTTGTTTGATGAGGGCAAGAAAATTGTGATGCCGCATGATAGCAAATCGGTGTATTTGGACGGTAACAAGAAGTTTTTGGGGATGAAAGTAGTCAACAAAAATGGAGTCACGTACGTGCCTGCACGTGCAACATTCAAACTCATTGATGCTCAAGTCAAATGGAAAGCACAAACGAAAGAAGTAGTCATCCAACGAAAATAGTAAAGTGTACGACCGATTACTGGTGAAAATGAGCCGAGTCCAAACATTGACTCGGCTTTTTTATGCCTAACTCGATGAGGAAGGCAAGCATAATGCCATGCCTGCCGCCATCAATGTATATACAATTAGAAAATTTTGGTTGCAGGATTTTTGGATTATTTGTAGAATTACATACGTGTGGTTTTTACACGAATTTTACATAAGGAGAAGTGAGGTTATGGTAGTGAAACAAATGTGGAAGCGTGCACTGTTGCTGTTGATTGTCATCAGCATGTTGATGGTGCCGTACATGAACTTGCTCGCCGCACCGGTGAGCGGTTTGACGATTCATTTTAAGAAGCCAGAGTCTTGGAGTAAGGTTCAAATGTTTTATTACGGTGTAGAACCAGGCACAGTTCCTGGAGCAGATTGGAACAATGCACCTGAGATGACCGCTGAAGGTGATGGTTGGTTTGTATACACCATTGCTAATGCAACGAGTGCTAGAGTAATGTTTCATAATGGTCAGGGTTTACAAATACCAAATGGTGAGGGTTATCTTAGAACGGCAGAAGGCTGGTTCGACGGAATCAATTGGTTCAACAGCAACCCTGACACTTTAGCACCGGATACTGAAGCACCGTCAGTGCCAAGCGATCTCGTTGTTTCGAGCGTGAAGGCGAAAAGCGCCATGCTGAACTGGACGGCCTCCACGGATAGCGTTGGCGTAAGCGGGTATGAAATTTGGGCGAACGGCAGCAAACTTACGGAAAGTAGCACGAACTCGTTTTTTGCAATCAACTTAACACCAGAAACAGAGTATTCATTCTCGGTGAAAGCGAAGGATGCGGCAGGCAATATTTCTGCAGCATCTGCCGAACAAAAAGTAACGACAACGGCGTTTACACAACCTGAAGGCTTGACGATTCATTTCAAGAAGCCTGCAGCGTGGGCGAAAGCACAACTCTACTACTACGGACAAGAGCCTGCGAATGTGCCAGGTGTGCAATGGGGAACAGCCCCTGAGATGACAGCTGAATCAAACGGTTGGTTTGTGTATACGATTGAATACGCATCGAAAGCGACGATTTTATTCCATGATGGAGCAGGAAATCAGTTGCCAGCAAGTGTAGGCTTTACTCGGACTGCTGAAGGCTGGTTTGACGGGACCAAATGGTCCGATACGAATCCAGACACACCGCCTGCTGACACGGAAGGTCCGACCGTACCGACAGGCTTGGCATCTTCGGATGTGACTGCAAACAGCGTGAAGTTGATTTGGACGGCATCGACCGATAATGTCGCCGTGACAGGCTATGAAGTATGGCAAAACGATGCGAAACTGGCTGACACAGCGGACACGAACTATACGGTGAGTGGATTGTCGGCGGAGACGACGTACAAGTTTAAAGTTCGTGCGAAGGATGCGGCGAATAACTACTCGGCAGCAACAGAAGATATTGATGTGACGACATTAGCAGCACCGCCTGCTGACACGGAAATACCGACCGTACCGACAGGCTTGGCATCTTCGGATGTGACTGCGAGCGGCGTGAAGTTGACATGGACGGCATCGACCGATAATGTCGGAGTGACAGGATACGAAGTATGGCAAAATGATGCGAAAGTGGCTGACACAGCGGACACGAACTATACGGTGAGCGGTTTGACAGCGGAGACGACGTACAAATTCAAAGTTCGCGCGAAGGATGCGGCGAACAACTTCTCGGCAGCAACAGACAATATTGATGTGACGACATTGGCAGCACCGCCAGCTGACACGGAAGCACCGACTGCGCCGACAGGATTGGCATCCTCGGAAATTAGTGCAACTAGCTTTATCCTTTCATGGACGGCATCAACGGATAATGTCGGCGTTGTCGGTTACGAGGTGTTGCAGGGTGAGAAGAAACTGGCTGAAAGTAGTTCCGAAACCGTACAGTTAAATGGTTTGACGCCAGAAACGAAGTATACAGTGACTGTCCGCTCCAAAGATGCTGCAGGTAACGTTTCTGCATTGTCAAATCCATTGGATGTAACGACGATTGCGATTCCGAAAAATGAAGCGACAATTTACTACAAGCGTGGGGCATTTGAGACGGCATACGCTCACTATGGCATTGGTGGTCAGTGGACACAGGCACCGGGCGTAGCGATGAAACTGAGTGAATATGTTGGCTACAGCAAAATTGTGATAGACCTCGGTCAGTCTTCAAGTGTGCAAGTAGCATTTAATAACGGCTCCGGCACTTGGGATAACAATAATACTAAAAATTATAGTTTCACAAAAGGCGTTTGGACGGCTGAAGCGGCTCCAGGCGGGGGACTTGTGGCAGAAGGTGAACCGAAATCAGGAAAAGATACAGAGGCACCTACAGTTCCAGTAGACTTGAAAGTCTCGGGCATTACGACGACTGGCTTGACACTCACGTGGAGCAATTCAAGCGACAATATCGCGGTAGCAAAATACGAAGTATGGCAAGATGACAAGAAAGTTGCCGATAGCGAAACGAATAGCTACACATTCAGCGGTTTGGAAACAGGTAAAACGTACTCGTTTAAAGTGCGTACAATCGATATCGCTGGCAACGCATCGGAAGCAAGTGCATCAGTAGAGGGCACGACGAGCACAGTGGTTGACAATGAAGTGCCGACTGCACCGACTGGCTTGGCTTCGTCTGCCGTGACACATAAAGCGTTGACATTGACATGGACGGCAGCGACAGACAACACAGAAGTGACAGGCTATGAAATTTGGCAAGACGGCGTCCAAATCGGAACCTCGAAAACGACAACGTTCAATGTTACGGGGCTGAGTGCAGAGACGACATTCAAATTTAAAGTGCTAGCCTATGATGCATCGGGCAACAAATCACCAGCTACGGACGAGATTTCTGCTACAACATTGAAGGCACCGAACAACCAAATCACGATTTACTATAAAAAAGGTTTCGCCACACCTTATATCCACTATTCTGCAGGTGGCGGCGCATGGACCGCTGTGCCAGGCAAAGCGCTTGTAGCAAGTGAATACTTTGGCTATTCGAAAATTACGATTGGCATCGGTGAAGCGACTTCCATCACCGCAGCATTCAACAACGGTGGCAGCAGCTGGGATAGCGATAATATGAAAAACTATACGTTCGGTATTGGAACGTGGACGTTCACACCGAGCACCACTGGAGGAGCGGGTAAGATTGTATCCGGCATTCCAACTGATCTAATCGTAGCGCCAGGCGTGCCGACAGGTGTTGTGTTCAGCAACACAGGCGGTTCCGCGAAAGTGACTTGGAAATCGGTAGCGAAAGCGATTGGTTACAAGATTTATGTTGACGGAAAATTGACTGCGACATTGCTAGATGTAAATTCCTACACGTTCAATACATCCAAATGGACGAAAGGCAAAACGTACAACCTCCAGATTTCTGCCTATAACGAAGCAGGTGACGGTCTGAAAACGAATAACGTGAAAGGATCGGCACCGAATGATGTGATTTTGGTCGTTGGTAAGAAAGTGTTTATCAACGGCAAACAATTACCAGCTTCAGTCCAACCACAAAGCATTCAAGGCAGAATGTATTTGCCGTTCAAATCGATTTTCGAGCCGTTCGGTGTAAAAGCAACTTGGACATCGAGAACGAAAACGATTGCCGCAAGTAAGCCGGGCTTTGCTTTGACATTAGTGATCAACAGCAAAACAGCAAAACTGAATGGCAAAAACGTTGCGCTTGATGCGGCACCGACTGTCATTAAAGGCTCGACCTTTGTACCGTTGCGATTCGTTGGTGAGTCATTAGGCGTCACCGTTCAATATCGCGCAAAGTAAGAATATTTTAGAATTTCAATACCGGGTGTTCGCGCTCCAAATCGTTGGAGCCGGACCCCGGTTTTTATTTGTGACAATTTCATGACAATCATCTTCGATGTAAACGTTTTCGCGAATTCGAAATGGGTCAAGTGTTGTATTATAGCGCTTAAAAATGTAGAGTGTATACATATCAACTTAGAAACATTGGAGGAATCGCAATGAAATACTGGTATACACTCGCGTTGGCATTGATTATGGTCATTCAGGTGGCACTACCAATCTCTGGTACGGCTGCGTCCACACGTGATACTGTGGCACCTTCGATTCCGGGTAATATGAAATTATTGACTCGGGATAGTTCTTCGATAGGATTCTCTTGGTCGGCCTCGCGCGACAATGTTCGAGTGACCGGTTACCACATCTATCGCAATGGCAAACGCATCGTCGCATTGCACAAAACGACGAATTTTACTGACCGCAGTCTTGCGGCGAATACAACCTATCAGTATACAGTCCGTGCGCTCGATGCAGCTGGCAACATGTCGCGTTCCAGCATCATTTTGCAGGCAAAAACATTGACGGCGCCAGTAAAACCACCTGTAAAACCGCCGGTCACGGTAAATGAGACCGTAGATACACGGTACGGAGTTTATTACGAAATTTTCGTGCGTGCGTTTGCAGACTCCAACGGCGATGGCATCGGTGATTTCAACGGCATCACACAAAAACTCGACTACTTAAATGACGGCAATCCGAACACGACGAGCGATCTCGGCATCGATGGCATCTGGCTGATGCCGATCAATCCGAGCCCAAGTTATCACGGTTATGACATCACGGACTACTACAATGTACATCCGCAGTACGGAACAATGGCGGATTTCAAAAAATTATTGAGCGAAGCGAAGAAACGCGGGATTAAAGTGGTAATCGACATGGTTTTCAACCATTCAAGCCGCGAACACCCATGGTTTCAAGACGCGGTTAACAACCGTAACGGCCAGTACCGCAACTGGTATATTTGGGCGAATAGCAATACGAACTTGAATGAACGGAGCGCAGTCGGCGGACGGGCATGGCACGGATCGCGTAACGGCAACTACTTGGGCGCTTTTTGGGATGGGATGCCTGACCTAAACCTCGACAACCCTGCTGTGCGCAAGGAAATCGGCAACATCGGCAAGTTTTGGTTGCAAGTCGGGATTGACGGCTTCCGTATGGATGCGGCCAAACACATTTACGATGATTTGCAGTCGTCCAAACTCGATCCGCAAACGAATGAAAAAAATCAGTCGATGTGGAAGCAGTTCCGCGCCGATATCGACACGATCAATCCGAATGCGTATATGATTGGTGAGATTTGGGATACGAAAGACGTGATTGCTCCCTATCTCGAGAAGTCATTCAATTCTGCTTTCAATTTCGATTTGGCCGAAAAAATCGTTGCTGCCGCTGACTCTGAAGTAGCGACCGACGTGGCGCGTACCGTACAGCAGATGAATGCTGTCTACCAGGAGGCATCGAAAGGCAAATTCGTCGACGCCCCATTTCTGACGAATCATGATCAGTCGCGCGTGATGAGCGTGCTTGGCGAGAACGTCAACAAGGCGAAAACAGCGGCGGGGATGTACCTTACGTTGCCTGGTACGCCGTATTTGTACTATGGCGAAGAACTTGGTATGGTCGGTGAGAAACCGGATGAAAATATCCGTCTTCCATTTCCTTGGAATTCGCAAGGCTTTGGTGACGGCACGACATCTTGGCGTTATAACGGTAGTTATTCGCAAACAAATAAAGAAAATGCGCTCGACGTGCAACGCAACGATCCGAACTCACTATATAATTTATATAAGAAATTGATTCATCTGCGCAAAAAGGAAATTGCCTTACATCAAGGCGACATCAAGCCTTATCCGCTTAATGAGTACAATATCGAGTCGTACATGCGCTTTTCGAAAACGCAGAAAGTGCTCGTTGTGCACAATTTGTCGGATACAGAAACGGTCGTCAACATGCCAACTGCTGCCAACATCACGAAGTTCTCAAGCATCATCTTTTCCTCCAATAGCGGTGCGACGCTCAGCAACAATAAGCTTAAGGTGCCACCGTATACGACGCTTGTGCTTAAATAGCATTTCAAATTGATAGAACAAAAAATCTCTGGACAATCATCATTTGTTCGGAGATTTTTTTGCGAACGCTGTGTGGTGTTTGTCCAACAACAAAAAAACTGTCCGCATGGCGCGAACAGTTTTGCTTGAGCGAATGATTTTTAATTAGTTGCTTAATTCCTGCACGCCTTTGTAGATGATCGCGAATAGATCCTCCAAGTACTCGTCTTCGATGCAGGAGAAGGCGACGCGCAGGTCTGTTTCGCCGAGCGCAATCGTGCCGACGCCGTAGTTGTCGAGCAAATGCGTACGGAGCGCTTCAGCGTTGACTGTTTTCAATTTCAAGCACATGAAGTAGCCAGAGTTGAACGGGTAGTATTCCCAAACGTGCGAATAGTCGCTGCCGTCGAGAATCGCTTTGACGCGGTTGGCGCGGCGTTTCATGATTTCGAATTTTTCTGCTTTTTGTTCATTGAATTGCGGTGACTTCAGTGCGTGCAAGATAAACGTTTGTGTCGGATGCGGACCGCTGGAGATGGTGGCACGAATCGAGCCGAGCGTTTTTTGTTCGAGCGCGTTCAACAAAGCCTCTGTCGGCGCTGCGTAGGTGATGAAACCGACGCGGAATCCCCAAACATATTCTTCTTTGGTGGCGCCGTCAACCTTGATTGCGAGCAGACGCGGATGAATGTTGGCCAGTTTGCCGAACAGTGACTCTTGCAGTGAATCTTCGAAAAATAGACCGAAGTAGGCATCGTCGAGCACAGCGACAACGTTGATGCCAGCGTCAGCTGCTTTTACGAGTGCGGCAACGATTTCATCACCTTCAGCAACAGACGGCGTGTAGCCGGTCGGGTTGTTCGGGAAATTGAGTACGACCACCACTTTGCCAGCGTTTTTTTGTGCCATGATGGCGTCGAACATCGCTTGTGCGTTGAATTTGCGATCCGCAGTGTAAAGCGGATAATAGACGATTTCGCCGCCTCTACGGACGCCGAATGTCAACTCATAGTTTTCCCAGTTTTTATCGGGAATGATGACACGGTCGCCAGGACCGACGAACAGGTCGGCGACGATACTTAGACCGTGTGTAAGTGCGTTCGTGACAATCGGATTGCCGTACGACTTGCCGTTGAGCGATGGATTTTCAATCAGCATTTTTTCACGCCATGCCGTGCGTAGCTCTGGTTTTCCGGCAGGCGGCGCATATGGGTAAATGTCTTTCGGCGCGTACGCCGAGAGGGTGTCTTGAATGACGGAAAGGTACATTGGACCTTTGCCTTCTGTCGCCGTACCGATTGTCGCATTATATTTGGTCGCCTTCTTGCCGGCTTCTGCCGACTGGCTGAGAATCCCTTCTTTTGGGAAATAAAGTTTTTGTCCGAGGTCCGAAAGCATTTCGAACACGTGCGGATTTTCTGCCTGAATCGTTTGATTTAATTGTTGAGCGAGTTTGTTCATTATGTCCATCCTTCCATGTACGTGTTTGCGAGATAAAGTCCATCGAATATTATAACATTTTGCGAGGTAGACGTCATGGAAAAACAGTGCGCTTGGATATTTTTTTTTTGTGCTTGGTGACGTATAATCATATTGTGGCAAATTTACATAAGGAGTGGTTCGAACGATGGGAGAAAGTAATAGACGCGGTACCACTGAACTGCGTACGACGAAGGCGAAACGTCGTAGTAGGCTGAAATGGATGATTCCGCTGGGTGTCGTGCTGTTGGCGGGTCTAGCAGTCGGTGTTTGGTATTTTGGCGGACTAGGAACTGACAAGAAAGAGAAAGCAGCGACCGAAGACCACAGCAAGCACGATCACGGTGACAGCAAAAAAAAGGACGAAGTGAAGAAGCCGGAACAACCGACAATCGTCAAGCCATACTGGCGCCTGACGAAATCGCCGCCGGTGACTAGTGAACCGGTCGGATTGAATTTCCGCTTCGCTGATCACAAAACGGAAGAAGTAATTACTGATTATGAACTGTATCATGAGAAAAAGATGCACACGATTGTCGTCAGCAAAGATTTGCGCGATTTCTTTCACTATCATCCGGAGATGGCGGCGGACGGCATGTTCAACGTCAACATGGATTTGAAACGTGCGACGACGTACAAGATTTTTGTTGATGCTCGCTCCAAATCGCAAGGTTGGATCAACGAGTATGCGGAAGTGATCGTGCGTGAGCCGGAAGTCGTAGCAAAACATAAAGACCCGAAAACGGCGCCACCTGCACCACCGCTTGATCCGCCGAACTTGGTGGTCAATGACAAGGAAACGATGACAGTGGAAGGCAAAAAAATAAGCCTCTCTGCGACGGATTTAAAAGTCGGCAAAGAGGCGAACTTGACGTTTACTTTTAAAGATGCGGCGAGCGGCGCTGATGTTACTGATTTACAACCGTATTTAGGTGCTGTCGGACATGTGATTCTCGTCAGCGAAGATACTTCGGAGTACATTCATACGCATCCCATTGACGATAAACAGCGCGGACCGAAAGCCAGTTTTAGTGCCATCTTCGAGAAAGAAGGCAAATACAAACTGTGGGGCGAGTTCCAACATCAAGGAAAACGCCTGGTCGTTCCGTTTGTGATAGATGTAAAGAAATAGTTATCGTTGACTTCCACACACTACGAACGGTTCCATTGGCGTAACGTTTCGTCGGCGGGTAAAAAGAGCGCGACCGAACCGAGCAACGGCAACCAACTGCTGAGTTGCATGACGAACTGCAAACTGTACACATCGGCAAGCCAACCGAAAAGCAACGATGAGATGGCGCCCATGCCGAAGGCGAAGCCGACGACGAGCCCGCTCATCGTGCCGATGTGGCGCGGGAATAAGTCCTGCGCATAGACGACGGTGACGGAGAAACTGGCGAGCGTCGTGAAGCCGAGTACAAAGCAGAGCGGGATTGCCCAACCGAGTCCGGCGTATGGTAGCAGAAAAGCGAGCGGCAAGGCTGCGACCATCGAAAAGACGATGACACGCTTGCGCCCGATGCGGTCGGAAATCGGTCCGCCGAGAAACGTACTGAGTGCGCCGGCACCAAGAAACAAGAAGGAATAGAGCTGTACTTGGCTGACGCTAATCTCATACACATCAAGCAAATAAAGCGGATAAAACGCGGCGATGCCCGTGTAGTAAAACGATCTTGCGAACACGAATAGCACGATGATTGTGAGAGCGATATATAGTTTTCGAGTAATGTGCGGTTGCAGAACATGCGACTGCACATTTTTTCGTTCCGCCTTACGTGCCGCGAGCGCCTGTTTGTACCAACGCGCGACACGGAGTAATCCGAGGATCGCAATCACGGCGACGAAAGCGAAAGCAATCGCACCGAATTGTCCGAACGGTACGAATATGAGCACCGTCAGTACCGGCGCGAGCGCCTGTCCCGTATTGCCACCCACCTGAAAAATCGATTGCGCCAAACCGCGCCGTTGCCCGGCTGCAAGATTGACGACGCGTGAGCTTTCCGGGTGGAAAATCGCCGAACCGACGCCGACGCACATCACGCTCACAATGACCCACAGCAGATTCGGCGCGAACGCCAAACCAACCATACCGACCATAGTCGCCCCCATGCCGAGCGGCAACGAATAGGGCATCGGACGACGGTCCGTATATGCGCCAACTGCCGGTTGCATAAGTGATGCGGTAATATTCAAAGCGAAGCCAATCATTCCAATCTCCGTATTGCTAAGAGTCATCGACGATTGCAAAATCGGATAAATCGCAGGAATTACCGCCTGAAACGTATCATTTAACAAATGGATGATGCTGATGAGAAATAAAATCCCATAAATTGTGACGTTGTTCATGCGCGTTGGTTGTCCTCTTGAATGAAAATACCCAAACGTTCTCCCATTTTGACTGCGCTACCGACTTGCAGCGACGCGTCTGCTTGAAAACGACTGCCTTCAATCAGCAAGACAATCGTCGAACCAAATTCGAAATAAGCTAGTTCATCGCCGCTTGCGACTTTGTCCGGCAATGGCGTGACGTATTGGATGCTGCTGACATTGAGCGCACCGACTTTGACTACAGCCACTTCAAGTTCCGATCCCTCAGCACCATCAATCTCTGGACGAATATAAGAAATGAGGCGCTCATTGCGGCTGAGCACGCGCGTCATTTTCGTCAGGCCGAACTCATTGACCGGGTACACTTTGCCTGGCAAATGGCGCTTCTCACGAATCGTACCACTCACTGGCACATGAATCCGGTGATAATCGCGCGGGCTCAAGTAAAGCACGAAAAAGAAGCCGTTTTGGAACTGCTGCGCACGGCTTTCGTCTTGGAGCATCTCGCTAACCGTATAATCTTGACCTTTGACACTGAGCATCATGCCGTCGGTAATCGGGCCAATCCCAGTAATGACCGCATCGACCGGGCTGAGAATTGCATCCGGCGTCGCATCAAGCGGGCGCGCCCTAGGCTTTAGACGGCGTGTGAAAAATTCGTTCAAGGTGCGGTACGACGCAAGCGGACGTTCAGCCTCGCTTACATCGATGCGATACGTTTTGGCGAAGCGCGCGATCAGCAACTTGCTCAAGCGTGATTTTGCCAAACGGCCAGTCAGGCGTGAAACGGTCTTTCGTGATGATAATTCAGTCAGCAACTTAAAAAATGCAGTCATTCGTTCAAAGTCCTCTCCGACAAAAATGGCATGCCAATATTTTGCCACATACTCGGATTTTTTGCTACTAGTCCGCTAAAAATTCCATCGGAAACTGCACCCTAGTGTCAAACAGCGGGGTTGCATTTCCGTCATCAGGATTTTCACCGTACATCGCCAAAATGCCGTAAGGACTGGTCGGCTTCTCGAACGCTAACGCAAATTCGAACGTTTTTCGCCCATCTGCCGATTCTTTGGCTTCGATGCTACCGCTCGCCAAGACGTTGTGTCCGTCGTCAAACGTGTAGTAGATCATGCCGTCAGCATCGTTCGTATCGCCTTTGACGAGGAACGGGCCGTCGACCATTGTGTCATAGATGGGTTCGTTGATGATTATGGGCGCCATTATTTTTGCCGATTCCTTTGGAGTACCTGCTTGTTTCGGCGTCTCCGTGGATTTTTCTTTTTCTACTGGTTTTTCAATCGCGGGTTGCTGCTCGCTGCAAGCCATCATCGTTAGCAAAATGATGGCGGTGACGCTTAACACCACAGCCGTATGGTACAACGTTTTCGACTTGTTCATCACATTCACGCTCCTTTTGCTATATATAACGAAATTAACAGGAAAAAGTTTCCCACGATTGTGATATAATAGCCGTGAAAAATACGAGGAGTGATGCACGTGATAAGCAATTTTCGGATTGCCGAAGGGACGACGGTTTGCGTCATCGGTTTGGGTCGGTTTGGTTCCGCAGTGGCGGATAAGTTGATCGAGAAGGGATTCAGCGTCATTCTCGTCGACAGCAACCGCAGACATTTGCAAAATTTGCCCGACCGAGTTGTGGAAGAATTCAATCACATTCATGAAGTGGATTCAACGAACGAAGTGGCGTTACGCAGTATTGATGTGAAAGAGGCAGAAGTAGCGATTGTAGCGATTGGCGGCGACATACAGGCCAACATTTTGACGGCCATCAACCTTAAGGAACTTGGCATCCCACGGGTGATTGCGAAGGCGCAAACATCATTGCACGGACGTTTGCTGGAGCGAATCGGCGTTGACCTCGTGATTTTCCCTGAGTTTGATGCTGCCTACCAGTTGGTGCGCAGTTTGACGAGTAGCGATAACATGCTGAACTCGCTCGAGTTGAGCGGTGATTGCGCGATTGTGACGATCAAAGCGACAGCGAAAGTCATCGGGCGTACGGTGCGCGACTTGCGAATTCGCGAACGGTTCCAATGCAACGTGATTGCGCTCAGCAGTCAGGCGAATGTGCAGTTGGTGGTGAGCGGCGAGGAACTCATCGATGTCAGTCATTCGTTGATTGTGGCAGGAAGTAACGAACAGATTGATTTGCTGGAAACGTTTATGTTGGATTTGGAGTAGCGCGATGAACGGAGAGATTGTATCTGTACAAAATCCGCGTGTAAAAAGTTGGGCGGGGTTACTCGAAAAAAAGGGGCGCAACGAACAACATCGCTACCTACTTGAGGGTGTGCATCTCGTCAAAGAGGCGTTGCTCGCTGATGTGCCACTGGAAACGCTTCTTTATTCGCTCGAACGAGGTATTCCCGCGGAGTTGACACCTTGGAAAGACGACCGGCGCTGGATTGCGGTAAGCGAGCCGGTGCTAGCGAAATGCTGTTCGACGAAAACGCCGCAAGCTGTGGTGGCCGTTGCGCACATGGTTGAACCCGTTGCCGATTCGCTGTTGAGCGCACCATGGGTACTTGTCGCCGATGGCGTGCAAGATCCTGGCAACATAGGTACGATGATTCGCTCGGCGGCGGCTGTCGGCGTCGACGCTGTCATATTGGGTCCGGGGTGCGCTGATTTGTATGCGCCAAAGACGGTGCGAGCGACGATGGGGGCGCTGTTTCAAGTGCCGGTGTTGCAACTGACGAAGACGTCGGAGTTGGTACATTTGCTACAACAGGTGCGTTCATCAGGGACACAGGTATTGGTTGCGGCTCTCGAGGGTGGTGCGACCATGTATGATGTCGATTGGCGAGAACGCTCTTGGCTCGTCGTCGGCAACGAAGGGAGCGGCGTATCGCCTGAAATTGTGGCAGTAGCGTCGCAAAATGTGTACATCCCGATGAGCGGTCAAACGGAATCGCTGAATGTGGCAATGGCTGCGACCGTGCTGCTTTACGAGGCGTATCGTCAGCGGCGTTCATTGTAGCGGCGTTCAAATTTTTCATAAAAATCGGAAGCGCGTCATAACTTCGGTTATGGCGCTTTGTTTGTTTTTTATGAAAGTTTGGCCTATGGGAGCGATGACCGTGCGACAGAAAATGCGGGGGACCAAACGCCGTCGTGTACGCAAACGTTTTTTTGCCATCATTATGGTGGTGCTGGTCGTCGCGACTTTGATCTTTTGGTTTGATCAGTCATTGCAACCAGCCCTTCGCTATGTGGCGACCATTCGACTGAAGCAGATGGCGACGCAAGCGATAAACTTGGCGATTACGCAGCAGGTAGCGCAGTCGGAACGTTTCACTGAACTGATGGAATGGAAAACCGACCCGGACGGTCGCGTCAGCGGTGCCGTGTTCAATCGGCGCGCCCACGCTCAAATGACCGCAGACTGCATTCGCGTCGTCGAACAGACGCTCGCTAAGATGCAGCAAGTGCCGGAAGAAGTGCCGCTCGGCATGTTGCTCGACAGTTCGTTAATCGCCCAGTTCGGTCCGAGCATCAAGTTGACACTCATGCCCGCGGGAATCGTCCGTGCGGAAATGGGCAGCGAGTGGAAGGAAGCCGGCATCAATACGATGATGCTCGAAGTATTTGTGACGGTTCAAGCGGAGGTGCGGGTGTTGGTCGGGTTTGATTCCGCCAGCGCACAGATTGAGACGCGCATTCCGCTTACGTACGCCGTGTTTAATGGCGAGGTGCCGCAATATTACATGAACCAAAAACCAACGACTCGCTTGCCAGTGCCGTTTATCCCGAACGAGTAATCGTTAACGCTTGCTCTTTTCAGCGCGCTCACTCGCTCGTAACTTCGGAAAAGGGTCAAATGCCCAATCGCTCATCCCGTGGTCGCGGTACGTGCCGTAGTGCAGATGGGGAGGAAATTTGCCGGAAGTGCCCGGCGGTCCATAGCCAGAACTGCCGACCCAACCGACCACTGTCCCAGGTTTGACGGTATCGCCAATTGCGAGCGTTTTTTCGAAACCGGACAAATGGGCAAAGTAATGATAGACATTGTTGATGTCGCGAATGCCGACGCGCCAACCGCCAAATTTGTTCCAACCAATCGTCTCAATCACGCCGAAGTTGGTGCTGCGAACGGGCACGCCGTATGGGGCAAACAGGTCGGTGCCTTCGTGGATGCGCCTGCCGCCCCAACCGCGCGCCGCGCCCCACGTGCTCCGATACGTGTAATGAGCCGTGACCGGCAACGGAAATACGCTCTCATGGACGTCGATCGTCCGGTACGCGCGATACACTTCGGCAAATTGCATAATGCGCTGTACGCTGCGCAAATTTTCGTAATAGTCCCATAATCCGATGCGCAGTTCTTGCTCCGAGGCACCGTAACGCATCAGCCACTCGGCCAGCGCTTGCAGCGTATCCGCACCATTCGTGCGGTCAGCACGTCCGTCACCGTCTCCGTCGCGTCCGAAGCCGTCAAAAAAACGGATGGCGGTCACGTTCTCGTCATTTTCCGATGGATTAAAGGCACCACTCCACCGGCGTTCAGCAACTCGGATGGCGATGAGTGATTCGTCTTGGTCGTGTTTGTGCAGTTTGCTCATCGTACGCTCATATTGATCGATGGCGGCAAAATATTCCCACGGAATATTGCTGAGGGCGCTCGCACCGATGTATAGCCGCATGCGTTCGTCTGCAGCATTTTGCTGTTCCACCGTGTTCGCCGCCGCGACGTGCAGCGGACTGAGCGAAAAACAAAGTATTGCACAACATAGCAAGCTGAGCAGCCATTTGCGTTTCATACAAAACTCCGCCTCCTTATTTGTTTCATCTAAAACATTCTCTGTAGCGTGGCATGTCTCCATACATTTTATACTTGGATAATGCAGGCGGTAACGCTTTATGGTATAATTCATGCATCAACAGATGACAAGGCAGGCTTAGCAAATGGCAAAAAAAGAGATGCTGCGCAAACCTTCGTGGCTGAACATTAAACTCGAGACAGGCGAACATTTTCGTGAATTGAAATCGATGATGCGTGGCAAGACATTGCATACGGTGTGCGAGGAAGCGAAATGTCCGAACATTTATGAATGCTGGTCGAATCGTACGGCGACGTTCATGATTCTTGGTAACATTTGCACACGTGCATGCCGCTTTTGCGCCGTCACTTCAGGGTTGCCGACGGAGCTCGATTTGCAGGAACCGGAGCGCGTAGCAGAGGCGACAGAGCAGATGGGGTTGCGTCATGTCGTGGTGACATCGGTCGCACGCGATGATTTGGCGGACGGCGGATCGAGTATTTTTGCAGCGACAATTACAGCCATTCGCAAGCGCATGCCGCTATGCAGCGTCGAGGTGCTCATCCCCGATTTTCTCGGCAATCGCACGTCACTAGAGACCGTGTTGCAGGCGCGACCTGACATTTTGAACCACAATATTGAGACGGTTGAACGATTGTCGGACCGCGTTCGTTCGAAAGCGAAGTACGATCGTTCGCTTGAACTGCTGCGCCGCTCGAAAGAGATCGCGCCAGACATTCCGACCAAGTCGAGCATTATGGTCGGCGTCGGTGAGCAATGGGATGAAATTTTGCAGGCGATGGACGATTTGCGCGCTGTGGACTGCAACATCATGACGATCGGTCAGTATTTGCAACCGTCAAAACATCACCTGTATGTTGAGAAATTTTATACACCCGAAGAGTTCGCTATGCTGAAAGAAGAGGGCATGAAACGCGGTTTCAGTCATGTCGAATCGGGGCCACTTGTGCGCAGTTCGTATCACGCGCATGAGCAGGTGAAATCAGCGAAAGGCGAATAGTGGAAGTGGAGGAGTCTACATGCATATTGTCGGAAATAAAGTGTATGAGGTGCGTTTAGAGCACCGCGATGGTTGGAATTACGAAATGTTCCGCGACCGATATAGCGATGTGTTGGGAAGGTACGATTACATCGCCGGTGACTGGGGTTTTAATCAACTTCGTTTGCGTGGCTTCTTCAAAGAAGACAACCCGCAGGCGAGCAAAGAGTCGTCAATCACGTATTTTCAAGACTACATCAACGAATATTGTAATTTTGGTTGCGCGTACTTCCTCGTCGAAAAAGTAGCGACGAATGGTAGCGATGAGGACGAGCAAGCGGCGGACGAAGAATAATATTGCATCAAAAAAGTGGTTATCCGTTTTCGGATGACCACTTTTTGTTGTTGTGCGCCCAGCATGGGCGCTATCTATAGGGTTCAAGTCCCGAATGGTGAAGGCAGTAGTAGCCATAGCTTAAGGCAAGGGTGTCTGTCGTGAGGCGGAATCTGAAGGAAGCCAGCGGCAAATCT
>CANHCR010000016.1 GCA_947459205.1 Caryophanales bacterium | reverse complement strand
TCCGACGAATCTATCTTCCTCTGCGAATACGATTTCAGAGAATGCAGGTGCCAATGCAGTTATCGGTTCGCTAAGCGCGACGGATATCGATGCAAACGACACTGCTGCGTTCACATTGGTGAGTGGTGACGGTGATGCGGACAACGCTAGTTTCAACATTGATGGCACTAGTCTTCGTGCCAATGCAAGTCTAGATTTTGAAACGAAAGCAAGTTACTCTGTTCGTGTACGTGTGACGGATAGCGGCAGCTTGACGTATGAACTATCTATTTCGATTTCCGTTTCAGATGTGGACGATACGGCACCTTCTGCACCTGCAGATCTTGCGTCTTCTAACGTTATTGGTACGGGTGTGACATTGTCATGGACATCGTCAACCGATAACGTTGGCGTGACTAGCTACGAAATTTACAATGGTGCGACTTTGATTGCGACGGCAACGGAATCGCCGTACAATGTAGCGGGCATTGCTTCCGGTGTGGCGCACAACTTGACGGTTGTCGCTGTAGATGCGGCTGGTAATAAATCGGCGAGCAGCAATGCAGTCACATTTACGACACCAGACGTGGTTGCACCATCGGTTCCAGTCAATATCACGACGATTGAATCGACGCCGACCAGTCTGCGTATTCAGTGGGATGCTTCCACGGATAACGTCGGTGTGACGGGTTATAACGTGTATCGCAACAGAGATTTTGTCGGCACTATCAAAGGTAATCGCTTTACGATTTCTGGTTTGAAACAAAACACTCCGTACACGATTACAGTGATGGCATTTGATGCGGCGAAAAATCGTTCGGTGCAAAGTGTGCCGGTCATCCTGCGCACTGCCGATTCTCAACCTCCTACAGTACCAGGTGCCATCAGCACATCGCTGGTCACAAAAGATGCTGCGTTCTTCAATTGGGTAGCTTCTTCAGATAATGTGGGTGTGACTGCTTATAACGTATTTGTTAACGGCACATTAGTCAAAACAGTACCTGCAAATCGGACGGAATTAACTGGCTTATCGGCACTCACTTCGTACGCGGTCCGTTTGCAAGCGGTAGACGCGGCGAAAAATCGTTCAGCCTTGTCTGCGCCATTTACAATCACGACAATGGAAGGTGTGGCACCGAGCGTGCCGACCAACCTTGCAGCGAGCGCAATTACAAGAACCGGATTTACGGTCAGTTGGATAGCCTCGACAGACAATGTCGGCGTGACGGGTTACCAAGTGTTGCGCAACGGCGTGCAAGTGGCGACGGTGCGTAACGGATTGACATCGTTCGTATTCGCAAACTTGGCGTTGAATGAGTCGCATCAAATTGCGGTGCGCGCGATTGACGCGGCGGGCAACCAATCGACGTTGACGGAAGCCATCTCTGTTAGCACGACACCTGTGACGGATCTCGTTGCACCGACGGCGCCTAGCGATGCGACGAGCAGTAACATTACCAAAACGAGTGTGCGTATTAACTGGACGGCTTCAACCGACAACATTGCAGTAACGGCTTACAATATTTATCGAAACGGTACGTACTTCGGTACAGCAAACGCATTGACGACGTTCTTCAATGCACGTAACTTGACGGCGAACACAGAACACACGTTCACTGTGCGCGCAGTAGATGCGGAACGCAACTTGTCCGCAGCGAGCAATGCGGTGACGGTGACGACACTGCCTTAGTAGTTTAAATGCCATAGTCCCCTTCAAGAATTCAAGTTTTATGATGAAACTTGGTTTTCTTGGAGGGGATTTTTCATTCATGTAGAATACATTTATACTTGAAATAATAGTTTGTGTTTTTATGTAGAAAGGTTAAAATATAATCAAACAACATTATTAAATATGAGGTGTCTGTGATGAAAAAATACTATGTAATCGGTTTATTATGTTTTACTTTTTTTCTTGCTGCTTGCGGTGTGAGTGAGATGGTTGATGGGGCGCTCGGCATGAAAGAAACGATTCCGCAAGTCGCTGAAAGCATTCAGCAAAAAAATCAGGATTCCCTGAAGGAAGCGACCGACCAATTACAACAACAATATGCTACCTTTAGCGAGGTGGTGCAGGCAACAGCGCCTGATTTGCATGATACGATTACGGAACAGTTATCGATCTTGCAAGAGATTGCTACGGCCCAAACTTTTGATGAATTGAAAGCGCAAATCGCTGAGCAGGCATTGCGTGCCGCGCTTGATGATCTGATTTCATTTTAACAATTCGGAGGCACTACAGATGGTTACAGTATATCGTTTGTCGAAAACAGCATTGATATGGTTAATCTGCGGGATTTTGCTATCCGCATTATTTTATTGCCTTTCTTTTGATACGAGGGCTGCGACAATTAACAATCAAAATAGTGGTGAATGGGATGTCGAATATACTCCCTATAAAAATCGTTTGAATCAGGTGTTTGCTGACCCTAAATCTGATCACGGCACGAATACGCCTGCATACCTAGATGTCACTTCTGGTAGTTCCGCAAGCGCGGTTCATTATGCTGTCAGCAACAATAAATTGTTTTTACGAATCAGTCTGAATGGTGATCCGCGCAATGAGAATGCCGGCGGGTTTGCGAACGATTTTCGCGCCATCGCTCAGTTGGTAGATAACACTGGCAATATCGCCGGCGCCTTTGGAATCAACGGCTCATCAAATGTAAGAGACTCTTTGTTTATCTCTTATGTGAATAAAGAGCAGAAATTCGTGAGTAACGAGATTATTACGGAATTCCCGTTTGGCGAGGATGGTTCCGATTCGTTCGTGAGAGTAGAACCTAATTTGAATACGGGCACGTATTTCTTAGATATGCAAATCCCCATTGATACGATTCATTACTATACCAATTCTGTCTTCATTGAAAGTCCTGTTCGTCTCGTCGTCGGCACATCTACTAGAGGATCTTTGATTGATATTACGAAAGATTCCATCTTGAATGGCGGTGCAACGTTCCAAACGTTGTTGCCAATCTATTTAATTGAAAATCATCTCTCAATGAGTCGTGAAATCACAAAGCAGATTAGAGGCACATCGCCACCTTATGTAAACGTGGAGCAAGAATATGAGATAACGTATACCGTAACTAATGATGGATTGGCAGACGCTACCAACGTAATGATGCAAGATATTTTGCATCAAGATTTTAGTGTGTTAAATTTGCCAATTATCAACGAATCGATCGTTTACCAGTTCAACCAATTATCGTGGTCGATCGATTCATTGCCCTCACTTAGCAGCAAATCGATAGTATTACGCGTTGCTTTCATGCCACTAGATGATGAACCGGTAACGATCTCTGGTGATGCATATGTAACAACCGAAAAGGATGGTGGAATTTTAATTTTTACGGATGATAGTCCGCTAGAACTTCCACCTGCGTTTTCCGACCTTACAGTCAGCATCACTTCCGACAGAGAATATGACGGATTGGTGGTTACTTCATCTGCGCCAATCATTCGTGGTCAAGTTTACTCTTCTAAGGGGCCGGCGGATTCGATTCCTTTATTGTTCAAAATTTCCGATGGTTCGATTACTAGGACTTTGCAAACGGTTTCTAGAAATGGTGTTTGGAGTGCTGAAATCGGAAAAACCGGAATCGGTTTATTACTTTCCGGAAAAACGTACCAGATTGACGTCTATGTTCAAAACGAACAAGCAGAACTTGGTCATGACAGTGCAACTCTAAGGTTCGAACGTGATGAACTACGGATAACTGTAGTCGATAATTACCTTAACTTATCTGACGGTTATATTTTGTCCAACAATAACGAATTGGTGTTGAATGGCACGACCACAGCTCCTGTCGGTTCAGTCATTCAAATGAAAGCAAATAACGCCGAGGAATTGATTGAAGTAGTAACAAGCGGGCGATGGAACAGCGCAGGGGATTTGAGCGGAGTCATTTTCAATCAACTTTCAGAGGGTGCTTATGTAATCGATTTCATTGTTGAAGGTAAATTTCTGTCACAAGATACATTGGAAGTGAATCAGATATATACTAGTATCATCTTAGAGATGGATCTCAGCGAACCGGAGTTCGCATTGGATACTGATTTTTCGGAGATTAGAAAAGACAAACCAATCGTACGGGGGACAGGTTCAAACGGCGACCGAATTACCGTCATTTTGGACATCGACGGGGACGGCGAGTTCCGAACGACTTTGCCTGATTTGCAATTTACGACTACCGTTTCCAACGGTTCTTGGAGTATTGTCATTGACAAAACGCTTCCTCGTGATTCAGACATAGGAGCCATTGCTTTTGTAACGGATGCAGCAGCGAATAGTACAGAACCCTTGATGTTTAAAGTGTTGACAACCGCTGAAGACGGTTATTTGTTGATGGATGACTATGCTTCCACACTAACTTTTAATCAACCTATGATCGAATTGAGCGGTACCACGAATGTGTTGAACGAAATGCTTGTTTTACAATTCACGGATCAACTGACGAAGGAAGTGTTTGATTATTATTTGTGGACGGACGAAAGTGGCGTCTGGAATTTTAATTCTTACAATGAAATTCGTCAAGGTGACTTGTTAAGAAACGGATTATTCGCTTACACGCTTAGTTTTGTAAATTCTGAATATGCTTCATTGAAAATCACAGGCTCATTAAGCGTTAATTCGACGATCCCTGTCATGGATATGAACGCAACGATTCCCGTTATTCATTCCCAACAAAACCAATTGATCATTTCTGGTCAAATCGTTGCGGGGGATACAGGAAGTTTAGCAGGCATGGAAGTAAAGGTTACGCTTACATCTATCGCAAATTCCTTGATTAAATATGAGTATACAGCGATCGTCAATGACGAGGACAAGTTTAACATTCAAGAATATGTACAACTGCCGTCTGGTTCCTATCGAATCAGTGCAAATGTGTTTGATAGCGCTATGAATCTAGTAACACTGCCAAATACAAATTTAATTGCTGAGGTAGATTTTACTGCTCCAACTAGACCGCCCAATCTGGTGAGCCAGTCAACCACCGAAAACTCTATAGCAGTTAGATGGAGCGCATCCACTGATAGTTCAGGAGTATCTGCCTATCATCTCTACTTAAACAATGTACTGATAGCTACAGTGCCAGGTAATTCTCTGAGTTATACTTTTAAAGATTTGCAAGAGTTTCAATCTTATGTGATTGATGTGTCTGCTTCTGATCCTTATGAGAATATGTCAGTTAAGTCGAGTTCTATTTCTGTGAGAACTTTGGATAAAACAGCACCAACCACGCCGCTTGGGTTGGTTGAATCTTCAATTACACGCAATGGCTTCACGGTCACATGGAATCCATCTACCGATGTTGCTGGTTCTGGTGTGTCAGGATATGATGTGTTTTTGGATGGCACACTTCGCAGCACCGTAACATCCACAACGTTTGTTTTTACAGGTCTCGCAGAGTTCACATCATACGCTATCACTGTACGCGCTCGTGATCAATCCGGCAATTTGTCTGCGTTGAGTCAGCCTGTCAATGTGCGGACGCTCGATTTAACTCCGCCGACGGTACCAGGCGGTTTGAAGGTGGGAACTGTTAAGTCTGATTCGATTGAAATGAGTTGGACAGCCTCTACGGACCGCTCGGGCATTTCTGGCTATGATGTTTTTGTTAATGGACAGCTATTTCAAAACACTGCATCGACGTCAATCACGATATCTGATCTTAAGGAATTTACCACATATCAGATTTCAGTTCGAGCACGCGATCAATCAGGCAATGTATCGGCGCAAAGCACAGCGGTTTCTTCACGCACACTGGATGTAACGCCGCCAAGCGTACCTGAGGGATTGTCCGCGAGTTCGATAACCCCTAGTGGATTCCGTTTGAGCTGGACAGCCTCAACTGACATTGCCGGCGTAACCGGTTACGATGTCTACCTGGACGGTGTGCTGAAATCAACGTCAGGCGTTAATAATGTGAATTACACTGATTTAAAACCATTTCAGTGGTACAAGGTAACGGTCCGTGCGAAGGATGCTGCAGGAAATGTGTCTCTACCTAGTACAGCATTCGATGTTCGCACAACGGATACAACGCCACCTAGTGTACCTGCGGGGTTAAGTACAGGACAAGTTAGTGCGAGTGGCTTTCTATTGAACTGGAATGCATCGACTGATAATATCGCCGTTGCTGGTTATGATGTTTATTTGGGTAACACGTTGGTTGGTAATACGAAAGAGTTGTTTTACGTATTTAGCGGACTCAATGAATTTACATCGTATAACGCATCCGTACGAGCAGTGGACGTTGCTGGAAATGTATCGTCATTTAGTAGCATTGTGCAAGTGCGAACACTAGATGTGACTGCACCAACAATACCGAGTGCACTTCAGTCGGGTTTAATTACTCAAAATGGTTTCCGTTTGAATTGGACGGCTTCTACTGACAATGCGGGTGTTACTGCTTATGAAGTATTTTTGGACGGCACTTTAAAAAGTACGGTCACTGTCAATACAGTGACATTCAGCGATTTAAAACCATTTCAAAATTATAAAGTAACGATTGTTGCACGGGATGCAGCAGGCAATCGTTCAGCGCCTAGCAACGTTTTGGACGTGCGCACAGCGGATACGACTGCGCCATCTGTTCCGAGTGGTTTGCTTGCATCGGAAATACAGATTAGTGGTTTCCGAGTCAATTGGACCGCATCTACTGATAATGTTGGTGTAGCGTCTTACGATGTTTTATTAGGTGGAGCACAGATTGCAAATGTCAAAGAGACATCGTATGTACTGACAAATCTAAAAGATTTTACAAATTTTACGTTCGCGGTTCGTGCGATTGATTTAGCTGGCAATGTATCTGCTACGAGCAGTCCGTTGCAAGTTCGAACATTAGACAATACTCCGCCGTCTGTACCGACTAGTTTGCAGGTAAGTGCAATTACTTCGAATGGATTCCGATTGTTTTGGAGTCAATCAACGGATAATGCAGGTGTGACGGGTTACGAAGTATTGCTTGACGGGCTTTTGAAATCGAAAGTGTCCACAAATCAAGTCACATTTAGTGATTTAAAGGCTTTTCAAACATATAAGGTGTCCGTCCGTGCTTACGATGCGGCGGGTAATCTTTCTGCTGCAAGTAATACCATTGATGTGCGCACGATTGATGATGTGTTACCGTCAGTTCCGAGCGATTTAAAGGTTGACGCAACTTCGGAAAGCGAAATAACTATTTCCTGGGGGGCATCGACTGATAATGTCGCAGTTGCTAATTATGATGTTTTTAGTGGCGCTACAAGGTTAACAACGGTTCCAAATCCGACATATCAGTTGACAGGCTTAAAACCGTATACTGACTACAATCTAACAGTGCGAGCAAGAGATGTTGCTGGCAACGTTTCTGGATTATCAAAAGCGCTTGTCGTTAGAACCTCGGATAATACGCCGCCATCTACACCTCAAAATTTGATTGCAACAAATGTAAAACATGATTCATTTACGGTTGAGTGGCCGGCTTCTACAGATAATGTTGGAATAAAAAACTACGCTGTAATGTTGAACAACAAATTGGTTGGACAAACGAATACGACGAAACTTACAGTTACAGGCTTAGTCGCAGACACCTCTTATAATGTTCGTGTTGTTGCATCTGACCTTGCAGATAACAAGTCATTGGAGAGCAATCCACTGGAAGTGAAAACAACGCTGCTACTTGTCATTCAAACTCCGACAAATTTAAAAACGAGAAATGTGACAAACACTTCGTTCGATTTGGATTGGACAGTTCTTTCAGACGCAAGAATCTTATCGTATGAAATTTATGTTAATAACAAGTTGACCCAAACAGTTAAAGTACCTGCACAAACGGCGAAAATCACTGGTTTATCTAATTTTACCAACTATCTTGTTAAGGTTCGCTCTGTTTATCCGAATACTGTTTATTCACCGTTTAGTGTCGAAACATCGGTGCGAACTCTGGATTTAATAAAGCCGCCTGCGCCGACTGCTTTACGAATGGTTGAACCAAATAATAGCACCTTGCAATTAAGTTGGAACGCAGTGATTGATGAATCAGGGATTGCCTCTTACCGCATTTTTGCTAACAACGTTCTATTGGGAAGTTCTCCAACGAATCGATTTGATATTAAAAATGCAAACAGAACAGCTATTAAGTACCATGTGGTTGCTATCGATAGGGCAGGAAACATTTCACCGAATAGCGCGACTTTTACCTACACTCGTAAATCCTGGTTAGAGATAAAGGGAAATTCTGTATCGTTAGACGGAAAGCTAATTAGACTGCCGAGTACCACACTGCCTGTTGTTAGAAACGGTGTCGTGTTCCTGCCGTATAAACCTTTGTTTGATGCAATCGGATTAAGTTCATCGTTTAATACGAAAACAAGCACAATTATTGGATCGAGAACCGGTTATAAAGTCCAAATTACGGCGAATAACAAAACTTACCGAGTCAATGACAAACTTAACAAAACGTTTAGAACGGCGCCAGTTCTTACGAATCGCACGGTTTATATTCCTACAGAATTTTTTATTCAAGAATTAGGATATATAGTGACGTATAGCGCAAAGTAAATTGTGAACAATTGGTTAACTGTTATACCTTGTCACAATATCGTCACGAAATTTTATTGAAGCTAGTTGTGTAAGCCTTTATTCTATCCTTGTTAGAAAAAACAAGGAGCTGTGAATGAAGATGATGACAAGGACGAGATCAAGCTTTAAATTTTGGATGTTGATGCTTTGTTTTCTCATAGCAACGTCGTCCATTCCGTTTACTGCGGGAGCGAACCTCACGTTGAATGAGGTGAAAATTTACTACAAAAATGTTGGTTATTCAAAAGCAAATGTTCACTTTCGAATCGACAGCGGAGCATGGACAGCTTCACCAGGTCGAGCGATGACTTTGTCCTCGTTCAATGATTTCTTCGAAATTTCGATCCCGTTGAATGGCGGAAAAGCGGTTCAAGCTGCTTTCAATAATGGCGGCAATTTATGGGACAACAATGGACGTAACGATTATCGTCTAACCGAAGGCATTTACACGATTGAGAACGGTGTTGTGCGAAGAGGTATTCCGATTCAAGTGAAGGACTACATTCCTCCATATGCTGCTCCGGAACTTTCAACCTCGAATATTACACCTTCTTCAGTTAGGTTATCTTGGACAGCTGCAGTCGATAACTTGGGGATTTACGGATATTCGGTGTCGAGAAACGGTGTCGTTGTTGGATCTACTTCTGCTACGACATTCACGGATCAAAATCTTAGTGCTGGAACGAGTTATACTTATACCGTGACTGCTTTCGATTTCGCAGGACACTCATCAACCGCGAGCAATCAAGCAATGATTACAACTGGGGCGGCGAATGTTGCAAAGGTATATTACAGAACATCGCAAGCCAATGCATTTATTCATTTCAGACCAATTGGTGGTACGTGGACAGTGGCTCCTGGCGTTAAAATGGAACCATCTGAAGTGCCTGGTTATCATGTTGCTTCTCTTACGATTGGAGCTGCAGATCGTTTGGAAGCAGTATTCAATAATGGAGCAGGTGTTTGGGATAACAACAATTCCTTAAACTATTCGATTTCGAGTGGAACGTCTCATGTCATCGGCAATAAAGTCGTGGCGTCCGCACCAACACCTGCGAAACAAAATAAGATAAGAGTATTTTATAAATCTAACAATACGAATCAGTTTATCCACTATAAACCCGAAGGCGGTACTTGGACACAGGCTCCAGGTATGAAAATGGTACCTTCAGAAATTCAAGGTTTTCAAGTTGTAACAATTGATATCGGCAATGCTGAACGTGTGGAAGCTGCCTTTAATAACGGCGCGAATATATGGGACAACAACAATGGAAAAGACTATTTCTTTACACCTGGTGATTGGCAAGTTGCGAACGGGGTTGCACAGCAGGGAGTGCCTACATTCACACCAATTACGCTTGCTTCCTTATCTGGTACGGCTCATTCACCAACAAACGGAAATATCACTTCTGCTACGAACATCAACGTAAGCACGTTGACAAAACCTGCTCAAGCAGCTAATAAAGTAGAAGTGATTTACACCACTGATGATGGCGGGGCAGCAAAAACAGTAGAGATGCAAAAGTTCTCATCTTCAAATGATGGTGATCGTTGGCAAGTAAATCTCGGTCGCTTTACTGCAAAGTCTATCATCAAATATGAAGTGAAAGCATATGACTCACTAGGTAATGTGCTATCTGATCATAACGGTGGAGCACAATATACAGCGAATGTTGAGAATCGTCTCGTCTCTAATTTTGCACAAATGTTCATTCGAGGCACTAACAATAATTTTGACACGTCGGGTCGAATGACTTTGGTATCTGATCATACGTGGCAAATTACTACTACTTTCAATGGTAGAATGGATGATCGTTTCAAATTTGATGTGCATGGTAACTGGTTACGCAATTTCGGCGATGATAATAATGACCGAATTGCGGACCAACAAGCAAGAAATGATATTTTTATCAGAGGAACTGCGGGACAATATACGATTACTTTCAATGATCAAACGTTAGTATATACGATATCTACAGTTTCAAATAAAGTGAGTGCGGTGACTGCTGACTATCCGACGTATTCGTTGAAAGTTGGAGAAACAGATTACTTGAGCGCTAGTGTGACACCGGCAACTGCCACCAATCAAGGGTTAGTTTGGAGTTCAAATGCCCCTGAAATTGTAGAAGTGAAAGATGGTCTCGTTACAGCGAAGGCAATTGGTACTGCTGAAATTTCCATCTCATCTGTTGATAATCCTGCTGCAATCGCGAAAACGACTGTAAATGTAACAGCAAACGATTTGCATCCAGTGTTCAGTGATACTCAGTTGAACTACGTGTTTGACAAAACGGCACTACCTGAGATTACGGTCGAGATTTCTACGGCCGAGTGGAATAAATTGCTCTCCAATTTTGATGCGAATCCGCAAAACGAGATTGAGGTTGCAGCAGATTACACATTTAACAAAAATGGTGAGATTGATCAATTAAATAATATCGGTTTTAGACTTCGCGGAAATACTAGTCGTCGTCGCCCTGAAGGCACAACAGGACAACCTCATAATCCGATCAATCCAGATTGGAATCATGCACATTTTGCTTTTAAATTCTCTAAGTTTAATAAGTCGCAACGTTTTCGCGGATTGAATGATATGAATACAAAATGGTTCAAAGACGACGCCTTACATGCACGCGAAGTATACGCATATGATTTGCACAAGCGATACAATGTATGGACAGCGCCAATGTCCAGTTATGCGAAGCTGACGATTAAAATTAAGGAATCGAATAAGACTGCATACTACGGAGTTTATGAAATGATTGAAGCGATTAATCAGGATTTCATAAATAAACGTTTTCCAGACAATAACACCGGAAACCTATGGAAGGGCAACAATGTTACACACGTAAATAAAGGTCTTGCAGACTTTGTGCCACAAGACTTGGATTTAAGAGTAGGTGTTGAAGATCCGGACAATAACATATTCGTTGCTTATGATTTGAAAACAAATAAAAAGTCAATTGAGACGAACGGTCGTCCTCAATTGTACAAATTCATCACTGATTTGAATGATATGAATCGTAGCGAAACATGGTTGAATGATCATATTGACATCGATTTGTTTTTGCGATACCTCGCTGTAAACGTAGCTGTAGGTAGTTGGGATGATTTGTGGATCAACGGAAACAATTATTATTTTTATCTTGATAAAAACAATAAGTTTTACATGATTCCATATGACTATGACAACAGTTTAGGTACTTCATCAATCGTAAATGATGCAGGTCGTCAAAATCCATTCAACTGGGGACCGGTTGACATCAGCAGTCCGCTTCCAGCGACAATCCTTTCAGTCCCTCAATATCGTGAACAGTATAAACAACATTTACTTGCATTGATTGATGAAAAAAATAATTTATTGGATGCGAAAAAGAGTGCGACTCGATTGAAAGCATGGCATAAATTAATCGCTCCTCATGTTGCGAATGATACAGGTGAGGACATGGTGATTAGTGATGTACCAGCATCTTGGGGCAATGCAAGTTTCTACCGTGTGTTATCTGGTGATGACAACACAAACTTCTTCCGAGTGAAGGCAAATTCGATTCGAGCAGCAACTCTTGGGACGACGATTTATTACAGCAAAGCCAACTTTGCAGATGCTTACATACATTATCAAGCATCCCCGAATGGTGCATGGACCGCACTTCCTGGCTTGCGTATGCAAAAATCCGACTATGCTGGAACGTTCTTAGTTAGTGTTCCAGGAATCGTCCACAAAGTTGCCTTCCATGATGGTAGAGGAAATTGGGATAGCAACGGCGGAAAAGATTACTCGTTCTCACACGGAACGTGGACGCTTCATAATGGAGTCATTCGAAACGGGATCGCTTTTTCCGAATAACATTTTGAAAACCATATAATGTATAGCCAAGTAACCGGATTTAAAGTAAAATGAATCCATTGTTACTTGGCTTTATTTTCATTTGAGGAGTGCATACAATATGTCGAACGAGGAAACACCGCAATGGCAACCTGTGAAAGGAAGGGGAAGAAAGCGGAATCTCATTTTAATCTCTGCCGCAGCTTTGTTAATCTTTGCAGTATCAGTATTTGTTGCTTACTTTAAATATGATGTTTGGAAAAGTCCGAAGAATATTTACTTAGAGACAGAGTTTGTGAATTTCTTGTCACTATCTGATGAGGTAAAAGATTCGCTTGAGCTAGTGTCAGAGTCATTATCGAAAAACATTCGAACGCAAGATGAACTCTCGTTTCAAATTAATACGAAGGAAAGCCTTGGTGAAATCGGGGATCAGTTGATTGACTTTTTGAATAAAACCACATTATTGACGGACTCCGTACTAAATGATAAAGAGAAAAAAATAAGTTCTACGTTAACTTTGAAAACAGACGATGAGAAATGGCTCGATCTTGCTTTAGCCTCTGAAAATGATGTGCTCGCATTATCGATACCAACGATTGATCCTGAGTTGTATTTAAAATTAGATTTGAAAAATAAGAAACTTCAAGAAAAATTAGGTGCACAATCCGCACTGCCACAACGGATCGTAAATTCCGAAGAATGGATGAAAGTACTAAACTTTGATAATGACGAACTAAGACCGATTCTTTCCGGTATATTGGATGCGTATGTAAATAACATTACGAATGAACAGGTACAAATCGAAAAAGATGTGACTTACAAAATAGGTGGAAAATCAATTGAAACACGAAAATTAACGTTAACTTTCACGCCGAAACAACTAGATCAGATGTTGGATGAGATGTACAAAAACGTTGTGTTGAACAAGGATTTTCAAAATCTGATGTATGCGAAGTATAGTGAAATTTTAAAATTACTAGAGGAGTCAGGCCTTCCTATTGAAGATAAGGTAAGCAAAACGGAAATGATAAAGGCTATGGAAGATATTTATCATGAACTTAAGGTTGATGGTGCTTCTGAACAAATGGAAGATGTTCATATGACACTTTACATCGATGGTGACAAAAACATCATATCACGACAAGTTCATTTTGCTGATCAAGAAACAGATGTTGTCGTCGGTATAGATCAGTTGAAGATAGATGGATTTCATATCTCGAAAGTCGATATTGTTGCTAATGAGAAGAAAAATGATGGTGGTCTCCGCTTCTCATTCGAAAATAGCGAAACTAGTGAGGATCAAAAACTCGTTCAAGACTTGAAGATCAATTTATCTATCAAAGACGAAGTTCAACCCGTTGATTTCAACTGGAAGTCGACAATGGATACAATCAATAAAGATCAGATAAAAAAACAGGAGCTTAAGTTTTCTGTAGACTTCAACTCACCTGATACAGACAAAATTTCTTTGTCTGGGAGTTGGTCTGAGGATAGTGAACGAAGTGAAGACTCCACGAATTATCGTTATCAATTATCACTTGATTTTGATAAGCCTGACAGTGCACTTGCTGCGTTGTTTCCTGTAACCGACATACAAATTACTTTGAAAGGGAAGCGTACGTATCCAGATCGAATTGAGTTACCGAAATTGACGGCTAATAATTCACTTGATATCGGTAGCGCTACAGATGAACAGTTAGCCGAGGCTGGAGAGGCTTATGCATTAAAAGCGCTTGAGTTCTATGCGAACAACCAGCAACGATTGTCGTTCCTCGATTCCTTCTTGCAATAGCACAAAAAAAAGAGCGGATAGCCGCTCTTTTTTTTGCTTTTCATTCGATTTTTACTTGCGATCAATGAGCAAGTAGAACGATGCGCTATCAACTGTGATCTCTTTGGCTGCAGCATCCGACATTCCGAAAATGCTAGTGAATTGAATGTTCAGTTTAACCTCTTCGTTTTCGAAAACACTCGTCATCTGTTGTAAGGATAATTGATCTTTTCCTTTGTGTTTTTTATGCACTTCTTTGGCTAGTTCACGAACTTCAATGTTGCCGATTTCTACCTCGTTTTTGGTCAAACGAAGGTTTTGACTCATTGAAACGTATTCAATTTGAAGGTCGCCTATTTTGAATGTCTTGTTCTCACCGTTGTAATTGTTGAAATCGATGAAGGAATCGTAGTTCTCAACATCGACAATTTCGACTGATTTCAAGTAATGATTATAAGATTGTGTTTTTCCAGTTTCATCATAGAATTGATTACCATACCATATGTAACCGAAGTAATCCATTGAATTAGCTAAGCGGAATTCGCTAGGGACGGAGCGGATATCCTTGACATCGTGGTTTTCATAGAAATAACTAAAGATAGCTTTGATTTGTTCGCGATCGGACTCACTGATTTTGTCGATTTCGCTTTTCGGTAATTTTATGAATTTTCCATTTTCGAGCATTTCGTACTTGCTTAAGATTTTTTCTAATCGGTCATTTTGACTGTCCTTAGAAACGAAAAACAAGTTCACTGGACTGAATACGGAAACAATCAAGAAAATGACGAATGTAATCGGTAACCAAATGTTGCGGATGTTTCGTCCGATACTTAAGTAAACCATACTGGCGAATAGCCAAATGCCGAGTGCTACGACAATGTAGCGACTTTCAGTGACACCATAAGCATTGATGCGGATGCCGACTGCAACGAACATCATGAGCAACATTGGGATGAGAAACATCGGGAAAAAACGCCAAAATAATGTCGTCCAACGATTCATTTCACGGATTGGGTAGGTGATGAACAGTATAAACGTCGAAATTAAAGAGAACCATAGCACCATGTTGGAGACGATGCCTTTTGGCCATGAGGTAGAGATCAGAATGCTTAGTAGATATACAATCAAAACAAGTGTGTAGATGGCTAAAATAGGCATCACAATGTAAGCCAACAAAATGCGTAAAAAGGATACGTATTCGACGGGTTCCATGTCTTCTTCAAATTTAGGGATGTACGATAAGAAAAAGATTGGGGCAAAGATACCGAATGCGACTAGGGCAACATCGGGCAGCAGTTGACCAGCGATGTTGATTGGGAAGAGCGCATCAATTGTTAAGATGATCGCTGAAAATCCACCAACAATAATCGATGCAAATAAATAGGTGATGGCGAATCTGAGCAAGACGAAAAGTACATACTTCTCAAAGTGAGCGCGTCTCCAAAAGTAGGGGAGAAACAGAAAGATGAGATATAGTGATGCGCTCAAAGCAGCGTATCTTGCCCCCGTCACAAAATCAGTGTCTGCTTGTAGCGTGAAGTAGTAGGTGGTCAGCAACGCCAAAATCAAAATTACGCTTAGCGGACGAGAAATGACATGATTTGCCCAAATTTTATCGCGGAAACGTTCGAATAATACGGATTTGACGAGAAAAGCCGCAACGCCGAGCGCAAGTACCATGCCGAGATTGCCGAGTATATCGACGACGCCATCATAACGATCCGTATCAAAAGTGGCTTGTTCAATGTGGTTTAATGCAATGAAGGTAATCGTTGTTAATGCGGCCATAATGATGGCTTCAGGAAAACGTTGTAACCCGGATTGTACAGATTTTTTCATTGCAGTGAACCACTTTGCAATTTTTCCTAACATATGTAATGCCTCCTTAAGTATATGTAATGTATATGAAAAAAAGCGGTAGTTAACCGCTTTTTTGATTGTCTTCTTCGTTCATGTATAAGTCTGCCCATACTGTTAACGTATCAATCACAGGCGTTAAATCCTGCGCCATTTGCGTGAGTGAGTATTCGACTCGCGGTGGAATTTCACGGTACGAGATGCGAGAAATCAATCCGTCCAACTCCATTTCCTTTAAACGTACCGACAACACTTTACCGCTCAATTCTGGAATCGAACGTTCCAATTCATGGAACCGCATCTTCCCTTTCATCAATTGACTAATAATTAATATCGTCCAGCGTTTGGACAAAATCTTCATCGCTTTCGCGATTTTTGGACAAATTACACGTTCGATGTCGCTCATGTCAGTCACCTCGATGTCAAAAACAGTACTTCGAATTTCAATTTTTGTAATTTCATTATATGAGCATTGCTTCTTTCTGACAAGAAAAAAATAGTCTGTGGTTGACAATGGCTTGTATAAAAATTATATTAGTTACAAATAGTTACTTAATGAGAGGAGGTGAAATAAATGGCGGATGTGAAAATTACGGTGATTGATAACGCTCCATTGTTAGTCAAAGGTGAGATCGAGTTGATTGACGGAGAAGGAAACAAAATTGAGACGAAGGAATCGACTTATTTGTGTCGTTGCGGTTTGAGCAGCAACAAACCGTTCTGCGACGGTGCGCACAAAGGGAAATTCGACAGTCAAGTGAGAGCTTAATAATATGTAGCGATATGCAAGGCCCTGTACTTCAGTGATTAGTTCCTAAAGTGCGGGGTTTTTGCATTTCAATCGCTTATCTTATACACTGAAAGCATCCTATGTGGGTGGTGCAAAATCATGCAGATTATCGTGTTTACGGCGGTAGAGGCGGAACGTCAAGCGGTGCTTAGTGGACTCAGTCATGCATCTTTTGCATCGATAGCTACATTCGAGGTGCTGCTATGTGGCGTCGGTCCCGTGACAGCTGCCGTGCAATCGACGAGAGCGCTCACAGAGCGTATCGGTTGCGGGCAAAAGATTGATTTGATTCTGTCAGCAGGTATTGGCGGTAAATTTACATGCGATGAGGATAATTCCATAGATTCAGGGGAAATTTGGTTGGCAAAGCGCTCGATTTGGGCGGATGCCGGTGCAGAATCGCGGCATGGGTTTCTGACGTTGGATGCGCTTGGTTTCGGTCAAAATATGTACTGTACAGATGCTGTCATATTGCAATCATTTCAATCTGCACTAAATTGTCGGTTAGGCGATGTTCTGACTGTTTCAACAGCAACCGGAACAAGTACGACAGCATCTAAACTAAAGAAACGCTGGCCAAACGCAACGGTAGAAGCAATGGAAGGTTTCGGTGTTGCTATGGTTGCTCAAGAGTTAGGCATCCCATTTCTTGAAGTTCGTTCGATTTCCAACCGAGTAGGTCCGCGACGTCGTGATGAATGGAAGTTGCAGGAAGCGTTTGCCGGCTTGAGCGAGGGGTTTTCTCGAATCTCAAAAATCGATTTCGGCAAACTGAACGCAAAGGAGAGAGCATGACATTGCTAACCGCGGCTTATTCACCATGCCCGAATGACACGTATATTTTTCATGCTTGGTCACATGGATTGCTTGCTGGTGCTCCTTCGATTAAAGTGACACATGCTGATATTGATCAAACGAATGAATGGGCGTTTGCCAAATATCCGCCGTTTGATTTATTAAAAATATCATATGCGGCACTTCCGTTCGTCATCGAAACTTACGGATTGTTACCATGCGGCGGTGCACTTGGTGAAGGCTGCGGCCCGCTGCTTTTGTCGCGCTCGCAAAATCATCCCGGTGATTTTTTTAGTATCCGTAGAAAAATTGCGATTCCTGCCGAGCGCTCCACTGCCTTTTTGCTATTACGATTGTTCATCGCAGAACACTATTCGCAAGTAGACCACGAATTTGTTGTGGTTCCATTTCATCACATCATGCAGGGAATTGTCGACGGTGTGTATGACGGCGGGTTGGTCATTCATGAAGCGAGGTTTACCTATCAGCATTATCAACTTCAGTTATTGGTTGATCTTGGCGATTGGTGGGAGAGAAGCAGCGGTCATCTCATCCCGCTCGGCGCAATCGTGGCACGGCGAACGTTAGGTGACGGCAAGCAACTGGCACGCCACATTCGCGACTCGCTTCGATATGCACAATCGAACCCAAAGCAATCACTGGACTACATTCGTTCTCATGCTCAAGAACTGAGCGAAGAGGTGGTCCACGCACACATTCAACTGTATGTCAATGAATTTTCTTATGATATCGGTGAGCGGGGACGTCGATCGATTGAGAGTTTATTTACACGCGCGATGTCGAATCAACTTATTCCTTCTTTTGATACGGCGTCGGTCTGGTTGTAGTTTGTGATACGGGGATGGCAATCTTTCGTCTGTGCAGTTCAAGCAGCAATAGCTCGATAAAGTCAGGATCGCACTCAAATTTCAGGGCGTTCACATATGTTTCAAGTAATAGTTTGTCAGTTAGACGGTCCATGCAAATCGGACTCCTTGATATTTAGCAATCGCATGACTTGGCCACGGTATCTTTTGGCCGGACGTAGCCCTGTCATCAAGTTCGACAAACGGCTTTCAGGAATATTGTACATTTGGCAAAACTGTTTGCGTGTCAATTTGAGCTCAGCCAAGCGTTCGATGATGATCCAACCAAGATGCGTAATTTGTTTATCGGACAAAATCGCTACTCCTTTCGAGTGTATGCGAAGTGTAAGAATCATGTTATAATATGCTCAAAATGCTCAAATATCATTCGTTCTCTGTCCAAAATATACTTAATTAAATTAGTAAAGTCAATGATACGCTTAATATATTTAATGAACGTTCTGTGAAAGTTGGTGACTAATGAACGGCAAGCAAAAAGACGAGCGTAAGCTGCAAATTGGCACGCGTATTCGTGAACTTCGCAAGTTGCACCGGATCTCAATGGATGAGTTCGCAAAGTTGATTGGTTCAACATCGGCGACGGTCAGCAATTTAGAAAACGGACTAACGATGCCGAGCGGTGAAACATTGCTACGTATATCCGAGGCGATGGCAATTTCTGCAGACTGGTTATTAACCGGCAATGGAGCGAGCAAGCGCCCAGATCAATTTGGCGAGGCGAAGACAGAGACTATTTTTTTTGATCACAAATGGCATTTTTTTTGCCAATTTAACGAAGCATACCTCACTGCGCTCGACCATCAGAAATGGCATGATATGGTCACCATCATAAAAAGTGCATCCACCTGCTCCGATAACGATTTGCAATTGCTCCTTTCGCTAGCTGAACGAATTGCACGAAAATAGACGCTGTCCACTCTACTGTGGGCGGCGTTTTTTCTTGCATAGTTTTTCGGGTCAAGTGGCACCTTAATATGAGAAAACGTTGCAGAGAGGGGGCGCGATTTGAAACATCGTTTGCGGAAGTTGATGCTTGTTCTCAGTTCGCTTTTCATCTTGATTTCTTGTACACCGAAACAACAATCGCCAGTTACACCGCAAATCCATCCGAGCGAGCAACGAATGGTTCAACATGAGCGTTTGAGAACGTATGCCAATGCATTTCAACAATTACGAACAGATGAGATTGCTGCGCTCTGGAATTCATTGAACGATGAACTTGCAATGGGATTGTCGTTGAAAAAGACTAAAGATCCTGCTATTTTTTCGCATGACTTTTTACGACTAGAAGCACAAATGAACGCCAATAAAAACACAGTTCGTTCGTTAACAATCATTGCAAAGCCGCAATCGGAACGTCAACTGTTAACCATGCTGAGCAGTTACTCGTTGCTCCTGGTGATGTGCCTTACACCTCAAGTTGATTTGCAAATGGCGATGCAATCAGCGAACAACACGCTTCAACAGATGGGTTTAAAAGGGGACTTGAATGTGCTTGCCTTTACCAAGTTGGCAGCGCGCACGGTAGATGCCGATTATGCGGGTGCAACTGTCACATTAAGTACGCATCTGACGGAACAAAGGTTTGAAGTCAGGTTTCCATTAATCAGCGATCAATCAACGCTCGCGGCCGCGACAACAAGTGAGCGTCGCACGAACCTGTCGTATCTATATTTCGGGAATCCAGCGAGTTATGTGAATCAAATCAATCAAACGAACAACACGCTCACCATGGTGTCACCGAATTACTTGGATTTGCTAAGCGGTGGTAAGTTGAGCGTGACATGGAAACTCGATGCGTCGTTCATCGCCGAGATGAAGCGGCGTGGCATCAAAGTTGTGCCTTTTCTAAGCAATCACTGGAACCGACAAATCGGCATTGATGCATTAAACGAAACGGAGCGCGTGACCGATGAGGTGGTGGCTGCCGTATCCGCACATCAATTAGATGGCGTCAATATCGATATCGAAGGCGTCGGCGCCGCTTATCGCGATGCATTCACTCAATTTGTACGCACGTTACGGAACAAGTTGCCGCCCGAAAAAGAACTGTCAGTCGCCGTCGCAGCGAATCCGAACGGCTGGCGCAATGGTTGGCATGGTTTTTATGACTATCCGGCACTATCAGAAGTTGCTGATTATTTGATGATCATGGCGTATGACGAATCGTGGGAGGGGAGTGATCCTGGCCCTGTCTCATCGCTCGGATTTTTTGAGCGATCTTTGCAGTTCGCACTGAACGAAGGTGTTGCGCGCGACAAATTGGTGATGGGCGTGCCGTTTTATGGTCGGCTGTGGAGCGTCGCGCAAGAAGTGACTGCGAACAATGGTTCAACGATTAAGGGCATAGGCGTCTCCAATTCACGCGTGTCGTCTTTGCTCGAGCGCTACGATGGACAATTCGCGTTCGACGAAACGAAGCAATCACCATACATGAAGTTTGATATTCCGCAGGGCGGCGGGATGTACATTGCGGGTAAATGGTGCGATTCTGGGCAATATATACTGTGGTATGAAAATGAGCGCTCACTGAAGCAGAAATTGCGTATGTTGGCGCGCTATGGGGTCAAGGGTGCCGGTAGTTGGAGTCTATATCAAGAAGCGGCTGGCACATGGGACTATTTTGCCGATTGGTTAAATGGCCGGGTGTTCCGTGATGTCGCGCTTGAACACTGGGCTGAACAGGAGATTTTTCTCGCGGCGGAACGCGGCTGGATGACAGGACTCGCACCGGAACAGTTTGCACCGCAACAGGCATTGACGAGGGCAGAGGCGACCGTCATATTGGCACGATTTCTTGACTTTCAACCCTCTGAGTCCAAGGGCACTCCTTCATTTTCCGATGTTCCGCAATCGCATTGGGCATTCGGCTTGATAGAAGCGGCACATAAGCGAGGAATCGTGGCGGGCACTTCGTCTGCGACACTGGGGACAGCCAAAACATTTTCGCCAAATGCAGCGGTCAGCCGTGAACAACTGGCGACATTGCTTGTGCGTGCGCTTGCACTTGCGACACCATCGACGCCTGCCGAACCGCCACCGCCGTTCACCGATATTGTGCCAACACGTTGGTCCTATGAAGCGATTGCCGCCATATATCGGAGCGGCATCATGAGCGGGATGAGTGGTCAAACTTTTGCACCGAGCAACGCTACTGCCAGAGCACAAATGGCAGTCATTCTCAATCGTCTGCATCGAAATCGACAGCTACAGTAATGGAGGGATTTTCGTTGAAAATAAAACAACTTTTAAGCATCAGTTTCGTCATCTCGTTGCTAATGACATTCTATCCACATGCAGCCTTTGCACAAAGCCCGACGGTGAACTTACGCCAAGTGTTTGAGGCCTTGCAATCAACGGTACGTTTCGATGCAACGAACAAAATCATTACCGCCAAACGCGGCGAAGTCGAATTAGCGTTCGAGATCGGTTCAAATGTTGCACGTAAAAACGGTGTGACTGTCATTATGGATTCACCAATCACGATTGACAGCACGAACAAACAAGCGCAAATCTCCGTATATGCGGTATATCCGCTTGCCAAAGATTATCGGCGCGAGCGACAATATATTGTCCAAGCAGGCGACAGTTTGTGGCTTATCGCGCAAAAGTATCGGACGACGATCGATTTAATCAAACAGTGGAACAATTTGAGCAGCGATGTCATCTATCCCGCCCAGCATTTGTATACCGTTGATCCGTATCACGTCGTACAAAGCGGCGAGACATTGTATGGCATTGCCATCAAAAGGCAATCGACAGTCGATGAGATCATCGCCGCCAACAATTTGAAATCGCTGCAACTTTCGATTGGTCAGCGGCTGTTCATACCGCCAGAATCATCGATTCCGCCGCCAGCGCAATTGGCCGATGGCTTATTTCCGCTAATTGATCGCTCCTATGTACCGTTCACCAATGACTACGGCACTGAACGGCTGTTCAATGCGGGTGCTGCACCACGTGTTCACGAAGGAATCGATATTTTCGCCTCAACTTGGGTACCGATATTTGCTTCGTACGATGGCAAGGTGCTGCGTAAAGGTTGGAGCACATTAGGTGGCAATCGCTTAACCATTCGAGCAGGCGAGCAAAAAATCGCTCTATACTATGCGCATCTGGTTGCTTACGCTCCAGGAATTGCTGAGGGCGCAATCGTGAAAAAAGGGCAGTTGATCGGCTATGTTGGATCAAGTGGATATGGTCCCGAAGGGACGTCCGGCAAATTCGTACCGCACCTGCATTTCGGGATGTATGATACTTCCACATCGACTTGGACACCAATCAACCCATTCACCTATCTGAAATGGTGGGAGAATCAGTAATAGACAGGTTTCGATTTACGCCGCTGAGAGGCGGCTTTTTTTATTGACTAATTGCTTATTCCATGAGTAAATTAGGTATCAATGTTCTTATTTGTGATGAAATGAGGAAGTTTTCATGTTCAAAAAAAATGGGTTATCATTACTCCTTATCGTTGTTGTTCTGCTAACGGTGGTTCAATTCGCTTCAGTTGCCGCTACGACAAAGGTGATACCAGACCGCACATTAGAAACTGCAATTTTGAAGCAATTGAAGTTAAATAAAGCAACGGTCACAACAACCGATTTAGCAAAACTGAAAAAGTTGGTGGCCGAAAATCTGAACATCAAAAACATTCAAGGGTTGCAATATGCGAAATACTTGACGGATCTCGATTTGTCTGGCAATCTGATTGCCGACCTGACGCCGCTTCGTTCGCTCTCGAATCTGGTCACTCTTGATGTGGAAAGCAACAAAATTCGCAATATTGACGCATTAGCAAATAAAAAACTGCTCGTTGATTTAAATGTGAATAACAACCGTTTGACCAATCTATCCGTCTTGTCGACATCTAAGGCACTGGATTCAATACAAGCAGTGAATAATCAACTGACTTCACTTTCTGGACTGTACGATTTTCAAGGAACCTATGCTGACTTCTCGGACAACCGAATTACAGAACTCCGTGTCGAAAACTAGCCGAATATCGAACAATTGTATATCGCCAATAACCCGATTTCGCAAGAATATGACGGTTTAATCATCGAATTGCGCAAATTGAATACGCTCATCGATCGCGAAAACGGCTATTTCATTCAGGTGTTTTTGGGCAAGGATAAAATCGCATTTGCAGCACCACCGCTCCAATTGAATGGGACGACACTGGTCGAATTCAAATCATTGTTTGCGAAACTCGGTTACCAGGTAAGTTACGATGCGACTACGAAATCGATAAACGGTATGAAAAATGGACAGAAAATTACACTGAAAGTCGGAAGTAAATCAGCTGTTGTCAACGGAAAGACGATTACGCTCAGTCAAATTCCATTCATCGGCAACGGAATTACGATGGTTCCACTTCGTTTTGTTGCAGAAGCATCCGGATTAGAAGTAAGTTGGAACGCATTTAACCGTAACATATTGATCGCCAGCAAAGAAGAGCAAATCTTACACACGGTCGCAAAAAATGTCGAATACTCCAATCAATATCATCTGGAAGGCTATATGAACACCTACCATGAGGATTATCCAAAATATGATCAATTGTACGATACTGCATCGGTGTTATTTACTGACTATGAATTCTATACAACACTCGATTCGGCCGATATCGTCAGTAGTACAGCGAGTGAGGTGACAGTCAGAGTGGTGCAGACGATTCGCTTTGCACCAAACAATGATTATAAGGATTATCGCACGGATGGATTGATCACGTTGAAAAAAGATGGCGGTGGCATGTGGGCTGTGATTGCTGAGGGCACTCCGAACATTACGCCGTTATAAAGTAGAAGTGAGATTCTTAAAAGGAGGTGTCGACATGTCAGATAAACTAATCATCCATCCAGCGGTGCTTGCGCTGGAGGAAGAGGTGGCGCGCTATGCCACGCAAGTTTCGACATTGCTAGAGGAGCGTGACCATCAGTTATATCATGTTGGCCCAAGTTTGAAGATGGCCTATTTGGAAAAAGTCGGTCATCTCGAATATAAGGTGTTTGAACTTGAATGTAAGGTGGCACGGATGAAGCGGGCCTGTGAAATGGTTCAGGTGGCCATCAATCGCGAGCAACCGATCGATTTCGCTGAAATCGAACGGAAGTTGGATGTAGAACAAGCAGAGTATTTGAAACGACTGGAGCATATGTCTGCAGATTTGGAGCGAATGGAAGCGTGGCGTCAGGCCGACGTGTTGTCGCATGCGCAGATGGCTGAACTGAAGAAAAAGTATCGACAACTGGTGAAATGGCTGCACCCTGATGTGAATCCAGAATTGACGGAAGAGTTGCAGGCAATTTGGCGTCGCGTGCTCGTCGCTTATGAAGAGAATCATTTGGATATGCTGAGTGTATTGTTCGATATGGTGTCTACTGAACGTGATCGAACGGGCGGCTTGGCTTCTGGCAACATTGCTATAGAAAATGTGCCGTCGATTCTTGAATCATTGCAAACGCGCCGAGATTCACTAGCCGCTTATGTGAAGAAACTAATTGCTGAATTAGATGGTTTACGAACCCGTCATCCGTTTACGTTGCTCGCCTTTCTTGAGGATGATCAGCAGGTAGAAAAGCGACTTGCTGAGTTGCAAGCTTTCATAAAGCAACATGAACAGGCGCTGATCGAGTGGACGCAATTTTTACAACTGACACAAGCGTCACGAGGTCCCTATTTGAATTAATTGCGGTAGGTGGAATATGAGTAACGATGCGTTGAATCAAGCTACACGGGCGTATATCAAAATGTGCAACACAAAAGGGGAGAGCCACCCGCAGACGCTCGATGCATTGGAACGTTTGGCGAACATTTCCTTAGAGCAGGCTCAGTTTGAGAACGCGCTGAACTACTATGAAACATTGTTAACAGGTCTGCAACAACAAACCGGCGAGTCGCAAGACCGACTGCTGTCAGTGCGCGAGCGAATCGCAAATACTTTGTTAAAAATGAAGCAATATGAACTTGCCGTACCCGTGTATGAACGTCTTTATGCTGATTGTATAGCCTCGCGCTCGGAACAAGACAAATTGTGTGACACCGTGATGCTTGGTTTAGTCAATGCCTATCGAAGCGCCGGGAAGAGCGAACAACTTTTTCAATTCCTTGAACCGATCTTCGAGGAACTACGAATGCAACATCAATTTAAGCATTATCTGGTTGTTGCCTTTGCTGAGACATTGTCAGAACTGTACAGCAAAAGGGAAGAACATGAACAAGCAGTAGACCTGATGCGGGAGTTGTACGATCATAGTCTAAAAAAACTTGGAACACTCCATGATTTTACGTTGGAACATTTACGATTACTCATCTTGCGTCTCAAGTCGGCATCGAAATTTGTCGAGGCCATCCGTTATAGTAAAACGTTGATCCGAGCGAAAAACAGGCGGTACGGGGCACACAGCCGGCACCTGTTTGATGTACATGTTGTGCTGTACCGCATCTATGATGATGCAAATATGATTGCCGAGTCAATGAACATGTTGATTGAGTTGCTTTCTAATCCGCTATATCGCATCGAGGAAAACGCACATGTCTTGCAGTTGCTCGAAGAATCATACCAGTTGGATTATGACTTGATGGTGGAATCGAAACAAAAGGTGCTGCAAATCGAAGCGCTGATCAGCCAATATCCCGAACAATCTAACACCAGGATTGAACTGGAACGTCGATTCGCGCAATACAAACAGATGAGTCGTAAGCATCTCCTGTTGGATATGAAACCGCTCAGTGATATCGTTTCCAATCAAAATCTGCGCACATAAAAAAGCCCCGCACCGATATTTCGTGCGAGGCATTTTTTAGATTGAGACAAGCTGTTACGGCGTGCCGCTCCAACGTTCGACCGTATACGTTGCGGTTACATCGCGGTCAAATGTCCTCAACTCGCGATTCGCGGATTCCGCTCCATTTGCACGTTTTTCGACAAACTTCCAGTCTGGGCCGGCACGAAATTTGAATGCCAATGTTTTATTTTTATCAAGCACGATATCGGCTGTATAGAAGGCGAGACCGTTGCGTTCGCCAGCACGATTGAGAATGTAGTCAGAGTTGATGTTTTGTCCCCATGCGGAAAAATCACCCGTCATGTATACTTTTTGCACCGTGCTTATAGGAGCGAGCAACTCGACTTTGACTTTCACCTTGTTTTGCGCATTCGAGACGATGCGTAGCGAATTTTGGGCACTGAGTGAGCCGAACGTGTAGTTCAAATTTACCGTTTGTGGTGTTGTAGATGCTCGGTTTTTGAACGTCAACTGATCGAAGGAACGATTGAAAATTTGCAATGCATTATTCGAAAGTAGCGCGGCAGGGAATATCGTACGCATCCCGTTACTGTAAATCAAATAAGGAAATGCCCAAACGTTAGTAACGGTCCCTGACAAATCGATTTCACCCGCCGTAAGTTTGACATCCATTGAGCTTGGTTGTGGACTGGCATTTTTTCCGAAGAAGAATCGCAACGGCTGATCAATATGAGCAGCCCAGGCCGCTTCGTTGTGAGCCGATTTTTCGCCAATCATGTATAACATATCTTTGCCGACGACATACCCATTGTCATGGAACAATTTGGCCAGTTGAATCGTCCACTCGGCATAGTTTGCGAGACCGTTCCCGTCTTCATCTAATTTTTCGCTATCGCCGACATAGATACATAACTTCAGATTTTTTTTGTTGCTGACAATCTCGTTTTGAATCAGTTTAAGCAAGGCAAAGTCATTCCAAACGAGTGTCGATGAGAACACGCCGATATTGCCGAACATATCCGAATGGCGCCAACCCACGTAGAGGGCCGAATTTCCGCCGTATGATGAACCGACAATCGCCGTATTTTTCGGACCAGTCAATGTTCGATACTCATGGTTAATAAACGGTACGACTTCTTCGACGATAAACTTTCCGTAATCGACGACAATTCCAGACCCAGTATAGTTGTATTCATTGGCTCGATTGGGTGTGTTGTCGATTCCGACGATGATGACTTCGTTGATCAGGTTCGCCTGCGTCAATTGATTCGCGGCAACGTCCGTTTTCCAACTTCCGAACGGCCCACCCGCGCCGATTACATTTTGACCGTCGTTCATGTAGAGCACCGGATATTTACTTTGACTATTTGTCTTGTAGGAAGCGGGAAGATATACGCGAATGGAACGCTTATTGCCAAGATTGGTAGACGGGAACTGCGTATGAATGATAGTCCGACCGTCGAGTGATACTTCGTTGACAATGCCGCTCGGTTTTACATAAGGTTTGACTGGCGGCGGATCGACTGGCGGTTTCGGATCAGGATTAGGATTCGGGTCCGGTTGAGGCTTTTTGTCACTAATTGTAATCCGTTTGGCGCTTGCTGACCAAGTGATCGTCTTGTTCAATGTTTCTGCCAAGAATCGCACAGGGACATATACTTTCTGATTGCGTTGATTGATAAGTGCAGTCGTATCCATTGTCACAAACTTTCGATTGACGAGTGCCACCCTTTTGCCGACTGTCAATTGCACACTCATATTTTGATGATTGACAGTAATCACTTTTGTGTTTGCATTGTATGCGATATGTTCCGGTCGATTCGGCACCCCAATCGATGTCAGTAGGCTGCGAAATGGTAGCAGGAAAGTACCATTCTGCATAATCGGCGTATCGCCAGTGTTCATATTTTTACCGTTGACTAGCACAGATACGTCGTTTCGTTCGGTATAAGTCGGTTTAGCAAGCGTATTGAACGGAGCAATCAAGCACGCAAACAACCCAACCAGCAACAGCATAATCAAGCACTTTTTCATTGCCTCACCTCATTTTTTTATGAAAATTGTGATAACATAATATTAGCAAACAAAAAGGAGATCTGACAATGGAACAGAACCAAGATTATTTCGTGATCAAATCTAGAGAAAATGGCGTTCAAGTGATTGGTTTAACTCGCGGGCGCGACACGAAATTTCATCACACGGAGAAGTTGGACAAGGGTGAAATCATGATCGCTCAATTCACTGAGCATACGTCTGCGATAAAGGTCCGGGGCAACGCAGTCGTTTATACTCGTTATGGTGTCGTCGATACGCAGGAGTAATCGCTGAAAATTATGAATTCATTGGCTCATATGCTATAATTGCCACATAAGACTGCATCAAATGGGGGACAGCCATGAACGATTCAATCAAACAATTGGCAAGTGACTATTTGTCGCACCCGATGATTCAAAAGTATACGCAATTGCCACCATTTGTGACGCTCAGAATGGAGTGGCTGCGTTTGCTTTTGCTGAAATATACGTCCGACCAGAAGTTGAGCGATTGTTATGCGTTAGTCGCCTCGTTGCTTCAACACGGATTAGACACGCACGATGAGGTGCCAGTCAATAATAAATTGCCCGATTTGTTGGCGTTTCGTGCGATGCAATTGAAGGTTTTGGCCGGCGACTATTTCAGTAGTCGTTACTATGAATTGCTTGCCCAGTGCGGCGATGTGAAAATGGTGCGGGCGCTTGCGGAAGCGGTCTGCAAAGTCAATCACCTCAAAATTCAAATGTACGAAACGACGCAAAACATGCGATTGAGCGTCGAGCAATATTTGGAATGGTCCGTGCAAATGAAGTTGCCGGTAATCGAGTCGTTTAAGTCGCTAATCCCCGAATCATTACATGAGAAGTGGGATTCGCTGCTCTCTGTGTTGACCGCATGCGAAGTCTTATGGACGGAATGGAAGGCGCCGGCCAAAGCGAATCGTTTGCTTCATTGGTTCGTGTTGGAGCACGGAAATAACGAAGAGAAGATGAAAATTCGCAACGGTCATTATGAGCAGTCTTGGTTGGAAGGGCTGGCGATTAAGTACCATATCACAGAATATATTATGAACTTATTTAAAGAGCAGGCTCGCTTGTTTGAAAAGTTCGTTCGTCAATGGAACGACGAGTCACTCGAACAGTTATGGGAACAGTTTTCCGCTCCATTGCTGGCACATGTTGCGCCGGCGCCGAATGCGGTCCAATAACGGAGAGGGGTTGCACATCTTGGAAGGCAAACAGAAAGAGCAATTCGTACTTTCCGTATTCGAAAAAATTGCTCCGAAGTATGACATGATGAACGACTTGCTTAGTTTTCGCCGACATCAGGCGTGGCGCAAGTTTACGATGAAGAAGATGAATCTCCAGCCTGGTCAAACGGCGATTGATTTGTGTTGCGGTACGTGTGCATGGACGATTCCACTGGCGCGCGCAAGTCAGAGCGGGGAGATTGTCGGACTCGACTTTAGTCGACATATGCTCGATTATGGGCAAACGAAATTAGATCAACTTGGCTTGCAACATCAAGTTCAACTTGTCCAAGGGAACGCTATGGAGTTGCCGTTTGACAGCAATCGCTTTGATTTTGCCACTATTGGTTTCGGACTGCGCAATGTACCAGATATCGAACAAGTGCTCAAAGAAATGATGCGCGTCGTCAAACCTGGTGGCAAAGTTGTCTGTCTTGAATTGTCGAAACCAGTCAGTCAACCGTTTAAGGCGATTTATTATGGCTATTTCCGTTATATTTTGCCGGTTCTCGGTAAACTTTTTGCCAAGAGTTACGAACAATATAGGTGGCTACCAGAGTCATTGGCGATGTTTCCTGACCACAAACAGTTGGCTCATATTTTTGAAAAGGTAGGTATGGAAAGTGTAGTTGCTTATCCACTGACTGGTGGTGTTGCGGCACTGCACATTGGTCAGAAGCCGTTAGCAGAATAAGGAGTACATTCATGATAGCCAAAACGAAAATTTTTCTCGACATGATTAAATTTGAACATACCGTTTTTGCGCTCCCGTTCGCTTATGTTGGGGCGTTGCTGGCTGGATTGATTCAAGTTAACTCCTTGCCGACCATTACGCAAACGATTTGGATCACACTAGCGATGATTGGCGCTCGTACTGCTGCGATGGCTTTGAATCGATTGATCGATAAAACGATTGATTTGAAAAACCCGCGCACTTCGATGCGGGCCTTGCCAGCCAAATTAATTTCACACCGTACAGTTATTTTGTTCATCGTTGGTTCTTTGATCCTATTGATGTTTGCAGCCGCACAATTACATCCGCTTTGCTTGATGCTCTCGCCGGTCGCATTGTTTTTTTTGATTACCTATTCGTATACCAAACGTTTTACTTGGCTCTGTCACTATTATTTAGGGATTACAATTGCACTTGCACCGCTCGGTGGTTGGATTGCACTTAGTGGAGCAGCGCCGTGGCAGGCATATTTGTTGTTTGGCGCCGTAGCTTTATGGATTGCAGGATTCGACATTTTTTACGCTTGTCAAGATGCGGATTTTGACCGCAAAGAGGGCTTGTTTTCAATTCCAAGTCGATTTGGGATAGAGACTTCGTTTTGGTTCGCACGCATCACACATGGTGTTGCCTTTCTGTGCTTGTTATTACTTTATTTCTTTTCGCCGCTTAGTTGGATTTATTTGATTGGTTTGATGATTTCAGCGGTATTGCTGATTTACGAGCATTTGATTATCAAACCGAATGATTTATCCAAATTGAACCAAGCCTTTTTCATGATGAATGGTCTGCTCAGTGTGACGGTATTTGTTTGTACTCTACTCGACGTGGTGATTCTATATGAGTTTTAAGGAAGGTCAGTGGGTAGTCGGCATCACCGGTGCAAGTGGCGTCATTTACGGCGTCACACTCATTCGAGAATTGCTGAAAGAGAATCGTTTCGTCCACATCATTATTACCGAGGCAGGGTGGCGAGTGATTCACGACGAACTGGGGTGGGATGTCGGTCATCGTGCGGAAACTTTGCTCGCACAATTTGGTGAGGCTACGGATCGTTACGAATATCACAAACTGCAAAACATCGGCGCTTCGATTGCTAGCGGATCGTTTCTCGTAGAGGGCATGGTCATCATGCCTTGTTCGATGGGGACGTTGTCATCGATTTCTCAGGGAGCATCGAGTAACTTGCTCGAGCGCGCAGCTGATGTGATGCTCAAAGAAGGACGCAAATTGTTGATTGTTCCCAGAGAAACACCTTTGCATGCTATTCATTTGGAAAATATGTTGAAACTCGCTCGCTTGGGATGTCGCATCATTCCGGCGATGCCTGCTTTTTACCAACAACCACAATCGATTGAAGATTTGGTGAATTTCCTTGTCGGAAAAGTGTTAGACAGTATGAATATGAACCACCGCTTGTTTACACGATGGAGTGGACATCATGAGTAACATCACACGGATTGGCAAAATTAACTTCGCGAACGTTTGGCCTGTTTTTTATCGATTCCCTGCAGGACCGTTCGCGTCAGAATCGATTGTCTATGAGATGACGCCCGCACAATTGAATCGCGCCATTCTTAACGATGAAATAGATATGGGCTTTATCTCTTCCTATGCTTACTTGCAAAACGAAGAATTATTCGAATTGATCCCGAATTTGTCGATCAGTGCACACGGCACGGTATCGTCAATTCTATTGTTTCACGATTGCCCGCTAGAACAACTTTATTCTGGACGCATCGCATTAGCCGACACATCGGCGACATCTGTACATTTGCTCAAAATATTGCTCGAACAGTACGGTGCGGGAAGTCCGCAATATGTCGTCAGCAAACCTGATTTAAAACTTATGTTTGATGAATGCAAAGCAGAAGGTGCGTTGCTGATAGGTGATGATGCCATTCGCGCATCGTTTCAAGCGCCGACACGATATGTAACCGATTTGGGTGAGTGGTGGCATCGCGTAACGGGTCATTCGATGACTTATGCCGTTTGGGCAGTCAGAAAGAGTTACGCCGAACGTAACCGTGAAAAACTTGTAGATATTACAGAACAATTATCACAAAGTTTGCAACTTGGCTTACGTCAAATTGAAACCTTGATTCGCCAAGCAACGCTTACAATCGGTGGCGACGAGATGTTCTGGCGACGTTATTATCGTCAGTTGTGCTATACGTTTGGCGTCATAGAACAGCAGGGCCTTCAGGCTTATCATGAAGCGCTACAGGTGAAATCATGAACTTAATGTATATATATATGCGTATGAAAAAAGATATGCAGCGCATAGAGTCGGAAATCGAGCGTTCGATTCAAACCGATCTACGGTTGTTACAACAAAGCTCGTTGCATTTGGCGAAAGCAGGTGGCAAACGAATTCGCCCGATTTTTGTACTATTGGCTGGTGAATTCGGCGAATATGACTTGGATCGACTGAAGCATATTGCCGTACCGCTTGAATTGATTCACATGGCGACGCTTGTTCATGACGATGTCATTGATGACGCCGATAAAAGGCGCGGGCAATTGACTGTTCGCAGCAAATGGGACAACAAAGTAGCGATGTATACTGGCGATTACATTTTCTCGCGCGCGCTGATCGATGTAACAAATCTCGAGAATCCACGCATTCATCAAATTTTGTCGCATGCAATCGTGCAAATGTGTTTGGGTGAAATGGAGCAAATTAGACTGTTTTTCGAATTGAATCAGTCACTGAAAGATTACCTATTGCGCATTAAACGGAAAACAGCACTACTACTTGCTATTAGTTGTCAATTGGGTGCGATTGCCGTCAATGCTCGCGAAGAGTATGTGCGTGCGCTCTATGATTTTGGTTATCACGCTGGTATGGCGTTTCAGATTACTGATGATTTGCTTGACATCGAAGGGACAGAGGCGCAAATCGGCAAACCGCCAGGCAGTGATGTACGTCAAGGCAACATCACCTTGCCTTACTTGCTAGCGATGCAAGAACCCGAGTCTGGTCCTTACATTACCGAACAATTGGAATTGTTCCGTGATACAGGGGAGCCGGCGTTGGTCGAATCGCTCGTCAAACAAATTCGTGCGCATGACGCTGTACAGGCGACGCGAGCGATCGCACATCGCTATATCGAAAATGCGAAGCAGGCGCTAGATCGGTTACCTGATTGCAAAGCAAAGTCTGATTTGCGAAAAATTGCTACTTTCATCGAAGAACGCACATACTGAGACACAAGTAGTTGACTAATTACAGAAGGAGTGTTGTTGTATGGAACGCACGTTTTTGATGATTAAACCTGATGGAGTGCAACGCGGTTTGATTGGTGAAATCATTAAGCGCTTGGAGCAAAAAGGATTTTCGATGGTGGCTGCGAAGTTTATGCTGATTGATGACGAATTGGCGGCACAGCATTATGCTGAACATGTCGGCAAACCTTTTTTCCCGGACTTGGTCAAATTCATTACGTCTGGACCAGTAATGGCGATGGTTTGGGAGGGTGATCAAATCGTAGCACTCGCACGGAAATTAATTGGCAAGACGAATTCACTCGAAGCAGAACCGGGTACCATTCGCGGTGATCACGCGTCACATACGCGCTTTAACTTGATTCATGGCGCGGATTCTGTCGAAAGCGCCACCCGAGAAATGGCACTCTATTTCAAAGATGAGGAAATCGTAAACTACACGCGTGCAGTACAGCCTTGGATTTAAACATGCAGCGTTTTTGCGTTCGTATTGTCCGCTGTAATATAATGTAGGCGTTATGGAAATAAGGGGGAACATTTTGTGCGATATTTAACAGCTGGGGAGTCCCATGGACCACAATTAACGGCGATTGTCGAAGGTTTTCCAAGCAATTTGCAAATTTCGACAGAGCGTGTCAATTTTCAATTGGAACGTAGACAAAAAGGGTATGGCCGCGGTCGTCGTATGCAAATCGAGAAAGACCGTGCGGAAATTGTCGGTGGTGTGCGTCACGGCAAAACAACGGGTGCACCGATTGCGCTTGTCGTGCACAACAATGACTGGAAACATTGGACGAAAATTATGAACGTTGAACCAATTGAGGGTACGGATGAAGAGCGTCGCCGCGTGCATCGTCCGCGTCCAGGTCATGCTGATCTAAACGGTGCACTGAAATACAATCAACGTGATTTGCGTAACATTTTGGAGCGTTCAAGCGCACGTGAGACGACGATTCGCGTAGCCTGCGGTGCTTTGGCGCGTGAATTGCTGCTTGAATTCGGCATCAAAGTGGCAGGTCAAGTGATTCGTATCGGCGAAGTCGAAGCAATACGTCACGATTTGCCAATCGATGAGTTAATTCAGCGCACGGAAGAATCGTCGGTGCGCGTCGTTGATCAAGATGCGGAAGCGGCAATGATCGCTTTGATTGATAAAACGAAAGCAGACGGTGATACAGTCGGCGGTATCGTTGAGTGCATTATTGAAGGCGTGCCGGTTGGACTTGGTAGTCACGTCCAGTGGGATCGTAAATTGGATGCGCGTATCGCCCAGGCAGTTGTCTCGATTCAAGCGTTTAAAGGTTGTGAAATCGGGATTGGCTTCGATGCAGGCAAAACATCCGGTTCGCGTGTGCATGATGAGATTTTGTACACTCAAGAGCGCGGATTCCACCGCGGATCGAATCGTGCGGGCGGATTTGAAGGCGGCATGACGACCGGCGAGCCGATTGTCGTTCGTGGTGTGATGAAACCGATTCCGACCCTTTACAAACCGCTGCGCAGTGTTGATATCGACACGAAAGAAGCGTTCGAGGCGCAAGTGGAGCGTTCCGATGCTTGTGCGGTGCCAGCTGCGAGTGTTGTGATGGAAAATGTCGTCGCATGGGAAGTTGCCAAAGCGTTTCTCGAGAAGTTTGGCGGCGATTCGATCGAAGAAATTCGTCGTAATTACGAAACGTACCTTGCACAGGTGGAGCAATACTGATGATGAAAGAACTGATTGTTGATTTAGGCGAGCGCTCCTATCCGATACGTATCGGCAGTGGCTTGCTGCATGACCTTTGCCGGCATTTAGCGGATGTCGGTGTAGCGGTCAAACATAAGTTATTCGTAATTACGGATTCGAGTGTTGCACCGCTTTATTTGGAGTTTGTCAGCGAACGGTTACGTAGCGGTGGTTATGAGGTGCACTCGGCCATTGTGTCTTCCGGCGAAAAATCGAAGTCTTTGTCGATGCTTGATGCACTCATTGGCAAAGCGCTTCAAGCTGGTTTGGATCGCAACAGTGTGGTACTCGCTTTAGGCGGCGGGGTTGTCGGTGATTTGGCGGGTTTTGTTGCTGCCAGTTTCATGCGCGGCGTTCGATTTGTGCAATTGCCGACCACAATATTAGCGCATGACAGTAGTGTCGGCGGCAAAGTTGGCGTCAATCATTCTATGGCAAAAAACATTATCGGAGCCTTTCATCAACCGCAACTCGTTCTCTACGATACAGATACGTTAAAATCTTTGCCGATTCGTGAAATTCGCGCAGGACTATCTGAGGTCATCAAGCACGGTTTCATTTGGGATGCATCGTTCGTTTCGTGGTCTGAAGCTAACGTTGAGCGCATGCTCGCACTCGATGAAGAGGCGATTGCTTACGCCCTATATAACGGTTGCGCGGTGAAGGCACAAGTCGTGTCACGCGATGAACGCGAAAATGACCTGCGTGCAATCCTCAACTTAGGACACACAATCGGTCATGCGCTTGAAGCGGTTGCTGGATATGAAGAGTTGCTGCACGGCGAGGCAATTGCCATTGGTATGGTCGGTGCGGCCAAATTAGCAGCGAAACTAGGTTATGGAACCGAAATCCTCGACACATACGAGCGTTTATTTGCCAAATTAGCACTACCGACACGAATCCCTCAACATTTTGCGATAGAAGCCATCATGTCGGCGATGATGCATGATAAAAAATTCAAAGACGGATCGCTGGTCTTCATTATTCCGACTTCGATCAGCACGGTTGAAATCAGACGTGACATCGCAGTCGATGCGGTTCGTGAAGTGGTTCATCAATTGATGGTCGAGGAGGTGCGTGCATGGTGACAGTGATGCGTGGTATTCGCGGGGCGACGACAGTCGAACAAAATTCAGAAGAACAAATTTTGCTTGCGACTAGTGAACTACTCCAAGCGTTAAGTGACCGTAACGGTTTAAAAGCCGATGAAATTGCTAGCATCTTCATTACAGTGACGACAGATCTTGATGCCACCTTTCCTGCGCGCGCGATTCGCTACATAGAGGGCTGGGACTTGGTGCCATTAATGTGTTCGCAGGAAATGGTCGTACCTGGTAGCCTCCCGAAATGCATTCGCTTAATGATTCATGTCAACACGACGAAGTCACAGGCTGAAATTCAGCATGTATACTTGCGGGAAGCGGTGCGCTTGCGCCCTGATTTGGTTGACCTGCAATAAGATTTCGAGTAAAGTTAAGAGTAAGTAAGCTAGTTTAGCAAGTTCGTTTAGCAGAGTAGAGCACAGTAGAGCAGAGATGAGAACAGTTTAGACGCGTGAGGCGTAAACCAGTTGAATGTCTATTTGCAATTTGCGGGCACAAGTGTGTGCTGCTATTGTATGATCACCTCTACTTTTGCAACGATTTATTGCAAGTAGGGGTTTTATTATGTACGTTTGCCCCGTTATTATCTCGAATGAGGTGGAACATTTGGAACTACAACAAATTGCCGAATATGCGAAGTCTTACAATCTTGTGCCGGTCGTCAGAGAAGTACTGGCTGATACGGAAACGCCGATTCGCTTGTTTCAACATTTTTATCGAGAGTCACATGCGTTTTTACTGGAAAGTGTAGAAGGTGGTTCGAAATGGGCGCGCTACTCGTTTATCGGTACCAATCCGTTTTTGACGATTCGCTGTAAACGCGGTGTGATTGAGGTCAATGAGGGAGGCACCGTACGTACGCTTGACGGGAAGCCACTGCAAGCCCTGAAACCGTTGTTGGCGCACTATCGCAGTCCGCAAATTGATGAATTACCGCGTTTTACAGGTGGTGCAGTCGGCTTTTTCGGTTACGACTTGTTGCAATACTACGAGCGTTTGCCAGAGCATGCAATCGACGATTTGCAAATGAACGATTTTCAGTTTATGTTCTGCGATCAAGTGATTGTTTTTGACCACCTAAAGCAGCGCATCAAAATTATCGCCAATTTGCATGTGCCACAAGAAAGTGAGCGTTTGCCTCTCGCTTACCAGGAAACATGTGATAAAATAGAGGCATTGCTGGAAGTAATTACGAGTCCGCTCAGCGTGCCGCTGGCGCCGATTATTTCGGCCGACGATGTCCACGCCAACTTAGATTTTCGCTCGAATATGACGAAAGAGCGGTTTTTGCAAAATGTGCTCGACGCCAAGGAATACATCCGTGCCGGCGACATTTTCCAAGTCGTTCTATCGCAACGTTTTGAAATCGATACGGACGTTTCACCGCTCCAAGTGTATCGCGTACTGCGCACGATGAATCCTTCACCTTATATGTATGTGCTAAAAATGGGGGAGGAAACAATTGTCGGCGCGTCACCGGAGTTGCTCGTCAGAGTCGAAGGAGATAAGGTGGAAACGAGGCCGATTGCAGGCACTCGACCGCGCGGCAAGACGGCGGAAGAAGATCTCGCTTTGGAGCAGGATTTGCTCGCTGACGAAAAAGAATTGGCTGAACATCGCATGCTCATTGATCTTGGCCGCAACGATATCGGACGCGTCAGCAAGTATGGCACGGTTCACTGCGACTCATTTATGGAAATTGAGCGCTACTCACATGTAATGCATATCGTTTCCAATGTGGTCGGAGAGATGCGTGAAGATCGCGATTTTTATGACGCGTTCATCTCTTGCATGCCAGCGGGAACGGTGTCGGGAGCTCCGAAACTGCGAGCGATGGAGATCATTGCTGAACTCGAACCGAATGCGCGCGGTGCGTATGCAGGGGCGATTGGCTATCTAGGTTTCTCTGGCAACCTCGATACTTGCATCACGATACGCACGATTATTTTTAAACATGGCAAGGCATATATACAAGCGGGCGCTGGCATTGTCGCTGACTCGGTGCCTGAGAATGAGTACATGGAAACGGTCAACAAAGCGAAGGCCTCACTGGTCGCGATTCGCATGGCCGAACGATTGTTTAAGGAGGGCTGAACGATGAGTAACGAGCAAGCGTTCACGATTCAACAAGCGATTGCAAAAGTAGTGCTTGGACAGTCACTTACTAGAACAGAGACTTCATCTGTGATGGCGCAGGTGATGGACGGTGAGACGACGCCTGCGCAAATCGCTTCACTGATTACCGGATTGCGCATGAAAGGCGAGACGATTGAAGAGATCACTGGTTTTGCGCAAACGATGCGGGCAAAGGCGCTGCGTGTAGATACGATGCACGATGGTTTACTCGATACGTGCGGTACGGGCGGTGACGGACGGCATACGTTCAATATTTCGACGGCGTCTGCGATTGTTGCGGCAGCAGGCGGCGTGCGTATAGCGAAACATGGCAATCGAGCGATTTCGAGTAAGAGCGGCAGTGCTGATGTATTAGAAGCGCTCGGCGTAAACATTCAAATAACGGCTGAACAAGCTGCGCGTTGTTTGCGTGAAACAGGCCTCTGTTTCATGTTCGCGCCACTCTTTCACGGATCGATGCGTCATGCCGCAACTCCGCGCAAAGAAATCGGGATTCGCACAGTATTTAATCTGCTAGGACCGCTCACCAACCCGGCTGGTGCTGATCGTCAACTGGTCGGCGTATATGACCGCAAACTTACGCCATTAATGGCCGGTGTACTCAAGGAACTTGGACTCAAACGAGCGCTCGTCGTGGCGAGTGAGGATGGTTTGGATGAAATCAGCGTGAGCGCACCGACCGTTGTCAGTGAGTTGAAAGATGGCGCGATTGATACGTATACCATTACCCCTGAATCACTAGGTATTGAACGCTCGTTGATTACTGAAATTGACGGCGGTGACGCTGCCCATAATGCACAACTGATTGTACAAATCTTGAATGGTGTCAAAGGAGCAAACCGCGACATCGTTGTTTTGAATAGCGCTGCCTGTTTCTATTTGAGCGGATTGGCCGATTCGATTGCGGGCGGTGTATCGCTTGCGCAAAACGTGATAGATAGCGGCAAAGCGAGAGATCAATTGGAACAGTTAATTGCCGCGACGAATCGAGATTAGGAGAATTGCAGAATGATATTAGAACGAATTTTAGCGACGAAAAAAAATGAAGTAGCGCAATTACTTGAGCGCACCTCCATCGCCCAGATGGAGCGTGAAATATCGGCGATGCAAGGATGTCGCGGTTTCGTGCAGGCGTTAGTAGAGCGTCCGAAACGATCGATTGGCTTGATTGCTGAAGTGAAGAAAGCATCGCCGTCAAAAGGTGTGATTCGTGCTGATTTTGAACCCGTGCAACTGGCGCTCGCCTATGAGCGTGCTGGCGCTGACTGTCTTAGCGTGTTGACGGACGAGCAATATTTTCAAGGATCGAATGACTACTTGCGCGCGATTCGCGAGGCTGTAAATTTGCCACTATTGCGCAAAGAGTTTATTGTCGATGAAAGTCAGATTTTGGAGGCGCGAATCATCGGTGCCGACGCAATTTTGTTGATTGCGGCCGCGCTCTCGACCAAGCAGATGCACGATTTTCACCAATTGGCTGTCGATCTTGGGATGGACGTGCTGGTCGAAGTCCATAACCGCGAAGAATTGGAGCGCGCGCTTGAAGTTGATTTGCATTTGCTAGGGATCAACAACCGCAACTTGCACACGTTCGCCACTGACATTCGCACAACCGAAGAACTGCTTGCTCATATTCCAGCAACCATTCCGGTCGTCAGCGAAAGCGGGATTGCCACGGCGGCGGAAGTCGCGTATTTGCAAGATGTTGGCTCGCGTGCGCTACTGATTGGCGAGACGTTCATGCGCCATGCAGATGTCGAAGCGGGCGTATATCAATTGATGGGGTCGTTGCCATGACGAACATCAAGATTTGCGGCATTCGCAATAATCAGTTGTTTCATGCTCTTAAGGATGTCGAAGTTGACTGCTTCGGCTTTGTATTCGCTGCGAGCAAACGGCAAGTAACTGCTGAAGTTGCAGCATCGTTAATCGCCGAGATTCGCTCAGAATTCACAGCGCCACCGAAGTGCGTCGGCGTCTTTCGTAACCAGCCGGAAGCTGAATTGCTTGCGGTTTTGAGTGCAGTACCGCTCGATATTGCGCAATTACACGGCGATGAAACACCTGAGTTGTGCGCGAACATCCGGCGTACTTTCAACATTCCGGTGATGAAGGCATTTTCATTACAAGACGGCAGTTCATCCATCGATATCATACATGCTGCAAAACCTTATGTCGGCTCGATCGATTTGATGTTAATCGATACACATGATCCAACGTATGGCGGCGGTTCTGGCAAAACGTTCCGCTGGGAAGTGATTGATGATATCAAGGCTTGGTGCGCTTCGGTTGATATCCCGCTATACGTAGCTGGTGGATTGCAACCTGATAACGTAGCACAACTTTTACAACATCACAAACCGTACGGCGTCGATGTCTCAAGCGGTGTCGAAACGGCTGGCGAGAAAGATTTACTGAAAATCATAACATTTGTAGAAAGAGTGAGAGCATATGATTACGGTACCTGATATCAATGGCAAGTTCGGAAAATTCGGCGGCAAATACGTGCCAGAGACGTTGATGAATGCGCTATTGGAGTTGGAACAAGCGTATTTGCACTACTCGCAAGATGAGCAATTTATTGAGGAAATCAAATACTTACAACGTCAATATTCTGGGCGTCCGACGAGCTTGTACTATGCCGAACGTTTGACTCAACATCTTGGCGGCGCACAAATCTACCTTAAGCGTGAAGATTTGAACCATACCGGCGCTCATAAAATTAATAACACCATCGGTCAAGCGGTGCTTGCCAAACGGATGGGGAAAAAGAAAGTGATTGCCGAAACAGGCGCGGGTCAACATGGTGTAGCGACTGCAACCATCGCCGCTTTGCTCGGTTTGGAATGCAAGGTGTTTATGGGCGAGGAAGATACGAAACGTCAGCGTCTGAACGTTTTTCGGATGAATTTGCTCGGTGCAGAGGTGATTCCCGTCACGTCGGGCACGCGCACGCTGAAGGATGCCGGCAATGAGACGCTCCGTTACTGGGTGAGTCACGTCGATGATACGTTTTACATTCTTGGATCGGCGGTAGGTCCTCATCCGTATCCAATGATGGTGCGTGATTTCCAACGAGTCATTGGAGACGAAACGCGCGCGCAGATTTTGGCGCAAACGGGGCGCTTGCCAGACTATGTCGTCGCTTGTATTGGCGGTGGCAGCAATGCGATCGGTATTTTCTACCCGTTCGTACAAGATGAGACGGTCAAACTGCGCGGTGTCGAGGCGGCAGGTAAAGGTGTTGATACGGACGAACATGCGGCGACAATGAGCAAAGGAACGCACGGTGTGTTTCAGGGCTCGATGAGTTACTTGCTGCAAGATCGATTCGGACAAGTGTTGCCAGCGCATTCGATTTCGGCTGGACTTGATTATCCTGGTGTTGGCCCTGAACATGCGTATTTGAAAGACATCGGCAGAGCAGAGTATACGCCAATTACAGACGAAGAGGCATTGGCTGGCTTACAACTACTCAGCCGCACGGAAGGAATCATTCCTGCGCTAGAAACGGCGCATGCGATTGCAGATGTGGCAAAATTGGCGCCGACGCTCGACAAAGATCAAATCATCGTTGTCAACGTCTCTGGACGCGGTGACAAAGACGTCGAGACGATCATGAAACATTTGGGAGGGAAATTGTAGTGAACGCGATTGACCAAACGTTTGCCAACATTCGTGCGCAGCAGGGAACGGCGCTCATTCCGTTCATCACAGTCGGCGATCCCGATATCGAAACGTCCGTTGAGATCTTAAAACAGCTACAACTTGCCGGGGCAGATATTGTCGAACTCGGCGTACCATACTCCGATCCGCTTGCAGACGGTCCGGTTATCCAGCGCGCCTCGCAAAGGGCTTTGCGTCACGAGGTATCGATCATCGATTGTATTCGTGTCGCTAAGCGTGCACGTGAAGAGGGAGTGTCGATTCCGTTTGTACTGTTCGGCTACTTTAACCCGGTGCTACAACTTGGTTTGGAACGCTTTTTCGAAATGCTCGTCGAGCACGAAATCAGCGGTATCATCATCCCTGATTTGCCAGTTGAGGAAGCGGTTGAAGTGGCTGCATTGGCGGCTAAGCATCAGATTCATTTGATTCCGCTCATTGCCCCGACTTCAAAGGACCGCATCAGCAAAATCGTCGATGGCGCATCCGGCTTTGTTTATTGCGTTTCCTCGCTCGGCGTAACAGGCATGCGCGCTGATTTTTATTCCGGTATCGATCAATTTCTCGAAGAGGTGAGAGATGCGACGAATCTGCCGATTGCCGTCGGTTTTGGGATCTCGACACGCGAGCAAGCGCTACAACTAGCACCAAAATCCGATGCAGTTGTAGTCGGCAGTGCAATCGTTCATCAAATTGAATCCGTGTTGCCGCTGTTAGAAGGCAACGAAGCGGATAAACAAGACGGTCTCTTGCAAATCCAAAAATTTGTGCGAGAATTAAAAGTGTGAGGTGACACCTATGCAACCGAAAGCGAATATTGTCGATTTGCCAGTGTATCAACCTGGGAAACCGATTGAGGAAGTCAAAAAAGAATTAGGTTTGGCCGAAGTCATCAAATTGGCTTCGAATGAGAATCCGTTCGGTTTTTCCGAACAGGCGAAAGTGGCGTTGCTCGCCGACTTGGGCAATCTGAGTTTATACCCAGATGGTGCGAGTGTTGACTTAAGTGCGGTGCTTGCCGAAAAACTTGACGTGAATAGCGATCAACTCATTTTTGGTGCTGGCTCTGACGAAGTCATTTTGATGATTGCGCGCGCCTTCTTGCGCCCGGGTGACGAGACGGTGATGGCAAGTCACACCTTCCCGCAGTATAAGCACAATGCGCAGGTGGAAGGGGCGACGTGCATCGAAGTGCCGCTGCGTGACGGTACGCACGATTTGCCTGCGATGCTCACAAGTGTGAATGAGCGCACGCGCATCGTTTGGATTTGCAACCCGAACAATCCGACGGGCACGATGGTCACTCATAGCGATGTGCAATCGTTTCTCGATCAAGTGCCTGCGTCTGTGATGGTTGTGCTTGATGAGGCCTATGTTGAGTATATCGATCATCCTGAATTCCCGAACAGTCTCGAACTGTTGAAACAATATCCGAACCTCGTCATTTTACGTACATTTTCAAAAATATACGGGCTGGCAGCGTTGCGAATCGGTTATGGCATCGGACGTGCGGCGACCATCCGCTCGATCAACCAAGTGCGAGAACCGTTCAATACGGGTCGTTTGGCGCAAGCGGCGGCGAAAGCGGCTCTGCTCGATGATGCATTCATCTCCTTCTGCCGTGAACAAAACCGCAAAGGCATCGATTACATGTGCAGCGAGTTCGAAGCGCTCGGACTTGATTATTTTCCTGCATTCGGAAACTTCGTCATGGTTGATGTAAAGCGTCCCGCAGAACCTGTATTCGACGGATTGCTGCGCCGCGGGATTATCGTGCGCGGTGGTCATAAACTAGATTTCCCGACGCACATTCGCGTTACTGTCGGATCGCAACAACAAAATGAGGCGTTTATTCAAGCGCTGCGTGAGGTGCTCGCTCAATAGTGGAACATAGCGCTCCTGTGAAAATCACGATATTCGGCGTCGGCTTAATCGGCGGTTCACTTGCTCTTTGTTTCAAAGGCAAGCCAGGTGTAACCGTCGTTGGCCACTCGCCGCGAGCGAGTTCGCTCGAAAAATATTTGGATTATAATGTGGTGGATGTCGCGACGTCTTCATTCAGTGAGGCGGTTCGCGACGCCGACTTTATTTTTCTATGCGTTCCGGTCGGTAACTTGGATCAATATTTGAATGAAATATACAAACATCCTTTGAAGCGCGGTTGTATCGTGACCGACGTGGGAAGTACGAAACAGTCTGTGATGGAGTGCGCTGCGCAAATCGCCAACCAGTTACCGTTCGACCACGACAATCGCTTTGTTCATTTCATCGGCGGTCATCCGATGGCGGGTTCGGAACGTTCTGGCGTGGAAGCGTCGACTTCCGATTTGTTCGAAAACGCATTTTACGTGCTGACACCGTCTAGCGATACACCATTAGAAAGCTACACTCGGCTCGAGCGATTGTTACATATGACGAAAGCGAATGTGGTGAAAATGGACGCGCGCTCACATGACGAAATTGTCGGTGCAATTAGCCATTTGCCACATATGATTGCGGTTGCGCTAGTTAATCAAATCTCGAGGTATAACGAAGGTAACGATTACTACAAAACACTTGCTGCCGGCGGTTTTCGAGACATAACACGAATCGCTTCTGCTGAACCGTTCATATGGCGCGATATTTTGCTCAACAACAAGGACATTTTGCTGCGCTTGTTAGAGGATTGGGGTCGAGAAATCGGTACCTTCAAAAACATGTTGCAAACGGATGATGGCGAGGCAATTGTCGATGCATTTTCTCGTTCTGGGCTGTTTCGCAGTCAAATTCCAGAAAAACGAAAAGGCATGATTTTTTCGGCCTATGAAATTTATGTTGATGTTCCCGACAACCCGGGCATTCTCGGACAAATTACGACACTTCACGGCGAGCATCAAATCAACATTCGCAACATTCAAATCATGGAGACGAGAACCGATGTACCTGGCGTGTTACGGCTTTCTTATCGCAACGAACAAGAGATGGATAAGGCAGTGAAATTGCTCAGAAAACAAGGTTTATCCGTGTTCATTCGCTAATCTAATATTTACATTCATAGGAGTGGATAGTCATGCGAGATCCGCGTTTGCAAGTTTTGGCACGTAATTTGGTGCGCTATTCGGTCTCAGTACAACCTGGAGAACGCGTGCTGATTGACATGCTCGGCGAGGAACACGAAATCGTCAAATGTCTGATTGAGGAAGTGTATGCAGCGGGCGGGCAAGCGTTCGTTCATTTGTCCGATTCGACGGTACAACGGACATTATTGTTTCAAGCGTCCCGCGAGCAGATTCAGAAGCAAGCAGAATTCGATGCGAAACGGATGGCAGATATGCATGCTTACATTGCGATTCGTGCCGGTGCGAATGCCACTGAAATGTCTGATGTGCCGCGCGAACGCATGCAAGACTACATGGAGTACTACGTTAAACCCGTGCACCTTGAACTTCGTGTGAAGAAGACCAAATGGTGCGTGTTGCGTTACCCGAATGCAGCGATGGCACAACTCGCTTCACAGAGTACGGAAGCGTTTGAAAACTTTTATTTCGACGTCTGCAATTTGGATTATGCGAAAATGTCGACAGCGATGACGCCGCTTTTGCAGTTGATGAATCGCACCGATCGTGTGCGTATCACTAGCCCAGGAACAGACTTGTCATTTTCTATCAAAGATATTCCTGCAGTAAAATGCGACGGCAAATTTAACATCCCGGACGGTGAAGTGTTTACTGCACCGATACGAGATAGCGTGAACGGAACCATTTGCTACAACAGTCCAAGTGTTTATATGGGCACGTCCTTCGAAAACATTTCGTTCACATTTAAAGACGGGAAAATTGTGGAAGCGACTGCGAACAACAGTCAGCGACTAAATGAAATTTTGGACACAGATGAAGGTGCGCGTTTTATCGGTGAATTTAGCCTAGGCTTCAATCCGCATATTTTACACCCAATGAAGGATATATTGTTTGACGAAAAAATAGCTGGCAGTTTGCATTTTACACCGGGTCAGGCGTACGAAGAGGCAGATAACGGCAACCGTTCCGCGGTACACTGGGATTTGGTATTAATTCAGCGTCCTGAGTATGGCGGCGGCGAAGTATATTTCGACGATGTTTTAATTCGCAAGGACGGTTTGTTCGTCCATCCTGAACTATTGCATCTGAATCCTGAATATTTGTAATGTACGGTTGGATGCACTAATATGGAGATAGGCCTTATACAATCGGGGAGGGAATAGGATGCCGTCTTCGGACTTTATGCTGATGTTGATTCAAAAGACAATTACGATTTTGCAGGAAGATGCCGATAAAATCCAAAAGCTTATCGAAGTGCAAATGGACAATTTATCGACGCGAAAATGCCCGCTTTATGAAGAGGTTCTTGACACGCAGATGTTCGGTTTGTCAAAAGAAGTCGAATTTGCTGTAAAAGTGGGACTGATCAGTGAATTGCTAGGCAAAGAAATCGTCAACCAGCTGCAACGTAATTTGGACGAACTTTATGAAGCGATGGAAAAAAACAACGAGCGCTCTTAACGCAAGGACGCTCGTTTTTTCGCCAAAATCTGATATTGCCAAATAAAATAAAAAACCGTACAATGACATTAGAAGAACTATGAAACGCTTACATGACGCATCTAAATTCACAGTAGGAGTGATTCAATATGATGGAAGAACATACGGATGGCGTAATTCAAATTTCCGATAACGTGGTTGCAACGATTGCTGGACTAGCAGCACTTGAGACGCCTGGCATCGCGAGCATGACGGGTGGATTCAGTGACATCACGAAGTGGATTTACGGCAAAAACGAGCAACGTGGTGTGCGCGTAGAAGTCGGGCAAGTAGAGACGATCATTGAGTTAAGCGTTGTGATTAAATACAAGATGAAAATCCAAGAAGTTTGTCGGAATTTGCAACTGAATGTCATCGAGCAAGTGGAATATATGACAGGTCTCAAAGTAAAACAAGTGATTGTGAAAGTTGAGGGCGTGGACTACAAAGAGGAAGAAAAAGAATTGCCACGTGTTATGTAATTTCTGATAAATCTAAACAAAAAACGTGTCCTAGGCGGACACGTTTTTTTGATTATTCTTTTTGTTATAAATCGAGATGTTCAGCAGTAAACCGACACATATCAAGGTTGCAAGCAGGGAGGAACCGCCATAACTGATGAACGGTAACGTTACACCGGTCATTGGCATGCTGCCCGTTACGCCGCCGATATTGATGATTGCTTGTAAGCTCAACATCGTAACAATACCAACACCAGTTAACATCCAAAACAGATTGTCGCATTTCAACGAGATCACTAACGAGCGACCGAGGAATCCTAAGAACAAAGCGAAAAACAGAAACACGCCTATGAACCCGAATTCTTCGCCGATGATGGGGAAGATGAAATCGTTGTAAGCCATTGGCAAGTACATCGGTAGTTTTTGAATGCTTTCTCCGTAACCGACTCCCGTGAGTCCGCCATGACCGAATGCGAATAACGATTGAACGAGTTGGAATCCAGTGCCTTCCATATCTGCCCAAGGGTTAATGAAAGCAGAATAACGGTCAATTTTGTAACTACCGTTGGCGATGAGAGATAAGCCGTAAATCGTCAGTGGAACTGCCGCTATACCGCCAAGCATAAACAAATGTTTGAGACGGACACCGCCGACAAACAACATCGAAATCGCCGCACCGCAAATGATCATTGTCGAACCGAAATCGGGTTGTGCCATGATGAGTCCGACAACGACTAGCATCATAATCAAAGAGGGAACAAGCCCTTTTTTTATATCGCTAAACAACTCTTTGCGTTTTGCAATCAGTTTGGCAAGACCGAGAATGATTGCAATTTTCGCGAATTCTGTCGGCTGAATGCCAAACGATCCGACTCCTAACCAACTCTTTGCACCGTTGCGCTCAACGCCGAATATTAATACGCCGAGCAACATCAGCATGACTAAACCAAAAAATTTGCCGGTATGCTTCTCGATGAAATGCGGACGCAATTTAGAAACAGCAAACATGCAACCAATGCCGACAACGACCCAGACTGCTTGACGTGTCGTAAAGTACCAGGCATCTTTGTAATAGTATGCGGCGAAGTTGGTGCTCGCGCTGGCAACCATGATGAAACCGAAGCCGATTAAAGCGAATGCAGCAAGCCGCAAATAAAAATCAGAATTGATTTTCCTGGTCAGTTCCATTGGCTCTCACATCCGAACAAGATTTTAAGACAACGATTTTTTCAAATCCGCAAGCTTCAATTTTGCTTGGTGCAAAATCGATTCAGGAACTTGTGATTGATAATCCAAACCGTGCGGGAATGTTGCTCGTCCGATGTACACATCCTCGACAGCCAACTCAGTTTCAGGATCCTCTAATTTTCCTTTGATGGCGCGCGTGTTGATGCGTAGAAAGTAGTCCGCTTTTTTATCTGGATCCTCAAGTTGTAAATCATAAGTTGCACGATAATATTCCCACTGCCAACGAATGAATCCACACGCTTCGCCAGCTACATCCAACTGCTCTAACTCAACCTTAATGTTTTCCAAACCATGACTGCTAATGATCACGAAAAATGCCTCCTGTAAAAGAACTGAAATGGTTGTAAACGCTTATCATAATGATAGTATGTTTTAACATTCTGTGCAAGTAAATTTGAATGATGTGAATTGACGCTTGCGATGACATTCGCCTTTGTTTTTGTTAAAATATTGATATGATTTCAAGTGAGGGGGCACAGTCAATGGATGCTATGTTTGCCATGTTAGACCGCATCATGCCGGAGATTGTAACCTGGCGCAGGATGCTTCATCAGCAACCTGAAGTTTCTCATCAAGAACATAAGACCGCTGCGTTTATCGCAAACACTTTGCGTTCTTTTGGATTTATCGAAGTGACAGAAGGTGTTGGTCGTTATAAAGATGGACCTGGAGCGGTCATCGGATTATTGCGGGGTGGTGCGCCGGGACCTACAGTCGCACTTCGCGCTGACATCGATGCTTTGCCTTTACCCGACGAGAAAACAGTCGAATATCGCTCGCAAGTAGAGGGCACAATGCATGCGTGTGGACACGACGGTCATACGGCTAATTTGCTCGGGGTTGCCAAAGTTTTCATTGAACATCGTCATGCACTTCGCGGCAATGTGAAATTTATTTTTCAGCATGCAGAAGAGACATATCCGGGCGGCGCAAAAATGTTAGTCGATGCCGGTGTGTTAGACGACGTCGATGTCATTTACGGCATTCACCTATGGTCGCTTTTTCCGACTGGCGAGGTTCATTGTGCAGCGGGTGAGATTATGGCTACTGCCGAGGAATTTGAAATCGATATTGTCGGCCGCGGCGGCCATGCAGCGCAGCCGCATAACAGTGTGGACGCACTTTTAGTTGGTGCTCAGACGGTATTAAATTTACAAACGATTGTCAGTCGAAATATTGATCCGATTGAATCATGTGTAGTGACGATTGGTGTCATCGAAGCAGGTGAAAATTTCAATATTATTGCCGATCGCTGCAAAATTAAAGGAACAGTGCGGACGTTCATCGAACCGGTGCGAGCGCTTGCAGAACGTCGCGTGCGAGAGATTGCGGAGCAAACAGCCGCATTATATGGTGCAACGGCTCATGTCGATTACAAGGGTGGTTTCAGCTCCGTCGTGAACGACGAGTATGAATCGCTTCGCTGCTTGCGCGTCTCTGCCGATTTGTTCGGCAAACCTCGGACACGCAAGTTGAAACCGATTATGGCAGGCGAAGATTTTGCCTTTTATTTGGAGCAAAAGCCGGGATGCTTCATGTTTGTCGGTGCGGGGAATGAGGCTAAACAGTGTCATTATGATCACCACAATCGTAAGTTTGATTTTGACGAAGATGCTTTGCCGACTGCGGGCAGATTGTTGATTGGCATGGTGCTCGATTACATGCGTGAACATGCATAATTTCACGATACAAGAGGCATACTGCATTCGTACCTAGATGACCACTATGGAGGGATATGCAGATGCCGAATAAAGTAGCGGACATTATGAGTTCGCATGATGTAACGATTGCAAAGGATGAGTCGTTACTGCGCGCCGCTCAGTTAATGAAAGAGCATGATATCGGATTTTTGCCGGTAATGGAAAATGAACAAATCATCGGTGTAGTGACCGATCGTGATTTAGTGATTCGGGCAATGAGCGAACAGAAAGAGCTTCACTTACCCATCACTACGATTTGCACCGAAAAAGTCGTACACATCGAGGCGGATGCATCGTTGCAAAAAGCGGCTGAGATGATGTCGGAACAGCAAGTGAGACGTCTAGTCGTCTCCAAAAACGGCAAATTACACGGTGTTCTTACATTGGCCGATCTGGCGCGTGAAGAACGAAGCGATCTTGCAGCAGGACATGCGCTCAGCGGAATCTCGCGACCGTAACGTTCTTGAAAGAGTTGGATTTTGATAATATCAAACGGTGTGATGATGCGATAGGTTCGCCTTTCATCGTGCCGTTTTTTCATTGCACATGTCCATTTCTGCCTTTTTTATTACATTATTGCATCATTCGTGATATGATAGATTTGTGCGAGGGAGGGAGAACAATGAATGATACGTTGAACCGCACATTGGATGTGACGGAACTGCTTACGTCGGTAAATGGACTTGCCGAAATGATCAAACATAGCGAACTTACTAGCCATTATTTGCAATCAAAAAAACGAATGAATGAGGATGACCATGCACGCCGCTTGCTTTCTGAATTCGCGTCCAAACGGCAAGCCTTTATGGATTGCGAGAAGTACGGTCATTTTCACCCGGATTACAACCGAACATTTGATGAAGCCGTTGCCGTTCAAGATGAATTGGAACAACTCGAGATCGTACAGACGTTTCGCAACGCCGAGAGCGCGGTCGATCAATTGCTATTTGAGGTGTCGAAAATCATTGCTTCTTCGGTTTCTGAGACGATTATCGTACCGAACAATATCGAACTTGAAAATAAAGGCGGTTGCGGCGATGGTGGCTGCAGCGGCAAATGCAGTTAATAAGGAGGATATCGATTATGTTTTCCGTTACTCC